>JBMNPB010000035.1:0-26633 GCA_050943375.1 bacterium
CAATGATGCGCTTTGCGAGGTAATCACCGAAGTTCTTCAAGCTCGTCGGCGGAAGCGTCAGCAGCAGCGGGAGCGTCTCGCCGGAACGAAGGATGTAGATGCGCCGCATGTTCTTGCAGGCCTTCCCGCCGCTCTCATCCGAGCCCCAGGCGTTGAACGGGCAACTGTTGCAGGGCAACTGATTTCCACCATCCCGGCTAACACCTGTTTTCCCATCAAGGCTGGAGCAGTCCGGCGGATTATTCTGGCCGGAATATTTATCCTCCCAATAAGCGTTCACACGGTGGTGGTCTACGATGACGCCGATGATCTCCTTGGTGGTTTCCGGGTTCTCCGGGTCATCGCCCGGGATTTCGAACGCGAGCCCGCCACCGGCCGGGATTTTCACCCGGTCGAAGCTGAATTCGATACCATCCATCTCTTCCGCATATGCCTCAGCCATGCGGTCGCTGACCGCCGGGAACTCGAATTCTTGAACAGCCGCCAAAGCCTTATTAGCCATTTCATACATCTCCTTTCATTTATTGGTCTTCCTGACGCCTACCGAAGTCCGCTCGTATACCCGGATCAGCTCACCCAGGTCTTCCGGAAGCTCATCCAGGTCGTTCTCCTCCATGTACTCCCGAACCCACGCCGAGAGGCTGTTCGCCGCTACCGTCTCCTGCACCAGGTCCCCGAGCCCGTTCTCGCGGAGCCAGGCGAAGAGCTCCGCCTTCCGCCCTGCTGCCGGGGAAGCATAGGTCCTGGATGTGATGTAGAACAGCTTCCCGTTCCGGCTGAAGTTCGGAACCTCTTCATTAACCATCGCATCGGAAAGCTTAGCTTCCGTCTCTGCGATTTCGGCGTTCGCAGTTTTCAGCTGCTCTTCGAGAGACTGTTTCCAATCCCGCAGTTTGATCAGGTCATCCGCCAGCGCGAAAATCTGACTATCCATTATCATCCTCCTTACCGCCGTTTAAGTAATGCACCCGCTTGGCGGCGTCCTCACGATTGTCGTGATCGCTATCTGGATGCCAGCCACCGTCTGGGTCATAGTGCCCGACAGTCCAGAGGTTGGGCTCGCTCTTTATATAAACCCAAGACACTTAAACCGCACCTCCGTATTTTCGCCGTCTATTTTCATATCTGCGTCCCAGGATTTTCTTCCGTCTGTTCTGCTTAACAAGTTGCCGCCCTTCCTTCCTGCCCGGGTTTTTCTTCAATCACCCTCATCCTTTCCGTTGAAATATTGCCGCCAGTTGTCGACTATCTGGTCGGCGACTGAGCGTTTCTGCTGCAGTGCCGCCAGAATTTTCTCATCGACCGTATCTTGACAGGTCAGGAAAATGTTCGTCACCGGGTTCCGTTGACCGGACCGATGCAGGCGGCTTCGCGCCTGGTCCAGGTCGGCGTAGCTGAAGCTGCAGCTGTAGAAGATGGCCACACTCGCCGCATGGAGAGTGATGCCTGTACCGGCTGCAGCTATCTGCCCCACAAACGCCCCACAGTCTGGGTCAGCCTGGAAGCGCTGCACGAGCTCGCCGCGGGATCGCATCGGCGTACTGCCATCGAGGCTCACAAAATCGATCCCGCGCTTGGCCAGAAGCTGCTCGATGGCCAGCTTCTCCGCCGTGAACCGGACGAAGATGACTGCTTTCTGCCCATCCAGGTCGTCCAGGATGTCGCCTAGCAGGTGCAGCTTGGCCGTGCTAACCGGCTGTCCGTCCAGGAAACCGCCGGCAATCTGGGAGAGCCGGAGCAGCTTCGAGAGCACGTTCGCCGCGATCACCGTCTCCCCGGCCTCGAGCTCGGCAACTGACTCGCGGGCCATCTGGGTATACAGTGCCTGCGCGCTCTTTTCCAAGGTGCAGTGCCGGTAAACATCCGTCATCTCCGGCAGGTCCAGGCAGTCCTCTTTCCGGCACCGGAATGCGATTTTGTGGATTTTGGCCATCAGTTCGTCGAGGTTCTGGTAGCCGATTACCTGCCGGTTTTCGTACCCGCCCATGAGCGCGTATCTGTTCCGAAAAGCGTAAAAGCTAGTGCCGAAAATGCTCGGGTCAAGCGTCCGGTATATGCCGTATACATCCAGCGGGTTGTTAGTTATTGGCGTCCCGGTCAGGACCATCCGGAAGCGGATTTTCCTGGCCGCCCGGGCGATTTGCTTTGATTGCTTGCTACCGGGAGTTTTCAGCCTATGCGCCTCATCGCATATGAGCATGTCCGGTTGCCACCGGATAAGATCTTCGGTCATAGCGCGTGCACCTTCGTAGTTGAGGACCGCCACCTGCAGCGCGTCCGTGTCCTCCCAGCCGGCGAGCGTATCACGGCGCCGGCGGATCGGGCCGTCCAGTACTTCCACCCGGTGCGGGAAGTCGGCGTGGATCTCGAATTCCTGCCTCCAGACCGGCATCACGCTGGCCGGGCAGATAATCAGGAGCCGCCTCACCTCGCCGCGGAGATACCGCCGGCCGGCCGCCGCGATGGCGACCAGAGTCTTGCCCGTCCCCATTTCGCAGAAAGCGGCGAAGTGCGGGAGCTGCATGGCAAGATTGAAGGCGTAAATCTGATGCTTATATGGTTTGGTGCGGAGCGGCATCGGTTCAACTGGCTCCGCATTTTCCCAGCCAGCCGCTTGGGTCGCGGTGATGGCGGCCTCCTGTTCCATCGCCTGCAGCGCAGCTTTCTGGACTTCGGCCGGCACCCGGATGATCGGGAAGGCCTGTCTGATGGCGGTGTACGCCTGGAGCGGGTAGACCCAACACCTGCGTCGCGGGTCCCACCGCCGCCCGGGAATCGACTTTGCGATTTCCCGATCCGTGTAGTGACACTGGAGTAGCAGCCGGTCCTCATCCAGCGCGAGCGCTCTCATTTCGAGCCGCTCCTCTTGGCCGCATAAGCCGCGACTAAGATATCGAGCTGGTTCCGCAGCTCAACACACTGCTTCCGCGCGGCGTCGCCGACCCGGATTTCGCGCTTGCAGTTTCCAATTTTGCAGGCCACATCTGCGATCTTCTCTTCAATAGCATTGATGTCCATATCAGTCAGGTTCATCTAAGCGCCCTCCTCAGCGTCGCGCCGGCCAGGACGAGCGTAAGCATTATCATGCAGGCCAAGGCAAACGACGCAACAGCGATTTTAATGATTGTCCATATTCCAGCCATGTAGTACGGGAAAAACTCGATGAAGCTCATGGTATTTTCCTCCGCCTTGCCAATATGTCCATTATTTGGCAGTGAATTGAGGTGTAAAAGTATGCGCCGGTGGTGCATGGCGCACTTGCGCAGGGTGTGTTCGATGTGGTATTATGTGGGTAGCCATATTGATCCCGTGGCTTCAGTTTGCGGCCTTTGCAGAGGCCGTATTTTCTTTCGTCGGCCGCTCATTCTCCGGCCCCAGCATCGTCCCGCAGTCATCGCACGGCCATGGGCCCGTCATAGCGGAGTACCAGACCTTGCCACACTTAGGGCAATCTCGCCTTATCATTGAACATCCCCCTTTCTCTCCGGGTAAAGCTGGACCACGTTACCGCCCCGCTTATCCTCGTATTTCCGAAACACCGTCCCGCAGCTTCGGCAGATATAGGTGACGATATCGAACTCGTCACCTTCCTCGAACACCCGCACGATCCGCGAGCGCCGCCGGAATTTCACTCCGCAGCCGGGGCAATGCCGGTCGAAGAATGTCAGCGCCTTTGCGGCGACCTCCCGCATAACTGGGTACTGGCTATCACTCCGCAGGTGCTCAAGGATGGACAGCATCTCAGCTTTGGATAATCGCTCGGCAGGGATATTGATTGCTTCCATTTTGCTCCCCCCTTTCTTCATGGAATGAGGCTGGCCGTGGCTCTTGCCAGCGCATATATCCCGTATAAGATGGTGATCGCGCTGACAACACAGAGAGCGTTGGCGATGACGAGGCTCCACAAGTAGGCGCTGCCGGCGCGGCTTAGCCGGTCGAACTCCTGATTCACAGTCCCACCCCCTCTCTCTCAAGGTTTGCGGGCGCGAGCTCTTCTCCGCGCATGTACTTCTCGAAGCGCGCGGAGTTGATATAGTAACTCCAACGCCGCGACATACGCACCGCCGCCCCGAAAGGGTATCGCTGCTGCTGGAGCCCGATACGCAAGTGCTGCGCCGTCACTCCCATAATGGCTGCGGCCTGCTCTACGGTGAGCTTCACATGGCATCGCCTCCTTTGTTTGCTCTGCGTAGAATTGCGGAGGTGTAATTATGAGGTAGATATATTGCGCTCTCGCAATTCATCTACCAAAAAAAATAACTCATTAAACTTTGCTTCCGGGAATACCTTCAACGCGCCCGCAATAAAGCTCCGGCCGGGCTGGTTACGCCCCTCCTTCACCCTCCACAGCTGCACGCGATTAATTCCCATCTCCGCTGCCAGTTCACTATCATTTAGCCCTTTCTGCTCTTGCAGCTTTTCGAAATATTCTCGGTTTAACACAAGCATTTTTTGCACTCCTTTGCTTTGCTCGCGGTTTCGTTCGCGCAACATAAGTATAGCATACCCGTTACGCCCGCGCAACTATTAATTCAAAAAAAATTTCGTTTTTGCAACGAAATCTTAGAAAATCCTGCCAAAAAGAAAAAAGCCCTCTCGGGCTTAATCTTCGAGGTCGGGCGAGGTGTCCCGACTGCGATAGCCCTCGCAATCGGAAACATCGTGGCCGCCATCGGCCTCAAAGCGGGACATGTGGAACTCGGCTCCCTGGCAATAGTAGCCAGAAAGCTGTTCCGGGCCACAGTAGTGGCAAAATTGACATTCAATACATTTTTTCATTTCATTTCCTCCCTTTTAGGCTTAATCTTCGAGGTCGGGCAAGGCGTCGATTGGACGAACCTCGCCTACCTCGGCGTAGATATGGTCATAGTCATGGCCTACCTGCCAGCAACTGTGGCAGGATGTGGCCTCAAGGCAGGTGGCTGTGCCGTCGCCATTGTCCTGCCAGGTAGCACTGTCCTGGCAGCCATGATTGTATCTGGGCGCGGCATTGGAATAATACAATTTTTTCATTTTCATTCCTCCTCGTTCAATGCGCCGTGTCGCTCCAGGTACTCCTGGAAGCGGGCGGGCTCTTCCGCATCGTCCCCCAAGCCGTTTACAGAGGCATCGGGGAACTGAGAGAAATCAACTTCGCTATCAATGTACTGCGTGAGGCGGTACAGGTTCTCTTCGGTCTCTTCGACTCCGGCAAAGGCGAGAAATTCTCTGGCTGTCATTTTTTTAGCCTCCTTCTTTTCGATATAGGGGATTACTCTGCTCATTATCCAGTCGGTTTCACTCAGGCCGTCTTTAGCTATGCATTTTGTGAAGCGGTCTTTTAATTCTTGACTGACTCGGCAGCGGATGTACGCGCCTTTAGCCATTCTTCTTCACCTCCATCGTTACAATTTGCTTCGGGGTATATCCACGGTTATCAATCCAAAATTTAGCGCTGCCGTTGTTAATGATGGCGTCGATGGTGCCGACAATCGCCTGTGGCTGGTTGGCTTCGATTGCCAGCGCCCGGATTTTCTCCAGGCCGGTGATGAGGTCGGCGCGGATGCTGTTCGCCCAGTTGATTTGCTTCTCGCTGCCCTTGAGGGCGGGTAGCCCGGCATCGGCAGCAGCTACGGCGGCGGCTTTGTTCTCGGCCGCTCTCTTGGCTTCCTGTTGGGCTTTGTAGCAATCGGGGCAAACTCCTTGTTCCATCCATTCTATTTTGCGCTCTCTTTCGCTATACTTGCCGACCAGTCCGACCGTCCCTTTATGTCCGCAGCTGTAGTTGATATTGTATTTCGCCATTTTCTAACTCCCCTTTCGTTTTCCTCTTTCTGATTATAATTGTAGCACTTATGTGCTCCACAGTCAAGCCTTTTTTACACATTTTTTGAAAATTTCAAAATATTTTTTGCAACAAAAAAACCGCCCGCAAAGGGCGGTTATTCACTCGTAGTCAGAACCCGGATTTGCTGCAGCCTGCCTTGCAACTCAGCCACTTGCCGGCGCAGCTGCTCAGCATCGCCAGACTGGCCACTCATCTGCAGCCAGACCATACCCATGAACCATTCCCAGCCCATCGGGCCGGCCTTATTCGCACGGAGCCGCCGCGGGCAGTCCTTTCCGCTCCACCAGTTATGTGTCCGGAGCCGATCCAGATTCAGGCCCCGGCACTTCAATAGACCGGCGATAATCCAGGCCGCGAGAAGGTAGGCTAAAAATAAATTACCGCCCTTGTTCACGCAGACTTCGACGCCGACGGACCGGAGGTTGCCTGGGCCTTTCGGACCGTCGCCGGCGTGCCAACCGTGCTCGGTCAGTGGGAGATGCTGGATGACTTCCGTATCGTCGCAGGTAAAATGCCAGCTCACCGGCTTCCCGGCTGCCTCGTCTCCAAGCAGGTATTGTGCGTGCATTGCAGCGGTGGCCGTAGCTGCCTCATTGTCCGTCTCATGGACAGTCACGAAGTCGTAGTCTCCACCTGGCCAAGGCCCGGGTCGATTTCCACGGCCGGACGGGATGATGACCTGCCGTATTTGCGGCGGCTTCAGGATAATGTTACCTTCCATGCCGTCACATCCCGTCCGTATTGCCCAGGCTGCCGGTCTCGGGCGGCGGAGTGTTAATTACAGCCTGGCCATCATCCGGCGGCAGCGGCTCGACCAGCTTCCGTTCATACTCGGTAATTGCTTTATCGTTAACCTTTCCAGCAGCCGCTGCCACCAGGAAGCCGTTGAAAAAGCAGAGGACCCACGGCGCCCATCCGGCGAGTTGCCCCCGGGCCCCCAGGGCGCACAGTAAGACTACCGTGGCCGCAAGGACCGCATAGAGGTCAGTCCGCATCCGTGACACCCAACGCAGTTCCTTAGTATACGCAACGATGAGATAGGTGATCATGGCCGCTCCAGCCAGGGTCCCAATTGTATCCCAGGAATAGAGTTCATTCACCCTCAGTTTCCTCCCTTCAACTGCATCCAAGCAGCAATAGCGCCGGTGATAAGCGCACCAGCGATGGCTCGCCACGACCAAGTAAGGCTTGACTTGATTTCACAAATGCTTTTGGCGCAACTGTCCGCAGTCGCCTTCGCCTCGTTAGCCGTGTCATTTGCCTTGCCGATATAATCAAGCTTCGTTTCAACCCGAACCATTCTTTCCCGCAGCTCCAGCGCCCATGCCGGCGCCTGCTCATGTCCGCTCATCACCATCCACCGCCCCTCGGCAATTTAAGATTGTCGCAGTGCCATCATTTTTTGCTCCGCCTCGATCCACTCGACATAGTACCCGGCCGCCTCGAACGGATGCCGCAGTGGGAACTGCAATCGCCCATCTACAAGACGCGGCACACTGTCAAGCATGAGTTCCTTTCCGTTCACTCGCATCCGCTTTTGCCCGGCGAACAGTTCAATCCGCTCTGCCGGCTTGCGCGACACCGGATCCGTGAAATGCGCCACACCCCACGCTTCCGGCCAGGGATAGCCGTACGGCAACTTACCTACCCCGTCGCCGTCCCAATATGGCCAGCTGTGCTGTATCTCCCAGTCCTGAGTATCATCATCCCAGCCGATATAAAGCACCGCATGGTAGTCCTTCTTCTCGCCTTCTTTGAACACTGGGAGCGGCATTTTCCCTCCCTGGTAGGCCATGAACTCCCAACTGATGGGGATGACCACAAGCACCGGACACATGAAGGTCATAATAGCCGTCTTGATTTCCGCCGGCGTATAAACTCGGTAGTAGGGGCCGATTCGGTACTGAAGGGCGTTTGCCCGCATCTCTGGCGTGATTCTACTCTTTAGGAAGCTGTAATCAGCAATACCAGGAAACATCTCTTCCAGGCAGCAGCCATCCTTCTGGAACAGCTTCAGGGCTTCGTGCGGGACCATCCCCGACCCCTGCCAGTCGTCCTCTTCCCGGTTTGCGTAACCGTAGGCCATTGAGAGGTTGACATAGACACCGAGTTGCATCAGCTGGTACTCCAGAAGCATAGCTAAAGCGCCCGCAACACAGGCGCTCACCATCTTCTGGTCTTTGGTTTTCACGAGCGGGGCCAGGCTAAACTTTCGCGGGAACGCTGCCGGCGCCTTGGCAAACATGCCGACGGTGAAATTCCGCCGGTCATCCGGAGAGAGTTGAACGCCGGGCGGGAGCTGCACTTTCCCCACCATTTCACCCCCAACAACAAAACCCCGCGTTCGGGGCTGTTTCGCATATTGATAAATTCCGTCAAGAAAGGTACACTATCCTCAGCGACCGCTTGTTGGAAGTCGCCGAGAATGTTCGGAAGTTTTACTGAGCTGCGACCGCCGCAGCTTTTTTTATTTCCAGAGCATCATTACCCTCTTCACTTCTCCCGCCGAGCCGGACTCCATAGCATAGCCGGCGCCACTGACGCCCATTATGTCTCCGAAGTCTCCTCCGCTCAAGAATACAGCTTCCCCGATATCTTTGTAAACGCGCACATGCGGAGGGTCCGAAAAAGCAGCAGCCAAAAGCGACCCATCATCAGTCGCTTTAACGTCATAACAGGCCGTTAATATCTCATCGTCCAGTTCGTTTATATATCGATAGGCATTACCGTCGTACTTAAACACTCTTAGGGGAGGGTACGAAGAAGACGTTCTTTGAGTTACGATTAAATATTCGCCAATTGATGCCATCCCCGAGGCTATAGACAAAGAAAGGGCGTTGGGGATAATAGCTCCATTGTCTAGTTTAGTAAATACATCCCCGCTACGCTGATATACGATCAGACCCTTGTCCGCCCACCCTGTCCCTACTATCAGCATCGTATCATCACGTGTAAACAATACCCCTCTGCATTCGTTGCTCGGCAACGCCTCTGGATTAGGCAGCTTTGTGAATGTATCACCGCTTCGCTTATAAATAGTGATGTAAGGCGCTGACGCGTGTCCTATCACCAAATAAACCCCACTGCGAGAGAAGCCAACCCCGTATCCAGTTCCTGTGGGCAACGCCTCTGGATTGGGCAATTTTGTGAAGGTATCATCGCTTCGCTTGTAAATAGTGATGTAAGGCGCTGACGCGTGTCCTATCACCAGATAAGTTTCGTCCGGCGAAAATGCTATCCCCTGCCCGGCCCCTGCGGGTAGAGAAGCAGGGTTGGGTAGCTTTGTGAAGGTACTGCCACTGCGTTTGTAGATGGTGATAAAAGGAGTTGTTAAATGTGCGACCGCCAAGTACGTCCCACTCGGTGAAAATGCTACCCCAAATGCGGTTCCAGTATGCAGGGTGCTAGGATCTGAGATTTTGGACAGGACATCATTTTCGAGCCGATATATTGTTATATACGGAGTTCCGTTGTGAGCAACCGCTATAAATGTGCCATCATTTGTGACAGCTATGGCCACTCCTTGGCCAGTACCTCCGGGCAGCGTTGAAGGGTCAGCGACTGGGGTCGCGGTTAACTTACGTATGACCAGGTCATGCTTGCTCACATTATCGCCCAGCTTCGCTTCTACTTCGGTCTGTCCCGGGAATTCGATCCCGCCGGCACCAATCGGCACCCAGTTCACCCCGGTCCCGCCGTAAAATTGCCCATCCTCTAGGTTGAATATAATCCGGCCAGCATGAGCCTGAGCGGCGGTAGGGAGAGTGGCGACAATCTCGCATTTTAGGATTTCATCAGCGTCGGCCCGTTTGGCATCGGCGTAACCGGCTGCCTCATCGTACTGGGTTTCCATCTTGTTCAGCCTGGCCGTGGTGATAGCCGTCGCCTCGGTCCAATTGGTCTTTGTGTATGCCATTTAATCACCCTCCGACATCGATATCCAGGCGGATCCATCAGAACCAGCGAATACGCCGGTGGTGGAGTTGTAATAGATTTTCCCCGCGGCATGAACTGGGGCGGCAGCCGCCACTTGTACTCGCAGTTCCTTGCTTGTGTCAGTCCTGAGGTTTGCGTCGATGTAGGCAACCGCTTCGTCATACTGCGTTTCGAGGTGGTCCAGCCGTGCGGGGGTGATGTCGGTCTCGCTGGTCCAGACTGTCTTCGTATATGCCACTATGCCCACCTCCGGTCGGTTTTATTTATCTGCAAGGCTTCAAGCGGTGTTTTCTCTTTTAGGTACGCTTGCAGGTCAACCTGAACACCTGTTCCGGCCGTTGCAGTCGCTTTATAGCCGCCAATCCAGCCGGCGTGAGTAATTGTTCCATTGGCCTCAAACGGGGCAATGTAGGTGACGCTCAGGATTTCATCCGTGTCCTCGCCGGTCTGCTGTGTGATAGCCTTCCGGAAGAGTTCGACGCCGCCGTTATAGAAAACGAGGTACTTCACCCGGTCATTGGCTGCAAAGGCCGGGAAGGTGCTGACACCGGGGAAGAGTGCCGCAGATGGCCGCACCTGCCGGAAGATGTTCGGCTGCTCCGCTTCGGTCCAGTCCTTTGAAAAGTCAGACATGGTGGTGAGGATCTGGTCCTCCCGGATATTCTCTCGGACAACGAATGCTTCACCACGGGTCGCCATCGCGGCAAACAATTTCACCCAAGAGCCGACCTCCGGCCCCTGAATGGCGGTGATGTCATAGTAAGTGAGAATGCCGTCAGTGCTGATTGCTACCTGCTCGATAAGCATTTCTTCGGTAGATAGGCCGTATCCGGCATGAGTGATGCTCAACAGTTGCCCTGGAGCCAGGCCGGGACGGGTAGTGCGGAACCTAAATCGGCTGCCCTCTACCGAGTATTTGCTCAGTTTTTGCGCTGCAATCTCAAAGCCAGCCTCGCGGGAGCTGATATTCATGTCATCGAAGACGTCCTCAACGATACCGCTACCGCCTCCTTCGATGGCCTGCCGGGCAGTAATGGCGTCGTTGTTTTGCGAGAGGATGATGACGTCAAACTCGCCTTGGTAGGTGATGCGGACTTTGTCCGATGCCGTCAGGACTGTCCCGGCATCATCCTGGTTGACAGTGTTGCTCCCCTTGTTCCAGTACCAATTCTTATTTTCTTCCAGACCGCGAATACCGACTGTCTGAACCGCATAGGCCCCGCCGGAAATACTGACCTCGACTGTCGGAACTTTCGCTATTGGATAACCGACCACGAACGCCCGACTTTCCCCATCGCCCACCTTTGTTTCGGTCTGCGGGTCAGTGATGTCCCGCCCGCCCCGAATGTATTGCCGGTTTCGATACTGCGGGCTGCTACGCTCGTAACTGATGGTCCCCCTAATCATGTCGGACGCAGTAGCCGCCCAGGGCGCGGCGTAGGTGGCCTTATCGACGAAGTGCAGCACCTTATCGATCTCGATATACCAAATAAACCCGGCTTTTTCCGCTAGTGATTCCAGCGTCCGTGATACTGGAACATAATTAAAAACGGCTTCGGTAATTACCGGACCGTTTTGGATGGATTCCGCAGTATAGGTGATGCCCTCAGCTGCGAGGTAGGTATCGATTAGGTCTTTAACAATATCGCCGGCAGGGGTGTCCTCGTATGCTTTGGCGGCGATGCGCTTATCAGCGAGATAATGCCAATCGACGCAGAAAACGGTATGCAGGCGCTGGCCGCCCGCTCGTCGCACAAACGAAGTGGAATCGATTACCCCCGCGGCAATTACGTCGGCATTGTCTCGTATCTCAAACGGTTGGCCGCGCCGGAATTCCTTCGCCCCGTATACATCGATGATCTGAAATTGGCACGTGGTCCGCTCGCCGATGGCGTCGGTGATACTCAGACTCTGCGGGATATATTTTTCGCGCGTACCGGCGATATATAACTCCAGCACTCCAGCCACCCCCTAAATCCGCATACCGGTCCTGACACGTATTTCGTCAACCAACGGCTGCCCGATTGCGGCGGCCATTATCCGGCTATCCATCTCCACATAAATATTTACCGTCTGCGGCCCCATCCGATTAAGCGGCACTACCGCCTCCGGACCGGCCTCGCCCAGCATGGCGAGCGTCGGGCGCGTGATTATGCCGCCACTGCCGAGCAGCGGGATCTCTCTGATTTTCGGCAGGCCGATCTCCCACCCGCCGACCTTTCCGACCAGCGGAATTTCGACCTCCGGCACTTTGATGCGGATTTTGTTCAGGGCCTGGATAAATTTATTAACGAACCCTATGACACTGTTGACCGCACCCTTTACGGTATCGACTATTCCGTTCCAGATGTTGCTGGCGGCCTCCTTGATGCCTTCCCACAGTTCCTTGAGCTTGGCACTGATTTCATCCCAATTCTTGTAAAGCAGGACACCGATGGCAATCAAAGCTGCGACTGCGGCGATCGTAAGCCCAATCGGGCTGGTCATAAACGCGAAGGCCTTCGCCAACAGTCCGCCCGAGCCGAAGATTTTCATTATCGCCCCGCCCTCGCCAAACAGCTTGGCGAGGCTCCCCCCGACCTTGATAATGGAGCCGATGCTGCTTGACAACGTACCCAGAACAATCAATAGCGGACCTATGGCGGCCGCCAGTCCGGCAATGATGACGATGGTTCTTTGCGTTTCGGGCGATAATTCTTTAAACTGTTTAACCATGTCTCTCAGCATTGCAATAAATGGTGTTACGATAGGAATAAGCACTTGCCCGAGTTCGCCTGAGACATTCTTTAGTTCTGTCGCAAGAGCGCGCATCGTGCCGGATGCACCCTCAGCTTCCCGGGCTGCCTGCCCCTGCGCCGCTCCTGTCTGCTCCATGATAAGGGCAAGCGTTGCGGCTTGTTTGGTGGCGAGGTCCATTTCGCCTTTGCCGGAGTAGATACCCATCTCAAAGGCCTTGGTCTTTATGAGCGCGTCGTTTACGGCCATGCCGTAGTTATCCAACATAGTGTTGTTGCCTTTGAGCGCACCGGTCAGTGCCCGGACGGCGTCTGCGGTCGTGCCGCCGAACATGGCGGTGAGATCACCGGCAAGTTCAATCAAAGTTTGAGCCTGCTTGGCTGCTTGTTCTTCCGTTAGGCCGCCGATATTTTGCAGCATAGAACCCATCATATTGGCATATTCAAGAGCCTCGCTCTCGGCGATCCCATAGTAGCTTTCAAGGCTATCCGCCCATTCTTGTATCTCTTGCGACTGCGCCTTGAAAATTTGATCAGTCGCGCCGATAGCGTCCTCCAAATCAGCGCCGAACTTAAACGCCGCGGCGCCAGCGGCAACAATAGGGGCAGTCAATTTCATGGACAAATCCTTGCCCATGTCGGTCATCTTTTTGCCTGAGTCTTGTAGTGTCTGCCCTACTTTCTCTGCCGTCAAGCCGGTCTCGCGCAGTTGCTTTTCAAACTTCTTCAGGTTCTGTTCGGCCTGGATGACTTCGCGCTGCAAAGCGCGGTACTGTTCCTCCCCGATTTCCCCGCGCTTGAACTGTTCCTCTACCTGGCGCTGCGCCTCTTTAAGGGTGTCAAGCTTGCTCTTTGCGGTGGATACAGCCTCACCCAAGAGTTTTTGCTTCTGGGTAAGCAGTTCCGTGTTCTTGGGATCGAGCTTGAGGAGACGCTCAACCTGCCGGAGTTCGGACTGAATGTCCCGCGACTGCTTGTTGACACCCTCCAAGGCCTTGTTCAGCTTTTGGGTGTCGCCGCCGATTTCTATTGTGATTCCCTTTATCTTGCCAGCCATGACTTCACCCCCTAGAACCGGTCAAAGTCGCTCTGGGTCGCAGTCCGCATAATATCTTCCTCGTCCGAGTGCTCGTTGTTATAGGTCACGATATAGCCGAAAATCATCCCGATTGTCAAGTGCTCGAAATCACTCACCGTCAGGCCGCGCTGGATGGCCCGGAGCAGCAGCAGTTCCGTCGTCAGGTCTATCGGCTCGCCGTTATCCTCTATTTTTTTTTACCTTCGACCGTGGGAGTGAAATTGGAAAGGATCATGCCCATCAGCTCCGGGATTATCTCCACCAGTGGAAACTCGCCGAATGTGTCCAGCCATTCCATCGGCGGCGGGATGGACGGGTCCGCCGTCTTGGCCATCGTCCAGATGAGGTTGTAGAATACTTCCAGGTCAAGAGCGGATAAATCCTTCAGCCGCCCATTTTCATCAACCGCATCATAAAGGCGCATAATGTCCTGCAAGGCATCCCGTCCGAACTGTGCCTTGTAGCGAAGGAGAAGGGCGCCGGTACTTTTGAAAGTCACCTGGCGCCCGTCAATGGTCAATATTTTCTCCATATTGTCACCCCTAAGCCGTCACGGTCACGGTCACAGTCACCGCATTGCCACGCAGGAACTCGACCACCACCAGGTAGTTGCCGTTATCCAGGCCGGTGAATACGCTCTGGTCGATGGTGACATCCACGCCGGTCACGGTCAGTTTCGTGCCGGCAATCGGCACACCGCCAAGCAGCACGTTCTTAACCGCGTTCTGGGCATCGGTGGAAGTGCAGTCGATTTCTATATCGGCCGGAGCCTGCTTACTGAAGATTTCCGTATCGGAAGCAACGGTGTTGGTCGGAGCGTTCTTGAGGTATACAGCGGTGTAGAAATCATCATACGCGGCATCACCCTGTTTTACTTTGGCCTTCACGTCCTTGGTGTCAATCGCCGGGCGAGCGGCAATATTCATTGTCTCTGTCTGTGGCGTTTTCGTTCCGGTCTTTGTTGCGCCGGCAACGCTTGGCCTGGTCGGAAGTACACTGTAAAGCACGTGCCGGGTCTTTTTCGCGTCACCGTCGAACTCGAACATCATCGCGAATTTCTTTGGTTTGGCGTCGGCGTTTTCTACGAGTACGCCGTTAGTATCAATCTCATCGCCCAGGACGTCCACGCGGAACGCATCGGGGATGAGCGCCATCTCCAAGCTGCCCTCATAGCCATTGTTGGTGTTTTCCTCATAGTATACGGAATCGTCCGCATAAAACTGGACGCTCTCCCCCGCCGCGTCAAGCGTTAAATTCACGGCCCCAGGGACATGAATTGGCGTTCCATACGCCGCCACGCCGGCGGCTTCGGTCACGACGGCGTAGTGCACATTCTTGAGGCCGAATTTTATCTTATTCACCGTCTTCACTCCTCCTCAAATCTCATAGAGGACCTGATACAGGCCCTCGCTCTCGATGTACGTCTCCGATTTCTCCCAGTAGATGTCATTGGCGTCCAGCAGGTCCTCAATGAGGGCCTCGGCGGACGGGTCCTTGCTTTTCGTGTAAAGCTCCACTTGGTAGTTCGGCACCTGCCGGTAGACTTTGTCATCGGCCCCAAAGTTCTCGGAATGGCTGAACAGATACACAATGTACGGCGGCGACGGAGGCGATTTGAAGTGATGATAGGCCACCGACAGGCCAGTTGTATCCAATAGAGTTTTCAGCGTTTCCTCATCCACGCTCTATCGCCTCCTCCACCTCGGCCACGAATTCCTGGATGACTGCTTCCTCCGCCGGACGAATGTGCGGCCGGCCTGCAACTCGGCCGCCGCCGACCTTCGCATGGCCATGCTCCAAGAGATGCGTCAGCCGGTAGTGCGGGGCCTTGACATAGACAATGCGCCGATGCGGCTGCCCTACTGCCGGCTCCGTAGCCATCGCCCATGATTTTGCGTAATTGCCAAACCTCCTCGGCGATATCTCCTTGAGCCGTTTTACGGCCGCCTTGCCGACCCGCTCGCTGCTGACATTAACTTTCTCGACCACTTCCTGCGAGAATTGCGCAAGCTCCCGGGCAATCTCCGCCGCGAGTTCATCAACGCTGATGTTAGCCATCGGTGGCCACCCTCTCGCAGATCAATTCCATCTCTTCAAAGTCGGAGGCGTATGTCCGGATGACCCGGTAGCGGACGCCGTCGAAAACGACCGCCCTTTCGCCGCTGTACTCATAACCATGAACAACGAACACCAACTCCGGGCGCAGACCGGTGGCCGCGGCGCTGTAGAACTCGTTCCGGCCGACCGATTTCAAACCGCACAAGATAACTTTTTCGGTTTCAATCGGAATTTGATTGCCAACCTCGTCGACGTTATATGTTTGATTGATTAAAGTCAACTCGTGGTCATAAGTCATCAGGTTTCGCCCCCAGATGGAGATAAAGATTGTGCAGGCGATACTGCAGGTGCCTCGGCATGCCGGCATCGCTGTCCCGGCTCTGGTAGCGCCAGGTGGCGTAGTCGACGGCGAATATGAGTTGATAGGGGTTGGCCAAGTCGATGGCCAACCCCTTCTCATCCTCAAGTTCTTCCAGCACGCCGTCAACGATGGCCGTCAGGTAGGTATCGCGAACGCTCGATTTGATGCCCAATCGCTCCTTGACTAAGCTGACGACTGTTGCAGCGTCCATTTCTTCACCGCCTAAGAAGTGGTTTTCTTGACTTTGAGCGTAGCTGTGCCGGCAGCAATCGCGATTCCGTAGTAGAATTCAACCACAGTCAAAATCTTGCCGTCATCGTCATCAGCAAGATCTGCTATAGTTGCAGCCCCGGCCGTGAAGGTTATTGGTGTAAATCCGGTATGGTATGTTCCATACTCAACTTTTGCCGCCTTGGTTCCTATCTTATAGCCGAAGAATGTACCGAACTCTTGTTCGCCATCTATAGTAATATCGCTTGAACCGGCGGTGCTAGAGTGCGCTGTAGAAGTAATCGTCAATTCGCCAAGAACCGGGTTAGCGGTATCAAGGGGGAAGGTTTTTGATGTAGCAGCATTTTGGTTATTGATATTTATTACGAAAAATCCTTCCGCAATAACAGGTAGGCCGTCGTATCTAGCAAGCCCCTTGAACACTGTCTGGTCTTCAATAAATTTCACGTGCTCGGAAGCTGCTAATACGGTTCCTTCTCTTTCTACAAGCAAATACAAGTCTCCGTAACCGCCGACAATGTCGTAGTCGCTTATGAAGTCTAATATTACAATGTCGCCACCCAAGATTGGCATCTGGTTGCTCATGCCTGTTGCAAGAGCACCGGCAGCGTTAAAGTTCAGCAATGTGCTTACTAGGTACGCATAGGTGACGCTGTTCATTGCGAAAAACTTTCTACCGTCTGAAAAATCATTTTTACATGCTCCAAAGGCTGTGATTATGCTACCGATTAAAGCCGCTCCGGTTGTGTTTACTTTTGACATATGGGTAGTACGCAAATCCTTCCAATCCGGGGCATCAGCAGGATAGCCAGCCGGCTTACTTTCTTGCGCCAATCGCGTGACAATCCCCATCGGCTGTTTTGTGCCCGAACCGTAGAGGATGGCCTTATCAAGAGCAACACCGATCGCCTTTGAAAGTTGAGCCATAATTTCCGAAGCCAGGTTGATGTCACTATCCTGCAGGGTAGAGTTGGGAATCGGTATAAACCCGCCTACCTTGTAGCCGTCAACCTCAACCTGGTTAAAGCTAATCTCCAGTTCGTTGAGTGCCCCGACCATCTCAGTCCAGACCGCTTCCGGCACTGTCCCGGTTACGTTTTGACGGGCTGTCCCTTTTAACGGTTTATAGTTTACCTTGGTGATTAATTTGGAGCTCAAGGCAATGTTGTCCCTCAAAAGGCCAAGCATTACATCAGGGATTAGCAGGTCCCCGCCGGTAACAGACCTCTTTTGCGCCCCGAGTTCCCTGGTCCTCTGCAAAAATTCCCTTACTTCTTCACGGGCAATCAGTGCATCAACCTCGCCCCTATTCATGCCGGCAAAAAATCCTCTTTTCATCCGCACTTCTCCTCCTTGTGCTTGTCCCCTCGCCGGCGGCTGTGCCGGGAGGGTGCCTTTGCTTGGCGCTTTGCTCTTGAGTTGTTCCAGCTCGTTCTCCAGTTCGGCGATTTCGCCTTCCAGCTTGGATTTCTTATCTGCAAGTTCCGCCTGGTCTTTCTCCAGATTGGCCGTTCCCTCTTCCACCGCGGCGATTTCCTCATCCGTCTTCGCCTCTTCAATCGCGGCTTCAAGTTCCTCGCCCCGGGTCGCCAGGGCAGTTTCCTGTTCGAGCAGGACGGCCAGCGCCGCTTTGCGCTGCTCGATTTTCTTTATCAGCATCAGCTGTTTAAGCATGCTCTGATCCTCTCCTTTAGTTTGTTTTTCCTCTGTTCCAACTGCCTCTCATGGTATTGCTCGACTTCAGCCTTCCTTGCCTGGACCCCGGTCTCTTCATAGGCCGGGAACGTGCAGACCGATACTTCGTGGAGGTCGATGCCGGTGATGGTCCATTTCACCGTGCCGTCATCCCGCCAGTCTGTCTCCTCGGATGTGATGTTGAAGCCGAAGGAGCACTGATCAACGTCACCCCGTTTAACCCTCTCATAAAGGTTTACTGCATCAGTATCATTCGGGTTAATTTTCACCTGGCCCCATAACCCGTGGCTGTCGGCCTTGAGCTCCAGCGTCCCGGACTTGTTGCGGCCCAGAACCAGGGTCGTGTCGTGATTGATGAGCGCCCGGATGTCGTTCCCGAGGGTCTCATCAAAGGCATTAGGTGCGATCTCTTCATGTGCCCCCGGCCAGAGTTCCGTCTCGCGGTTGAATACTGCGAAGTAGCCTTCGATGAACATCTCCTGGCCGTCCGGCTCGGCCCGGGTCTGCAGCTCAGTCTGCAGGCTTCTGATTTGTTTGACGCCCCTATTCATCCGCATCACCTCCGTTCAGTTTGTTCTGGTCGCCGATCATTCCGAGCGGGATGTAGTTTTCCAGAATGACCAGCTCAGACAGCCCTTCTCTTGGTGACATGCCCAGCCAGTCCCGGACCTCGTTACCGGTCATAATTCCGCGGACATACATATTGCTGCCGACATCGGACAGTTCCTTGAGGTCGTAGGCGTACAGAGCCCGGGGGTTGAACCGGAAGTACCAGTCCGGACTGAGAAGCAGTTTTTTAGTTAGTTCCTGCTCGATCGCCTGAGCAATTGGCATGAGTGTCGACCGGATGAAGGTGTTGTACTCGTCCTTTTTGAATTCGCCCACGCCCAATAAAAATGCCGGCACTCCGAAGATACCGGCTACGGTCCGCTTATCCAGTTGTACCGCGTCGTTGAGCGCCAGGTCCTGCAGGGAAAGCGGCTTCACCTGCTCCACTTTCACCAGCTCCGCGGGAATTACCCAGGGCTGCCCGCCCTCCGTCTCCTCGACATACTTCCGAAGAACTTCTTTACGCCCCTCTGGGCTGGACAGTTCCTCGGTCATGGCGTCCACCGCGACAATGAGAGGAGGCTTCCACTTGTCCGACATGAAGCCCTTCTTGGTCTTCGCTGCCTGACGGAGGTTGTCCACCAAGTCTTTCAGGACCACCTGATAGCCGCGGCCGACCCAGGGCCGCTCCGGATCCGGGTTGATGGTGAAATGCAGCACCTCGTCATTGTTGTATGTCTCGCCCTGATAAAGAACATTATAGCCGTCAGGGGCATCAACGAACGACACGCCCGAAGGCCTAAGCGGCATCAGATCCGCCAGTAAGCCGTCGGCCGTCAGCTTGGGATACACCACGCTGTTTCCCTTCCCGTCAAGGAGCAGCGTATAGACGATCCAGTATACCCAGGCCTTGCGGGTCATCAGGGAATAAGGGTTGATGTCCACCTTGTGGGAAAGCTCATTCTTGAGCCGGACGTCGCCGTCCTCCGTGTTCTCCATCAGGTGGATAGTCATGCTGGAGATCAGGTCCGCGATCCTGTGTACTGCCGTCCTGACCTCTGGGTTATCCGATAATCGCGTGTAACCCGTGATGCAGAGCGTTTCGTAAGCGTCGCTGGAAAGCAGCCAGGCCTCACGCTTCTGCCGTTTTGGCCGGAATATATCCAAAAGTCCCACTGTCTCACCACCTATCCCTTGAGCCATTTGCTGGCATTGCTGGCTTTTTCGAGGTCCTCCAGCATCTGGACCGCCGCGAACACCGCCGCGTCGAAAACATCTATCCGCTGCGTCGGCATCACCTTTTCATACAGGATCATGTCATCCGTCTTCTCAATGCCATGCACATTCTGGACGCAGTATTCAAACGCCTGACTGTGCAGATAGTAGAGGTTGCCGTCTTTCGCGGACTTCTCAATCCGCCGGAACCCCTCCGACTTTTTGTAGTAATACTGCGGCTGGTCAACCATGCGGAAGCCCGCCTTTTTCATGGCCAGTACAAACTCGCGGCTGAACTTGCGGTCGAAACCGATCTGCTTAACTTTGAAGCCGAGCTTTCGCATTTTCACAAACCAGTTCACGATATCCGAGATGTTGATCGTCGGCGTGTTGCACATTGTCAGCCAGCCGTCGTCCTTCCACCCAAAGAGCGGGATGTTGTCCTCTTCCGCTTTCTTTGCCGCGGCCACGACCGGGAACCAGGCGTGGGTTATGGCGATATCCACGCCCCCGTAGTTACCGTAAAGTGCCGCCGCGGACAGGTCGTGCAGCTTGGACAGGTCGGCACCGCCGAACCAGCTGACCGGGAGCCTCGCCAGTTCCTCCAGGGTCCAGCTGTACTTCTTGTCTGAAGCCCGGAACTCTTCGATATTGAAATAGGCCTTCATGGTTGAAGTGTAAATATTCAGGCTCTTGGCCAGGAAGTCTTTTCGCTGCTGCGGGTCGTTCTGGGCCTGCAGCGCGTCGTTCATGATGTCCTCCGGCCGGATGGTCACTCCGTAGTTCGGATTGGCTTTCTCATGTTCGGCGGCGCTGGTGTAGTCAACATCACCATCCTCGGCCTCATCCGCTTTCGTAATGAACACGAAGTATTGTTCATCCTTTACGGTTCCGTCAAGGATTTTCTGGCAATATTTTAGCCGGTTGTAACAAAATGAGTTCATGTTGTCGCCGGCTGTGGTAATTCCTAAACACAGCTTATTTGAATATGCCTTCCCGGACTCTTTAATCACGTTATATTGCGTTGCGTTTTTGTAGGCATGTAGTTCATCTAAGATCTGAATGTTACTGTTAAGGCTGTCTTGTTTATCCGGGTTTGCTGCAAGCGCTTCAATGAATATACTGCCATCGCCCAACTCCCCGCTGATTGAGTGCTCCTGGTTGTTGTCCAGGATACGGAAATTATCAGCTTCACCCATCTGCCGTATGTTAAAGAGAATAAAGCTAAAACTCTGCAAGGCTTGCCTAAGAGCTGCCCCAACGATATAAATTTTGGAGCCTGACTTTCGCTCCAGCAGCGCCAGGGCCCAGGCCAAGGCGGCTATCAGGCGAGTCTTGCCGTTCTTCCGTGGAATGTAGATGAACGCTTCTTTGTATTTGCGGATCCTAGTGCCCTTCAGGTATAGTCCGACCAGGTTGTAGATTATGAACTTCTGCCATGGCTCAAGCAAAAACGGCTCATCTCTAAGTGGTGCGCCGTCCAGTCGCTCACCCTGGTCATGGACGAAAGTTTTTTCGATGATGCCGATCACAAACTCGGGATCCTTGGGCCTCAGTTCATATTCCGGGTTATCCAGGTCCGCTTTGAAGCGCCGGCAGGCCTGGATGAGTTCCTGGCAGGCCGGCTTCTTGCCAGCCAATATGCTGCCGACATATTCCATTACCTCGGCATGGTTTTTGTTCACTTGGCCCCTAGCTCATTCAAAGCGCTGGCCAGTTTTGACTTGCCGGCGCTCTCGGTAGTGACTGTCTCCAGAGACTTAGGATTTAGGCAGAGCCGGTCACTATATTGGAGTATGTCTTTGCGCAGGTTTTCGAGTGTGCCCACAATTGCGGACTTTTTGGTGCCGCCGGCCGCGGTCGCAGTTTCGTACTGATAGCCGTCCATCTCGAAATCAGCTAGGGCAACTAGATACTGGTGGACGAGGCCGGCATAGATGTCGACCAGCCGGTTATACTCTGGTTTGTGTACGCCCAGCCGCTTCATATCGCGAACTGTTGCACGCTTAATTGCTTCTTTAGATGCTACCTTCGCCACCCCACCACCTCCCAAAAACATTTCCGGCCGTCGCTCTATTGGAAAAGGCTCCCCTCCCCGGTCCCTGGGACTTTGCTTTTTCAATCATTAGCAGGGGGGGATGTTCTCACCATCCACTCGCGTCCGAGCGCCGTCAGCGCACCGCTGTTCCGGTCGTGCATCTTATCATGGCATGACCCACATAAACTTAGCAGGTTCCAGTTCATCATCCACCACTGCGGGTACTGCTCCGCCGGATAGATATGATGCACCGTTGTGGCCGGTGTCGTTTTGCCGTACCGCCGGCACTCCCGGCAGAGATACTCGTCCCGCCGGAGCACGGCTCTTCGCAGCCGCAGCCATCGTGTGGTCTTGTAAAGGTTCACTCTGGTTCACCCCGGATAAGTTCGGGCATTACACATCAATCTCCCGGATCCTTCTTCGCGATAATATGCGCCTGGCCTTGCACCGATGTAAACTGCCGGTTCAGCAGGTCGAACACCGTGGCCTCATGGTCGTAGATGCCGGACAGTCCTTTCGTGTCGCCAGTCACAAGCTCCACCTCGAAACTGTTATCGCTTTTAATGATAATACCGCTCCCGGTTTCCTTGCGCAGCAGGACGCTCCCGCGCTTGGCCAACACCCATTTAATGGTACAGCCTTGGAGTGTCATACCAGGGGGCATCGTAGCTGTAAACGGCCCGACTATATGATAGTCCCCTGCCGGGACTCTGAAATTCTGATTCTCTTTCACTTTTTCCACCGCCCATTCCAACGGGGTGTTTATTTTTATCTCCGCTTCCAGCGGAGTGCTCAAGATGATTCCCGCCTCCAGCGGAGTATTGAGAACGATTTCTGCTTCCAGCGGAGTGCGCCTGATTATCGGCAATCCGACGATGATTATCGCCGCCGCTCTGGTCTCTGTCGCCGATCGGGCGGTGATGCTGACCGGCACTTTGAGTGCCGCGTCTGCCCTGGTAGCGGTCGTGCTCCTGGCGCTGATGTGGGTTGAATCGGTGGCGACAATCTTCACCGCCGCCCGGGTCCCGGTTGCGCTTCGCGCTGCGATGCCGACTGTGGTGTCCGCTTCTGCCCGAGCGCGGGTGCCGGTTCTGCTCCCGGCCGCCAGGGTTATCCCTGTGACGAGTGCCGCGTCTGCTCTGGTGCCGGTTGCACTTCTGCTGCTAATTTTGGCTGCCGTCGATACTGCCGCTTCTGCCCGGGTATCGGTCCGGCTGTCCCCGGCCAGGGTGATGCCGGTATTAAGCGTGGCCGCTGCCCTGGTGTCGGTGATGCTCTTGGCTGAAACATGTGTTCCGTCCCCGGCGAAGGTGATGTCGGCGCGCGTCTCGGTTGCCGACCGGGCCGCTATCGCGATGCCGGTGCTGAGTGCCGCATCGGCGCGGGTGCCGGTCGCACTTCTACCGCTCAGGCCGATTGAGGCGTCGAGCGTTGCGCCTGCTCTGGTATCCGTACCCGATTTCCCGGCGATGGCGACGCCGGTCTCAAGCTGCGCGTCGGCTCTGGTCTCTGTTAGTGACCGGGCAACAATCCTGCCAATATCCACCGGATGCAGTTCTGCGTCCGCCCTGGTGTTTGTCGCGCTTCGGGCTGATACGGCTATCCCGGTCCGTAGTTCTGCGTCCGCCCGGGTGTCGGTTACTGACCGCCCGGTTAAGTTGGTCGTCGCTTTGAGTGCGGCGTCCGCTCTGGTGTTTGTCGCGCTTCGGGCAGATACGGTTATCCCGGTCCGGAGTTCGGCATCGCCCCGTGTCTCCGTGGGTGCGCGGATTTTGATGCTGGTGATGGTGTATATCTCGACATCCGCGCTGGTGGCAGTCGCGCTCCGTGCCGCAATCTGAACCGGTGTTCGAATGGCTGCCGCCGCTCTGGTACCGGTAGACGATTTCGCGGCTATACTGACCGATGTATCAAGCGCAGCGTCCGCTCTTGTGCCGGTGGTCGCCCTTGCCGACAGGCTGACCGCCGTTCCGACCGATGCCGCGGCTCTGGTGGCAGTTGCTGACCGTGCTTCGATATAGATAGGCTCCGCTGCCGCTTCCGTGGTAAATGTCGCGTCACTACCGTAGGCCGTGCCGTTTTCGTTCGTTGCATAGGCGCGAAAATGATAGGTTGTATCAGGTTGAAGCCCTGATATGCCCGCAGAAAACGCCCCGGTTGCCGTTTTCGTTCCGGCGTTGACTACGGTGCCGTAACTCGTTGTCAAGCCGTACTCAAAGTGCGTCGTGGCTTCGTCGTCGTCGCCCAAGTCGGTCAGTGTGCCGTTTAAGGTCGCTGAGTCGGCGGTGACGTCGGTGGCGGCACCCGTGGTGACAGAGGGCGGGTCGGTGCCGCCTGTTGGCCTGTAATCAGTAGTCAAAGCATAGATATAGCTGCCACCATAACCAGGGCTTTCAGCGACTTTACTCATGTCACTGGGATTGTACTTGAATACTTTGCTGGTTGTAGAACCACCGGCATATACGTAAGTACCATCACTGGTTAAGGCGTAAATGGTACTGCCATAATCGGGGCTTTCAGCGACTTTACTCATGTCACTGGGATTGTACTTGAATACTTTGCTGGTTGTAGAACCACCGGCATATACGTAAGTACCATCACTGGTTAAGGCGTAAATGGTACCGCCATAATCGGGGCTTTCAGCGACTTTACTCATGTCACTGGGATTGTACTTGAATACTTTGTTGGTTGTATAACCACCGGCATATACGTAAGTACCATCACTGGTTAAGGCGTAAATGGTACCGCCATAACCAGGGCTTTCAGCGACTTTACTCATGTCGCTGGGATTGTACTTGACTACTTTTCTGATTGTATAACCACCGGCATATACGTAAGTACCATCACTGGTTAAGGCCCTAATGTCGCCACCATAACCAGGGCTTTCAGCGACTTTACTCATGTCACTGGGATTGTACTTGAATACTTTTTTGGTTGTAGAACCACCGGCATATACGTAAGTACCATCACTGGTTAAGGCCCTAATGATACCGCCATAATCGGGGCTTTCAGCGACTTTACTCATGTCACTGGGATTGTACTTGAATACTTTGTTGGTTGTAGAACCACCGGCGTAAATAAACGCCATTTACATCACCTACTTAGCCATCGACTTCAACTGAGCATCTAATGCCTCCTGCTTGGTGATTATCGTTTCTTGCTGAGACAAGAGAAGGTTTACTTTCTCTAACAATTCTTCCATGGTTTCCTCTTGCGTCGGCGGACGGTCAACATACTCTGCCCAGATTTCTTTGGTTACGGTGTCAATTAACTCATACGCAATCTTCCGAGGTTGCTGAGCAGGCGCTTGGTAATCTGCCAAGATGCCGCTATTTTTTTGCTCAACAGACAATAGTTCCGGCTTGTGGTGAATGTTTTGGATGAGCGCCATGTTTTCACGATAGGGAATTTTCAGTGCCGCCGCCATCGCTTTGGTCAACGGCTGAGCGAATATCATAGCCATTCTTACATTGCTCCTTTCAAGAAAGTCGCAGAGGGGATATATGTCTTGCTTTGTTCGTCGTACATGGCATATACCCCCTCCTGTTTAAGGCTTCGCGAATACCCCAATGGCGATTTCCAGGTCACCCGCGTCGATGGTTACTCCGTCACTCCCGGTTGTTTTCGGTGTGGTGATGGCGGCGATATCGAAGACGTCCCCGCCGGTTGCTGCCGACCATAATGAAATATGGGTGATTTCCTGGGCGGCGTCAATATCCGTGCCCGCCCATGATACGGCACCGCTGGATAGCACCCGCCGTTCGGTATTGGTCGGGTGGCTACCCACTGAGCCGAACGCGGCCTGTTTCCTCGGTGCGTTACCGCCACCTTTAGCGGCGATATTCGCCGTCCCTGCCGCTCCGGGATTGCCGATGTGTAATTGGACGTATGCCCCACTGCCGTAGTTGGCGGTCAGCACCGCGTCGGCTGCGGCGGCGGACATGGCGAAAAGCTGAAGATCCATTTTGATTTTCATTTTTCATTCCCCCTCAATTTTTGGTTGCATACCCCGTCCCACCACGTCTCCAGGTATGCCCATCCCTCCGGTTTCCCGGCACGCCCCAAAAATAAAAGCCGCCCTGGTGGACGGCATGGAACCTGTGTTCCGCCGGGTTCAGCGTCTCGCAGCGTCTGGCCGGCGGGCAATATTTTCTTAGCCTAATTATAACATAATTAATCGCCCGTGTTAATCGCAGAAAAGTCGCATCTTTTTCTTAATTCTCGTGCAAGCACTTCCGGGTCAGCACCCAGCAGCGCACAGAAAAGCGGAAATGTCGGGCGCCCTCCGCGCATATTCTTGGAATTTAGGAACATGGTTTTGTCATATCGCGTGGCTCTATCGGTCTGCCTATAATCCTTCACCGCTTGCTCCAGCACCGCTGCCGCCAATTCTTTATAATTTTCTTGCATCTCCATCACCACCATCCCAATTTCTCTGCCACTCCGTACACGAATCCGCTTCTGTACCGGTGAAATGTCGCCCGGTCCATCACCAGCACATCCGCCATAGTATCCGGCGACATATCGAACCGGCTGCACCCCTCCATCTGCGCTGCCAGTTCCGCCGGCGGCTGCCAGCCCTCTAGAGTTAAACCATATTTCACCCAGACCACCTTCCGCCCTTCCTCTTTGGCGACAGCATAGGTTTCTCTGATTGCACCGGTGATGCGTTCCATCTCCCGGAGAAGGATGCTGTCAGCAAGGCGAGTCGCCCGCCGTTCAACCTGGCTGCCGGCATAACCGCCGCCGCTGACGGCTACGCCGAGATCCTCCTGCCGACCGGCGAGGATGATTTCGTCGCGCAGTTCGTCGATGGCTTTCAGTGTGTCGTGGTATGCGTATATTTCCGCTTCAATATGCCGGTATGTAGCCCGTTTCAGTCTCACACTCATCCCTCCCCGCACAGTAGT
>JBMNPB010000007.1:0-93172 GCA_050943375.1 bacterium
CATGTTACGTTCTTTGATTAGTTCCCGTAGTTGCTCCTTGGTAAAAAAGCTCATGCTCTTGCCCCCTTTAGAATATTTTATATCCTTTCCGGGGCTCTGGCAAAAGCACAAACTATTTTACACTACCGATTATCATCGTCGCCTGAATTTTTGTACCACTCAACAATGAAATCACCAGTATCACCTTCCAACTTCATCCATACATCATCCACCTTTTCAGCAACTGGGAAATACTGCGTGGTATGAGTAACACCCCAAATCTTCCCTTCGTACACCCAGTCACTACCATCAAGGCGCAAACCTTTCCCAGTGAATCTCACATAGTTAGCAGTCTCAACAGGCCTGGTTACTTGGATTTCATGATATCCTATATTCGGGTTTCCGCCTTCTCCGACACTCTGATTATTAAGATGTTCGAGAACTTCCGCATCGATGATTTTACCGTCGCCATCTACTGTATATGTGAGCTGCAGCGATACTTTCCCGGCTTCCTCACCATACACTACGTCCGGTACTTTTGTTGATCCTTCTTTAAGACGTTCGATCGGCACTATTACCGCACTCACATCGAATTCTTCATCCAATACGTTAGAGATAAGTGTCATACCCTCCGGCGCCGCGAATGCCGCCGCACCCATCGCCAGCACCAAAACCAAAGCCAGTGCAAATACCGAAGCTAATTTTTTCACTCTTACACCCTCCTAATATTCTGTTTTTCACCAATCCGTCCGCCGCGCTCTCTTGCTGCCGGCCTTCGGATAACCGCGGCCGGGCGGCTTCCGCCCGCACCCCATTCAGTCCTGCCTCACGATCTCCACGCTGCTGTCCGACGGGATCCAGAGCACGCTCGCGCCCAGCCATTCCGAGACATACCGGAGCGGCACCATGGTCCGGCTGTCGATGATGACCGGCGCCGTGTCGATGGTCTGCGCCGTGCCGTTCACCAGGACATCGGTCCGGCCGATGTACAATGTGATCATCGTCAGCCGGGCCGCCCGCAGGACAGTGTAAAGGCTGAAGCGGTCCGTGTGGAAGGAGAACGTCCCCGTCGCGGGATCGTAGCTCCCGCCCAGCTTGACCGGGACAAGATTGCCGTCGGCGTCCCGCTCAAAGCGGACGGCCGTCAGCAGCGCGATATCCTCCGGCGCGATCTCCAGGCCGGTCAGGTCCACCGTGACCCGGACCGGCCCCCCGAAGGCGTGAATCGGTTCGGTCGTCACCGTCCCGTCCGGCCCCGTGGTGACGAGGACCGCGGACAGGTCGAAATAACGCCCCCCGATCTCGAAGAGGCCGCTGCCCGGGCCGAGAATATCCCCGCCCGAAATCGCCTGCCGCTCTTCCGCCGTGGCCTCCCGGACGCTGATATCCAGAGTGGCCTTGGCGTCGCCCAGCCGGGGCGCGAGTTGGGGAATGCTGAGAGCGCCGGACGGGAAATACAGCTCGACGTCCTCGTTCGTCAGGGTCAGTCCAAAATTCTTCCGGTACATCTCGTCAATGCAGGCCGGCGAGAAGACACCTTTCTCTTCCGTCCGGCCGGCCAGGGAAAGGCGGGCCGCGCCGGTGTAATAGAGGGAATCGTTCAGGGCGAAATCGTCCGGCGTCCGGGCGAGCTCCAGAATCAGTTCGCCCGGGTGGGACGGGTATTCGTCCGGCGGCTCCACTGCTCCGCCGCCTCCGCCGCCTCCGCCGCCGCCGGACCGGCGGACGGTGAATACCGCGGTCAGCTTATTGGAGATGACAGTTCCCGGCGCGGCATGCACCGGCAGGGCTGCGCACAGTATAACCAAGACCAGCAGCAGCGATAAGAGCCTGGTTTTCATAGCCTCTCACTCCTTTACCAGGCCGATGGGAACAGCCGTCCCGCCTCTGACCGCGGGCGGCATTATCCCGGGCTCATTCGCACAGATTCATGGCTTCCCTCCCTTTGTATCTTTGTCTCTTAGTGTTAGCAGGCTTGTCCGCCTCCCGGATACCCGGGCTGCGATGGAAATAAAAAAGCCCAATCCAAAACAGATCAGGCCGGTTGCGCCACTTACTCCGCCCGCCCCAATGGCGCCCAATTCCGGGGCGGGGTTCCTCGTTTCCCGCAATATCCGAATTGTTAAATATGCCAGTAATAACAATATAACCCATTCAGCCGGCGAATACTGCTGTATCCTGTCGAAGGAAAAAAATTATTGTCTTTCCCGGAAGCACAGGGGATGGCCGTGAACAAATGCAGTACACGGAGGGCGGACAAAGAGCGGGATATCTTACGCAAGACAGCGCCCTGCAACAAATCCCCCTGTCGCCATCCGGCGACATCCCCCTTTCACAAGGGGGACAACGTAAACGGAAGCAGGCAAAGCCTGAGAGCAAAGGTACCCGGAAACCTCTTTTGTTAAAGAACCAAAGGCTTCTCAAACAGTAACTGCCATTGAAAGCACGGCTTGGAAAGCCTCCCTTGTCAAAGGGAGGTGGCAGCGAAGCTGACGGAGGGATTTGCCATCCGTCTCCTACTGTCACGAAGAACCGCGGACGGCGACGCAGCAATCGCCCCCGCATAGCACAGCCCGCATCTCCCGTACCTTTACCAGCATAGCAAAGCCCCTGTCATTGCGAGGAGCCGCAAGCGGCGACGCGGCAATCTTTCCCGCATAGCACAGCCCGCATCTCCCGTACCTTTACCAGCATAGCAAGGCGTGTGTCATCGCGAGGAACCGCGGACGGCGACGCGGCAATCTCGTCTTTTTCCCGCTTCTTTCCCCCAGAGCCGTCCGATTCCCCCTCTTCCGATGCAGGAAGCTCACTCCATACTACATATCATTCTCAATGAAACCGGTATAATGACAAAACAGCCCCTCCGGCAAGCCGGAGGGGCTGTCACCCGCGTATTTATTCCGTACCTGCCGCCCGGCGGAGATTCTCGTACAGGGCGGCGGCGAGACCCATTCCCTCGCTCTTGGCCGCCTCACCCGCGACGGCCTCGTCGAGCATCTCGGTGAAGATCTCCGCCGACATCCCGCCGTCCAGCAGGCCCGATTTCGGAACGGTCGCCCGCATACTGCCGAAGAGCTGCCGGAGGAAAATAGCTTCGAATTCCCGGCAGGCTTCCTTGAGCTTCGCGTCGTCTTTGGCGGTGAGAGCATTATTCAGGACAGACCGGAAGTCCTGCGTCTTCGCCGCCTCGCGGCTGCTATCGGCCGCGGCAAGCGGAGCCGCCGCCATCATGTCGCCCGTTATCTTCATTCCTTACCCTCCTAGCGGCGCAGGTTGTTCGCCAGCGAGAGCAGCTCGTCCGACGTCTGGATGGATTTGGCATTAATCTCATACGCCCGCTGGGCGACAATCAGATTAACCATCTCCTCGACGATTTGGACATTGGACATCTCGATGACTCCCTGCTGAATTGTACCGCAGCCGCCGGTGCCGGGCTCGGCCGCCTCGGCCGCCGGGCCGGACGCCTGCGTCTCCCGGAAGAGGCCGCGTCCCATGGCTTCCAGACCGGCCGGATTCACAAAGCGGACCAGCAGAATCTGTCCCATTTCCTGCCCTTCCGCCTCACCTTCCACCGTCGCCGTGATGCGCCCGTCCTCACCGATGCTGATCTCGGTCGCGTTTTCCGGCAGACCTTCCCCGTCGTATTGCAGATAATAACCGTCCGACGTCACGATCCTTCCGTCGCCGCTCAGCTTGAAGACACCGCTGCGCGTATAGGCGACAGTGCCGTCGCCTAATGTTACCTGGAAGAAGCCGTCTCCCTCGATCGCGAGATCGAGAGGGTTGTCCGTCGGCTGGAGAGGTCCCTGGGAGAATAGCTTCGCGGTGGCAGCCGCCCGTACACCGTAGCCGACGTAGATGTTGCCGGGAGCGGCCTGCTCTTCCCCGCCGGCATTGGCGGCAGGGCGGAGCGTTTCATAAAAAAGTTCCTGGAAATCAACCCGGTTTTTCTTAAATCCGGCCGTATTCACATTGGAAAGGTTGTTGGCAATCGTGTCGACGTTCAACTGCTGGGCGTACATGCCCGAACTCGCCGTCCACAAAGCACGAATCATTGCATAGCCTCCTTTTGATGGCGGGCGCTTCATTCAGTCCGCGCCCGCGGGGCCCCTGCTCAGCAGTCCGGCCCTTACATTCTGGCAATCTCATTCACTGCCTGCTCCAGCATCCGGTCCTGCGCCTGGATCATCTTCTGATTGGCCTCGTAAGTGCGCAGAATCGAAATCAAATTGGTCATCTCGAGCACCGGCTCTACATTGGACATCTCGATGTACCCCTGACGGATATCGGTCCGGCTTGCCGGGGTTGGAGCGCCGGCTTCCGGGGGAGCGGCGTAAAGCTTTGAGCCTTCCCGCACCAGGCTGGTCTTGTCGGCGAAATCCACCGGGCGGAGCTGCGCCACCTCGCTGCCGTCGGCTGTGATGCTGCCGTCCGGAGCGATAATGATGTCGTGGCCTTCGATAGTGACCGGGTTCCCCGCCGCATCGAGCACCGGGAAGCCTTCCGTCGTCACCAGCGTGCCGGCGGCGTCCAGAGTGAAATTGCCGCAGCGGGTGTACCGCTCGCCGGCCGGTGTCCGGACAGTGAAGAAGCCTTCGCCCAGGATGGCCACGTCCAGCGGCGCGTCCGACTGGCGCAGCAGACCCTGGGTATGAACAGTGAAGATCTCATCGACTGCCACCCCGGTCCCCAACGTTCCGACTTCCGGGCGGAGGTCGATGGCGCCCGCCGGCGTCTTGATCACATTGTCGTTGATCCGGTGCAGGAGCATCTCGGGAAAAGCGCGGGAAACGACGATATCCTTTTTGTAGCCGACGGAATTAATGAAGGCCAGATTGGCTGCGGCCGTGTCGTTGCGGGCAAGTTCGTGGAGCATGCCGCTGGCCGCCGTGTACAATCCTCGAAGCAATGCTTGTCCCTCCTTTCCTGGGAATATTAAACCTAAATTGGAAAGCAACAGATATGCCTGCACAACTCATCCGGGGAAAGTCCTCCGACAGCTGTACCAAAGTCATTCCCTTACTGAAATCCCAACTTCCGTTTACGTTGTCCCAGTTATCCCCTTGTCAAAGGGGGATGTCGCCGGTAGGCGACAGGGGGATTTGTCCGTTCAGCGATTGCTTGTCCGCTTCAGCGACACCCAGTTGCTCGCCACCGACTCGAACTCCTCCAGGGCCCGTCCGGCCCCTTTGGCGACACAGGAAATCGGGTCGTCAGCGATGGCCACCGGCACTCCCGTCTCCCGGGCGAGGCGGGTGTCAAAATCATGCAAGAGAGAGCCGCCCCCGGTCATGACCACCCCGTGCTCGGCGACATCCCCGGCCAGTTCAGGCGGGGTCCGCTCGAGGACGAATTTCAGGGTGGAGATAATATCTTCAATCGGCTCGGCAAGCGCTTCGCTGATTTCCTGCGAAGTGACATCGACCGTCTTGGGAAGACCTGACATCAGATCCCGGCCCCGGATGGCGAATATGCCCTGATCCGAACCGGGAATCGCCGTACCGATGCTGATCTTCACTTCCTCGGCCGTCCTCTCGCCGATGAGCAGATTGTAGACGCGCTTGATATAGCGAATGATCGAGTCGTCGAATTTGTCCCCGCCGGTCCGAATCGACTCGCTGAGCACTATCCCGCCGAGACTGAGCACAGCGATATCCGTCGTGCCGCCGCCGATGTCCAGCAAGGCATGGCCCCGCGGCTGCAGAATATCCAGTCCCGCCCCCAGAGCCGCCGCGAGCGGCTCCTCGATAACGTCCGTCTTGCGGGATCCGGCCTGGGCCGCCGCGTCCGTCACTGCTCTCTTCTCCACAGCCGTGCAACCGGAAGGCACACAGACGACGACCCGCGGCTTCAGCACCGAGCGGCTGCTGCAAATGCTACGGATAAAATATTTCAGCATCGCTTCCGTTATGTCATAGTCAGCGATAACGCCGTCCCGCAGGGGTCGAATGGCAATGATATTGCCGGGGGTCTTGCCGACCATACGCCGGGCTTCTTCCCCGATGGCAATCACTCTGCGGCTTTCTCTTTCCACTGCGACGACTGATGGCTCGTTTAAGACTATTCCTTTTCCTTTGACGTAGACGAGAACGCTAGCCGTACCAAGGTCAATGCCCATTTCCATAGCGAAGCCCAACGCGCAACACACCCCTTTCTTTCCCGCTGCCTGACTTTCCCGGCAAATTTCGCCACTTTGCCCAGATACTGTAACATTATTCTACAGTTTGCCGGGTTTTCCTGTCGGCGGGGCAGAAAAGTTTAACTTTGCGTATCCTGGACCCGGTATTTCTCTCGCGTCGCCTCACCGCCGCGAATATGCCGCTCCGCTTTGTTCTGTTCGAGAACGGCTTTTACCTTGGCGGCCAGTTCCTGATTGATTTTTGGCAGTCTTTCCGTCACATCTTTGTGGATCGTGCTTTTGCTGACCCCGAAAACCTTAGCTGCCTGCCTTACCGTGCTTTGGTTGCGGAAAATATATTGACTGCTTTCCAGGACCCGCTGCCAGATGTAGTCCTCCATCTGCCGCCCCCCTCGTCTTGGATATAGTCGACGCTACATTTATATGCCGGGGAACGGTGATAATTCCAGAAAATACCGAAAGCCGGCGGAGTGTTACCCCCGCCGGCGAATTAACCGGGAAAAAAGCGCCGCTGTCTTCCGGGATTCGTAAAAGTTAATTCCCCCGCTGCCGCAAGACCGTCCCGATCAGTTTTTCCGCTGATCAGCCGTGAATAAAGGACTATCCGGCCGGTCACCATCCAGACCTCTGAACAGAAACCAAGATATCACTGAAAGCGGCTTGTAGACAAACCTCCGTATCGTCATTGTAACGGAAGAGTACAGTACAAGCGGGATGATTATCCGCGGCATCCCGTATTAACCATCGCCTCTGTCGCCGGCATCATTGCGAATAGCCTTCTGATCACAGTAACCCATTCAAAGTGGCAGCCGGCGTCTGCCGCCGGCTGCCACTGCCGGAAGCTCACTCTGTGCAGTCAGCAATTTCAATTACGCCGGCGGCAGTCGTGTAAGGAGAATAGCTCGAAGCACCGCGACTTCCCTTCTCCTGATGTGGGAGAAGGGCCAGGGATGAGGGTTAACGCCTGCATCGCGCTGCTTCTGTCATCGCGAGGAGCCGCGGGCGGCGACGCGGCAATCTCCGGCTTCGTTCCCCCGTGCCCTCCCCTCCCGGTGCCGGGGAGAATTATATCTGTCCCGGCCTGTCCTGGTCTCTCACCGACACTCCCCTGTCGCCTATCGGCGGCATCCCCCTTGTCAAAGGAGGACAACTTAATGAAAGCCGGCAAAGTCTGCGATAGCCAACTCTATGCAGTAAGCCATTCGCAATGGAAGCCGGCGGCAGCCGCTGGCAACCTTAGTATTTAGCCAACTCCATGCTGTAACCCGTTTGCAATGGAAGCCAGCGGCCGGGGTGATAGTTCTTTCCCGAACTTTTCCCGAATCTTTCCCGTTTCTTTCCCGTTTTCTTCCCGGAAAATTCCCGTTTCTTTCCCGTTTACATGCCGAAAATTATGCTATAATGGATACAGTGGGAGCCGTCCGCCAGGACGGCTCTTAAGCTTATCCGAAGCCTGCCCGGCTTGAGAGCATTGACATGGGAACTATTCTCATTTCAACCTTTGACTCTCAACTGCCCTTTTGCGGGGTGAGACAACGTTACGGGCGATTCTATCCGGCCACCCCGTTCGACTTCGCCAATCACCTGTCCCAGAGCGGTGAATTGCTTGCGGCTCTTAGCATAGCTCTTCGCCCCGACTTTTGCTTTTTACTTCCGGCTTTCAACTTTTTTATCCCCCCGTCCGGTGTCAAAATTCCGGAATCTCGAATCCGGACCCCGCATTGCTTTGTCGACAGGCTGAATATATTATTACTCTTTTTACTTGTTCGCTCTTGCCTCGGGAAGGACTACTCCGGCCTTGCCGGGCGGACTAAGAGACAGAGAGCGGCGGCGGGCCGTCCCCTGTCTCTTAGCGTTTATTGCCAGAGCTGCTGCAAATCGGCTCCGGGGTAATAGAACCGGAGGATATCGACGGCCCCTTTACCTTGCTCGGCTTGGCTGTGGGCGCCCCATTGGGCCATGCCGACGCCGTGTCCCCAGCCCCGCCCAGTAAACACCACATTCTTCCCTTCCCGCTTGACGGAAGTGATCAACGTCGAGAACAATTTCGTCGGCCCAAGCCGCCGCCGCAGCTCCGGCCCGGAGATAGTTTCCCCGTCGACGGTGACCTGCGTCGCCCGGCCGGAAGGGCCTTTGGCGGCAATCGCCACATTTTTGGCCGCACCGCCTTTCCCGACCTCCGCTGCCGGGATTTTCACCGTCCATTCCTTGTACTTCGCCGGGACAGTCGTGTCCCAAGGATCGGGAAAACTCCGCAGATAAGGCGTTTCCCGCTCCACCTCCGTCAGCTTCACAAAACCTTCCTCCACCGTCGCCGTCTGGCCGCCGGACCAGGAATGGAAGACGGCGTGGATAAAGTCACCTTGATAAGTGAGCACCTTGCCCCGGGTATTCTCCACCGCCTGCCGGACGGCGCCGTTCACCTTGCCGGCGGAATAAGCCTGCATATGCTCCGGCGATGTACAGGCATCGGTGTTGTGATGTTTTCTCGCACCCGTCCCGTCCTCGATGGAACGGAGCGTGAATGTCCGGGCTACCACCGCCTGGGCGGCGAGCGCCTCGGCCGGCCAGTTCGGGTCCATCTCGGCCGCCACTACTCCCTGCAGATATTCTTCCAGCTTCATCTGCTTCGTCTGGCCGCTGGCGTGGTCGAAGACGGAAATTGTCGGCTCCGCCGCGTATTTCTCGGCCAGTTCCGGGCGCACCGGCACCGGGACTGCCTCCTCGGGAGCCGGCTTTGGGGCCGGCGGCCGGAGGATATAGACGAAGAGGAAGATGAGAGCGAGCGCACCGAGGCCGCCATAATAATAGAAGCGTTTCTGAGTATCGCTGGTCATATCATCACCCCAAATCATCGGATTGCTTTTATTATTTCACCCGGCCGGGCGGAAAATGCACCAAAAAGCGCCGGCGGGCAAATGAAGCCGCAGGCGGAAAAAAAAAGCGGCCGGGCCGGCCGCGGCGTCTTGCACTTATGGCAGATATTGGCTCGGGTCCACTGGTTCGCCGTCCAGCCGGACACTGAAATGAAGATGGCTTCCGGCCGCAATTTCCGTCAGGCCGCTCGCACCCACCGTCCCGACTGGGTCGTTCTGCCCCACGGCCTGCCCCGGCTGGACGAGAGCGGAAGCACAATTGGCGTAGACCGTTTGCAGGCCGCTCCCATGGTCAAGGACAATCGTGCAGTCGAACTCCGCCGTCCTGTCAACGCTTTCCACCCGGCCGGCGAAGACGGCGTGTACCCGGGTTCCGCCGGGTGCAAGATAGTCAATCCCATCGTGAAACCGCCAGTCTTGGTGCGTTTCCGAATACGTCAGACCGAAAGGAGTAATAATTTCCCCCGCAACCGGCTCCACCGGCGAAGCGAAACTCACGCTGGCGGCGGCAGGCGCCTCCTCCGGCAGCCCCACCGTCAGCAATTCCTCCGTCTGCGGCGGGACGGCGGAAATGGACGGCAGCACCGGTTCAGTTTCCTCCGGTTCCCGGACTTCGTCGGGAGGCGACAGTTGCTGGGAGAACAAATCCGTTTCTTGCGGCCGGATAAGATTTCCTTGCAGATGCAGCATCCGGCCCGTGAGGTCCAGAAGATTAATTCCCTGCGTCCGCCCGTAGGCGGCCGTCACCCCGAAGGAGAGAATGAGGACGGGCAAGGCATAATAGCGCCAGTCACGGGGAAGCCGGCGCGCGGACCGCGTTACACCCAGCAGCAGATTGTGGAGACCGGCCGATATTCTCCTTTTCCGTCCCTGCAACCCGGAGATCATCCTTGACCACCGTATTTTCCTTTCTTGTCGCATCAGCTTCACCACCTTTTAGAACTATTGTTCCCATGATTTGTTAATTAATACAAGCCGCTGCTTACCTTTTTGCGCTTTTGCCCGGCAGCCACAAATCCCCCTGTCGCCATCCGCGACATCCCCCTGTGGCAAGGGGGACTATAAAACCGGAACCGCACGAGCGGCTTTCCCTGCAGCAAATCCCCCCGTCGCTATCCGGCGACATCCCCCTTTGACAAGGGGGACAACTTAACGGAAGCCGACAATGCCTGAGAGCCAGTGCCCCCGTCAGCCTCCCTTGTCAAAAGGAGGCGGCAGCGCAGCTGACGGAGGGATTCGGCCTCCGGTGATACTGTCCTACTACAGTAATGGTTTCTGCCTTACAGCGAATCCCCTGTTGCCATCCGGCAACACCCCCCCTTGGGAGGTGAATGGTAAGCAGAGTTGATCGTTGCGTCACCGGCGCGGGCACCTTTTTACCGCAAAGAAAGAAACGGCCCGCCGGCCGTTTCCCTTGTCCCATCTAATCTTTATTTTCTCATTCTTCAAACATCCCCGCGATTTCTGCCCCGGTGAAATAATGCCGCAGAATTTCTTCGGCTTTTTTGCCGGCCTTCGCCATCCCATCGGCCCCGTATTGGCACATCCCAACGCCGTGACCATAACCTTGCACCTTAAATTCAATGCCGCTCTCCGTCGTATTCCACGTCAAATGCGAGGAAGGGAGGCCGAGCTGCATCCGGAATTCGAGTCCGCGGTAAATTTTGTCTCCGACCCGGACCTGTTTCAGGCGACCGGTGGACGACCGCTCCAGCGCTTCCAACTGTTTTGTAATTTCGCTCGCCGCCGCTCCGGCGGTAGCGCTTGCCGCCCCGATTTTTTCGGCGAAAGCCGCATGCGACATACTTACCGTCCGGCGGTAATAAGAGGAATGAGTGTCATAATCGCATCGGACACTGCGCAGATAAGGCACCTCATATGTCCAGACGTCCTCGGAATTCTCCGTTACACCGCCGCACGTCGAATGATACGCCGGCGTAATCGGCTCTCCCTGATAGAGCAAAATGAGGCCGGCCGTCGCCTGCACCGCGGCCCTGATCTTGTTCCGGTAGCGGTAATATTTCAAGACGCCCCATCTTTCCTTCATCGCCGCTTCGGAGAGCCACGCCTGATCCCGTGCCGGATCACTGCTGATATCGGCCGCGAGGTTCCGGTCGTCGCCCGCCCCTCCAAAACGGCGCATCTTGCGGACAGCGTACGTCCGCGCCGCGATCGCCTGGGCTTTGAGCGCCTCAGTGTGGAAGAGGACCGGCATCTCCCCGGCCACCACTCCTTCGAGATATTTTTCCAATTCCATTTCCAGCACCTCGTCCCTTTCGGCATCGTACACATTGATGGTCACCGCTCCGGCCGGCGGCTCGGACGGGCCGTATTCGCGGACCCGAAAGTCGCAGCCGCGAACCAGAACGGAAGGGACGATGATAATCACCAGCAGCAAAAACAATACCAGGCAGCCGGCACCTTTTCCCATGATATTCCTCCCCATCCTACTTGTCCCAGTTTGCTCAGCATTAGAATTTATGTCCGGGAGGACAAGGATATACCTAAGAAGAGAAAATTATCGCCGGCGATAATATCGATGTCCAATAAAACAGGGGGCGGCCCCTTCAGGCCGCCCCGGATAAATAATATTAGTCCTTAATCCGCCGAACACGGGCCCCCAGGCGGCTCAGCTTGCCGATGATATCGGCATACCCCCGGTCAAGATGGTGAACGCCGGTGACTTCTGTTTCCCCTTCCGCCGCCAGACCGGCGATAACCAGGGCGGCGCCTGCCCGCAAGTCGGTTGCCCTCACCGGCGCCCCGGTGAGGGAGTTGACTCCGCGCACCACGGCGCTTCTCCCCTCAATCCGGATATCCGCTCCCATGCGTTTTAGTTCATCAACATGCAGGAATCGGTTTTCAAAGACAGTCTCGGTGACGACGCTCGTCCCCCGGGCGAGCGTCAACAAGGCCATGATCTGCGCCTGCATATCGGTAGGGAAGCCGGGATAAGGCAATGTTTTCACATCCACTGCGTTTAACTGTCCCTGACCTTCCACATGGACCGCGCTGCCTTCTTCTGTGACCTGGACGCCGATCTCGCGCAGCTTGGCAATGACTGGTTTGATATGATCGGGAACTATATTCAAGAGCCGGACCTTGCCGCCGGTCATGGCGGCGGCAACCATATAAGTGCCCGCCTCAATCCGATCCGGCACCACCGTGTAACGGGTGCCGCGCAGACCGGAGACGCCTTCAATTTTAATCACATTGGTGCCGGCCCCTTTTATCCGTGCTCCCATGGCGTTCAGATAATTTGCCAGGTCGACAATTTCCGGCTCTTCCGCCGCGTTTTCCAATACCGTCGTTCCCGCAGCAAGGACGGCGGCCATCATGATATTTTCCGTGGCACCGACGCTGGGAAAGTCCAGGTAAATTTTCGCGCCCTGCAGCTTTTTCTCAGCCCAGGCCTCGATATAGCCGTGGCCGATGATAATGCGGGCGCCCATGGCCGTGAACCCTTTCAGATGGAGGTCGATCGGGCGCGTCCCGATGGCGCAGCCGCCCGGCAGGGAAATTCTGGCCCGCCCGAGACGCGCCAGTAGCGGCCCCATGACGAGAAAAGAAGCCCGCATTTTTCGAACCAAGTCGTAAGGGGCTTCCGGTTGGGCGATGCCGCCGGCCCGAACTCTGATTTTGCTGCCCTCCATTATCGTGACGTCCGCCCCGAGAGCGCGCAGAACGGCACAGATGGTATTAACATCTTCAAGCACGGTGATTTCTTCCAGGGTGCTTTCACCCTCCGCCAGCAGGGAAGCGGCGATAATTGGCAGGATAGCATTTTTTGCGGCGCCGATACGAACAGAGCCATTGAGTGGCTGCCCGCCGACGATGATGATTTTTTCCATATTTTGCTTCCCCCTTTCCGGCCTTATTTTGTTCGGCTGCGAGCCGCGCCGAAACATAACCAGTTGTTTATATTTTCTCCCGGCTGCCGCCGGTTCATAAGTAATCCGGTCGACTTCGGCAAGGTAATATTTGTTTTCCCAGCCGGAAAAACAATAAAAAAAGGCGGTAAACGCCTCTTTACCGCCTGGTATCATTATCATTATTTTCCATTTTCGGTATCATCACGCTCTTATTCCCCCGCATTATTTCCCATTTCTTCGCTCATTTACCGGACCACCGGTACATATTCCCGCCAGGTCATAATGTTCGGAAAAAGAAAGGGCCAGGAAAGTGCCGTCCTTCCCCAGCAAAAACCAGCCGGTGACCAGTCTGACAACGAGGACTGGGACGAAAAGAAACTTGGTCTGACTGAAATTATTGTCTCTCAGGACGAAATTCCCGCGGAAACAGAATAAATACCGGGCTCCCCGCTTCTCAGCCGCTGAATTCGGCCGGTCGCTCCCGGCAATGACCGGCGGCGTACGCGATGGCCGCCGCGATACGCGGGGCCGCCTTCCCGTCGCCGTAAGGGTTTGTTGTCCGCGCCATCTGGTCGTAAGCAGCCCGGTCACCCAACAGCTCGGCAAGAGAGCGGACGATTTTCTCCCGCTCCGTCCCCACGAGCCGGACAGTGCCGGCAGCAATCGCTTCCGGGCGCTCCGTCGTCTCCCGCAGCAGCAGAACCGGCTTGCCCAGGGAAGGAGCTTCTTCCTGCAGGCCGCCCGAATCGGTGACGATGATATACGCCCGGTTCATCAGATTGGCCCACTCCACATAATCCAGCGGGTCGAGAAGATGCACCCGCTCCGCCCCGCCCAGAAGGTTCCGGACGACGTCGGCGACAGCCGGGTTCTTGTGAACGGAGAAAACGATTTCGACAGCCGGATGCGCTTGCACCGTCGCGAGCAGCGCGGCACAGATGTTCTCAAGGGGCCGGCCGTGGTTCTCCCGGCGGTGCGCGTCAACGACGATGACCTGCCGCTCCGTGTAGTCGAGCCGGTTCAGCAGTTCATTTTCGAATCGGAAACCGGAGCGGACCGTCTGGAAAAGGGCGTCAATCGCCGTGTTGCCGGTGACGAAAATCCGCTCTGCCGCGACTCCCTCCCGGAGCAGATTTGCTTTGGCCTGGCGGGTCGGCGCGTAATGCCAATGCGCGATCGCTCCCGTCAGGCAGCGGTTCATCTCTTCCGGGTAAGGCAGATATTTGTTCCCGGTGCGCAGCCCGGCTTCCACGTGACCGACGGCGACCCGGCGGTAAAAAGCTGCGAGGCTGGCCGCGAACGTTGTCGTCGTGTCACCGTGAACCAAAACGATGTCCGGCCGCTCGGCCGCGAAAATCTCCTCCAGACCAGCGAGCGTCCGCACCGTAATATCGGTGAGACTCTGGCGGGCCTGCATAATATTCAAATCATAATCGGGGACGATGCCGAAGAAAGCGAGCACCTGATCCAGCATCTCCCGGTGCTGGGCCGTCACCGCCACCTTAGAAACGAACTGGCCGGACATGCCGGCCAGCGCTTTGACGAGAGGGGCCATTTTTATCGCTTCGGGCCTTGTCCCGAACACAGTCATGATCTTGTACACAGCGCCACCTCCATACCCGGGTCCTACCCTTCGTAATGCTTACCCGGTTTTACTTCCAGGATTCCCATCAGCTTCGCCCCGAACCAGACAGTGCAGCCGACGACGGCCAGCACCAGCGCGGCGGCGGCGCCGTCCAGCTCCGACAGGATGTAAGCGGCAAAGCCGAGATAAAGACTGACCGTATATATGAACAGGACGGCTTGCCTCTGATTCAGACCCATCTGCAACAAACGGTGATGCAGATGGTCGCGATCCGCCTCGTAAATCGGCCGGCCGTTCAGAAAGCGCCGGATAATGGCAAACGAGGTATCGAAGACAGGCACCCCCAACGCCAGAATTGGCACCGCCAAAGCAATGGTCGCCGCGCTCTTCATCGCGCCCTGGACTGCGACGGCCGCCAGGACGAAGCCGAGGAACATGCTGCCGGAGTCACCCATAAAAATTTTCGCCGGACTGAAATTGTAGCGCAGAAAGCCGAGAGCGCCGCCGGCAAGCGCCGCCGTCAGAATGAGCACTTGGCCCTGCCCGGCCTTCCAGGCGATGAGAAAGAGAGTCGCGGCGGCAATCGAGGAAATACCGGCCGCCAGACCATCCAGGCCGTCACTTAAATTCACCGTGTTAATGACGGCGACAAACCAAACAATCGTAAGGGGAATGCCGAGACGGCCGAGATAAACCATGCCGCTCATGGGATTCGTCAGCCATTCGATTCTGACGCCGAAAGGTATTACGACGACAGCGGCAATCAGCACCTGCCCGAGGAGTTTCAGCCGGGCCGGCAAAGGCCGGAAATCGTCGACCATCCCAAGCAGGACAATAAGAGTCGCCCCGAGCAGAATACCGCGAATTTGCAGATTCCGGGCGCCCAGCGTGAACAGGACGGCCAGGCAAAAGCCGGCGTAAATCGCGACGCCGCCGAGCAGAGGCAGGGATCTGGTGTGGATTTTGCGCTCGCCTGGCTTGTCCAAAGCGCCGATGCGGTTGGCCAGCACCTTCACGGCTGGCGTCAGCCCGTATGCTGCGGCCAAAGCGATCAGAAACGCCCAATAATAGACTTGCATTTCTCCCACTCCTTGCTTCGTCCCGAACAACAAAACGTTGTATATTTACATAAAAGCAAAAGTTGCTTCCCTAATTTTAGCCCAAATGCTTTTCCCTGTCAATACGCGCCGCGCAGTCATGTATCCGGCCCGTTTATCCGTTAGTCGCAGCCGGGCGGCCGAAAGTTCCGCTCCACACCGCGGCCGGAATTGCCTGCCAGCCCAAATCAGGTCCGTCTCATCCCTTTTAATCAAAATTGAGATATCCTTTGCGCAGCAGCTTGTCGACATGGTCGGCGAGCGCTTTGTCCAAATCTACGTCATGCTGCTCCTCCAGGACGTACATCATCGTGATGGCCGTCTGCGCCACGTCCAGAAGTTCGCGGGCCACCCGCTCGATGACCTCGGCCCGGCCCAATTCAATCCTCTCCCCGTTCATGCCGCGGAATTTGCCGATCGCCTCGCTCAATTCCCCGGCTTCCTCCATCAGCTTCAGCGCCGTGGACTCAAGGGAAGGGTGCAGGCGGTTAAGTTTGGGCAGGGCGATCCGTTTTGTCTCCATCGTCTCTCTCCCTTTCGAAATGTTCGACGGCGATTCCCGCTTCGGCCAGGACCTCCCGGGACAACTCGTCCGGATAATCGTCGGCGTAGACAATCCTGGTGATGCCGGCGTTGACAATCATTTTCGCGCACGTCACGCACGGATAGCAGGATGTGTAAATTGCCGCTCCCCGGATGCTTACTCCGTATGAAGCGGCCTGAATTATGGCGTTCTGTTCCGCGTGCAAGCCGCGGCAAAACTCAAACCGTTCCCCGGAGGGGATGCCTTTTTCCTGCCGCAGGCAGCCCACATCCAGGCAATGTGCCAGTCCGCTCGGAGCCCCGTTATACCCGGTCGTCAGAATCCGCTTGTCCTTGACAATTACGGCGCCCAACTGCCGGCGCAGACACGTGGAGCGGGTCGCCACCACCTTGGTTACTTCCATGAAATATTCATCCCATGCCGGTCTGCTCATTTCGCCGCCCCCGCTTATTTCGTTCCGAAAAGCCGGTCGCCCGCATCCCCGAGGCCGGGGATGATATAACCGTGCTCATTCAGATGACTGTCGACGGCGGCAGTGTACAGCGGCACTTCCGGGTAATGTTCCCGCAAAGCCCGAACGCCCTCGGGCGCAGCGATCAGGCACATGAATTTAATATTTTTCGCCCCTTGCCGCCGCAGGAAATCAATCCCGGCCGCAGCCGAGCCGCCGGTAGCCAGCATCGGGTCGACCAGAATGACATCCCGCTCAGCCACATCAGCCGGCAACTTCCAGAAATACTCCACCGGCTGCAGCGTGACATGGTCCCGGTACATTCCCAGGTGCCCGACTTTGGCGGCCGGAATAAGGCGGACAATCCCGTCGACCATGCCCAGCCCCGCCCGGAGGATGGGAACGACGCAGATTTTTTTGCCACCCAGGACTTTCGCTGCCGCCGGACCCATGGGGGTCTCCACCGTCACCGGCGTGAGCGCCAGATCCCGGGTCACTTCATAAGCGAGCAGCATCGCCACTTCCGCGACCAGCTCGCGAAATTCCTTGGCTCCCGTGTTCTTGTCCCGGATAAAGGCAAGCTTGTGCTGCAGCAGCGGATGATCGCAAACATAAATGTCACTCATTGTACCACATCGGAAAACGGTCGCACAGCTCCCGAACCTGTCCGGCCACTTTTTCTTTTTCTTTTACGTTGTCAATATTAGTCAGCGTCGTAGCAATCATCCCGGCGATTGCCGCCATTTCCGCCTCGCCCATGCCGCGGGACGTCAGGGCTGGCGTCCCGAGACGGATGCCGCTGGTAACAGTCGGCTTTTCCGGGTCGAAGGGGATGGCGTTCTTGTTTACCGTTATTCCCACGGTATCAAGCACCGTCTCCGCCGTTTTGCCGCTGACGCCCTGGCGGCGCAGATCGACAAGCAGCATGTGATTGTCCGTCCCGCCGGAGACCAAATCGAAGCCTCGCTCTGCCAGGCCGGCGGCGAGCGCTTTGGCGTTGCGCACAATCTGGGTCTGATATTGTTTGAATTCAGGCTGCAGCGCCTCCTGGAAGGCGACGGCCTTAGCGGCGATAACGTGCATGAGCGGGCCGCCCTGAGTGCCTGGAAAGACCGCCTTATCAATCGCCCGGGCTTGTTCCGCTTTGCACAGAATCATGCCGCCGCGCGGCCCCCGCAACGTCTTGTGCGTCGTGGTAGTCACCACATCGGCGTAAGGCACCGGGCTCGGATGGAGTCCCGCCGCCACCAGGCCGGCGATATGGGCCATGTCAACCATGAAATATGCTCCGACCGCAGCCGCCGTGGCCGCAATCGGCGCGAAATCGATTGTGCGGGGATAAGCACTCGCCCCGGCCACAATCAGCTTGGGCCGGTGCTCCCGCGCCAGTCGGTCAATTTCCGCATAATCAATTGTCCCGGTCTCTTTTCCCACTCCGTAAGGGATGAACTTGAAATATTTCCCGGAGATATTCACCGGACTGCCGTGCGTCAGATGACCGCCATGGGCCAAGTTCATCCCCAGCACCGTGTCATTTGGTTCCAATAGGGCAAAATAAACGGCCATATTGGCCTGAGCGCCGGAATGCGGCTGAACGTTGGCGTGATCAGCCCCAAAAATCGCTTTGGCCCTGTCAATTGCCAAGCGTTCGGCGACGTCCACGTACTCGCAACCGCCATAATAACGCCGTCCGGGATAACCTTCCGCGTACTTGTTGGTGAGAACCGAGCCCTGGGCCGCAAGCACTGCGTTACTAACATAATTCTCCGAGGCGATCAATTCAAGCTTGGCGTGCTGGCGCCGTCTCTCCCAGGCTAAGGCCTCAGCCAGCTCCGGATCCACCTGTTTCAATTCGCTCATCTTCCCACCCCCGCTTTCTTTTCTGCCGACTGCTTTGCTAAGTTATTGCCGATATTTTTTATCCAGGTCGGCTATTTTGCCGATTCGGCGGCTGTGCCGGCCGCCGACGAAGTCGGTCAGGAGCCAAGTGTGCACAATTTCCAGCGCTAATCCGTAACCCAGAACCCGCGCCCCCAAGACAAGAACATTCGCGTCATTATGCTCACGGCTGAGGCGGGTGGAAAACAAATCGTAACAAAGCGCCGCCCGGACTCCGGGAACTTTGTTCGCCGTAATCGACATCCCTATTCCCGTCCCGCAGGCCAGGATGCCCCGGTCATATTCATTATTGGCAACTGCTTCGGCGACCTTGCTGCCGATATCAGGATAGTCGACCGAGTCGAGTGAGTTCGTGCCATAATCAGTGAAGTCCAGATCCAGGTCGGTCAGCAATTCCTTAACCCGCTCTTTCAATTCATAGCCGGCATGGTCGCTTCCGATGGCAATCCGCATTTTGTCACCCCCGTTACTGTTTGCTCCCGTTCAAATTAGACTCAGTCGTTAACTTATTCTCTCCCAAGCTATGATTTCCTTCCCCGGCAGTTAATTATCCGCCGTTTCACGTTCCAGCCGCCGGACCAACTGCCAAAGCGCCTCCTTTAATTCTCCGGCGCAGGCACGATAAACGTCGGCGGCCGCGCCGAACGGGTCGGCGATATCGTCGCCGGCCGTGTCCTCCGCCCCGGGCCGACCCCGGCCGTACTCTTTCAAAGTGAAGACTTTCGCCTGGATGGAAGGAACTAGAGCCAGCACTGCTTGCTTGTGGGCGGTCGTCATGGTCAGAATCACGTCAGCAGCCGCCGCCGCCTCCGGCGTCAGCGGCGTCGCCCGGTGCCCGGTCAGGTCCAACCCTTCCTCGCGCATGACCTCCACTGCCGCAGCGGCCGCCCGGTCACCGGGGATGACGGCTACTCCGGCTGAGCAAACCTCGTATTCCGCGGCCCCAGGACCGAATGTCTCGGCCAACAGCTTTTTCAAGAGCGCTTCCGCCATGCTACTCCGGCAAGTATTGCCGGTGCAGATCAGGAGAATCTTTTTCGGCAATCGTCACCTCTCCCCCCAGCCGGCCGGCAAGCAGTATTATGCCCGCCGCCGGCAAAATTATCAGTGCGCCCGGACGATACAGCCCCCGGCCGCTTTGCGCAAACGGTTCATAATTGCAAAGCCGAGGCCTTCCTCTCCCACGCCTTCCGCAATGATCAGATCCACCCCGGCCGCATCCATCCGCCGCAGATGGCTGAAAAGATTATGCGATACCGTCAGAAGGCTGGCCCGGCTCCCGCTGACGAGGACATAGGCGCCGCCGTACGCGGCCGCCGTCTCCGCCGTGGCAATGATTCCCACCTTTTTTCCGGCTGCGGCCGCCGCCGCCGCCAAGCGCCGCACCTGTCCCGGAATCGCTTCCGGGCGGCCTTCCACGACGATCACATCCGCCCGCGGCGCGTAATGCTTGTATTTGACGCCGGGCGAGCGGGCGACGGCCGGCTCCGACTCGCTACCGGGCAAAATGGCCGGGTCGACCGCCACGTCCGGGAGGACGGTACGAAGTTCTTCCCGCGTCAGTCCGCCGGGACGGAGAATCATCGGCTGCGGCCCGGTCAGATCAAGGACGGTCGACTCGACCCCAATCCCTGTTTCCCCGCCGTCGATAACAGCCGCGATTCGTCCGGCCATATCTTCCAGAACGTGCCGGGCGTTCGTCGGACTCGGCCGGCCGGAACGATTGGCACTCGGCGCCGCCAGCGGCCGGCCGGCCGCCCGGATCAGGGCCAAGGCGACTGGGTGGTCGGGAATCCGGACGGCCACCGTAGTCAGTCCGGCCGTGACCACGTCCGGCACCGCCGCCGTCCGCGGCAGCACAAGCGTCAGGGGGCCGGGCCAGAAAGCCTCGGCCAAGGCATAAGCCGCATCCGGCACAGACACCGCAACCGCCGCCAGTTCGGGCACGGACGCCAGATGGACAATGAGAGGATTATCGGCCGGGCGTCCTTTCGCGGCAAATATTTTTTGGACCGCCGCGGCGTTTAAGGCGTCGGCCCCGAGGCCGTACACAGTCTCGGTGGGAAAGGCAACCACGCCGCCGGCGCGGAGGATTGCCGCGGCCGCGCTAATAGCATGTACTTCCGGGCGGGCGGCGTCAACTTTCAGCAATAAGGTTTCGATATTTTCCGCTTCCATTTTTTCACCCCGACCGCGATAATTTACTTTATATTATATCACAATTTCTGCCTTGCCTATCCATTATTTGCCTGAGCACCCGCATCTGCTAATATTTCACCAACATGCTTTTGCATCCGGCCGGGAAAAATAAACTTGGCGCCATGTTTTTGCGTCGTCAATCTGCGGCGCCAAGGAGGATTGGCCCATGATGATGCGCCAGAATTTCATGCGGCAGCAATTGCCGAAAATGCTGCGCCAGCAACAGAACCGCCTGCGCGAGACCCGGGCGGGAAACTGGCTGTGGGTAGCAGCTCTTGCCGCCGGAGCTTTCCTGCTGGGCCGGAAAACCGCCTAACCCGGTTGCCAGAAACCACCCGCTCCGGGTGGTTTCTGGCAACCGGGTTAAAAATGCCCTGGCGAATTTCCCCGCCGGGCATTTATTATTATTGCCGGAATGTTACGAACCGCCGGACTGGAATTGTCGCCGTCCGGCAGCAACCGAAGCACCGTCGAAAGACCATCAGAAAACAGCAAGCCAAACTGCCTTCCCCCGGGATTGCCGCAGCTCCTGCCGTAATGAGATAATGTGCTTGGAATGGGTTTGTTTTTCGGCCGCTGGGACAGAAATTCGCTGCCCCGTGCAATACTCCGGACGACTGAGGGGATATCTCGCCCGACGTTACACCGAGAATAGCATTATTGCCGCATACCGGTACAAGATTAACAAGCCGGATTGCCGGGCTGTTTCCTGCCGATTATCACCCTCTCCCAGCCGGCATAATCCCGCCGCCGCCGGATGACAGTAAAGACTCCGCTTGCGGCAAACAGTTCCGCCACGGCGTCCGCCTGTCCGGCCCCGATTTCCACGGCAAGGAAGCCGTCGGCGGTGAGATAAGGAGGTGCCGCCGCCACCAGCCGCCGATAATATTCCATTCCGTCTTTACCGCCGTCAAGGGCAAGGCGCGGTTCCCAGTCGCGCACTTCCGGCGCCAGATCGGCGATATCTCCCGTCGGGATATAGGGCGGATTAGCGACAATGCCGGCAAGGGCACCCGCAAGGCCGCGATCTTGCAACGGGTCAAGCAAATCACCGGCAAGGCAGAAGACTCTCGCCCCGACCCCCGCCGCAGCCGCATTCCGCCCGGCCAGAGCAAGCGCTGCCGCAGAGATATCGAGAGCATAAATTGTGGCGTCGGGGAGAAACTTCGCCAGACTCACGGCGATCGCCCCGCTCCCGGTACCGACATCGGCAAGAAGCGGCGCCTGGCGCATTCCGATTTCCGCGCAGACGGCCTCCACCAAAATCTCCGTCTCCGGGCGGGGAATTAAGACATGTTCGTTCACGGCGAAATCGATGCCCATAAATTCCTGCCGGTCCGTCAAATACTGAAGCGGCCGCCGCGCCGCCCGCGCCGCGACGATTTCCCGGTAGCGGCGGGCGGCAGCGGGCGGCACGGCGGCATCCGGATAAATATAAAACCGACTCCGGTCCGTCGTCAGGACGTGACTGAGAAGCACTTCGGCGTCAAGGCGGGCGGCGGGTATTCCCTCCGCGGCAAGACAGGCAGTCGCCCAGGCGAGAGCCTCGGCGACTGTGGTGAACCCGGTAGTCATTTATTCCACCTTCTTCAGCCGTTCGGCCTGATCCGCGGCCGTCAAAGCCTCGATAATCTCCGCCAAATCACCGTCCAAAACCATCTCCAGGCGGTGCAAAGTCAGTCCGATCCGGTGATCCGTGACCCGCCCCTGCGGAAAATTGTAAGTACGGATTCTTTCGCTCCGATCACCGGTACCGACCTGCGACTTCCGCGTTTCCGACATTTCCGCCTGATGCTCTGCCTCAGCCAAGTCAAGGAGGCGGGCCCGTAGTACCCGCAGAGCTTTGTCCTTGTTCTTATGCTGCGACTTCTCGTCCTGGCAGGAGACTACGAGGCCGGTCGGGATATGAGTAATGCGAACAGCCGAATAAGTCGTGTTGACACTTTGCCCGCCCGGACCGCTGGCGCAGAAAACATCAATCCTGAGTTCATTCGGATCGATCTGAACATCGACTTCCTCCGCCTCGGGGAGAACAGCCACCGTGGCTGTCGACGTGTGAATTCGCCCGCCCGACTCAGTTGTCGGAATCCGCTGCACCCGATGCACACCGCTTTCATATTTCAGCTTGCTGTAAGCGCCGCGTCCTTCCAGGACAAAAATCATTTCCTTAAAGCCGCCGATGTCAGTCGGATTTGCGCTCAATACTTCTGCCTTCCATCCCTGCCGCTCCGCGTAGCGGGCGTACATGCGGAACAGGTCGCCGGCAAACAGGGCGGCCTCGTCGCCGCCGGCGCCGCCGCGGATTTCCATAACGACGTTCTTATCATCGTTCGGGTCTTGCGGCAGCAACAGAATGCGAAGTTCCTCCCTTTGTTCCGCGCAGCGCTCCCGGAGGGTTTCGATTTCCGCTGTGAGGTACTCTTTCATTTCTGCGTCCATCTCCTCCGCGAGCATCATTTCCGCACTCTCCTTCTCAGCGGCCGTGCTTTTGTACTGGCGGTACTTCTCCACTTTTTCCGCCAGGCCCGCCTGCTCCTTGGCATATTGCTGCCATTCGCTCTGCCGGGTGATAACGTCCGGATTGCTCAGCCGCCGGGTCAATTCCTCATATCTTGCCTCGATGGCGTCCAATCGTTCGAACACTTCGCTCAACTCCTAATTCAAAGAATGGCTGCCCCGCGTGATGCCGGAAACTAAGTTTCTTTCTCAAGGACGCCCTGCAGGGCGGCGATAGCAACTGCCATTTGGGCTGCGTCCGGCTCGCGGGTCGTCAGTTTCTGCAGCAGCATTCCGGGATAGACAACAGCCCGGACCAAGGCCGATTTGTTCCGGCCGGCAATCCGGATGATCTCATACGACACTCCGGCAATCAGCGGCATCAGCGCAATCCGCGACAGAATCCGAAGCAGGAGATTTGACCACCCCAGGAAAGCAAAGAAAAACATGCTCACGCTGAAAACAATTAACAAAAAACTGGTGCCGCACCGGGGATGAAGCGTCGATTGGGGCTGGACGTTTTCTACTGTCAGCGGCAGGCCGGCTTCGTACGCGTGGACCGCTTTATGCTCCGCCCCGTGATATTCGAAGAGACGGCCGATTTCTTGCATGCGGGATATCGCCAGGATATAGCCGATGAAGAAAGAAATTCGAATGGCGAATTCAATAACGTTGAGGAGTATATCGTTGGGGACGAACGCCCGCAGATAACGGGCGAGTACGGCCGGAGCGACGATGAACAGAAGCGTGCCGGCCGCGAGCGACACCGCAATTGTAAGTCCCATCTCGGTACTGTCCAGTTTTTCCGCTTCCTCGCCGGCCATGTTCGCCGAATAGATGAGACTTCGCAGCCCCAGCGTGAGCGATTCGACAAGTGCCGCGAGGCCCCGCAACAGCGGCAGCCGGAACAACGGCCAACGGTCACTCCAGACCGCAAGCGGTTGGTTTTGGACGATGACGGTGCCGTCCGGGGCCCGCACCGCGACGGCAACTCTCTTGCGCCCGCGCATCATTACCCCTTCGATGACGGCTTGCCCGCCGATCGGAAGTTTTTTCTGCAATCTCAGCATCCCCTTTAGAAAAAAAGCAGAGCGGCTGCTCTGCGGTTATTCGTTACTCTTGATGCCATATTTTTTGTTGAACTTTTCGACGCGGCCGCCGCTGTCAACTATTCTCTGTTTTCCGGTGAAGAAGGGATGGCATTTTGAGCATATCTCAACGCGCAAGTTCTTCTTCGTCGAACCGGTCGTAAAACTTTCCCCGCACGCGCAAGTTACGGTCGTTTCTTCGTAATCGGGATGAATATTTTCTTTCACGCATCAGCACCTCTTTCTTTCCGCCTTATCCGCATTAATTGAACCATTACATTATAGCACAAAAGGAAATCGGGCGCAATTGCCGTAGCAAAATTCACAAACCGTCAGCGGATTTCTTTAGCCATCTGCTGAATGAAATCGGAATTCGCTTTCGTTTTCTTCAGCCGGTGCAGCAGCATTTCCGCTGCCTCGATATTCCCCAAGGGATAAGTAAGCCGCCGGAGCGTCCACATCACATCCAGCTCCTCAGCCGAAACAAGCAACTCTTCCTTGCGGGTGCCGGAGCGCTTAATGTCGATGGCCGGGAAAATACGCTTCTCCGCCAGCTTCCGATCAAGATGCAATTCCATGTTGCCGGTGCCTTTGAATTCCTCATAGATGACGTCATCCATACGGCTGCCCGTCTCAATCAGGGTCGTCGCCAAAATGGTCAGACTGCCGCCTTCCTCGATGTTGCGGGCGGCTCCGAAAAACCGCTTTGGCTTGTGCAGAGAATTCGGATCGAGGCCGCCGGAGAGCGTCCGTCCGCTCGGGGGAACGACAAGATTATGCGCCCGCGCGAGCCGCGTGATGCTGTCGAGGAGGATGACAACGTCTTTGTTCTGCTCGACAAGACGCTTCGCCCTTTCCATTACCATTTCCGCCACCTTGACATGGTTGTCCGGCAATTCGTCGAACGTCGAGCTGACGACTTCCCCGCGTACAGAGCGCTCCATATCGGTAACTTCCTCCGGCCGCTCGTCAATCAGGAGGACAATCAGATAAACATCGGGGTTATTCTCAGTCACCCCTTTGGCAATCTGTTTGAGCAAAATAGTCTTGCCCGCTTTCGGCGGCGCCACTATTAGCCCGCGCTGTCCTTTGCCGACGGGAGCGATTAAGTCAATCACGCGATTGGCGATTTCGCCGTCTTTCGTCTCCAGGCGCAACTTGTCCTGCGGATAAATCGGCGTCAGCGCATTGAAGTGAATCCGGGAAGCCGTCATTTCCGGATTGCCCCCATTGATTGCCTCCACCCGAAGCAGGGCAAAATAACGCTCGCTGTCTTTGGGGGGACGAACTTGGCCGGAGACCATGTCCCCGGTCAGCAAATTGAAGCGGCGAATTTGTGACGGCGAAACATAAATATCCTCCTGACTCGGCAGGTAATTGAACGGGCGCAGAAAACCAAAGCCATCCGTCATGATTTCAAGAATACCCTGGGCGAACATCAGCCCGTCCTTTTCCGTCTGCACCTTGATTATTTCGAAAATGAGTTGTTTTTTGCGCATGGTGTAATAGCCGGGGATATCCATTTTCCGGGCGATCTTGTAAAGCTCCAGCATTGTTTTTTCTTCCAGTTCCGGATAATTCAATCCGCCACCTACTTTGCCGTATATTTGATTGATTATTGCTGGCCGCCGTCTTCACAAACAGAGCTTGTTGGCTATCTGATGGCAATTAAAATCAGTGGCGCCGCAAAAAAATACCGGCGGCAACCCGGCGCGGAATGCAGCACCATTTCTGCTTCCCGGTCATTTGCGACAAAAAAACGGTGCTATTCCAAAGCAAACCTGACGCAGAGCGCGGCACCGGCGGCCGCCGCCAGTGCGATGACAGGACGACCGCCCAATAATATTGGGGGAGAGACAGAAAGCAGTAAGTCGGAACGGCATCACCGCTGGCAAGAAGGTATGAACTTTAGCCCTGGCCGGCAGATTATCTTCCCGTCAGCCTGAGCACGGCGGATGATCATACCTTTACCTTCCCGGCAGCTCAGTTAATGGCAGAAACGGGAATGCTCATATAGGGAAACTGTTATTACGTCATTGCCGGAGGCAGTATAGTTCCAAAGCATAAGAGATGAGAACGCTGATTTGCCAAGCGTTTTCCGTCATCAGGTAATGCTTTTGCTGCTTTCGCCGGCGGAGCAAACTATTGTTCATGCGAAAGACTGGAACCGCAACACGGCAATTTCTTTCATCTTGACGCATCTTGGCGGCAAATCACCATTAGGGCCGGTCCGCCCCGCCGACAACAACAATCGGGCGGCGACTACCGGCAAAGAAACAAAACGGCAAGATAAATTATTGTTAGAAGTATCGGCGGGAGGCAAACGAAGAAGTCGGGGAGAGAAAGGGAAACCCGCTTTGTATAACATACCCGGGAACCCGGCGGCCTAAACAAAAAATAAGCGGAGCCCCCATCCTACCAATTACTCATCAGATGAAGGTTCCACCTTTAACAAATGCGCAGGAGGATCTGTGCAAAGTTTTCCTTATATAGCTTATTATACCATGGCTATTCAGCAGCGTCAAATATTTTTGCCGCCAGAGCGCTCCCAATCGCGCAGAAATTTTTCGAGTCCCAGTTCTGTCAGCGGATGTCTTATCATCTGCTCAATCAGTTTAAATGGCACGGTGGCGATATGAGCGCCGGCCTTGGCCGCCTCGACCACATGACGGGGATGGCGGATACTGGCCGCAATAATCTCCGCCGCGATCCCGTGCCGGGCAAAGATGGCAGCTGTATCCCGGACGACCTCCATGCCGTCGTGGCCGATGTCATCCAGCCGGCCGATAAACGGGCTGACGTAAGTGCCGCCGGCCCGGGCGGCAAGGAGCGCCTGCGTGACCGAGAAGATCAAGGTGACATTCGTCTTGATTCCCCGGCCGGCCAGAATTTTGACCGCTTTGAGGCCTTCCAGCGTCAGCGGGATTTTGATAACCACATTCGGAGCGACAGCGGCAAGGCGCACCGCCTCCGTGATCATTGTCTCAGTCGTCGTGCCGATGACTTCGGCGCTGACCGGCCCGTCGACCACCCCGGCAATCCGCGGCAGCAGATCAGCGAAAGCGCCGTCTTCTCGCGCCACGAGCGAGGGATTCGTCGTCACGCCGGCAATTACCCCAATCTCGGTTGCCTGCCTGATCTCTTCCAAATTGGCCGAATCCAGAAAGAATTCCAAAGCTACCCCTCCTATCCGGATCGCTTTGCTCAGCACTCATTATCCCATTTCTCTTTGAACTTCGCGAGAATCGGTTTGCGGTTCAGCTGATGGACCGCCTCGATAAAACGAATCGTGCCCGTCTTAGCCCTGGTCACGACCGAATGGGTCCTGACCCCGTTGCCGGAAAAACGGACACCGCGCAGCCAGTCGCCTTCCGTGATGCCCGTTGCGGCAAAAATCACATCGTCGCCACGCACGATATCGTCCATTAGCAGGACTCTTCTTGTATCGGTTAGGCCCATCGCCCTGATCCGTTCATTTTCCGCTTCATTTTGCGGGACAAGACGGCCCTGCAGTTCGCCGCCGAGACTGCGCAGGGCGGCCGCCGCCAACACTCCTTCCGGCGCCCCGCCGATCCCCATCAGAATATCGACTCCGGTATCTTCGATGGCCGTCGCAATCGCCGCCTCGACATCCCCGTCGCTGATCAGTTTTACCCTTGCCCCGGCTTTCCTGACTTCGCCAATAATTTGCGCATGGCGGGGGCGATCGAGCAGCGTCACTGTCAGATCCCGGATGGCGCAATTCTTCGCCTTGGCCACCTGACTCAGATTATCGTAGACCGGGGCATCGATATCAATACAGCCGGCCGCCGACGGCCCGACCGCGATTTTTTCCATATACATATCAGGGGCGTGGAGCAGGCAGCCTCGCTCCGCTACCGCGAGCGTCGCAATTGCACCGGGCAGGCCTTTCGCCACCAAATTCGTCCCTTCCAAGGGATCGACGGCAATATCGACGAGAGGCGGCTTGCCGGAACCGACCCGCTCACCGATATACAACATCGGCGCCTCGTCAATTTCCCCTTCCCCGATGACGACGACACCGTCAATCTGCACCGTGTCGAAAACGGCCCGCATGGCGTCAACGGCGGCACCATCGGCTGCTTCCTTATCGCCGCGGCCCATCCAGCGCGCCGCGGCGATGGCGGCCGCCTCAGTAACCCGCACAAATTCCAAGGCCAGTTCTCTTTCCAAAATCGTCACTCCTTCTGCCGGTGTCCGATAAAGAAGAGCAGGTTTTTTTCTGCTCTAAGCTTTGCCGTTGCAGCCGAAAACTCCGATTTTCTGCCGGATAACGACTTTCATCGCTTCCTTGGCCGGACCCAATACTTTGCGTGGGTCGAATATTCCCGGGTCGGCGGCAAGGATCTCCCTCATTTTGTCAGTGAACGCCTGCATATTGTCGGTATTAACATTGACTTTGCGGACACCGAGCCCAATCGCACGGCGGACGCTTTCGTCCGGAATTCCTGAGCCGCCATGCAGGACAATCGGAATATTGACACGGCGGCGAATTTCGGTCAGCCGGTCAAAATCAAGTTTCGGCTCCAATTTATAGTGGCCGTGAGCCGAGCCGACCGCCACAGCAATTGAGTCGACTCCGGTCTCCCGGACAAATCTTTCTGCTTCTGCCGGGTCCGTGAAGAGAGATTCCCGCTCGCTGACGAAAACATTGTCTTCGGTCCCAGTGATTTTTCCCAACTCGCCTTCCACCGAGACACCGACGGCATGGCCAGCCTCGACCACTCTCCTGGTCAATTCAATGTTCTCATCCAGAGGATACTTGGAACCATCGACCATAACAGAGCTAAATCCGGCCCGAATGCACTGCATGGCCTGTTCGAAGCTGTGCCCGTGGTCAAGATGAATGGCCACGGGGACGGAGACCATCTCGGCGGCGATCCGGGCGATGGCAACGGCGTAATCAATGCCGACGTATTTGATGGCGCCTTCGCTCGCCTGCAAAATTACGGGAGCGCGTTCCTCTTCCGCCGCCTCAACAACACCTTGGACAAATTCCAGATTGTTGATATTGAAAGCGCCAACGGCATAACCGCCTGCCTCCGCATCTTTGAGCATTTGCGCGACTGTCACCAATGGCATTTCGCTACCCCTTCTTCCATATCATTGTCAATGCTTCCGCCGGCGCAACGGCCGGAAATTGCTCGCATCCAGATACGCAAAACCATGTTCGACCATTTCAATATTCTCAAACTTCTGCACCACCCGCAAATCGTCGTCCGTTTCCGCGTAGATGATGCTGCAGCTGTTGCACTGCGGGCAACGCAACTCCAACCGTTCCGGATACAACTCCACTTCAATTTTCCGGTTCCCGCACTGACAATATAACCCCTTCTTTTCAGCGATATCATGCAGATGATTGAGAATTTCGAACATTATTCCCGGGTTAACGAAATAATCGTCAAAACCGGCGGTGGTCTCGTCATCCCAAAACTCGGCTGCTGCCCGTACTTGCGATTCGCTGCCGAGAAAGCCCAATTCCTGGCCGGAGCCCGGACAAAGCATGTCTTCCAGTTCGCTCGTCCACAGCTCTTCGCCCGTGAACCGAAAAAGATGATCCGTCTCGCAAACAACGCAGGGAATCTGTAGCCAGAAATTTTTGTGGTCTTTAGTGCCGACAATTGCTTTCCGAAAACCGCATTGGCAGTGAATGTGGTGCGTTTTCTTCCCCGAGAAGGAAAAAAGCGAGAGAACGTGATAATCAAGTTTGCCGCATAATGAACAACGGAGCGCCAAATACTTTTCTGCCAACAGCTTCAAACACCATCCCCCCTCACGACGTAGTATTTCGGCACGGTCAGGAAATATCCTCTCAGCCTAATTTATTCTTTCTCCCTTTGCTCCGCCACCAGCCGGCCGACCAAATCTTTCAGTTCGTTCACGTCGAAAGGCTTTGTGATATGTGCGCGCGCGCCGAGCGACATCGCTTCCTTAACTATCTCCAGCTCGCCGTAAGCGGTCATCAGGATGACGCAGATTTGCAGCCCGTGCTGCCGAAGCTCCCGCAGCGTAGCCAGACCGTCCATGCCGGGCATTTTCATATCAAGCAGCATGATGTCCGGATTGAACTGCTGCACCTGTCTTATCGCCTCGCGGCCATCAGCGGCAAGATGGACAATGTATTCATCGCGCCTGAATACTTCCGACAACAATCTTCTTACACCTTTTTGGTCATCCGCCACAAGAATGGTGATTTGACTTTTTGCCACGTTCCTTCCCCCTCAAGCGTTACTTCTGCGGCTTTGTCCCGACGCAATATTCCGACGGGATAGTGCCGCGGCAGCATCAGTCTCCGCTCCGCTCAAATCAAGTCTCCGCCGGCCGCTCCTTGGCTGAACCGTTCCCTGTATTGCTAGTGTAGCTTTCGACAATGAGAAAATTTTTCCTTCTCCCGCCCAAAATGGACATGTTAATACTGAGCCGGAAGAAAGAGTTACCATTGCGCGGGCGAAGCAGGTGCGATAGAATCATTATGCCAGATATTTCGACATTATTCGATTTATTATGATTCTCAGCTTCTTTTTCAAAAGGAGTAGCCAAAAATATATCGAATTGATATAATCGTTGTCGTCATTATATTTAATTCAAGGAGGCGTTTTTTATGTCCCGCACCGCAGAAATTACCGCCGAAAAAAGCTTGGTCCAAAAAATGCTGTCATATCGGTGGGTGATTTTCGGCGTCCTGGCGACAGGCTATATGTTTTCTATTTTCCATCGCCTGTCCCCGTCCATCATGACGACGGATCTGATGAATACGTTCGGCATTAACGCGGCCGCCATGGGCATCCTTGGCTCCATGTATTTCTATCCATATTCTCTGATGCAGTTGCCGGCCGGAGTCCTCGCCGATACCGTCGGTCCGCGCAAAATGGCGACGCTGTCGATGGCCCTCGCAGGTACAGGAGCGATTTTGTTCGCCGTTTCGCCCAATTTTCAGGTGCTCCTCGTTGCCCGTCTGCTGATTGGGCTCGGTCTCTCCCTCATCTATGTGCCGACGCTGAAAATTTTCGCCGTCTGGTTCCGGCCGAATGAATTTGCGACGGCTACGGGAATGCTCGTCTCGGCCGGTAATATCGGCGGTCTCGTTGCCTCCACGCCGCTCGCCCTCATGCTCGTCGCTTTCGGCTGGCGGTGGTCTGTTGGCGTCATCGGTATCATCTCCGTCGCCCTCGCCTTCCTGGTTTACGCCGTCGTGCGGAACTCCCCGCGCGATATGGGCTACCCAACTCTCGACGAAATCGACAATGTGCCCGAAGATCAGCGCGCGGCGGAAAAACCCCCTTCCATCTCCGCGGCCATCAAAACTGTCCTCGGCAACAAATATTTCTGGCCGATGGCCATCCGGAGTTTCTCGTCGTACGGAGTATTGATGTCGCTGCAGAGCCTTTGGGGCGCGCCTTTCCTGCAGCAAATCGTCGGCGTCGATACCATCCGGGCCGGGAATATTCTGATGATGGTCGCGCTCGGAGGTATTGTCACACCGGCTATCGGCGGCTACCTCTCCGACAAAGTGTTCCGCTCCCGCAAAGGTATCACCATTTTCGCCGCCACTCTGAGCACGTTGGGTTACATTCCTCTCGCTTTCATGACCGGAACCGTCACTCCCGCTTTTCTCTATGTCTGGTTCTTCCTCCTTGGGGCTTCGGGGGGTCTGGGCATGGCCGGTCTCGCCATGGTTAAGGAGCTTTTCCCGCCTACCCTCACCGGGACAGTGAACGGCATCAACAACTTCTTCGTTATGTTCGGCGGAGCCATCTATCAGGTCATCACCGGCATGATTATCAATAGTTATCAACAAATCGGCCCCAACATTTACCCGGTAGAAGCGTACTCGGCCTGCTTTAAATTCCTCTTCTGCAGCATGGTTGTCGGGACCGTCGCCCTCTGCTTCGCAAAAGAAACGATGGGCAAAAATAAGAAAGCGGCCGCATAATAAATCAGGTTGAGACATCCGGGCAAACGCCCGGATGTTTTTTCGGACAAAACAACAAGGGGAGCGTCGCACGCGAAGCACTCCCCTTGCTGTCTCTGATAACATCGGAAAACCGATATTAAATGGGAATAATATTCGCTACATTCTTTCCCTTTCCTCCCAAATCGGCAAAAAACCGTCCTTTTTTTGAAAAAATAACGCCGGGCCGGCTGAGCGGCCGCCCGCCTGGCAGGTATTTGGCGATCACCGCCGAATTATTCAGCAATACAATTATGGTAAATTTGCCGCTGACAGGCTGGAGGTCGGATGCCATGTCCCGTTCCGGTTCGCCCCGTGGGGCGCAAAAAGCCGCCATATTGATGATTTCACTCGGCCCGGAAGTTTCGGCTCGCATTTTCAGGTATCTTCGGGATGACGAAATCGAGCGGATTACGCTGGAGATCGCCAATCAACGCCGGGTCGCCCCGGAAACAAAAGAAAAAATTCTCGAGGAATTCCATAGCATGTGCTTGGCCCAGAACTATATCGCACAGGGCGGTGTCGAATATGCCAAGGAAGTCCTGGAAAAAGCCCTGGGCGAAAACAAGGCTGTTGATATTATCAACCGCCTGACCACGTCGCTTCAAGTGCGGCCATTCGATTTCGCCCGGCGGACTGATCCGGGCCAGCTTCTGAACTTCATCCAGAATGAGCATCCTCAGACCATCGCCCTCGTCATGGCACATTTGAACCCGGAGCAGGCAGCGGCGATTCTTTCCTCCCTGGCACCGGAAATCCAGATCGATGTCACCAAACGCATCGCTATGATGGACCGGACTTCACCGGAAATAATCCGTGAAGTCGAAAGAGTGCTCGAAGACAAAGTCGCCTCCCTCGCCCCGCAAGATTTCACGGCAACTGGCGGTGTCGGCTCCGTCGTCGACATTCTGAACCGGGTCGATCGCGGCACGGAGCGGACGATCATGAATGTCCTGGAAGTGCGGGATCCGGGCCTGGCCGAGGAAATCAAGCGGCGGCTGTTCGTTTTCGAGGATATCGTCACCCTGGACGATCGCTCCATCCAGCGCGTCCTGCGGGAAATCGATCTGTTGAAGGATTTGCCGCTCGCGCTCAAGACGGCAAGCGAGGATGTCAGAGAAATAATTACGCGGAATCTCTCCAAACGCGCCGTCGAAACTCTGGACGAGAATATCAGTTTTCTCGGACCGGTCCGGCTGCGTGACATTGAGGACGCCCAGCAGAAAATCGTCAATATCATTCGCAAGCTGGAAGAACAAAACGAAATTATTATCGCCCGCGGCGGCGGCGACGAACTGATTGTCTGAGAAAACCGGGGAGCCTTCGCTCTCCGGTTTTAGTTCAGCAATGCTTCAATTGCGGCGATTCCCGCCGCGAGTTGTCTGTCCCCGGACTCGCCCGATCCAGCCGGGACAAACCGGTCCGGCTTGATTCCTTCTCTTTCGATGCGCCGCCCGTCCGGCGTCAGATAACTGGCAACAGTCACTCTCAGCCCGCCGTCCCCCAATCCGTACAGAGTCTGAATGGTTCCTTTGCCGAACGTCCGGGTGCCAACGAGAAGACCGGCGCCGCTATCCTGTACTGCCCCGGCTACAATCTCGGCCGTACTGGCCGTCCTGCCGTCGACGAGGATAACGAGCGGCAGCGCCAGCCCTTCCCCTTCCGCCCGCAGTGTTTCCCGCTGCCCGTTCCGGCTGAGGATGTGTACGATCGGTCCGGCCGGCAGCAAGGCGTCGGCGACAGCCACTCCCTGCCCGAGGAGCCCGCCGGGATTGCCCCGCAGGTCCAAGATGATTCCCTTCACCCCGCCCGCCTGAAATTCGTTCAGTTCCCGGACGAAATTCACTTGGGCGTGCTCATTGAACGAGGCGATGGACACATATCCAATATCGCCGCCGATAATTCTGGCCTCCACCGGGTTGATCCGGATGATTTCCCGGCCGAGGACGAGGGGACCAATTACCACCCCGTTCCGCTCCAGCCCGAGGACGACCGGCGTGCCTGTCTCGCCTTGCAGCAGATCGGCCGCAGTAGCAAAAGAACCGACAGCGTCTTGCCCGTCAATCGTCATAATCACGTCGCCGGGTCGGATGCCGGCCCGGGCGGCCGGGCTGTCTGGGTAGACCGCCGCAATCAGGGTATTAGTGCCGTCTTCCTGTATCACAACTCCGATACCGCCGTAAGTGCCGAGCGTCTCAGTCAGGAAAGTTGCGTATTCCTCGCTGTCCATGTACATGGTGTAAGGATCACCCAGCGCCTGCGCCGAACGGCGCAAAAGGAACTCGGCGAGACAGCCGGCCGCCTGTAGCGGATCGGCCTGCATCACAGTCCGCCAGATTCCAGTTGCCGGCAAGGCGGTCAACGCCGCAAATTCAGCTGCGGCGCTCGCCCCGGCAATGAACAGAAGCAGGAGGACCGCCAAAGTTTTCTTCATCCGGCGCATAGCGCCTCACCACCTTCGGCGAAGGCTTTGGTCCGTAAGTAATCCTATCTTTGATTTATTCCACACGCCGGTGCGCTATCCCTTTTAACCCGATACAGCCAAAAGGCGGGAGCCATTCTCGGGAGCCTCCCGCCTTTGCCGGACAGATTGCCGCTAAACTGATTTAAGGTTGGTCGGTCTGGCCCGGACCGATTCTCTCCACGGACCGTTATCCCTCAGGTACTCCCGGGCAGAAACGGCGGACGAATCAGGCCGCACTTCACTCAGCAGATAATGGTTTTCCGCCAGGTACAATTTCCCCAGCTTCTTCATTTCCTGCGTATGTTTATAGACCATTTGTCCCACTCTGGCACCCTCCTTCTCCGCTTTTTGACCCCTGTATCATTACATTCTATGATTATCGCCACAAGATGCTGAAAGACTTATGTCCTAATTCCGCTGGGATATTATCACAATTTCCCCCGGACAGGGAAGAAGCCGCCGCGGCGGCTTCTTCCCTGTCCTTATCTGAACGCCTTGACGTCGGCGAAAATACGGTCCAATGTCTTCTCGCGCAGCGCGCCGATGGCGGCAAAATCCATATGGGGGACATAATATGCCTCCAGGACGTCGTGGAGCTTTTTCGCCTGCGCCACGGCCTCTACCGCCCGGTCGATCAGTTCAGAGCAAAGGCGCCGATTGTCCGAAAGGAGATCGGCCGTCTGCTCCGCCGCTTCCATGTCGATACAATCATTCATATTAATGACCCGCCGAACGTTCGTCACCGGTGCAATGTGCGGCTCCGCCGCCACCGTCACTCCCACGCCAAGTTCCCCGATGGCGAGATGCTCAATTCGCCGCGGGTCGAGGGAGCAATGGAACATTTCCACGTCGTACCCTTTCGCGACGGCCGCCGCCGCCACCTTGACAAGCAGAGTAGATTTACCGGTGCCCGGCTCACCCTTGAGTACGTATTTTGCAGCCAACGGTTCAATAAGGGTATCCAGAAAATTGACCGGTCCGTCCGGGGTGATGGCGCTCCCGAACAAATGGCGCTCTTTGCCGGCGACGCCCGGCTTTCCGGCCGCCGGGATAATCTCTTCGATCAGTGCCGCCGCCTTTGCGTTCGCGACCGCCGGGTTCAGATTCTCAGTGTAGACGGACTCCCAGTCGTCGTGCACCGCCTTCGCCGCCCGCAGATAACGGTAAGCCCGGGCGAAGGAGCGTCCGACTTCTCGGGTAACCCGAAGAATTCGGGCCTTTCCGGCCCGCAGCTCCGCCTCATCCCAGTAGTCGCCGAGATTAATGATCTCATCGACACAACCCGGATACTTCGGATCAACCACATGAGGGGCTGTACCGTCGACTAATGCCACCCTAATCGCCGGGATGGCCACACCGTCGAGAGAGCCGCTATCCGAGGAACAATGATGCGCCTCCACATCGTAGCCCCGCTCCAGCATCGTTTCAGCGATTCGGCGCATGAAAAAGGATTTGCCGACTCCCGGTCCTCCCTTCAATACCAAAATACGCGCCGCATCCGGTTCAATAAGATAATTGAAGAACGAGAAAAAGCCCTCTGCCGTATTCCCGCCCAGGAACATCCTGCGAATTGAACCTTTTAGTGCCACGTATCCCTGCCTCCTTATACTATAATCGTTAAAGCGTAGTGCATTGTCCTGAATTATAGTATTGGAGTTGGGACAAAAAGGTGCAGGAGCGAGGCACGGGTTTTCCCCGTGCTCACTCCTGCACCTGAATACCGGAAATAGATCTTCGAATCTCGAATTGACCTCCGCGGTTAAGTATTGTCTTTCAATACAGCAGACAAATACCCAAGATCTCACCAATCTCCAACATATTCTATTTTTCCGGCTTCCACTGCCGCCAGACATTACCGGCGAGTCCCGGCACAACCTTAAGCGTCGGTTTCCCTTCCTCCCAGCCTGACGGCATTACTTCGCCGGTAGCCTGGTGATGCTGATATGCTTTCAGCTGCCGCAGCAATTCACGCGGGTTCCTCCCAACCGGCGGGGTTAAAGCCTCCGCCGCCTGGATGATTCCATTCGGATCAATCAGGAAACGCCCCCGAATATTAACTCCGGCTTCTTCATCGTACACTCCATACAAGGATCCGATTTTCCCGCCCTGATCCGAAAGCATTGGGTAAGGAATACCGCCCTCAACCATATGCGATAATTCTGTTTCATTCCAAATCTTGTGCGAGTAAACACTGTCAGTACTGACCGAAAGAACTTCGGCGTTCAGTTTCTGCAGCTCATCATAGCCAACGGCTATGCCTGATAACTCCGTCGGTCAGACAAAGGTGAAGTCACCAGGGTAAAAACAGACGATTACCCATTTGCCTTCGTAGTCTTCAAGAGATACTGTCTTGAATTCGCCTTTGTGGAATGCTTTAGCCTTAAACGACGGCGCTTTGTTGCCAACCAGCATTAATTACCCCTCCTCTATCTTTAATGAGTAATTGGTAGCTGAACATTGAATTCTTCAATTTCATTAGGAATCCTTTCAATCTAAATGATAATAAGTATTATTTCTGCATTGTCAAAATTCAGTACCCTGTTATATTGACCCATATCTTCTCCGCATTGAAGCCATTTTAACAATGCTGTCCACATTCACCCGCAGCCAGTGTAAAGCACTGCCACGGGTTGCTTCATCCGGATGGTCGTAGCGCAGTTGCTTGATCCACTCCCAGATATCCTCCAGCTCACGGCGGATTGTATAGAACTCGAGCAGCCTCTCGCTGACACAGTATTCGGGCATGTATCTGCGGTATGCGCCCATAAAATCCTGCACGTATGGCCGTGGCAGGAGCATATACAAATCGTGCTCCGGCGGCGCCAGTTTCAGGTTCTCCCAGTCAACCAAGATCAGACGATCGCTAACCATCAGATTCCAGCCGTGAATATCAGTATGACACAGCACAAAGCGATGTGCTTCGGCTTTGGTACTGTCGGTCAATTGTTTTACCCGCCCGCTCATTTTCAAAATTGAATCGATATTTGGTTCGATGACTACCCGGATATCTTCCGGCGCATCACTTAATTCAAGTTCTAAGTAAGCATCCAGCCCGCAAAACGGCAAAGTATAGTCCTCGGATAAACCGCCGGCCGGAAGCGGTACATTGGGTGTGGCGCTATGCAAGCGACCAACTACTTCTCCCAGATCCGCCATCTGGTCTGCACTAAGCCGGTTGTCACCAACCGTGACCCCTTCGATATAGTCGAAGAGCATGTAGTAATAGGCATCGTCTTCGCAGATGTATTTCCCATCAACCGTAACAACTGGGTTGACGATTCTCCCCTGAAGAGAAGTGTGGTCATGCAGCCATTTGGCAACAGGAAGATAGAACTGCGCCGGGGCAGTGAGTCTGGCCGTAGAGCTCTTTTCTTTGCTGTATGCTTTCAGGAAATACATACCGTCGAAAGTCTCCAGCCGGAAGGCCAGAGCCGACCACCCGCCCGGCTGCGGAACAATCTTTAACGGAGTAATTCTGTAATATTTCTCTGCGCTGCCAGATGAGCAGCGTAGTTCTCTCCCATTTCGGCACCTTCTCTTCATAAGATTTGTGTCAGGTATTGAGCAATTTGCAAGCAAGGATAAACTCCGGCAAAAGTCAGGTGACTTTGCCAATATTCACACACCATAAGCTCGATGCATACTAAGAATATCGGTAAATTTACTGGCGCCAAGTAAACAAGGACCGCTGGCAAACATACTCCCACGGTCTTTCCTTTCTTTCAAACCTTTGCCACCGCATAACGAAAACCGTGAACAAAATTGCCGCAGCCGGAAATGCATATATTCAAGATGCCATATGTTCTTAACGCATGCCCGTCGGCAAGCTTAAACAAGCAGACCAATACGCCTTGTAAAGCCGCTTCCGGTCTTCAGTTGGGTTATGTGCCAGGAAGAGATCTCTGCATTAGACCACCCTTCGCCAATATCATACGCCGGTGATGACCAACCTGTCAACAATTGTAAGTTTAAATCAAACTTTCATGAATATCTAGCCTGCTCCTTTGCCGTACTGTCGGTAGGATACGCCGATACCGCCCAAATTAATAGAGAGACACCTTTCCGGGATGTCTCTCCTACTTCCGCTGTCTCTTGCCACTAACTCACCTTCAGCTGCATCCGCAACTTGTCAGCAGCGGTAGCGATGAACTCGGAATTGGTCGGCTTGTTCTGCCGCATCCTCTGCTGCCCGAACAACGCCCTGAGTAAATCGGCGTTACCACGGTCGCAGGCAACCTCGATGGCGTGACGAATCGCCCGTTCCACCCGTTCAGGAGTCGTCGCGAAGCGTTTAGCGACAGACGGGTACAGTTCCTTCGTCACCGCCCCCATGATTTCCATGTCCTCCAAAGCGAGCAGGATGGCCGCCCGCAGATACTGATAACCTTTAATATGGGCCGGCACGCCGATATCGCGAATTAGATTGGTCACCTCTTCACCTGGGTCACGGCGCCCGTCCGGGAGCGGCGCGGGAGCATAACTGCAAGGTGCCTGGCCGCTGCTGATCTGGCGAATCCGGTGCGCGAGAGTATCGAGACTAAACGGCTTCATGATATAATAATCCGCCCCCGTCGCCATGACCTGCCGGGCAACATTCTCCTGACCGAAAGCGGTGAGCATGATAACTTTCGGCCGGTGCGGCAATTGCATCTGCTGCATTCTCTCCAGCACCCCGATGCCATCGAGGTGCGGCATGATATTGTCGAGCAGCAGCACGTCCGCGTCCGCGCCGGGCAGGATTTCCACCGCCTCGGCCCCGTTGCCGGCAACGCCGGTCACTTCCATGTCCGGCTGCCGGCAAAGATAATCTTTGAGAACCTGCCGGAATTCCTGACTGTCGTCGGCAATAACGATTCGTACTTTCTTTTCCCCCATGCGCCTTCCTCCTCTGTTTCGTCCAATGATGCCGCCCCGCCGCTTGCGCCGGACGGTCGTTTCCGACACTTTTTTAACTTCTTTCCGCGCCGAAAACTGGCGGGTGCAAGTCAGCACATGTAATATTATACAGGCATGTCCCGGGGATATTATGCTGCAATGTGTCGAGACCACCCTGTTTCGCAAAAAATTTATCCGGGCATTACACCCGGATAAAGAAGTCGCCCGCCCCAGCACTCCGGCACCGACCGCCGGCCGGGCAGTTACGCATCAACACCGGGGCCACAAGCAAAAACAAAAGGAGGACGGCCAGCGTCCTCCCGGATTAGGTTAGTTCAGCCTTTCCTGGCCGGAGCACCCGCATGGCGTTCAGAATGGCGAGCACGGCCACACCGACATCGGCGAAAACCGCCTCCCACAATGTCGCGATGCCGCCGGCGCCAAGCGCCAGCACAGCGCCTTTGACGGTGAGTGTCAGAATAATATTCTGCCAGACGATGGCGCGTGTCCGGCCGGCGAGCCGCATCGCTTCGGCCAGTTTCGACGGCTCATCCGTCATAATTACCACGTCGGCCGCTTCAATGGCGGCGTCGGAACCGAGCCCGCCCATCGCCACCCCGACGTCGGCCCGGGCGAGCACAGGAGCATCGTTGATGCCGTCGCCGACGAAGATGAGATGGCCTTTGCCTTTCGTCCCGGCGATTTCCTCCAGCTTCGCCACTTTCTCATGGGGCAGGACTCCGGCGAAATATCCGTCCAACGCCAATTTCCCGGCGACGCGAGCCGCGACGGCCGGACTGTCGCCCGTGAGCATCAGGACTCGTTTTACCCCGCGGCGGCGCAGCTCCCGCACGGCCGCGGCGCTGTCCGCCTTGATCTCGTCGGCGATGAGAAGGTGACCGGCGTAACTTCCGTTCACCGCCACATGGACAATCGTCCCCGCCGGCTCCGCCGCCGCCAAAGAAACCCCGGCCTGCTCAAGCAAGGCCCGGCTGCCGGCAAGGATAATGCCTTCCTCCGTCATCGCCCGGACACCCTGCCCCGCGACGTCCTCATAAGCAGTAACCTTCACCGGCGGGATTTCCCCGTCGTATGCTTCCCGGATTGACTTCGCAATCGGATGACCGGAATGAGCCTCCGCGAGCGCGGCCGCCGCCAGAAGGTTCTCCCGGGTCATCCCCGGAGCCGGAACAACCGCCGTCACTTTGAATACACCGCGGGTTAATGTGCCCGTCTTGTCAAAAACAACCGTGTCAACATCGTTCAAAGCCTCCAGATAATTGCCGCCCTTGATCAGGATGCCCCGGCGGGAGGCGCCGCCAAGACCGCCGAAGAAGCCGAGGGGAATGGAAATCACCAAGGCACAGGGACAGGAAATGACCAGAAAAACAAGGCCGCGGTACAGCCATTCGGCAAAATCCGCGCCGGGGAGAACCAAGGGAGGAATGACCGCCAGCGCCGCGGCAATCCCGACGACGGCCGGGGTGTAATAACGGGCAAACTTGGTAATGAAGTTCTCTGTCGGCGCCTTCTTGCTGCCGGCATTCTGTACCAGATCAAGGATTTTGGCCACGGCCGAGTCGCTGTACTCCCTTGTTACCGTCGCCAGGAGGACGCCGCCGGCATTTATCGAACCGCCCAGAATCTCGTCCCCCGGTCCCACGGCCCGCGGGACTGACTCTCCGGTCAAAGCGGAAGTATCGACGAAGGACGTCCCCGTCCGGATTATCCCGTCAAGGGGCACCTTTTCCCCCGGCCGGACGATAATTGCCGCGCCGACGGCAACCGCCTCGGGACTGACCCGGACGATCGCCCCGTCCTGCTCCAAATTGGCGTAATCAGGCCGGATATCGAGAAGGGCCCGGATGGAGCGGCGGGAACGATCCACCGCTGCCGCCTGGAACATTTCGCCAATCTGGTAGAAGAGCATCACGGCGACACCTTCCGGGTATTCCCGGATGGCAAAGGCGCCGACGGTGGCGACGGCCATCAGGAAATTCTCGTCGAGGAATTGCCCGCGGGCAAGGTTGCGGACCGCCCGGAGCAAAACGCCGCCGCCCGTCAACAGATAACTGAGACTGAAGAACCCGATTTGGACAGCGGCAGGCAGAGGCAGAACAAGCGCGGCGAAATAGACGAGGACGCCGAGTCCCAAACGGTACAAACTCCCTTTGCCGCCCGTTTCTGCCGCCGGGGCGGCGTCCTTCTCCCGGTCCGCCCGGACGACGGTCACCACCGGCTCAAAACGGGCAACAACCCGGCGAATCTCACCTTCCAGCACTGCCGGGTCCCGTCGTGATCCCACCCGCAGCTCGCGGGTCATGAAAGCAAGCGCGGCATCTTCCACTCCGGGCAGTTCCCGAACCGCAGCTTCGATTTTGGCGGCGCAATGGGCGCAGTCAAGATTTGTCAGCCGATAAACGTGCCGGGGGGCTTGCGTCGGCGTTTTCTCCCGGACAGTCACTCCCGGCTCAATCTCGGCGATAAGTTCCTTAAGCGCAGCCGTGACGGCTCCGGGCTCAGCGCCGTCCGCTTCGACCGTGAGCGTCCCGGCCCCGAAATTCAGGTCCGCCCGACTGACGCTTGGCAATGCCTTAATTTGCGCTTCAATTTCGGCCGCACAACCGGCGCAGTGCAGCCCGCCCAAAGCATATTCCCTTCTGCCCGCCATTGCGTCATCTCCTTCGAATAAAGTTGGTTTTGTTGCCCCCTCCGGCTGCTTATGCATGCCGGAGATGCTCGAGCCCCTGGGCGAAAAGGCTGTGGATATGGTCGTCGTCCAGGGAATAGAAGACGCTCTTCCCTTCCTTGCGGTATTTAACGAGGCGGAAACTGCGCAACAGCCGCAGTTGGTGCGATATCGCCGATTGGCTCATATCCAGCGCAGCAGCAATATTGCAGACGCACATCTCCTGCAGCGACAGTAAATGGATAATCCGAATGCGGGTCGGGTCGCCCAGCACCTTGAATAATTCCGCCAGCCCGAGGACCGTCCCGGCAGGCAGCAGGCAACGCCGGACATTCCCGACCAGCGCCGGGTCGACCGCGATGACTTCGCATCTGTCTTCCCTGGCCATCACACAACCCCCTTTATTATATATGAATAATTGCTCATATGTTTAATTACATTATATAGTTCAGGCGGGAAATTGTCCATAAAAAAAGGAAGATTGCCGTTTTTCCGGCAATCTTCCTTCTGGCCATAACCGCCTCAGCGCAGCCCATTGATGATCGTGTCGACGAGCCCCGCATAATCGGCCGCCCCGTCGGCGTCGATAAGAACTTTTTTGGCGCTGTGCAGGCCAACCGTACCAACGATAACCAGAACGGCCGCCTCCCGGTCGACGTCGGCGCGAAGCTGGCCGCTCGCGACGCCTTCCTCCACCAACTCCGCCAGCTGCCGGAACACAAGAATTTGCTGCTCCAGCAGAAAACGCCGGGTCGTCTCCGAAAAGAAATTGAATTGCGAGAAGAGCAGCAGCGTGTCGATCTGGTCATTCAGGAACCGGTGATGAAAGCGGGCATAAGCAAGGAGCTTCGCCCGGAAGTCAGCGCCGGCGGCGAGCGCTTCCTCCATTCCCGCCCGCAGGCGCGCGATGCTGACGCGGAGCATTTCGGCGAACAATTCTTCCTTGCTGGCGAAATATTCGTAAATCGTTCCCTTCCCGATTCCAGCCGCCCGCGCAATATCCCTAACCTTGGCGCGCTCAAAGCCCTGCTCGGCGCAGACCTTGAGCGCCGCCTCGATAATCTCGTTCCTTTTTTTGTCGCTCAGCGTCATCTTAGCGCCTCCGTCCGCTCAGATCTGCCGCCCGGTCGGACGCAACCGCGCCAGCCCGGCCCGGAAATAACCGCCGCAGTCTTCCACAATGGTGTAGATAACCGGGATATAGACGAGGGTCAGCAACGTCGACAGCAGCAATCCCCCGATAACAACCACCGCCATCGGTGTACCCATTTCCGCCCCTTCCCCGCGCGCGAACGCCTGCGGGAAAAGAGCGAGAACTGTTGTCAGGGTAGTCATCAAGATCGGCCGCAGCCTGATTGGGCCGGCCTGCATAATAGCCTCCTTGCGGCTTTCGCCCTGCTGCCGCCGAATATTGATGTAATCGATAAGAACGATTGCATTGTTGACGACGATGCCGGCCAGGACAATGAGGCCGATGAAGGCCGGTACGCTCAGGGATTTACCAGTCAGGAAAAGACCCAGTATCCCCCCGGAAAACCCCAGCGGCATCGAGAACATGATGACGAAGGGGTGAAGCAGATTTTCGAACTGGGACGCCATGATCATATACACCAGAATGACAGCCAGCGCCAAAGCGAGCAGAAGATCCGAAAAAGCGTCCGTAAGTTCTTTCTGCTCACCGCCGAAGGAGTAATCGTACCCCTGGGGCATTTCATATTCAGCCAGCCGGGCGGCAATATCCCGGGAAACACTCTGCAAATCACGGCCGAAAATCTGGCTTGTCACCGTCACGACCCGGGACTGTTTCTCGCGGCTGATGGTGATCGGCCCGCGGGAAACGGTAATCTCCGCCACCTGATCCAAAGGAACGCTCACACCGAGAGGAGTCGAAACCGGCGTCTGGCCGAGATTGGCGATGCTGTTGCTGTAAGTGGCGTCACCGCTGACTACGATGTTTATTTCTTCCCCTTCGTATTTGAAACGGCTGGCAGTTACCCCGCTCAGAACGCCTCTGATTTCCCCGGCAATTTGGCCGGCCGTGAGGCCGTATTGGGAAGCGGCCTTCCGGTCAACCGCGATCTGGACTTCCGGCACCCCTTCCGCAAGACTCGTCTCAACTTCCCGGGTCCCCGCCACATCTTCGACGACGGCCCGGAAGTCGTCACTGATCTGCTGCAGAACGGCAATGTCGTCACCGCGGATGCTGATGCTGACCGGAGCGCCGGCCATGCCGCCGAAAGCGAAGAATGACATCGGCTGGACATTGATTTCCGCGCCGGGAACATCCCGGACGATGCTCCGGATTTCATCGGCCAGTTCGGCGCTGCTCCGGCTGCGTCCGGACAAAGGTTTCAACTTGTAATAGATCATTCCGGTGTTCGTTGCCCCGCCGCCGAACATTGCCGCGTCACCGCCCGATCCGACGGTGACAAAGACGTTATCGACTTCGGGAATCCCTTCCGTCTTCGTTTCAATCATCCGCATCAGGGCATCCGTCTCTTCCAGTTCCGAGCCGGCCGGCAGGCTGACGTCGGCCGTCACCCAGCCTTGGTCCATACTGGGAAAGAACTCGGCGCCGACGAAGACAATCGAAGCTATCGACACTGCAAACGTCACGACGCCGATAACCACCGTCGCTTTGCGGTGCGCCAGAGCCCAGGCCAGAACGCGCCGATAAGCGTCCAGCAAACGGCCGAAGAGCCGTTCAAAGCCGTCCAGGAAGCGGCCGAAAAGGCGGGGGTTGGCCGTCGGGCCGTTTTGGCCGTTAATTTTCAACAGTTTGGCGGAGAGCATCGGCACGAGTGTCAGCGAGACAATGAGGGATGTCAGCAGCGACATGGTCACCGTAAGCGCCAGTTCCTTGAAGACAGTCGCGGTGATACCCTCAACGAAGACAATCGGCAGAAAGACAGCCACCGTCGTCAGAGTGGAAGCGGTCACGGCCATGGCGACTTCGGCTCCCCCTTTGACCGCAGCCTCGGCCCGGGAATGTCCTTCTTGCCGGAAGCGGAAGATGTTCTCCAGGACGACGATTGAGTTGTCAACCAGCATGCCGATGCCGAGGGCGAGCCCGCCGAGAGTCATCATGTTCAAGGTAACTCCGTTGAAATAAAGAAGGGTAAACGTCCCGATTATCGATATGGGTATCGACACCCCGATAATGAGAGTCGTCCGGGCGTTGCGCAAAAACAGATACAAGATGAGCACAGCCAGAAGGCCGCCGACAAAGGCGTTGTCGAAAACGCCGCCGATGGCGAGCTTAATGAAATAAGCCTGGTCAAAAATACTGTCAATCCCCAGGCCGGGGTTTTCTTTCTGCAGTTGGGCGATTTCCGCGTTTACCGCTTCCGCCACCCGGACCGAGTTTTCTCCCGACTGTTTCATGACGTCAATAATGATGCTGGTCTTGCCGTTCGTCCGGCCCAAAGTCCTCTGTTCCCCCGGCTGCAACTGCACATCGGCCAGATCGGCCAGAGTGACGATGCCGCCGGCGGGGAGAGGGATGGTCAGCTGCCGGATATCGTCAAGAGACGCAAACTCGCCCATCGTCCGAATGGTCAGAGACTGCTGTCCTTTTTCCACCTCTCCGCCGGGGAGGTTAAGGTTCTCCGCCCCGATAATCTGGGCCACGTAACCTACCGATATCCCGTAACCCTGCAGTTTCAGCTGGTTAATCCGCACGGAAACTTCATTTTCGTAGCCGCCGTAAACACTGACAGCCGCTACCCCTTCCAATCTTTCCAGCCGCGGCTTGACTATATCCTCCGCCACCGCCTGGAGCTTGCCCAGATCACCCGAATTGGAAAGAGCCACCTCGACGACCGGCATGGCCGTCATATCCATTTTGAGAACGTTCGGCGTTTTGGCGTCGGCCGGGAGAAAACCTTTGACCAAGTCAATTTTCTCCCGCAAGTCCAAAGCGGCAAAATTCATGTCCGTTCCGAACCCGAATTGGGCGATAATAATCGAGCTGCCCTCCGACGACATTGAGTTTATCGACTCAATGCCTTCCGCCCGCGCCACCGCCTCTTCCAGCGGCCGGGTAATCAGTTTTTCCACTTCCTGCGGCCCCATCCCGGAACATGTTGTCTGGATGACGGCAATCGGGAGTTCTATCGCCGGCAGCATGTCAATCGGCAGCCGCCCGAGCGAAACCACCCCCAGAAGAACAATGACCAGCATCAGCATCAGAACCGTTACCGGTCTTTTAACCGAAAACTCCGACAGATTCATTTCAGTTACCTCCGACTACCCTTACTTTTTCCCCGTCGCTGACATAATCCTGGCCTTTTACGATAACCATTTCCTCCGGTTCAAGGCCTGCAGTGATCTCGACGTAGTTCCCTTCATCCAGACCGGTCGTGACGACCCGTTCTGCGGCCGCGCCATCCAAGGCGACGAAGACGACCGTCTTCCCGTCCTTCATCAGCACCGCTTCGCTGGGAACAGCGATAACGTCCTCCCTAACATCGGTGTAGAACTCCATCCGGGCAAACATCCCGGGCTTCAGAACATGGTCGGGATTGCCGACAACTATCCGCACCGGATAGAGCTGGGTCCTCATGTCGGCGGCCGGACCGATGCTGTCGATCTTCCCGGCGAAGGGCGCATCGGCCGCGGCCGGGACGACGACTCCGACGTCCCGGCCGGGTGAGAGGACGTTAACAATGTTCTCCGACACAGCGACATCGGCGTAAACCTTATCAATATCAACGACCGCAGCCACCGGCTGGGCACTTGAAACCATGGCGCCGGGCGTCGCATTCAGGAGGGAGACATAACCGCTGACCGGAGCGGTGATATTCATGTCGGCCCGGAGCTCAGCCGCCTGTTCATAGGCCACCTTGGCTTGATTGAGCTGAGCCTCTGCCGTCGCGAGATTGGCCGGGGAGGCCATCATCTCCGCCTGCTCCAACTCGGCCTGGGAGATGGCGCCCTCGGCGTACAGCGCCTGCAGCCGCGCCAAATTCGTTTGCGCATTTTCAATATTCTGCCGGGTTAGGGAATATCCCGCCTCGGCCATCTGGAGCGCGGCCGCCGCCTGCTCAACCTGGCGGTCGACATCGGCCGGATCGAGAGCAACCAGCAGTTCTCCCGCCCGGATATGGTCGCCGACTTTGACCGGTGTCCGGAGCACTTTGCCCGGCATCTTGGGCAAAACCATGACATCTTTGTCCGCCGCGAGTTTCCCGCTCAGCGTGACCGTGAGCGAAACCGTCCGCCGGGCGGCCGGTTCGACCGTGACCGGCACGCCGGCCGCCGCTTCATCTTCCGCGCCGGCGGCGGGTGTCCCCGGACGCGCCATTCCCCGGACGACTCCGAAGCCAGCCAAGAGTACCAGGATGATGATAATTCCGATTCGCTTTTTCATTCTCTTACCTCCAAACCAATCGTTTCCATCGGCAGGTTAGAACGCCGCCCCGCCGGCAGCGGCCGGCGCGAGTCCTTTGCACAGCCAATTATATTCGCTCTCCGCCTGCAGCAGCGCCCATTCCGCCGCTTGCGCCTTTCTCGCTTGTGCCGCGTGCCCGGATTTGACTCCTTCCAGGGCGAGAGAGGACAGGAGCCCCAGTTCGCAGCGCAGCGTCATCTGCGCCAGCTTCCTCGTTTCCTGCTCATATTTCATCTTCTCCAGCTCCAGCGCCGCCGTCTTGTCGGCAATGGTCTGGGCTGCCTGGGCAAGTCCGGAATGATAACTCCGAATTATCTCGTTCAATTTTTCCTCTTCGCTCCGCAATTCGGATAACAACTGCCGCGCCGTGTTGTACCAGCGCTCATCATCGTTGTCCTCGTCTTCGATGTCACTGTCCCGGATCCCGTTCTCCGACTTAAGCCGCCGCAAGGCAACTTTCTTGTCCCCGAGGCGGTATTTCTGCAGACGGATCTCGTAGCAATCCGCCTCGGCCGCCGCCGGATCCGGCGCGCTGCCGTTGTCCTCTTCACTCTCCGACACCCGGGCCGGCGGCGCTGCCAATTCCAGCGGCGCGTCGTACGGCCGTCCGAGCAGGAGATTGAAGTTCTTCACGACGTTATCAGTCTGTTTAGTTAAAAAATCAAGGCCATTGGCAGCTTCTTTCGCCTGCGCCGCGGCAGCAAGGACATCGTAATCAGCGGCGAGGCCAAGCTCGCGGCGCAGGCGGGTTACGCTCAGCTGCCGCTCCGCCATGGCCAGGCCATCAGTCAGATCCGCCTGCTGCAGCCGCAGAGTGTGATATGTAAAATAAAGATTCTCCGCCGCCCGGATAATCTGCAGATTCGCCGCTTCCATCTGCAGTTTCGTCCGCCCGATCGTTCTCTCCATGTCTTCCCGCGTGTCGAGAATCCCGACGGCCGAGTTGACCATCGCCGCTTCCTGGCCGGTGAAGTATTCCTTCAGAATGAATGAATTGAGGTCGCCAGGGTCGACAACGATACGGTCGGCCATCTCGCCGAAAGCCCGGGCCGACATGCTCGCGAGAGCAAGGCCGTCTTCCAGCGACTCATAGCCGTATTCCATGGCCCGCAGAGCTTCGGCGTTGCTCCGAATCACCGGGTTGCGCTCCGCCACCAGTCCGGCGATGTCTTCGTATCCGACCACCAGCGCCGCCTCCGTTGCCGGGACAGTCGCCCCGGCCGCTGCGATCTCCGCCGCCACAACCGGGCCCGGCAGCAGCAGGAGCAGGAACAGACAGGCTGCGATAAGTTTTCTCATTCTAATACCCCTTCCTCGGAATTTTGGTTCGGACAAGCCAGAACCGACCGGTCGGTCGGTGATTGTATTATATATCCCGGACCCTCCCCCGTCAATCCCTTCTGCCCAAATCTGGCAGATTTATTTTTTCCCGGACAAGCTGGCAATTCATTCCCTTGTCTCCCAACTCTTTCAATGATTGTCTGCGCCGGCCCGGCGGCAGGAAGAAACGACAATAATTCCGGGGAGATGCCAAAGCCATATCCTTGCAGTCGCTCATCATTGATGAGTATTTGGAAGCAAAAAGGTTCGGTTCTGTCCCCGCCGATAACGTGGGGCAAAACCGGAACAGCACCGGGAAAAGAAGAAACGGACCAGTTTAAAATTCTCTTTGCAGACAGGAAAACTTCGTTCAACTTGGCATTATGTATACTGTTTATTCTGCCCCTGTCGCAGTATAAATCATATAAATGTCATTGTCAATATATATTAACAAAAAAGAAGCCCTTTTTGGGTCTCTTCCCTCTTGCCTTTCTCACCATTCTTGCTCTTTTCCTGCGTTTTCGGCGCGGCCCTCCGTTTCCGGCGAAAGCAGGCCGTTCTTCAAGCAAAGTTCGGAAGGAAAACGCTGTCCAATCCCGTCAATTCCAATTAGCGCTTATTCGGCCGCTGTTCAGCCAGCAGCCCGGCCGCGAGCAGAGCATTTTCCTCCGCCTGCTCCGCCATGGCGGCGGCAGCGACGCCCAGCCGCCCCACTGCCGTTTCATAATCTTCCCACAACGCGCAGACCCGCTCCGCCAGCCCCCCGGCGGCAAGGCGGCTGAAATCACAGAGATAATCGCCCAGTCCGGCGCGCCGCGCGAAATTGGCCACCTTGGGATCATAGATGATCCCTACGCACGGAACGCCCTGCCCGGCCGCCAGAATCAGCGAATGGAGACGCATTCCGACCACAATTTTCATCTGCCCCAGGACGGCGGCAATCTCCATCGGCTCCGGCTGCCCGGCCAGGACGAAAGCTGCCTCCCGCCGCTCCATGGCGTCACGAACGTCCGCCGCCACCGCAGTGTCACCCGGCGCCTGCAGCGGGATAAACACGACCCGGGCGCCGAGCCGTTCAACGACAGCGTCGGCTGCAGCCGCGAGGGCCGCTGTCCGCTCCGCGATCCCGGGCCAGGGACGAAGAGAGAATCCTACCAGCGGCGCATCGCCCGCCGTTGCCCCGGCGAGGGCGAGGAGCCGTTCGCCGGTCCCGGCCGGCGGGCGCTCCAGGCAGAGCGCCGGGTCGGCAGTAACAAGAACGGGCGGACGGATGACGCCAATCTCCCGCAGGAGCTGCTTTGACTCCTCATCCCGCACCGTAATCAGATCGACACGGTTGGCGACGAGACGCACCAAAGCTTTCCCCAGGCCTGTCGTCAGAGGCCCGATTCCCTGAGCATAAAACATCACTTTCTTCCCGAGCAGGCGCGCCAGGCCGACCCGGCTCAGCCAGTAAGGGACGATGCGGCGTTCCCGGTCCTGCAGCAAGCCGCCGCCGCCCAGGATGAACAGGTCGCTGCGGCCTATCGCTTGTGCGATAGCCCCAAGCCCGTCCAGACGCCGTCCCGCATATACTGCCGTCACGCCGTAGCGGGCGGCCGTCTGGGCCGGGTCGGCCGAAAGCACCGTGATCTCCACGCCCGGTATTTGCCGCCGCAGGCTGGCGATGATACCGGCCAGAATAAGATCATCGCCGGTGTTGTTGTAGCCGTAAAAACCTGAAACCATTACCCGCTTGCTCATTTCAACCTCTCCCCTGCGGCTCGCCCGGCCAAAGCCGCCGCCAGATAGTCAGCCATCTCCCGGCAGCGGCCGTCCCAGGAATTCGCCGCCGCCGCCGTGAAGCGCCGCTCCCGCCGTTCCGGGCCATCTTCCGCGATAGCCTTCTCCACCGCCGCCCGGAAACTCTCCGGATCGCCGGCCCGGTAAATAATGCCGGCGAACGGCGCCAGTTCCGGCAGGGGAGTAGCCACGACCGGTTTCCCGGCCGCCAAATATTCGTACAACTTGACCGGATTTACATTGACCGTCAGCTCATTGATTTTGAAAGGAATTAAGGCGACCGTGAATTGCCGCACATAGGCCGGCACTTCCCGATAAGGGCGGCTGCCCAGAAAGCGGACATTCGGCAATGCCGCAAGGGGCGCCGTGTCCGTATTGACCGGGCCGATGAAGACAAAATTCCATTCCGGTTTCGCCGCCGCCACAGCCCGGAGCAGCGCCAGATCCAGCCAATCGTGCACCCCGCCGACGAAACCGAGCACCGGTCCGGTCATTTCCGCCATCTCCGGCGGGCACGGCAGTTCCTCCGCCGTCGCCCGGCGGAAAGGCTCCACATCAGCCGCGTTGGGCAGGAGATGAATAGAGGGCGCCTTCGCTTTTTTCGCCTCGTACAGAGTCCGGGCGGAGGCAAAAACGACATCGGCTTTCGCCAGCAGCTCATCTTCCATGGCCCGGACAACGGCACGGCTGAAGCCCGTGAATTCGGCGTGTTCGTCGACGCAGTCATAGCAGAGGAGTTCCGCCGGCAGATGACCCAGCAAATCGGCCGTGTTCGGCAGATACGTCCAGAGCAGCGGCCGCTCCATCCCCAGCCCGGCCAGGACACGCCGCAGACTGCGGGCGAGAAGCCGCTGATTAATCCGGTTGACGGCCCGGTAACGGCTGCCGAAAGGCAGGAACACGGGCGGCGTCCAGACGAAGATATTGTCAGCCGCCGGCCGCGGGCCCCGCCGCGCGGCGCCGAAGCGCCGCCACAAAGCCCGATTCTTCAGCGGGGAGAGGAATGTCACCGGCGGCTCCACATAGAGCACCCGGTTCATCCGGGCGAAGCGGGACATCAGCTGCTGCGGCCGCGCCCAGATCGCGCCCGACCAGTCGACGGCCGAGAGACAGACAATCGTTTTTCCATCCAGCATGACCTTCCCCCCTTCAGTCTTCCCGGAAACTCCGGACCGTCCGGCGCAGGCCGGCCGCAAGAGAAACGCGCGGCTGCCAGCCAAGGTCGGCGGCCGCCCTGGCGGCGGCGAGACGGCTGTGCCGGATATCGCCCGGCTGCGGCGCCGAAAAAGCGATTTTCGCCGTCTGGCCGGCCGCCTCGCCCAGTTCCGCCGCCAGGCGGTTTAGAGAAATACTGCTGCCGGTGCCGATATTGTAAACAGCGTTGTCGCCCCGGGTCAGGGCTAGAACATTGGCCGCCGCGACATCTTCTACGTAGACGAAGTCGCGTGTCTGTTCACCATCCCCGTGCACCGTCAGCTTCCGGCCGGCAAGCAGCTCGCCGGTGAAGATGGTGACAACTCCTCCTTCGCCGTCCCGTACCTGGCGCGGGCCGTAGACGTTCGCGTAGCGGAGGGCGGTATAGCTGAGACCGTAATTGGCCGCGTAAACAGCAAGATAATATTCGCCCGCCAGCTTCGACGCACCGTAAGGCGAGAGCGGACGGCAGGCAGCCGTTTCCGTCAGCGGCAGCTCGGCCGGATTCCCGTACACGGCGGCGGAAGAAGCGTAGACAATCTTCCGGACCCCGGCGCGCCGGGCGTGCTCCAGCAGATTAATTGTCCCGGCGATGTTAATTGCCGCATCCCCGGCCGGGTCGGCGAGGGATTTGGCGACACTGACCTGGGCGGCCTGATGGATGATGCATTCCGGCTTCTCCCGGGCCAGGATTGCGCCGCAGGCGGCCGAACGGATATCGTCCTGATATAGTGCAACCCCGGCCGGGACGTTCTCCGGCCGCCCCGTGCTCAGATTGTCGAGAACGGCGACGGCATGGCCCCCTGCCAGCAGGGCATCAACGATATGGGAACCGATAAAGCCGGCGCCGCCGGTTACGAGAATTCTCATCTTGCTTCACCTGCTTCGCTAAAATCATCTTGGCCTGCTCTGAAAACAGGCTGACTGACAAAACACCAAGCCGGATTAAACTCGTCTTCTCCGTTGCCTTGCCATGGATTCCCTCAGGAACAATCTTCTTACGCGCCGCGCCGGCCCGGCCGCCGCTGCCGCAGCAGCGCCAGCAGCCACGCCAATTCCTCCACCCGCAGCAGGAGCAAGGCGAGAAAATAAGTGAACCCGCCGGCAGCGATAAGCAAGACTGTCCCGGCCAGCGGCCCGGCCGCCAGGAGCCGGGCAACCGGCGGCGTCAGCGCCAGTCCGCTCACAGCGCCGCCCATCAGCAGGGAAGCAAGACCGATTTTCCCCAGGGAATAGAGCAAACCCCGGCTGTCCAACTGCGGCAGCAGCCGTTTCAGATTATAATAGAGGAGGCCGGTCGCCGTCAGAACCCCGAGGGAATTGGCCAGAGCCAGGCCGCCGTGCTGCAGCGGCCGGACCAGAATGACGGCGGCGACGGCCGTCATTCCCGTCGTTGCAAAACTCAATTTGAGCGGAGTCATCGTATCGTGCAGGGCAAAGAAAGCCCGGGTCAGCACAAGATTGCCGGCGTGACCGGCAAGGCCCAAAGAGTAATAAAGCAAAGCCGCGGCCGTCGCCTGCGTCGCGGCGGCGTCAAAAGCACCCTGTTCGAAGACGAGGCGGACGATCGGTACCCGCAGGACGATTAGTCCCACCATCGCCGGCAGGATGATGAGAGCGACAGTCCGGACGCCGTGGAGAAGCGTCCCGGCCATCTCCTCCTTGGCATCCCGCGCCGCCTGCTCCGATAATGTCGGGAAAATAGCGGTGGTGACGGCGGTGGCAAAGACGCCGTAAGGCAGCTGCATCAGTTTATTGGCGAAATTCAGGGAAGCGATGCTGCCGGCCGCGAGGCCGGAAGCCAGCATCCTCTCCACCAGCGTATACGCCTGCATCACCAGCGTCCGCCCGACGACGGGCAGACTGAGCCGGCCGACCTCGCGCACCTGCGGGTCCGCCGCCTTTAATGCGAAGGGAATCCCGCGCTGCCGCATCAGCCGCAAGAGCTGCGGCAGCTGGATGGCCGCCTGCAGCCCCATCCCCAGCAGAGTGCCAAAGGCGAGGCTCACCCCGCCGTAACGGCTGCCGCCGAGGGCGACGACCGCGATAATCGCCGCATTCATCGCCAGGGGCGCCAGCGCCGGGACGGTGAAATGCTGCAGCGATTGGAGGGTTACGGTAAAGACAGCCCCCAGGCTCATAAAGAAAATTACCGGGAAGATAATCCGGCTGAGATAAACAGCCGCCGCCGCCGCGTCCGGCGTAAAATTAGGCGCCACCAGACGGACAAGCGCCGGGGCGAGAATTATTCCGGTAAGGCTCAGCCCGGCGAGAAGAACAGCCGTGATTGCCGTCAGTGAGCCGGCGACACGTCCCGCCTCCTTCTCCCGCCGCCGGGCGAGCAGCGAGGCGAAGACGGGCAGATAACCGGCCGTGACCGCTTCGGTTGCCAGGAGAATGATGATATTGGGAATGGTCAGGGCGACAAGGTACGCGTCGGTGACCATCCCGGCGCCGAAATTGACCGCGATGACTCTCTCCCGGACGACTCCGAGCAATTTGCTGATAATGGAGGCGGCGACGATGATGCCGGCCGCCCGGGTAATTCTGCCTTGTGCCAATATCTCCACGCTCCGTTCGCAAGCCTGCCTTTTGTTCCGCCCGGACAAGAGAAATGAGGCGGCGGCAAATGAATGTCCGATCCCTGTCTTCACCCGGTGCGCCCCGCCTAAGAACGCTCTGCCTGGCCGATAACGTCCCGGTACAGCTCTTCCAGCGCCGCGGCCTGCCCGGCGGCGTCAAACCGCTCCCGCACCGCCGTTCTCGCCCGAGTCCCGAGGGACCGGGCCAATTCCGCGTCCGCCAAAACCGTGAGCACTTTGGCGGCGATGGCCGCCGGGTCGCGGGCCGGGACGAGCAGCCCGTTTTCACCATCCGTCACCACTTCCGGAATTCCGCCTACCGCCGTGCAAACGACCGGACGGCCGGCGGCCATCGCTTCCAGAAGAACAAGAGGCAATCCTTCCGAAACAGAGGAAATTACGAAGACGTCAAGCCCGGCCAGAAGCAGCGGAACATCCCGCCGGAAACCGGCGAAGACGACCCGCCCGGTAATGCCGAGGGCCCGGGCCTGCTCGCGCAGGGCTTCCTCCCCCGGACCGTCACCGGTGACGAGGAATTTCACGTCCGCCCGGACGGCGCCAATCCGGGCAGCCGCCGTCAGAAAATCGTCGTATGCTTTCACCGGCACCAGACGGCCCACAACGCCGACGAGACGCTCCGCCGGCGTGATTCCAAGGCTTAGCCGGACCGCGGCGACGGCCGCAGAGTCAGGCGATCGGCCCACGCCGGTATCGATGCCGTTACGGATGACAGCGATCTTACGCGACGGGGTGCCTCCTTGCGTCAGCTTCTGTCGCAAAGCGTCGGAGACGGCGATGAACCGGTCCGTCAGCGGCGCCGTTATTTTCTCCGCCAGCCCGGAGAGCGCATTTTGCCATCCCGTCTGATAATCGAGACTCACCAGACTGTGCACGGTAGTCAGCACGTGGGGAACCCGGGCATGGCGGGCGGCCAGCCGCCCGCAAAAATTGGCCCTGACGCCGTGGGTGTGGACGATATCGACCTTTTCCCGCCGCATCGCCGCGGCCAGACGGAAGATTACGGATAAGTCCCACGCGCCGGCCATCGGATAGATATCAACCGCAAGGCCTCTTTCCCCGGCTTCCGCGGCAAGCGGCCCGCCGTTCAGGCAGATGAGTTTGACGCGGCACCGCTCTGAATTAAGCCGGGGCAGCAGCGTCAGGAGATGGGTCTTCGCCCCGCCGCGGTCGCCGCCGGTAGTGATATGCCAGATCAATGTCTCCCGCAACTACTGCCCCTCCCGCTCCAGGCGGTCGATGCGCCCGACCGCCGCCTGCACTCCCGCCAGAAACCACCAATAAGCGCCGACAATCAGGACTTCCCAGATGCTGGCCGTTAAATTCTGCACGCTGACGGCCACCAGCCCGGCTGTAATCCCGGTCAGCAATGAGCGATAATAATCATTCCGCACTTCCCGCCGCCCGATCCAGCCGGTCCGGACAGCCTCTCCCGTCAGCCAGAGAAAAGCCGCGAGGCCAGGCAAACCCATTTCCGCCCCCAGCTTCAGATAATGATTGTCCACCCAGATGGCGCCCGGCAGATTGTGCCGCATCGCCACCGTATCGCCAAATGTCCCGAGGCCGACTCCGAACAGAGGATGGCGCCTGATTTTCTCCAGAGCCGTCAGCCAAAACCGGAGACGGCCCCACGTGTAGCTCATCCGGAGATACTCCGGGCTGAAAATGAAGAGCATCCGGCTGACGACGGCCGGCATCAGCACCGGCAGCAGCAGCAGTCCGACGCCGAGCGCGAGCAGGATGCGGCGGTCCTTCCAGACCGCCAGAAGGACGAGGGAGGCGAGAAAACCGACCCAGGCGCCCCGGGAAAACGTGAACAGAAGACAGAAAAACATGATGGCCGCCGCGCCGCCGCAGAGAAGACGCGGCAGTCTTTCCTTCGCGTCGAGGGCGAAGGTCAGCGCCAGCGGCAGGAAGAGGACGAGATACCCGCCGAGAGCGTTCGGATTGCCAATGGTGGAAAAGACCCGCGTCTTGATCAGCGTCTCAAACTCGCTGACTACCCAGCGTTTCGGCGTTTCCACACCGACCGCGTATTGAAATACTCCATACGCGGCGACGATAGTGACGGCGACCAGCATAACAGTCACCAACTGCCGCAGCTGCCGGCCGTCCCGGATGCAGTTGGCGGCGACCAGATAGAAAATCGCCGCCTGCAGCAGGACGCGCATAGCCTCAAAGCCGATGGCAGGCGGCACCCGGTTGACCGCCAGCGATAGGAGGGCCGTAACCGCTACCGCTGCCAGCGCCCGGTTCACCCGCGGCGCCGCCAGGGAGAGACGGCGCTGCGCCGCCGCCCGCACCAGCCAGGCGCCGAGCAGGATAATCAGCAGGATCTCGTCCCAGCCAGCGGCCAGCGCCGGCGGCAGTCCGAGACGCCGGATCACAAAATCAGCCAGGGAAAAGGCGGCGGTAATCAACAGTCCGGTTTCGAGGATATTATCAGCATAATTTCCAATATTCTTCGCCGTCATTATTTTCGCTCCTTGCCTTGCAATATGAAATGCCGCGGCACTGAACTTTGCAACGCCGCACCGGACACAAATCTGCGTTTTCCCGGCGGAAGCCTTTGGCATCCGCTGCCGATCACCGCCCGGCTAATGCCGCTTCCTTCCGGCCCGGCCGCGCTCATACCCGGCGACGAGCCAATTCCAGAGCAGAATCGCCGCCACGCCGACGAGGGCACCCAGCCATAGTCCGTTCAGCGTCCGGATGGCGGACAGCAGCAGCGGCGTCTTAATATGGACGAAGGTGTTCAGAATGGACAATTGCCCGACGGTGCCGAGCAGGAAAAGCGGCAGCAGCCAGCGCCGGTGCCCGCGGACAGCCAGGGCAACCGCGAGAAGCAAGGCCGGATGGCCGAACAGGAATTCCTTCGTGCGCGGCCGGGCGATAAGAAGATTGTCCAGGAGAGTACGGAACTCCCACTCCCACTGCGATATCGCCGCCACATTGCCGGAACGGACGATATAGATAGCGCCCACGGCGGCAACAGCCGCGGCGGCCAGAAGTCCCCGCACGGTAACCCGGCTGTAATAGAAGTCCCGCAGTTCTGCGCCGATATTCCCTTTCCTCTCCCGGGCGAAAACGCTGAACCAAAGGTATCCGACCGCGACGATCGCCAGCGGGAGCACATACAGGACTTTGACGCCCCGAAAGAATTCCAGCTCCAGAATATAACGGATGTCGCCCAGCATCCCTGCCGCCAGAATTGCCCCGGTTAACGCGGTGGCGACAGCGCCGAGCCAAAGGCGCAAGGCGAAGATGACCTGCGCCCGGACCGAATTGGTCCGGCCGGCCGTCAGCCACGGATTCTGCAGCACGCCCGTCACGGCGAGGGCGGCGAAGATGACGGCGCCGGCAACGGCGGCAATTGTCCGGAACAGATCCAGATACCCGAGACGCCGGGCGGCGAAACAAGCGAAGACGGCAAGGGCAAGGATGCCTAATGTGAAGCGCAGGCTGCCCCGATAAACCGGACGGAGAAGAAGCACCCCGCCGGCGGCGATGCCGAGGGTAAGCAACAGCAGATAAGTCAGCGGCACGAAATACGGCGCGAACGGAACGGCCGGCCCGACCGCGTACCCGGCCGTCTCCAGGCGGGCCGCGAGGTCGCGGACATAGTTGAGATTGCGCCAGACCTCTTCCTCTTCGCTCGTCGGCAGATAAAACGGCCGCAGGTAAAGAACGCGGACGTTCGATTCCTTCACGGCGCTGAGCCAGCGCTCGATCATATCCACCTCGCGGATATTGTTAGTCTCTTTGCGGGATACCATGTACACCCGCGCCGCCCGGTAATCAAGACGCCGGAGCAGCTGCTCGCTGCCGGCGAGACCGACGTAGCCCCGCAGCGTCCCCGGCGCCTGCACCATGGCGAAGACGGCGCCCCGGGACTCCATGGCGGCGGCTGTCGTCTCCAGGTGCTGCGGATAGCCGAGGACTTCCCGTCCGTCAAAGAGGACCGCCCGGACGGCACCGGCTCCGTCGACAATATCAAACATGGCCGTAATTTCCTCCGGCGTAATCAGGTCGTAGTCGGCAAAGACCGGCACGACTCCGAGTCCGGACGCCCGAATGGCCGCAATATCAGCTGCGGCGAAGCCCAGGCGGAATTCCAGCACCCCTTCCCGGGCGGCGGCAAGTTCGAGAATATTCCCGGCCGGCTCCGCCACCCGGTCCGGTCCCAGCCGTTTTGTAAACTCGGTGCGCAGCCAGGCATGAGTTTCTGCTGTGTCGGTCAGGATATAAGTATTTCCCGACCGGATCGTCTCCGGCGCAAGGCCTCCCGCGGCCGCACCGCCCAGGCGCAGCGCGTCGGCAATCTCTGTCCCGGTCAGAACGGTAGCCTGCCCGGCGTCAACCAGCTCCTGCAATGTCCGCTCCCGCAAGGCGACGGACTGAAGCCCGTTCTCCTTCAGCTTGGTCAGGAAATAATTCAGATTGTAGCGTCGCTCGGCCGCCCGGTCCCGGATGTCGGCGTAATCCATGACCAGCTGGACGGTATTCGCCGCCGACTCCACGCCCACCCGGCCGGCGGACACCAGGAGACCGGCGAAGAGCGAGATGAGCAGGATCAAACTGAGCAGTTTGCTGTTTCTGTCCATCGTCGTACCTCCGGTTTATGAAGGATAATGTCCGGGCGGCGACCGCCCGGAAACACTGACCACAAGCGATATCTTGCTGCCGCGGCGCGGAATTATCGGCGACACGGGTTAGAATATTCCGCACCGCAGTGCGGATAAGGTGCGCGGCAGGATTGCCGCCACAGCGTGTTCTCCGGGACAGGGCGGCTTTGGTGATAATACCATGCTGATTTTGATTCATCTGCCCGGATTCTCCCCGGCAGGACAATAACCCGCCGCCGCCAAAGCGCATTTCCCTTTGGTTTACCGCCGTTACCTCTGCGGGAGGGAACGACGGAAGCGTCGTTCCCTCCGAAAACAAACGCCGGGTTACTCAGGGTAGCTTTCATGATAAGCAAATTATTCCCTGCTATGATTGGGCGTAAGCAGAACAAGTCCGTCTCAGTATCTTCACCCGATTCGTTGTTCCCGCGCCAACATGGCCTGATCCGGATGACGCGGAAGCAGCAGCTTCCCCTACACGTCACCTGATTTCCCGCCTGAGTGTATGTTGCATGTATTGACTAATTAACATCCCGGCCGGGAGCAATCATAGTCCTCTCATTTTAGCTGCTTTCTCCGGGGGAAATTGCCCATTTCCCCCTCCGGTTTCGATAACAGTTTGCCTCCCGCCGCACATATCTATCCATAAAATGGCACCCAACGGCGGAGACTTTCCTGCGCCGCAAATAATTGAAGCAACGGCAGCTCTGCGGGCAACACTCTCGGTATGTTAATAGCTTTCCCAAACTTAGTCGGTCCGGCCCGGCCAATATTTGCTGGACAGGAAGCCGGCGAATTCCCCCGTCAGGCGGGCGTCAAACTGCGTCCCGGCGCCTTTTTCCAGTTCCCGCAGAGCGGCCTGGACCGAAATGTCGCTTCGGTACGGCCGCCCGGTCGTCATGGCGTCAAAGGCGTTCGCGATGGCGAGAATCCGGCCGCCCGCCGTGATCGCCTCCCCCGTCAGACCGGCCGGGTATCCGGCACCGTCGCTTCGTTCATGGTGATGCAGGACCGGCAGCTTAATATCGCCGCAGAAGTCAAGGATATCGAGGATGCGGTAACTCAGGAGAGGGTGCAGCGTAACTATCTTTTGTTCCAGAACGGTCAGAGCTTCCGCTTTTTGGCGCGTCTCACGGCCAACCGCCAGCATGCCGAGGTCATGCAGGGCCGCGGCGCATTCCATAAATTCCTTCTCCTTCGCCGTCATCCCCAGATAATCGGCGAAACGGGCGGTGATTTTCTGGACGCGCAGACTGTGCTTGTAAATATCCACATCGCCGGGAATCATGATGTTCAGCAAAGCGAAGACGATGCTCCGGCTGTCGATCAGCGAACCGGCCACATCCAGATGCGGCATGACGAGAAGAACGGCGTCGGCCAGTTCGTCCAGGGTTCCCCCGTCGAGTCCGGCGGCGACTTCCTCGCTGTCGATGGCGGCAAAGGCGATATCGGCGATTTTGGTATCTTTGATTTTCACCAGGTAATCAGACATTGTCCTCACTCCCCCGGCCGCATTTTCGCTAATAGGTAATAATTCTCGACAATTGCGATTATTCCTCCGCCGCGCCGAAAGTCGATCAATCGGCAACAAAGCAGCCGAAGAATTCAGGCGACGTAACGTAGGGAACGACGTCCCTGTCGTTCCGGGCGGCAGCGCCGGTGTAAGCGCGTCCGGTCGAATAATGGAACAGCACCGGAAGGGAATTGAAACGGTGCCAGAGACTGCCGCGTCGCCGCAAAACGCAGCTCCTCGCAGTGACAATGGCTTTGCGATGCATGAAACAAAGGAGCGAATCCCGCGCCCGGTCAGGTCGCCGCCCGGTACATCCCCAAAAGCAACGAAAATGCAGGCACAACGTAGGGAGCGACGCCCCGTCGTTCCGGGCAGTAGTACCGGTGAGGGGAAAACCGGCAAAGCGGTGGGGGTACTTATTAGGCGGGAGAGATTGCCGCGTCGCCGGAAGAGCGCCGGCTCCTCGCAATGACAAAAGTAAGGCTACGCGGGCTTTGGAAACCGGCGGCCGGGGCCCCGCGAGTTCCTGCGCCGCCACCTTTCCCTTGATAAGGGAGAGGGTACTGGCTCTCAGATATTGCCGGCTATTTGTTAAATTGCCCCTTTTTAACAAGGGAGGTGTCCGGGGAACCCTTGCTTTCGGACATTGCCGCCTCATTTTTACGTTGTCCCCCTTGTCAAAGGGGGATGTCGCCGAATGGCGACAGGGGGATTTGTTGGATTGGATGCTCCAAGGATTAGGCAGAGTGGTCGATTGCTGCCTATGGGGGATACAGGGACGGTGTTTCGGCAGGACAGCGGGCCGGGCGGGCATGGAAACCCGCCCCTACCGAGGAAAACGCGGAACGGTGGGGTCACCGTTCCTTACAACCGGGCGGGACAGCAGGTCGGCTGGGCGTTCGCCCGCTTCTCCGCCCAAACCGTGACGTAGGGAACCCCGTCGTTCCGGGCGGCAGTACCGGTGAGGGAAAAACCGGCAAAGCGGTGGTGGCACTTACTAGGCGGGAGAGATTGCCGCGTCGCCGGAAGAGCGCCGGCTCCCCGCAATGACAAAAGTAAGGCTACGCGGGCTTTGGAAACCGGCGGCCGGGGCCCCGCGAGTTCCCGCGCCGCCCCATTGAAGAGGCCCGGGGCCTGCGCCCCGGGCTTGCCGGTATTATCCGTTCTGCTCGACTATCACAATGTAGTTGTCGTAATCGTAATCCACATAAGCCCCCAAGGCCTCAGCGCAGAACCGGAAAGGAATCATTGTCCGGCTGTTCAAGATCTCCGGCGCCGTGTCGGACGTAACCCGGACCCCGTTCCGGTAAGCTGCCTTGTCGCCGATGTACAGGACGATCGTATTGCCGCCGAGCGTCGCCGTAATCTTCTGCCGCGCCGGATTGGAAGCATCATATTCCACATAAGCTCCCATCGCCTCCGCGAGAGCGCGGTAAGGAATCATTGTCCGGCCGGCAGTGATGTACGGGTGAACATCGGTGAAATCGATATATTTACCGTTGCACCGGACGAGCGGCCGGGTCGCCGTACCCTTGCGGGCGGTTTCGGCTGCCGTCGTGAAGGAATAAGTCGCCGCCTCGACCGCGTAGCCGTCCGCATCTTCCACATCATCGGTGATGTACAGATAATACTTGGTTCCGTATTTCAAGTTGTTGTCGGGATCCACCGTCACCGTCCGGGTCGAGGAAGAGTAATCCACATCGGCCGCGACTTTGGCACTGCTGCCGGCTTCTTTCAGATAAATATTGTCGTCATCAATGGTGGAGGACTTCATCGCCCGGGAGAACTTGAACGTAATCTCCTTTTCCACCGGCACTTTCGTCGCGCCGTCCGCCGGGCTGAGGGAAGATATTTTCGCCTTCTCCGGCGCTGTTCTGAACGTCCAGTTGGAGGCGTATACCGCTGTCCCGTACTTGTCCTGGACGCCGGTGGTGACATAGACGGTGTATTCGGTGTCGTACGCGAGGGCGCTCTTCGGCTTCAGCGTTGCCATCCGATCTCCCGAGTCATAATCGACCGTGGCGCTGATCTTGGTCGAGGAGCCGGCCTTGCGCAGGCAGATATTCGTCGTATTGATGGTGCTGGATTTCATCGCCGTGGAAAAGGTCATCTCGATCGTCCCGTCGACCGGGAAGCCGGAACTGCCCGGCGCCGGGGTGCGCTTGATGATGTGCGGGTAATCGTCGTCCATCGTCGTGAAGGACCACTCCACCGCCTCTATCTCGTCGCCGTGTTCGTCTTCGACCTCATCGGTCACATAGACGGTGTAGCTCTCATTGTAGCGCAGGTTGCTCTTCGGAGTCAGTGTCACCACCCGGGTCGACTCGTTGTACTCGACCGTGGCGGAAATCTTGCTGCTGTACCCGTCCCGGCGCAGAAATACGCTGCCGCTGTCAATCGTATCCTCGTCCATATCATCGGAGAATTTGAACGTAATTCGCGTGTCCACCGGGACGTTCGTCGCGTCTTCGGCCGGATATTTATCCTGGACGCGGACATAGTCGGGGCTGGTCGTGAAATACCAGTTTTCCGCCGTTACCCGATTACCGCTGGTATCCTTCACGTTGTTAGTGATGTAAACATAATAAGTGGTGCTTGACTGCAGTTCGGCTTTCGGTGTCAGTATTACCGTCTTATTGGAATTGCTGAAGGAAAGCGTTGCACTTATCTTCGTGGAGGAGCCGGACTTCCGCAAATACACCGTGCTGCTCGTTACTGTTGAGGTGTTGAGCGGCTTATTGAAATCGATAATAATCGGCTGGTCAAACAGAACCCCGCTATCCTTGGCGTCCGGCTCCCGGTCGACAATCACCGGCAGTGAGCCCGCCTCGGTGGTGAAAGACCAGGAGGTCGCGCCGACCGAGCGGCCGTTCACATCTTTAAGACGGTTGCTGCCGATAGACACCGTGTAGGTCGAACTGGCATCGAGAGCGGCCAGGGGTGTCAGGGTAATCTCGCAGCGGCCGTTCACGTTAACCGGCACCACCGAAGCCGCCACAACAGCGGTTCCTTTTTTCAGAGCGACACCGGCAGTAGTGAAATCGGAGGCCGCCAAATCAAGTTCTTTGTCAAAAATCATCTCGATATCGGAGTCCACATCCACGTTCTTCGCCCCGCTGCCCGGATTGCGGCTGACTACCGCCGCGGCTGTACTTGGGTTGCCTTGGGTGGTGAAGGTGTAGCTGGCTGCCGCCGCGGCGTTGCCGGCGAGATCCTTGATGCCGCCCGCCGCCACCCAGACCTTGTATGTAGTGCTGTAAGCCAAATCACTGGCCGGGTCGAGAATTACCGTGTCACCGCCGGCCACACTCAGGGCGGCGCTGATCTTGGTGGAACTGCCGTCCTTGGTGAGGTAGATGCTGCTGCTGTTTACCGACCCGGGCAGGATATCCTCACTGAAGGCGACTTCGATGTTGCGATTAATCGAAACATTATATTCGCTCCCCGCCGGATCGCAATCTTTGCCGACCAGTTGCGGCGCAGTGCTGTCCTTGGTGATTCCGTGAATGTCAAACCTGACCGAGCGCAGTGCCACCGACGTATCAGTATCCAGCAGCTGCAGATTCACGGTATATGTCTTGCTGGCCGAAGGTAAGCTGATGGTATTCAAGGTCGAAGCGGAGCCCGAAGTAATCCCGTCCGGATCGTAAAGCGGGTAATAATACCCGTCCGTGAATATCTCGCCCGTCAGCCGGTAATGCCCCCCCGGCCCGAGAATATGCTCGACCCTGAGCGTAAAATCGAGGTTGGCGTTCAGAGTAGGCGAATAACCGCTGCTCTCCAAAGTGGCGATGGAAGGCAGTTCAACTTCATTCAGCCAGATTCCGGTGAATGACCCGCTCCCGGCCAGAACGGGCGCCGGAAGCGAAACTGACGCCGCGAAAACCAAGAGAGCGAGGATGGCCGCCAGGCCGGAACGGAAACTTCTTTTCAGGTAATGCATTGGATATCCCTCCAATTTTGAAATTCAAACTGCCGTTACCGGATAATGTCATCCCCCGCACCCCTCTCCGGGGCGATTCTCACCTCTGGCCATACTCCGGGCTGTGCCTCATCCACCCGCGCCGGCCGCAGGACATTGCTTGGGGCGCGGCGCGGGAACCGCAACCCTCACGCCCGCAATCGGGCGACGGGAATAATGTACTTGCCGGCAGGGCGTAAACCGCAGAAACGATCCCAGGATGACCGCCCTGACCTGAATATCCCTCATTCCCTGCCCTTCGCGTGCAACAAAAGCCGGGAGAGCCATTCCTCACCCCCTCGCTGCCTCCGCCAAAATTGGGCAAGGAGGAAAAGAAACGGGCCAAGAGCAGGCTGAGAGACGGTTAAAGACATGGCGACAAGATGAGAATGAGGACAGTAGAACGCGACATATCCGGTATTCACTTATTAATTCGGTAACCAGTCTATTATTTAGACGGAGGACGACCCTCCTTTGTTTCCTATTCTACCATTTATTTGTCGACTTTTTAAGACAAACCGGGAATTTCTCTGTCGCCGCCGGATAAAAAGCAGGAATCGCCCGGCGCATTCTTTGGAACGGGGCGACTCTTGCTGGATTTGAATGAAAGGACGCGAAAAAAGTTTGTCCGTTGACAAGGGGACAACGCAAATCTAAGCCTCCCTTGTCAAAGAGAAGTAGCGGCGCAGCCGTCGGTTTCCAATGCCCGCGTAGCCTTACTTTTGTCATTGCGAGGAGCCGGTGCTCTTCCGGCGACGCGGCAATCTCTCCCGCATAGTAAGTGCCACCACCGCTTTGCCGGATTTTTCCCTCACCGGTACTGCGGCCCGGAAAGACGAGGTTTCCTACGTAACGGTTTGAGCGGGGATGCGGGCAGGCACTCACACAGCCAATCCTCCTGTCGCCGATCGGCGCATCCCCCTTTGACAAGGGGGACAACATTAATCTAAGCCTCTCTTGCCAATGGGAGGCGACAGCGAAGCCGGCGGAGGGACTCGGAGCACGGATTCCCTCGCCAGTAAAATCACCCGTATCGTCCCGCCTATGTCACAATTCATGATAGAAATCCCGCCATTATCCGGCCTTTATCTGCTTTTCTCTTGCAATAACCGTTCTGACATCAATGCCCGCTTCATAATAAACCAAGGCGCTGACGTTATATCCGCGGTGTAAGTGCCGGCCTGCTTCTCTTTATGCTCGCACACCCTTCTTTTCAGGTTGTTGGTTATACCCGTGGACAGAACCGTATGAGTTTTGTTAGGCAGGTTATGACGAAATAATCCTTTGTCATTACAAGCACCTCTAAGCCAAAGATTACCGCGCCATGGGAAACAAGGGTTCCCGCCGCCTGAGTTTCGTTGCGAATAACTTGCTGCCGGGCAACGCGGGTACAAGAACTGATCCGGAGTTTGCCGCGTCGCCGGGAAAGCGCCGGCTCCTCGCAATGACAAGGGCCGGGCGATGCGGGTCCAAGGTTACGAAACCAAAGGGTTACATACTTCCGTGAAGGTATCTGCTCCCCAGGAAAGCTCTATCTGGACAATACGGATTCGTGGCGCTCAGCCGGAGATTGCCGCGTCGACGGGAGAGCACCGGCTCCTCGCAATGACAGTAGTTGGGCGATGCGGGCCCAAGGTTACGAAACCTAAGGGTTACGTCCCTCAGTGAAAGTAGCAACTCTGCAAAACAAAACTATCTGGACAATGCGGGTACATGGCACTGAGCCGGAGATTGCCGCGTCGCCGGAACAGTGCCGGCTCCTCGCAATGACAGTAGTTGGGCGATGCGGGCCCAAGGTTACGAAACCTAAGGTTTACATCCTTCCGCGAAGGTATCTGCTCCCCAGGAAAGCTCTATCTGGACAATGCGGCTTCGTGGCGCTCAGCCGGAGATTGCCGCGTCGCCGGAAAAGCGCCGGCTCCTCGCAATGACAAGGGCCGGGCGATGCGGGTCCAAGGTTACGAAACCTAAGGTTTACATACTTCCGCGAAGGTATTATGCAGGAAACTCACTCCGTACTACATACCATTCCCAATGAAGCCGGCGGCATAGATGTGGGGTAACCCCGGACGTAAAGGAAGACCCTCCATCACTGGAGGGTCTTCCGGATAGGCTGTTATTTCGTCAGGGTAATGACCTCGGTGCCGAAGTTGTAGTCGACATAGAACCCGAAGGCTTCACCGACGAAGCGGAGAGGCACAACGGTCCGGCCGTCAACGACCTTCGGAGCTACTTCGAGGGTCTGCTCGACACCGTTCACCGAAGCGACGGTGGAACCGATGGTCAGCCAGACTTCGTCGACGGTATTCTCGTCAACCCGGAGCCGGTAGCAGACCTTGTCGGGAGCAATGAACTCGACGTAGGCACCGATGGCTTCCGCGATGTAGCGGAACGGAACCAGAGTGCGGCCGTTCTCGGCGAACGGAGCAACATCGAGAGTGCTCATCGAGCCGTTGGCAACGGCGGTCTTGTTGCCGAGCTGCATGGTGATGACACCAGCGCCGGCAGCATCAAGAGAGACTTTGATTTCGCCTTCGGCATACTCATCTTTAACGTCGGTTTCGACCTTAACTGTGATCTTGCCGGTAGATACGGGCTTGATCTTGAAGGTAACCTGGCCGTTTTCGTCAGTCTCGCTCTCGGCGGTCAAAGGACCGGTGAGTTCGACATCCTTCTCAGCATACGGCTTACCATGAGCGTCAAGAACCGTAATCGTAACGGTGGACACAACGTCGACACCGATGGCCGCCGGGGAAGCGGTGATGCTCATGCCGACAACTTCGATCTCGGCAACTTCCACACGCGGGCCGTCATCGATCTCAACTTCGAAGGTCAGGAGCATCGGCTCGTCATCGTCATCCTCTTCGTAAGCGAGGATGTCGAATTCGGCCTCGCCGTCACCCATGTCGATATCGAACTCCTCCGCGTCGTCACCAATGTCTGCCAGTTTATCGCCATCAATCGCAAGGGTGCAGTTGTCGGGAGTGATATACAGATACGCGTCTTCGATCACGCTGTCGTCCCGCGGGTCAACCAGCTTGACTTCCCAGTTTTCTTCAACCATGTAAGTCAGCTTGGTGTCTTCGTTGGGGAGAACGAGCTTCGGCGCGAGGACTTCGATAGTTGTCTTGCCGATGAACTCGCCGTTGTCGGTCTTGAAGACAAGGTCAAGCTCTTCCGCTTCGTCGTGGACAAAGGAGAAGGAGTAGACGTTACCGTCACGGTCGAGCTCGATGTCTTCGCCATCGATGGTAACGTATGCATTGCTATCTTTCACATACGCGCCGTCCTCGTCCTTAACGGTGAATTCAACGTCTTCTTTTAGTCCGGCTACGAGCTGCTCAGGAGCGTCAACGTCGTAGACGTCCTCGCCTTCGACATCGATCTTCACGTAGGTCATTGGTGTTCCGTCAACCTTGGTCACCAGCACAAATGCGGTGCCGACTTCGTTGAAGCGGACAGTCCTTGTGTAAATGCCGTTGTTGATGTTGGTTTTGCTGGAATCGATTTCTTCGAAATCAATCCAGTCTTCGTCGTCATCATCGTACTCATCCGCATCGTAGTCATTGATTGAGTCTGGATTAAAGACGTCATCCCAATCCCAGTCAAAATCTTCATTGTCAACTTTCAGATAGACGACCGCGTTGTTGACCGGGGTCTCGTCGGTCTTGGTCACGACAGCCTTGAACTCGTACTTATCTTCATAAGTAGCGGTCTCCGGGGTTACAGTGACGACCCAACCGTCAACCTTGATCTTCTCGGTCTTGGTCACTTTGTCGCCGTCTACCATAGTCGCGACGGCGGTAACCAGGATCTCGCCACCGCACTCGGGAAGGAGTCCCTCAAAAGTATATGAGTTATCGGGAATCGATTCATCATCAACTGTCGCATCTTCATCGATGCCGCAACCTTCAACTGTAATCTTAACCTTCTCGATGTTCTCGCCGATACCGTCACCGTCGTCATCCCAGAACTCAACCTCGAGATCGAGTTCTTTGACCGCGTCGACTTCGGTGTCGCTGAGGGAAATGTTGAAGGAAGAAGGTCTGACGACTTTGATGGTGGTTTCACCTTCGTAGTCTCCATCTTTATCCGCTGTTACCTTGGCAGTACCAGCCTTCGGGAATTTTACAGTGATAGTGACTTTGCCGCCATCGACTGTCGTCCCAGACGCTTCGTAATCACCGAGAGTGATTTCGACGTCAGCGCCAATTACCGGCTTGCTGCCGTCTTTTACAGTAACTTCAATTACTTCCGCCCGATCTCTGATGACGGAGGACTTGTTGACTTTAACTGACAGCGTGTCTTTCGCTGCAACTTCAAATTCATCGTATTCGATTTCGTTGTCATCGCCGTCATCGCCACCAATCCACGGGCACTCGAGCATTACCACATAGTCGCCAGCCTTATCAAACTTGGCAGCCAGAGCGAAGGAACCGTTGGAAGCCGCTCTGGTCGAGGCAATAGCGTCACCCCTGCTATCGCCGGATTTGACAATGTACACATATGGTCTGTCTTCGAGGCTGTAGCCGGCGCCGTCTTTTACAGTACCGGTGATGGTCTTGGTGTCACCGATCTTGATTGACGGAATGGTCAAGCTCATGTCATGCTTGGTTGTGACAGTCGTTGAAGCTAATCCGTCAGGAATAGCGCTCTCTACAAGGTCTACCACATCATCATCGATTACAATTTTGTAATCCTCGTTGTGGTCATCCGCGGCATTGATTACAACATTGAAAGAACCCGAGGAGAAAGGTCCTCCATGCGCGACGCGCTTGTTACTTCCCACCTCAAACACACCGTAGTACAAATCATCTCTGTTCGCCTTATCATCTTTCAATACAGTAACACGAACAGTATTGGTAGTGGCTGTGAGTATGTACTCGTCGGCTTCGACCTTATAGACCGGGCCGTCAGCAAAGACCGGCGCAACGACACCGAATGTGCTGAGAAGCATAGCCAATGTCACAACTATGGCTATAAGTTTCTTCTGCATCTTACGAATTTCCCTCCCTTTGATATTTCTTCTTGCTCACGATCCTCCTGAGCCAAACACGGAAAGACAAATGAGTTTATTTTCTACCCATCCCCTCCCTTCGGAAGTTTCATATTCCTTACAAAACCGATTACCTATCTATATGCCTATACACCTTCCGGTAAGATTGTCCGACCAAAAGACTAAATCTTACGCCGGAAGGCGTCGCAGCCTTGTGAAGCAGAGTGTCCGAAGTCCGGAGCGACGAAACCGGGAACCGGGTCCGAGGCTTCAGACTATTGACTTGATTCCTGATTTCGGTTGTCAAAGATCAGCCGCCGGGAATAAAGTGGCTTAATATGATATCTTTTCTACACCGCGCAGATAATTCCTGCTCCGCCGGCCGCCGCGCCGATAAGTAAGTTTTGGGGCGGCATGGATAATCTGGCAACGCATTTTCCATATATTAGTACGGAGCTGACCCCGGATATAGAACGCTGAATTGTCAAAGAGCGGAATGCGTAAACAAATTGATATCCGAGAAAGACCGGACATTTGAAACAGGGGAAAAATAAGCCAAGCATGGAGTTTACATACAATTATAGCATGCAATGGGTTAAGCGTCAACGAATTCTCTGGCGGAGAGCCGTCAGAATAATTCCCCATTATTTCCGGACAACTCGTTTACCGGCCAGGCGCAGAAAAATTCATTTTATTCCCTGTAACTGAATACTTATTCTGGACACTGCTACCGATTCCTGCCGGATTCCGGTGGATTCTTCAATTTTTTTACATGATACCGGGAGACAAGTTTTGTTGCTGCCTTTTATTGTCGTAAAGAGGCTGGGGGAAGTTCCCCGTAATCGCCGGATTTGTGAAAAAAATTTACGGTAAACCGGAAAGGGGTATGCAGAGAGGCATTGTTATATATTATGAAGGAACCGGCGGAAAGTACCGTCTCCTGCCGCCGGGCATCAAGAGAAATGGCCAGGTGCATAGAGTAGTTTCCTGCATCAGAAGGGAGGAAACCCGAGATTGCCGCGTCGCCTTCTTCTGAGAGTATTACTGCCGGGCGGCTCCTCGCAAAGACACAGGCAAGGCTACGCTGGCAAAGTAAAGGCGGGTCACCGGCCCCGACCGGTTGAACCCTGATACCCTGCCCTTCTCCAGAGATCAAGCGATAAGTGCGGGTCGCAGGGAACGACGCCCCGTCGCTCCCTGTTGCGGTGCTTGCTTGTCGGTCAAACCTGATCCATTTGTAGGGATGGCCCTCGTCGTTCCGGACCGCAGCGCCATGCCGGCAGGCGTATCCCCCGCCCGATACACCCTCTCCCCGGACGCCGTCCGTCCCTCTCCGTTTACGGCAATACCGGGTATCCCGGCAAATAAGGAGCGATGCCGGCAAGCAGGAAGACGGCGATGAGCGCCACGGCGATCAGGAATACAATCAGAGCCGCAACCGGGACGAGGATAGTAAGCACGGCGCGGCCGGTGGAGAGGCCGTGCACTGCCTGGACGGCATTCACCATGAGGACAACGGACCAGATGAAGACAGCAAAAGCAAGGATATTATATATCCACTCCAGACGCCCCCGGGCAAGCAAGGCAGCCGGCGCGAGGAAGATGCCCGGCAGGCCGGTAAAGCCGAGAGCGACGAAAAGATGATAGCCGCGCCCGGTGCCGCCGAAGAATTCGGCCAGCAGATGCAGGACGGCCGTGCTCAGGAACCAGCCGGCGGCGCCGCCCAGCAGACTGAGCGGGAATAGGACGAAGAGCAAGACAGACCGGACCGCCGCCGGCAGTTCGTCACCCGCGACGTAGCCGGCCGAGACGGCCGAGAGAAGCTGGGTAATGAGAAAGACAAGCACGGCCGCCCCCAGGGGGTGGTCGCGGGCTATCTTCGCGAACGTCGCGGCCGGGGTGAAGAGGACGCCGTACAGGAGCTCGAAGAAGGTGTCCCGGCCGGGCGGCGGCGGATTCTCCGCCGGGGACGCCGCGGGGGCCGGCCGGTCGGCGGCCGGGGTATTCCCGGCATCGAATTGGTTTTCGTTGTCGTTCATGGTTTCAGCCTCCTTGGTGGTAAATTGCCGGACCATCGCCGCCATTGCTCCAGGCGCGCCTGATAACAGCGCCGTCCGTCTTGTTTCCGGCACGCTCCCGGGGCGTCCCGATCCTCACCCCTATCCCCTCTCCCGCATCGGGAGAGAGGAATTAGCGCAGTTGGGCGGCGGGATAACCGCATCGGGAAGGAGAAGCGGGCAGGCGCCCGTGCAGCCTTACTTTTGTCATTGCGAGGAGCCGGTGCTCTTCCGGCGACGCGGCAATCTCTCCCGCATAGTAAGTGCCCCCGCCGCTTTGCCGGTTTTGCCCCGGCCGCACCGCGGCCCGGAGCGGCGAGAGCGTCGCTCCCTACAATTACGGCCGGGTTTTGCCCTGGCCGGCACCGCGGCACGGACGGCGGGGGCAAGCCCAACGAATACGTCCCGCCGCCCAGTCCCGAAAAGAGGAGCCGGGGATGAGGGTTAATTCCCGAAATCCACTCCATAACCCGGCAGCAGCAAAAACCGCGCGGGGACGATAGGCTCGGCGGCGGCCGGCAAGCCGGCCCGGCTGCCGAAGCCGGAACGGAGCATCTGCCAGATGGAAGCCCTCCCGTATTCGCGGACGGTATATCTCTCCCCGAGGCCGGCCGCCGCGGCGGCCTCGTCGATGGCGTCATAGAAATTGCCCAGCGTGTCGACGAGGCCGAGGTCAAGCGCCTGCCGGCCGGTGAGAATCCGCCCGTCGGCGATTTCCCGCACCCGGGCCGGCTCCATCCCCCGGCCCGCGGCGACGACGTCAACGAACTGCTCGTAGACGTCGTCCACCATCGCCTGCAGCAGCTCCTTCTCCGCCTCCGTCATCTCCCGGGCCGCGGAGCCCATATCCTTGTGCGGGCCGCTCTTGATCACATGCATCTCGATGCCCGCTTTCCGGTACAATTCCTCGTAATTGGAATATTGGATGATTACCCCGATGCTGCCGGTGGTCGTCGACGGATTCGCCACGATCTTGTCAGCCAGAGCCGCCACCCAATAGCCGCCGGAGGCGGCCGTGTCGCCCATGGAGGCGACGACTGTCTTGCCGGCTTCCCGCAGGCGGCCCACTTCCACCCCGATTTCCTGCGCGGCGGCGGAACTGCCGCCGGGGCTGTTGATGCGCAGGACAACGGCGCGCACCGCCGGATCCTCCCGCGCCTGCTTCAGCTGCGCAATGACAGTGTCGGAGCCGGCGACAGCCCCGCCCAGCAGGCTCGAACCGCCGGGCCCGCCGAGAATCATGCCTTCAATATAGATAACGCCGACGGTGCGGCCAGCGGCGGCGCCGGCCGGGCGCCGATCCGGACGGGCCAGCAGTCCGGCGGCGGTCAGGATGATAACGGCGGCCAGGACGAGCCCGCCGAGTATTTTTTTATTCACTTTCCCTTCCCTCCCGCATCATCTTCTGCCGCGCCGGCGCGGCGCGGTCAACTGTATTATATCCGAGGCGAAAGCGGATAGTCAAAACCGGGCGGTAATTTTCCTGAGTCCATCACTCAAAAAATAAACCCGTATCCATATAGACAGTAAGGACATTTATTTATCCGTGCCCGAAAGTGAATGATCAGACAGAGCGGCAGCAACAATGAAGCGCAGGGCTACTGACCCCGCGCTCTCCCTTGGCTGACCTCAGCACCGCCTACTCCGCCGACCGGAAATAAATGTCCCGGCACTTACCGCAGAAAGCGCACTCCACGGCGTGGACCTTGTCCTGGGTCAGCCCCCATTCGCGCAACTCTTTCAGAACCGGCGCCAGACTCGCGCCCATCCCGCTCAGGGAATATTCGACCCGGGGCGGGACTTCCGGGAAGACCCGGCGGCGCACCAGACCGTCCGCCTCCATCTCCCGCAGCTGCTGGGTCAGGACCTTGGTGCTGACGGGCGCGATTTCCCGGGCGAGCTGGCCGTGACGCAGCGGCCCGCGGGACAGCGCTTTCATAATCAGGATTTTCCATTTGCCGCTGAGCAGCGAGAGAGTCGATTCAATGGGACATTTTCCTATCGTTTCGCGCATGGCTGTCGCCTCCGTTTCCCCGATAGTTACCTATGGGTCGGCAAGGTTACAAAAAAGTGCCTGCTTGCCAGATTTCCCTTTTCAGTATATTTTTATCTTAGCCCGGCGTCAATCGGCAAAGCGGCGGGCGGACGAAAATCCTCAGGAGGTGCTTGCCATGAAAAAAGCCGGTCTGGTCGGCGGAATCGGCCCGGCGTCAACGCTGGAGTATTACCGGGGAATCACCGAAGGTTACCGGGAGAGAGTAGGCGGCGGCAATTATCCCCCTCTCATCATCGACAGTCTTAATTTGGCCGAGATCTACGACCTCGTCGACAACAAGCAGTGGGACGAATTCGCCGCCCGTTTCGTCCGGTCGATAAAGAGTCTCGCGGCCGGCGGGGCCGAATTCGCCGCCATGGCGGCCAACACGGCCCATATCGTCTTCGACGCAGTCCGGAGTCAGTCCCCTCTGCCTCTGGTCAGCCTCGTCGAGGAAACGAGCAAAGCCGCCCGGGCCAAAGGCTGCCGGCGCATCATCGTCTTCGGCACCGGGTTCACCATGCGCAGCGGCATGTACACGGAAGCGCTGGCAGAAGCGGGAATCGAAGCCTTCGTGCCCGAGCCGGACGAACAGTCGGCCATCCACAACATCATTTTCCCCCACCTGGAAGAGGGAATCGTCCTGCCGGAAGAGAAGGAAACGATGCTGAATATCGCCCGCCGCCTGATCAGCGAAAAGAAGGCGGACGCGCTGCTCCTCGGCTGCACGGAACTGCCGCTGATCATCAAGCCGGAAGATCTGGCCGTCCCGGTTCTGGATACGACCCAAATCCACATTGACGCCATTTTGGACAACATCCTGGCCTGAACGCCGAAGCCCGAGCGGCGGCGAAAAACCGGACGGGGAGGAAGAAAAATGTATCTTTACACTATTGGCTTTACGCAGAAGAGCGCCGCGGAGTTTTTTTCGCTCTTAACCGAAAATGATGTCGCCGTCCTGGTGGACGTCCGTCTGAACAATTCCTCCCAGCTGGCCGGGTTTTCCAAAGGCAGGGATCTGGAATATTTCCTGCGGACAATCTGCGGCTGCCGCTATGTCTATGCGCCGGAGCTCGCGCCGGCGAAGGAGATATTCGACGCCTATAAAGGCAAAAAAATTTCCTGGCCGGAATTTGCCGACCGCTTCCGGGCGCTCATCCTGGAAAGAGGCGCCCTGGACGCTTTCCCGGCGGCGCCCGGCGGAGCGGAAAGAGTCTGTCTCCTGTGCAGCGAACCAACGCCGGAGCATTGTCACCGGCGGCTGCTGGCGGAAATGCTGCGGGAGAAACAGCCGGAGATAATCATCAACCATCTCTAGACGGGGAATAAAAGGCGGACGGCTGCTGGCCGTCCGCCTTTCTTTTTTCACCCCTATTTACTGCCAGACCGACTCGGTATATTTGTTGCTCGCGTTCCAAAGCAGGAATTCCTCCACCCCCAGTTCCGCCAAGGCCCGGATCTGGGCCTCGACTTCCGTCTTGCCGTAAGGGATCGCTCCGTCCACCCATTTCACCGCCGTGAAGTCCTGCAGCCAGGGACGGATAATAGCCTTCCGGGGCAGCGGCTCGTTCCTCTCCAGCGCGTCGGTGATGGCGTTGTGCACGGTCCCGTGGGGATGCGCGTCCGGCACCGCGTAGCCGAAATATCCTCTGCCGTAATGGCTGGGATAAACCATCGGGCAGATGTAGTCGGTGGCGGCGCTGATTGCCTCCCATTCCTGGCCGATGTCGTCCGTGTCGCCGGGCGATGTGGCGATGACCCCGAAAACGTCGGCACTGACGAAGACGCCGTAAGGAGCAAGCTCCTCCCTGGCGTAAGCAAGGAATTCGGCGACAGCCTGCGCCTTCGTCCGGTCATTCTGCTGCGGAAAGGCGGCTTCGGCGTTGACCCGTTTGGCGTTGTCCGGGAAGCGGACATAATCGAACTGAATCTCCCTGAAGCCGTTGAGGGCCGCCTCCTTGGCAATGGCAATATTGTAATCCCAGACTTTCCGGTCGAAAGGATTGACCCAGGAAATGCCGTCCTTGTCCTTCCAGACGCCGCCGCTCTTCCTCTGAATGGAAAGATCGGCCCGGTGGCTGGAAAGGTTGGGGTCCTTAAAGGCGACGATGCGGGCGATGGGATAGATTTCTTTCTCTTTCAGTACCGCCAGCAGCGCCCCTACATCCTTAATCCGTACGTAACGATTCGCCCCGACCGCCTCGGCCATGGCGATATCGCTCCGGTACGTCATCAGGCCGTTGTCGTCTTTGACGTCAATCACGAGAGAATTCAGGCCGGAGTTTTCGACCAGAGCAAGCAGGTGATTGAAGCGGGAAGCAAGTCCGGCGATATTGCCGGTGATGTACAGGCCTTTTGCCTTAACCGGCGGATTGTCAGGCAGGACGGCGGGCGGCAGGGGTATGTACAGATCGCCCAATTCCGCGCGCCGGCGCTCCTCCGCCTCGGCCCGCAGCCGCTCCTCTTCGGCGCGGCGCGCTTCCTCCGCCAGGCGGGCTTCTTCGGCCAGGCGCTGCTGCTCCTCGACCCGGCGCTGTTCGGCCGCCAATTTCCGGGCATCGCTGAAAGCCCGCACCTGAGTGACAGCGACAAACATCAGACAAACGAGCAGGAAGGAAGCGGCAAGGAAACGAAGACGGAAACGGGGCTTTGGCTTGGCCTGCACGGTATCATTCTCCTTTGCGCGATAGTGTCGGATATTAAGTAAACAATTCCGATATTACCGCCAAATCCCTGCCGTTTCGACAAAATATCGGGATGATTTTTTTCACCGGAAAGCAAAGGTAAAGCAGGCCGGAAACAGATACCAGGACAGAGCCAGAAATAATTAATGAGGGCTGAGATTCGCGTTTCCGAAATCTTGCCGCCGGATGAGCCGAAAAAAACGCCCGGAAACAAAAAACAAAAGCCGGGACGGCAGGCAATCCGCAGGGCCGCAAGATGAAGTCATATATTCTCATTCTTGCCCCTCTCCCACATCGGGAAAGGAGATGCGGAGTTATTTCGCAGTCTTTGCGGCGGAGGTGTGACCGGCAAAGGAACGGACCACCCAGGCACTGCGTGCCGTCCCTCCGCCGGAGGGGAATGGAAAGCCGGGCAATGATTACGGTCCGCGCTTTGCGCCGCCGCTGCCGCGGAGAAAAAAATTGGCGGGCAATTAAAACAATACCGTCAACAATTCCCCTCTTCTGGAGGGTGGCCGGAGAAGCCGGACGGGGTGGCCGCGGGCGGTGTTCCGCGCTGCCCCGCTTTTATCGATGGGAAGTAGTAAGTCAAAAGCCGCAAGCGGAACGGCGGGACGATAGCGATGGCAAAGACGGCAAACGGGTCCCGTTACAGGCCGGACTGACGGCAGGCTGCCGGCCGCCGCGTCCCCGGGCGCGCGGGCTTTGCCGCTGCTGCGGGATAATGCGGGAGCCGCCCTTCCGGTCGGCCCCCGATATATACCATAATTCCCGGCTGGTGGACGGGAAGAAACTGGGAGAGCTTCGGGAAGAAAACGGGAATGATGCGGAGAAGACGGCGGCCGGGAGAAGGCGGCTTGGGTTGAAACGTTGAGGCCGGAATGTATGAAATGCGTTCCCTCCGTAAGAAGGAGAAGGGGCAGGGCGCGAAACCCGAGATCGCCGCGTCGCCGCTCACGGCTCCTCGCGATGACATTTGCAGGGCAATGCTGGCCATAAGGTACAAAAGTCAAGAGTACCGTTTCGCCGCCCGCGGCTCCTCATGATGACAAGGGCTTGGCTATGCAGGCGCTAACCCTCGCTCCTGCCCGCCGTCTGCGTATGGATTGGCTTTCGGGAGCGGCGTCTCGGCCAATTCAAATCCCTCCGTCAGCTTCGCTGCCACCTCCCTTTAACAAGGGAGGCTTCTGGGGACTCTGGCTCTCAGGCATTACCTACTTCCGTTTACGTTGTCCCCCTTGTCAAAGGGGGATGTCGTCAATAGGCGACAGGGGGATTTGCTTCAACGCAAGGCTATCATCGTATCAGTATGGCACTGCCGGATGCCAAATCCCTCCGTCAGCTTCGCTGTCACCTCTATTTGACAAGGAGACTACCAAAGCCTGCGGTGGCTGTGGCAGATATGGTATTGAGAGCCGTCGCTTTTTCGGGAGAAGCAGTATCCTTGGACGTTGTCCCCCTTTGACAAGGGAGGCAGGCAAAATCCGCAAAGAGAAACGCCCGCGCCGGTTCGCTTGGCGCGGGCGTAAAAGATCACCTTATTTGTAGTCCAGGACGATAACCCGGGTTTCGCCGCTCAGATCCGACGGCGTGATTTCCACTGCCGTGGCGTCCGGGGTCTCGACATTGGCGTATTTTTGGAGGAAAGGCTCCGCCGTCTCAATCGGGAAATCGATGGCCGGCGTCTTGTAGTGCATGGGGATGATGATGCCGGGGGCGAGAAGCTCCGCGACTTTCTGCGCCGCGGCGGCGTCGATGGTGTAGAACCCGCCGACCGGAAGCAGCAGGATGTCAACTTTACCGATGGCCTTAATCTGTCCGGCGTCCGGGATGTGCCCAAGGTCGCCTAAATGGCAGAGGCGCATTCCGTCGCCTTCGATACAGAAAACGAGATTCGGACCTCTGTCTTTGCCTCCGTTCGAGTCATGGAAAGTGCTCACTCCGGTGAACTTAAGGCTTCCCGCCTTTGTTTCGCCGGGTTTGTCAACCACTTGCGGGCTGCCGGTGACCTCGCCGACGGCGTTATGGTCGTGATGCCCGTGGCTGACGGTGACGATGTCGGCCCTGACGGCGGGAGGCGGGTAGCCGATAGGACCGAACGGGTCCGTCACTACCCGGGTCCCGTCCGCATACTCCAATAAAAAGCACGCATGACCGAGCCACTTAATCCGCATTGCTTTCCCTCCTTTGTGATGGTCCTACTCGTCGTAATCCTCTTCCTCATTCCCCGCAAAATCAAAGTCGTTGATAATGAAGCCCTGTTCCAATTCGTCCCCGTCTTCGTCGTCCCGTTCATCCGGGTCTTCCCGCTGCCGCTTGTGCAGCGGCGCCAGCAGCGGCACGCGCTGAGGTTTTTGCTTCGGCGACCATTCCCGCAAACCCCAGAGACCGCCGCCGTAATGGAAGAAGCGGTTGTCGAGATTGATATCAGTCAGAATGGAAGCGATCAGCCGCTGCCGGCCTTCTTCCGGTCCGGCGTCTCCCGCCTGAAAGATCTGCTCCGCCAACTGCTTGTAATGCAGCGGTTCCCGGCGCTCCTTCAGAATGGCATAAGCGATGTCCGCTCTCTGGAGCCGCGGACGTACGGGCGGTTTTTCAGTTCGATTCATCACCACTCCTCCTGTCGTCGTTACAATGGAAGACCTTCCAGAGTTCATCGCGCTCCGGCGGCGCGAAGGCCTCGCTTTTCCCGCCCCGGACCAACGTCGTCCCCGCCGGGGTCACCCGGCCGATTACGGCGGCGGGAATGCCGGCCGCCTGCAGGGCGGCCAGAACGCGGTCGCCTTCCGGCGCCGCGATCAGCATCGCCCCGCTTGAGACGAGGGCATAGGGATCCAAATTGAAATAGGCGCAGATGGCCGTTGTTTCCGGCGCAACCGGTATTGCCTCCGCCCACAGCTCCACTCCCGCCCCGGCCGCGGCCGCCATCTCGGCCGCGGCGCCGAGAATGCCGCCTTCGGTGACATCGTGCATGGCAGTGGCGCCGCTTCGGGCGGCAATTCTGCCTTCCGGCAGCACGCTCACATGTTCCAGAAAACTGCGGGCCCGGGCCACCATGTCCTTTCCCAGATGTTCTTCCAGTTCGGCAGCGAACTCGGCGGCCAGGACAGCCGTCCCCTCGTACCCGGCGCCTTTGGTCAGCAACAGCGCATCGCCCGGCCTCGCCCCGCCGGTGATGATGAATTCGTCCTTGGCCGCCCGGCCGACGGCGGTGGTGATAACGATGACCCGGTCGATGCCGGCCGTAATCTCGCTGTGTCCGCCCAGCACTTCGATACCCATTTTCGCTGCTTCGGCGTTGATTTGCCCCATAATCCGGCCCAGATCGTCCGGCGTCGTGCTCTCGGGCGCCAGAATGGCGACGAGCAGTCCCACCGGTTCGGCGCCGCAGGCCGCGATATCGTTGCAGGAAATGTTGACGGCGAGACGACCGATATCCTGGATGGCGCCCGTTATCGGGTCGGTCGTCAGGACGCAGACATACTCGCCGAAATCAATAACCGAACAGTCCTCCCCCAGAGCCGAATGAACGAGCACATCGTCCCGGCGGATGCCTAGATTGTTGAACACATATTGCCGCAATACTTCCGGCGGCACTTTTCCGACCTTCATTTTTCCGGCCCCTTTCCGGCCAAACCAATTCTTCCTTGCCTAAGAGGAAAATATACGCCTCAGACGGACGAAATCCTCCCGGATTCGCCAAGCTTTTTCGGCGGCATCACGCAAAGGACAGAAGGGCTTCCCGGACCAGCTTGGCACCCAGCATCGCTGTAATCCCGGCGTGGTCGAGATCCGGCGCGATCTCGACCAGATCGAACCCGACGACGGAAAGGCCGCTCCGCCCGATCATTTGCACCGCTGCAATGATTTCCCGGGCCGTGCAGCCCCCCGGCTCCGGCGTACCGGTACCGGGGGCATAAGCCGGGTCGACGACGTCAATGTCCAGTGAGACATAAACCGGACGCCCGGCGAGGGCAGGCAGAACGCGGCGCAGCGGTTCAATCACGTCGTACAGAAAGAGGTTGGAATGCTCCCGGCCGAAGGCGATCTCCGCCCGGTCCCCGGAGCGGATGCCGAAATGGAAAATATGCTTCGGACGAACCGTCTCATAAGCACGGCGGAAAACAGCGGCGTGGGAATTCTTCTCACCGCAGAATTCTTCCCGCAGGTCGGCGTGAGCGTCAAAATGCAGAACTGCCACCTCCGGATATCGGGCGGCCACGGCCTGGATGGCCGGCAGGCTGACGAGATGCTCGCCGCCCAGCAGGAAAGGAATTTTTCCGTCCCGCACAATTTCGGCGACGGCCGCTTCGGTCAGGGCAAGACTCTTTTCCGCATTGCCCGGCGCTATCCAGACATTGCCGGCATCCGCGTACCGGCACTCGCTCAGGCTCCGGTCCATTTCGATACTGTATTCCTCGAGCCCGTAAGAGGCATTCCGGACGGCGAGCGGCCCGAAACGGGCCCCCGGCTTGAAACTGACCGTGTAATCCATCGGCACGCCGAGAAGGACGACGCCGGCCGCGGCGTAATCATCGGTGCTGCCGAGATAGCCGGCGTATTTGTGCAAATTCTCTTCGTATTTATTCATACCTGCCACCCCTTGCCGCCGCCCGGCAGAAAGCTTGCCGCTGCCATGAGAAGATTTCCCGTCCGGCGTCCGTCTTAAACCCCCGGCGCTAGTCCCGCAGCAGATCACTGACGAACTGCGGCAGGACAAACGCGGCTTGGTGCAATTCCGGCGTATAATAACGCAAGGCGCCGACGTCTCCGGTGTCAGGAGCGGCCGCGAGCGGGTCGTATCGTTTGGAACCGAGGACAAAGCTCCACATGCCGCTCTGGTATGTGGGAATATGGGCGAGATAAAACCGGGTGACCGGGAACGCCGTCGCGACGCTCCGGTTAATCCGCCGCAGCAATTCCTGATTGTACCAGGGGGATTCCGACTGGGCGACGAACAGGCCGTCCGGTTTCAGCGCCCGGTATACGGACCGGTAAAAATCACCGGTGAACAGCCCGGTCGCCGGGCCTTCCGGATCAGGCGCGTCAACGATAATAACATCGTATTCTCCGGCTAATGTGCCCACATAAGCCACCCCGTCTTCGTGCCGGATATTGACCCGGGGGTCGGTAAGACCCGAGCTGGCTTCCGGCAGATACTCCCGACTGACCGCGCACACCCGCTCATCCAGTTCGCACAGTTCGACCTGCCGGACCGCCGGGTGCTTGAGCACTTCCCGCACCGTACCGCCGTCGCCCCCGCCGACGATGAGCACTTTCTCCGGTCGCGGGTGCGTAAACAAAGGTACATGGGAAATCATTTCGTGGTACACAAATTCATCGGCCCGGGTCAGCTGAATAACGCCGTCCAGCAGCAGCACCCGGCCGTATTCATAAGTATCAATCACCAATATGTCCTGAAATTGCGATTTCTCGCGGTGCAGGATTGCTTTGACGCGCAATCCGAGGGTAACATCCATCCGACCGTTCTCCGACAATTGCTTTTCGGTAAACCAGATGTCCGCCAATCTCTTCACCTCCGCTGCGGCATAACGCCATCAGTTTGTCTTCTTTTCGCTTGCATTATACCATCTTTTCCTCCGGGTCACAAGAAAGGCGCGGCGGCTGCGTCCCAGCCGGACGCCGCGGCGGCAAAAGCAGCTGTCATGCATTAACGGCGGCGGAAAGGCAATAATAAGAGTGCAATATTTGCCAATCTTCTGCTTCCGCCGCCGGCTAAGACAGCACCGAAGTTAAGGAGGTATCGACCGTGCCGGGCAGAAAAGAACGCAAGAATAAAACAGGGCAGCGCCGGCTGAAGGCGACGGGCCCGTTGCTTGCCGTCCTCGCGGTGGCGGCGCTCGCCGTCGTCATTGTCTCCGTCGGGCTGCTCAGCCTCGCGGCCGCACCCGAGCCGGTCGTGCCGCTGGCCTCCCGCTTCTACGACATCGATCAGAATCTGATTACGACCGTCTCCGTCGAAAACCGGATTGAACTGCCCCTGGCCAAGATTCCGCAGCAAATGCGGGACGCCGTGATTGCTATCGAGGATGAACGGTTCTACACCCATCATGGCTTCGACCTGATCGGCATCGCCCGCTCCACCGTCCGCAATCTGACGGCCGGACGCATCGTGCAGGGGGCAAGCACTATCACTCAACAGCTCGCGCGCAACGTCTTTCTCACCCACGAAGTGACCTTTACGCGCAAAATCAAGGAAATCTTCCTCGCCCTGCAGCTGGAGCGAAAGTATACGAAAGAGCAGATTCTGGAAATGTATCTGAATACGATTTATTTCGGGCACGGCGCTTACGGCGTCGAAGTGGCCGCCCGGACATTCTTCAACGCGGGAGTGAGCGATCTCTCCCTGGCGGAGACTGCTTTTCTGGCCGGTCTGCCCCGCGGGCCATCCTATTATTCCCCGTATTCTCATTTCGACCGGGCGAAGGAGCGACAGGAAGTCATCCTCAACCAGATGGCAGCTCTCGGCTACATCAGCCAGACGGAGGCGGACACCGCCAAAGCGGCGGAAATTGCCATTGCCGACAAACGGACCCAGGCGAAGACGGGAGCTTATTTCATTGATCACATCGTCCGCTACATTACCGACAAATATCCGGAAGGGGCGGACATGGTCTACCGGGAAGGGCTGGAAATCTACACAACAATGGATCTCGAACTCCAGGCAGCGGCAGATAAGGCATTCGCCGCCGGCCTCCCGGCCGGCGCACCGGACGCGGCCGGCGTGGTGCAGCCGCAGGGCGCCCTCGTCGCCATCGACCCGAAGACAGGCTATGTGAAGGCGCTGATCGGCGGCCGGGATATCAACAATACCAAGCTGAACCGGGCCGTCCAGTCCTTCCGGCAGCCCGGCTCGGCTTTCAAACCTTTCGTCTATACGGCGGCCATCGACTCGGGCGCATTCACGGCCGCCACCATGTATCGCTGCGAACCGACGACCTTCACTTTCGACAATCAGATCTGGGAACCCACCGATTACGGCAGCGAGAAATTTCATTACGCCGACCTGACCTTACGGGACGCGCTGCGGATTTCCGACAATATTGTCAGCGCCAAGCTGATGCAGGCGGTCACTCCGGCCCGGGCCGTCGAATATGCCCGCCGGATGGGCATCAAGAGCGAGCTGCGGCCGCACCTTTCTCTCGTCCTCGGCACTTCGGAAGTTTCACCGCTGGAAATGGCGGCGGGGTATTGTCCTCTTGCCAACGGCGGCTACCGGGTCGAACCGCTCTTCGTGCTCCAGATCAAGAACCGGAACGGCAAAGTTTTGGAAGATAACCATCCCCGGCTGACGAAAATACTCGATGAGCGTACGGCCTATATCGTCACCGATATGCTCAAAGGCGTCGTCCGGCCCGGCGGAACGGCCGCCGGCGTCGCCGGCCGGCTCAGCCGCCCCGCCGCCGGCAAGACCGGCTCAACGGACAATTATGTTGACGCCTGGTTCATCGGATACACTCCCGACCTTGTCATGAGCGTCTATGCCGGCCATGACAACCCGGCGAACGCCATCGGCCGCGGCGGCGGCTCCGTCGGAGCACCGATTTTCGCGGCCGCCGTCCAGGAAGGAATGGCGGATGTGCCGGCTAACGATTTTCCCCGCCCGGCCGGTATCATCGATGTGAATATCGATCCGACCACCGGCTTCCTGGCCGGACCTTTCTGCCCGGAAACACGGACGGAGATATTCCTCGCCGGCACCGAACCCCGGGAAGTCTGCCCTGTCCACACTATCTTCGACCTGCCCGGGCAGATTTTCGACCCGGATTTGTTAAACCGGCCCGGCTTCCAGGCGCCGCCCGAGCCGGACGGGAATGAGACGGAGACGGAAGACGAGGACGGAGAGTCCGATGAAGACCCGGCCGCCGAACCGCCCGCTCAGGGCTTCGCCCCGGGCGAACCGCCGCTGGCGCCGGCGGCTAACCCGACGGAAGACACTGCCCGGGAAACGGAACCGGCCGAGCCGGCGGAGAACGGACAGCAGGGATTAATGGACTGATTCCGGCGGACCGGAGAAATTAGCAAATGAGAACGGGACGGAACTCCGATAAAAACCGGGCGCAGGGAACTGTTTCCAAAGCCGCGCAACGTCCAACAAGACTTAAAAAGAGACAGCTCTTTGCAGGCTGTCTCTTTTTCGTCGTCTCAATGCGGCTCAGGCCGGATACCAGATGGTGTCGCCTTGAGCGGCGGCTTCGTCAACGAGACTGAAGTCGACTTCATATTTACCGGAAAGGCGCTCACGGAGAAATTTTTCGGCCACAGCCGGGAAGAGAGCGTAAGTGAGTACATCTTCATCTTTCTGGACAAAGGGAGCGGCTTCTTTCGCCGCCTGCTCCATCCCGGGCGCCAGCAAGTCGGCCGGGCGGACCGTGACCAGCGGCTCGTCGCCGATAATCTTCCGGACGATGGCCTCGTCGATGGCCGCCGGCGGCCGTCCGTACAAACCGCGCACATACGCTTTGACTTCGTTCGGAATCATCTTGTAGCGCTCACCCGTAATCACATTAACGACCGCCTGCGTCCCCACGATTTGGCTCGTGGGAGTAACAAGTGGCGGATAGCCGAGTTCGGCGCGCACCCGGGGCACTTCTTCCAGCACCGCGGGCAGTTTGGCAAGGGAATTGCTTTCGGACAGCTGCGAGACGAGGTTGGAGACCATGCCGCCGGGAATCTGATAGAAAAGGACGTTAGTATCGACGCCGATGACGTCTTTCCGGTCGTACCGCCCGAGCATTTCCCGGAAATAGGCGGCGATTTCCGCCAGTAAAGCCGGGTCAAGGCCGGTGTCATACGGCGTGTCGCGTAGCACGGCCGCCATTGTTTCCGTCGGCGGCTGGGACGTCCCCAGGGCCAGCGGTGAAAAAGCCGTGTCAAGCACATCAGCACCGGCTTCGACCGCTTTCAGATAAGCCATCGACGCCATTCCGCTCGTGTAGTGGCTGTGCACTTGAACCGGCAATCCCACTTCTTTTTTCAGACGGGAGACGAATTCCGCCGCCACCGCCGGAGTGATGAGGCCGGCCATGTCTTTGATGCAAAGAGAATCAGCTCCCATCGCCGCGAGCGTCTTTGCCATCTCGACAAAGCTGTCGATGGCGTGGACCGGGCTGATCGTGTAAACAATACTGGCCTGGACATGAGCGCCTTGCCGTTTCGCTTCGTCCATCGAGACTTCCATGTTACGGACATCGTTCAAAGCATCGAAAATCCGTATGATATCAATGCCGTTCCGCACCGCCGCCTTGACAAATTCCCTTACCACATCGTCAGGATAATGCTTATAACCCACCAGATTCTGGCCGCGCAAAAGCATCTGGAGCGGAGTTTGCTTGAACGCCTTTTTCAGGGCCTGCAGACGCTCCCACGGGTCTTCGTCCAGAAAGCGGAGGCAGGCGTCAAATGTCGCCCCGCCCCAGACCTCCAGGGAATGGAATCCGACTTGATCGATTTTCGCCGCGATTGGCAGCATATCGGCGCTTCTCATCCGGGTGGCCAACAGTGACTGATGGCCATCCCGCAATGTGGTATCAGTAATCTTAACCGTGGATACGGACATGTTCTACCTCCTTCTTTCTCGAAATTGTTAAGCCTTGAGCCTGATTTCAATACGGAGCATTTCGCCTGAGTGTACTTATATGTAATATTTGACATCCCGGCCGGCTTCCCTGCCACCCGCCCCGATTAATGAAACCGACCGGGACGCGATATCCACTGTCATTGTATGGACAGCGGCAGTAATTGGCGATACTCATAGCTTGCCCCGCCCCGCCGCCGCTCTATCCCGGCGGAAAATAAAGAAGCCGGCTGTCCGCCGGTCATCCTTTTCGTCTCAGCCTGTCTCCTCCACCGCGGTTCCCGCCGTCCGGTCCTTGTCGCGCAGACGGCTGACGGTCAGAACGCCGAGCAGGGAAACCGCTGCCACCAGAAGATACACTTCGCCGAAAGCCCGCTGCAGCGCCGCCGCTTCTCCCGCCGCCGGCAGGGCAGCCGCGTAACGGGCCGTCCGCGTCTGCAGCAGGCTGCCGAGCACGGCGGCGCTCGCCACCGAGCCGCCAAAGCGAATCATATTGTACAGGCCGGAAGAAACGCCGGTTTTTGCCGGCGGGCTCGCTTCGATAACGCCGCTTGTCAGCGGCGAGGTTATAATGCCAATGCCTAATCCGCCGATTGCCAGACGCAGAAGCAGCGACCATTCCGGTGTGGCGGAATTGATTCCGGACAGCAAGAAAAAAGCGGCGGCGGAAATGGACAGCCCGGCAACGGCCGGAGGCCGCTTGCCGAACCGGTCCGCGAGCCAGCCGCCCAAAGGGGAGGCAGCTGCCTGGGTCAGGGAATAAGCGACGAGGAAAAGGCCCGTGTTGGCCGTGGTGTATCCGCGGACGTTCTGGAGAAAAACGGGCATCAGCAAAGTGACGGCGTAAACCGAAAACATCTGGATGAAACCCCCAAAGGTTGCCGCCGTGAACGTCGGATTCGTGAACAAAGAAAGATCAACCATCGGCTGCGGGAAGCGCTTCTCCGTCCGCAAAAAGGCAAGGAAGAAAACGAGGAAAACAGCAAGCAGAGCCCCGATCCGCGCCGACAGCAGCCCATAAGAACGTGTCTGAGTCACGGCGAGCAGAAGAGCGAACATACTGACCGTGAGAGCGGCCGCCCCCATATAGTCGAAGCGGCGCTCCCCCGCCTCCCCTTTCACCTCGCGGAGAATCAAAACCGCCGGCAGCAATCCGATGAGACCGACCGGAATATTCACATAGAAGATCGCCCGCCAGCTGGTATATTGGACGAGGTAACCGCCGACGGTCGGGCCGATAACCGCCCCGAATGCGGCCGTCCCGCCCCAGATACCCATGACTCGGCCGCGCTGGTTCGCCGGGAAAACGGCGTTCACGAGAGACATCCCGTTTGGCAGGATGGCCGCTGCCCCCACGGCCTGAATAACCCGGAACAAAAGCAGGGGAACGAAAGAACGGGCGAAGCCGGCGCAGCAGGCGCCGGCGATAAAGACGAGCATACCGGCGAGAAAGAGGCGCCGGCGGCCGTACAGATCGCCGAGGCGCCCGCAGATGGGCATGAGGACCGAATAAGGCAGCATATAGCCGGTCACCAGCCACGTCAGCACATCGAGGGGAAGACCGAATTCCCGCATCAGAGTCGGCAGGGCGATGTTGACCATGCTGGAATTCAGTACCGTCAGGAAAGTTCCAATAAGAGCGGTTGCGAGTACCCAATTGCCGTAAGACAACTGCTCATGCTCAGCCGCCAATACCAATCCCCCCTTCTTCCTCCCGTTGCCTCGGTTCCCGTACCCCGGCCGCCTGATTTCTGCGAACGGACCGCAGCCATTCGCACTCCAACGTGACCGAGCGGATAATCAGGTCACGCATTGCCCAAGCGTAAAAACCGGGCTTTCCTTCGCTGTTTTTGATTTTCTCCGACCTTTCCCGCATCTCGTCCAGTTTTTTCTGCAACTGCTTCAGGCGGGAAGAAATCAGATTATCCCGCTCTTGTTCGAACAGATAGCCAAAAAAACAAATTTAAGCATAAATTCGTTCGTTGTGTTCCGGTCGACCCGGCTGGCCGTCTCCGTATCCAGCAGCCAGGCGCGCAGCACCGCCTCGCCTTTTTCCGTCAGGCGGAACGTTTTCCGCCGCGGAGCGTTCCTATTGCCGCCCTGATTAGTGCTGATGCAGCCGTTGTCCGCCAATTTGCGCAGAGCCGGATAAAGCGAACCGTAACTCACTTTCCAGAACAGTCCGCTTAGCTTCTCAATCTGCCGCTTGATTTCATAGCCGTGTTTCGGTCCTTCCATCAGCAATCCGAGAATGACGTACTGAGCAAGCAAACGCTTCACCCCGCAGCCTGAAAAAATCGGTAGCATAAAAATTATAACATATGGTATATCGATGTGATACACCAAGAGGGGAAATGACAGAAATTTCTGCCGTTATTATCGGCGCCGGATAGCAGCGTCAAACCGGCTGCGGCAGACCGGTCAGCGAAGCCGGAAACGTTCCCGGCTGTCCGCCCGGCCGCGGCGGTACGCCGCCAACATCTCCCGCAGGCTGTCGCCGCCATATTTCTCCTGAGCCGCCCTGGCGAGCTCGAAAGCAACTACCGCCTCCCCCACTACGGCCGCCGCCGGAACGGCACAGACATCGGAGCGCTCCGCCGCCGCCGGACGGGCGGTAAAATCGGTAATATCCACACTATCGAGCGGCTGCGTCAAAGTGGGAATCGGCTTCATAGCTGCCCGGACGACGATGGGCTCGCCGTTCGTGATTCCCCCTTCCACTCCGCCGGCATGGTTCGTCAGCCGGATCAGACAGCCGTCTTCCCGGCCGACCCTGATAGAATCGTGGACCGCCGTGCCGGGCAGGCCGGCCGCCTCGAAGCCGAGACCGATTTCGACTCCTTTGATGCCGGGGATGCTCATAACGGCAGCCGCGAGCCGCCCATCCAAGCGCCGGTCCCAATGGACATGGCTGCCCAGTCCGACCGGCAGGCCGGTGGCGATCACTTCCCAGACACCGCCGAGGGAATCACCTTCCTGCTTCGCCCGGTCAATAGCCCGCATCATCTCCAGCGAAGCAACCGGGTCAGCGCAGCGCACCGGCGACGCTTCCGCCGCCTCGGCTGTCTCGCGAGCAGAAGCGGGAGTATCTCCGGCCCAGATGCCGGCGATGGCAAGGACGTGGCTGCCGAGAGAGATGCCAAATTCCCGCAGCAGCCGCCGGGCGACGGCGCCGACGGCCACTCTGGCCGCCGTTTCGCGGGCGCTCGCCCGCTCCAGGATGTCTCTGAGGTCAGCCCGGCTGTATTTGATTGCCCCGGCCAAATCAGCGTGACCGGGGCGGGGGCAAGTGACGGGCGTGCCGGCGAGCGGCGCCGTCTCAGCCATCACCTCCTGCCAACTTTCCCAATCGCGGTTTTCGATCCGCAAAGCAAGCGGGCTGCCAAGGGTTTCGCCGCCGCGCACCCCGGCCGTTATCTCAACCCGGTCGCGCTCAATCTCCATCCGGGCGCCCCGCCCGTAGCCCCGCTGCCGCCGGGCCAGTTCCGCATCGATGTCAGCCGCCGCCAGAGGCAGCCCGGCCGGCACTCCTTCCAGTATCGCCACCAGGGCCCGGCCGTGCGACTCTCCGGCCGTAAGATAGCGCAGCATCATTAAATCACTCCATTTCTTCCTTCCTCCCGCCCTCCCGGGCATAAGCTTTGAAGAGCGCCGCCGACGCCTTGATGCCGGCGACGAAGTTTCTGACCGTCAGGTTCTCGTTCGGCGCGTGCTGAGCACAGTCCGGGTTGGCGTAAGGCAGAATGATGCTTGTCAGGCCCAGTCGGTCAGTGAATAGATAGTCGGGGCCGCTCCCGATTATCCGCGGGAACAGCAGCGGTTCCTGCCCGAAAGCCGCCCGCGCCGTTTCGGTCACGAGTCGGACAAAAGGATGGTTTAAGTCGCTCCGGGACGGCTCCAGCGCTCCGAGCATCTGCACCGAGATGTTACGGAAGCCATTGTCGGCCAGATGTTTTTTTACTTTCTCGTAAATATCCCGCGGTTTCTGATCAGCCGCGAGACGAATGTCAAGTTTAGCCCTGGCAACACTCGGCAGTACAGTCTTGGAACCTTCTCCCGTGTAGCCGCTCACCAGACCGGAAATGTTGAACGTTGGCTGCATCCTCGCTACATAGAAATTCTCGCCCACGGTCGGGATGAAACTCTCCAGCCCGCGATCACGCAGAAGTTTTTCCCGGTCCACCGGCAGACGGGAGACTATGGCCATTTCCTCCTCACTGGGCGGCACGACGTCGTCCATAAAGCCGGCGACGTTCACCCGGTGGTCCGGGCCTTTCAGGCTCGCCAGCGCCCAGACCAGATCCCAGGCCGGATTTGGCGCATAGTCGGCTTCCGCGGAATGGCGGTCGCGGGAAGGCCCGTGCGCCGTCAATTCCAGGTACAGAAGACCCTTCATCCCGACAATGATCATCGGGCGGCCGGAATCGTGCATCCCGGCGTCCGCCGTCAGCTGCGCATCGGCCGCCAGCAGCTCCCGGTGGCTTTCAATGAACGGTGCGAGATGAGGGCTGCCCATCTCCTCTTCTCCCTCGAAGAGAAACTTGATATTGAGAGGGATTTTCCCTTCCACCGCCCGCAAAGCCTGAACCGCGGCCAAATGGGCGAACAGTTGTCCTTTGTTGTCGGCACTGCCGCGGGCGTAAATCCTGCCGTCCCGGATGACCGGCTCAAAGGGATCCGACTCCCATTGTTCAAGGGGCTCCGGCGGCTGGACGTCGTAATGTCCGTAAATGAGCAAAGTCCGCTCCGCTTCCCCTTTCAGTTCCCCATACACAACCGGATGCCCGGCCGTCGAAATGAGGCGTGCCTGCGCCCCCACGTCCTCCAGCATGCCTTTGAGCATCCTGGCACATTCCCCGATCCCGATTCCCTGAGTGCTGATGCTCGGCTGACGGAGAAAGGCGAAGAGCTGCTCAAGAAACTCTTCCTGCCGTTCGTCGATGTAACCGTTAATCTTATCCATACCAATCCCCTCCTTATCCGTTTTGAGCCTGCGCCCGGAGCAGTAACGTCAGGGCAAGCAATTGACAGCGCTCCGGCAAGGTTTCCAGCCGGGTGAACTCCCGGTCGCTGTGCCCTTGGCCGCCAACCGGCCCCATAGCGTCGACCACGGGCGTCCCCAGGGCGGCGATAAAATTCCCGTCCGACCCGCCGCCTGTGAACGTATCCCGAATATCAAGACCGATAATCTGCCCGGCCGCCCGGACGGTGTTAAAGAGCTGTTCGATCGCCGCTGATTTGACCATGGGCGGCCGTTCGATGCCGCCGAGGAACTTTAATTTTATTCCGTCCAGAACAGCGACACTGCCTGCCTCGGCCAGCCGGGCGGACACCCGCTCGGCTTCTGCTGCCGTGCTGACGCGGACGTCGATTTTGGCATAAGCGTTCTCGGCAACCACATTGCTCCGGGTACCTCCCTTGACGACGCCGACATTGACCGTCGTCCCGGCAGCGTAGTCGGTCAGCCCGTGCAAGGCTAAGATTTTATGCGCCAGTTCACCGATGGCGCTGACGCCTTTTTCCGGTTCCACGCCGGCGTGGGCCGCCACGCCGGTGATAAACAGTTCATAGGAGCCGACACCTTTGCGCCCGGTCACAACTGAGCCGTCCTCGCGCCCCGGCTCGAGGACAAAAGCAGCATCGGCCTGCAGCGCTTCCCGTTCAATCAGATCACGGGACGAAAAGGAACCGATTTCCTCGTCCCCGTTCAGGATGACAGTGATTTCCGCGAAATTATTCCAGCCGGCCGCCAGCAGCGCCTCCAGGGCGTAAAGCATTGACACAAGACCGGATTTCATATCGTCAACGCCCGGGCCGTACGCAATTCCGTCCCGAACGGTAAACGGCCGGGCGGCAGCCGTCCCATCGTCGAAGACAGTATCCATATGCCCCACCAGCAGAAACTTCTCCCGGCCCGGGCCGGACAGCTTGGCCAGGATATTGCAGCCGAGATTCGCCTGATATTGTACCTGCACGGTAAACCCGAGGGAGCGGAAGCGGTCGGCCAGGATTTCGCCGACCTGATCCACTCCGGCCTTGTTGTAGCTGCCGCTGTCGATACTCACAAGTCTTTCCAGTAATTGCACCATTTCCGCCTGCTTGTCGTTAATATACGAGATGATTGTCTTTTTCAACCGTCTCCCTCCTTATCTACGGCCGGTTAATCCGCCAAGCCGTTCAAGCCGGTATCGCTGCCGCTTTTTACTTCCGCCGTCTCCGTTTTGCCGTGGCAATATTGCCGCTGCCGGCAAAGCTACCATCGCGGCAGTTGCCTCCCGCCCGGCGTCACGCCTCTCCTTAATTTGACATTTCGCCGTCCGGGGCCGGATTCCTATCGCCCAGCCGCCCGGTGCGGCGTAAAAGCAATCCCGGGACGTTTACCCCTGCCAAATATTGGCAATAATCACAATATCACTCCCGGGAGGTGCTTGGATTGACACTGCGAAACATGCAGGCCAGATTAACGCTTTACGCTTTGGCCCGGAAAGCGGCGCAAGCCGTCGCGAAAAACCGGACCGGCAAGAGCAAAAAAGGATAGACGAGAAAAGCTAAAGAAGGATGCCGAGCGGCATCCTTCTTTAGCTTTTCTCATTTTCCCCGTGGTACCGGTCCCAAAGATTCTTCAACTCTTCCAGAGCCGCATCCACATAATAACCGTATTCGGCGAGGGACTGTCCGGACGGCGTTTTGCCGACGGCGAACTCGCCGTACGCCTGTTGCAGTACCTTGCCGGCCAAGACGAAATTATCCCGGCAACTGTTAAAATCGGATGCCGGGACGTCCATCGCCTCCAAAGCGTCCACCAGTTCCGCCGTCCAAGCAGCCCGGTTCCCGTAATATTCCTGCCGGGCGGCAGCGTCTTTACCAAGGACCCCCGCCCGGGCGTATTTCTCCGCCACCCAGATTTCTTTCAGGCGTAAATAAAAGCTGCGAACAGCAGCGTCAAACTGACGGAGCCGACCATAATCCATCCTGCACCTCCCCGCTGCCGACGGCGGCGTCTATGTTCTCACCGGCTTTGATACAATTAGGAAAGCTAGTATTTATAAATCAGCAAGTTTTAAAGTAGTGTAAAATAGTTTCTGTAAAATTGGCTTTAGATAAAGACAATGGCCATCGTCCTCTGATAGATTGGTAGTTGACAAGACAAACCAAAGTATCGGAGGCGAAGACGATGACCCAATATCAGA
>JBMNPB010000036.1:0-25879 GCA_050943375.1 bacterium
CAATAATTCTTACTCCAAATCCTTCTAAATTCTATGCTATAATCTCAGGTGTATAGAATGTTACATCCATCCTGTCTCCTCAACCCTACTAATTCATCTATTCTATCCACTCAACCTTACCTAATTTAAGACTCATTTTTACCACAAAAAAACACCCTCGATATGTTTCCACATACCCATATCGAGGGTTTAAGTCGAGTTGACAGATTTACTTTTATTTTATGAAATCCAGTATTTTCAATGCTTCCCGAGCTTTATTCCTTAGACATCAAGCAAATGGTCTCCACATGCCCCGTCTGCGGAAACATATCCACCGGCTGCACTTCCCTCACTGTATACCCCAGCCCCGTCATTACCGCCAAATCCCGAGCCAGACTGCCCGGGTTGCAGGAGACGTACACAAAGCGCTCCGGGCCCATGGCGGCGAAGACTCGCAGCGCGCTTTCGGCGCAGCCGGCCCGGGGCGGATCGACGACGACCACGTCAGCCCTGACCCCCTCGGCATACAGACGCGGCAATACCGTTTCCACTTCTCCGGTGATAAACTCCGTATTCTCCACTCCGTTGCGCCGGGCGTTTTCCCGGGCGTCCCCGATTGCCGCTTCCACGACCTCGATGCCGTAGACTGTCTTGGCCCGCCGGGCCAGGAACAAAGATATTGTTCCTATCCCGCAATAAGCGTCAATTACCGTCTCCCGTCCGGTCAGGCCGGCGTACTCCAGCGCTTTGGCATAGAGAACTTCGGTCTGCGCCGGGTTCACCTGGAAGAAAGATTCCGGCGAAATCGCGAAGGAGAAGGGCCCGATATAGTCGATCAGCGTTGCCTGCCCGGCCAGGCGTTTCGTCTCCCGCCCCAGGATGACGTTCGTCCGGTCCGGGTTGATATTCTGACTGACGCCGACCAGCTCCGGCACCTGCGCCATGATTGCCGCCGCGATTTCCCGCCCCTGCGGCAGAGCCGGCCCGTTCGTCACCAGCACCAGGAGTGCCTCCCCGGTGCGGGCGGCAGTCCGGACAATAATGTGGCGCAGGACCCCTTCCCCGCTTTTTTCATCGTAAGGGGGAATTTCGTATTGGGTCAGGACCTGCCGGGCCGCGGCCAGGACCTTGTTGTTCAAAGGATGCTGGATCCGGCACTCTTCGAAATCGACAATCCGGTGGGTTCCCCGGGCATAAGCTCCCGCGGTCAGCTTCCCGTCCGCCGCGCCGACCGGGAGTTGGGTTTTGTTCCGGTAATACCAGGCTTCGTCCATGCCGATAACCGGATGCACCGTCACCTCCCCCAGACCGCCGATGCGCCGGAGGGCGTCTTCCACCCGCCGCCGCTTGTACTCAAGCTGAGCCTGGTAATCAATGTGCTGCATCTGGCAGCCGCCGCATTCCGCGTAGACCGGACAGAGCGGCTCAGTGCGGTGCGGCGAAGGAGCCATAACCTTGACTGCCTCGCCGCGGGCATAGCTCTTTTTTACCTCCGTCACTCTGACCCGCAGCGTATCCCCCGGCGCGGCGCCGGGAACGAAGACAGCGAAGCCTTCGTATCGCCCGACCCCGTCCCCGCCGTGGGCGAGACCGGTGATTTCCAGATCGATTGTTTCACCCCGCTGCACCGGGGCGGCTTGATTTCTTTTTATCTTGGCCATCATTTCACCTCAGACATCGGCGACAGACTGCCTCCGTGTTGTTTTTAGTCGGCTTGTCAGGCCGTACTCTCCAAAGCTTTTCGTCAAGCCTTACGGGCTCGCAAACAAAGAAACCAAGGCTCCGTCATGAGTTTCGCGTACCACTCCGGATTCAGACGCCTGAACTCTTCCGTCGGCTGCGGCTCGACCATTTCTTCGATTATAAAACCGGACCGTGCCAACGGATTAATGATTTGCTGCATCGGGCGGCGATAGAAATCAACTTTCACCATCTTGCCGCCAGCATTCCACTCGTCGTGGAGGAGCGTGGTGGTAAAATAGTTTTTTTGCTTATACTGGGTGTAATCCATGAACGGATGATGCACGGAGAAAACCAACCTGCCCTGTGCTGCCAGCTTGCGGTGGAATTCCCGCAAAACCTTGTTCCAATCCTTGATATAATGCAGCACCAGCGATGACAAGACAATATCTTGGGAACCGTCGTCGAGCACGTCAAGGGGCTGACGCAGGTCCGCGACCAGGACGACTGCCTTGCCGCCGACCCTGGCCCGCGTCTTTTCCACCATCTTCGGGCTGACGTCCAAGGCAGTCACTGTCGCCCCGCGGTCCGCCAGCCACATGGCATACCAGCCGGCTGCACAGCCGGCGTCGAGCACCCGCTTGCCGCTAACTTCGCCCAGGAGCGCCGTCATCGTCGTACGTTCGTAATAGGCGTGATGGGTTTCGCGTCAACCGCCGCCGCGTAATAATCCGCCATCTGCTCGTATGCGTCGAAAGCCACCGGCCTTCCACTGTCGCTTTCCATCAGCTTCGCACCTCCGGCTTTGGTATTTATACCCAGACTGTCATCAATATCATAACCTTTTTTGTCTTCTTTTGTCCAGACGGACTGCGGCTTTCGCTCCCATTCTTCCATCCGAGCCGGAAAAAACCGCGCCGGCAGCTAATCTCATTTTCACCCGGGCAGCCGGACCGGCAGGCTGCCGCCGCGCTAAAAAGACAAGAAGCTAACGCCGTCAGCTTCTCGTTCCAAACCTTATGTCTTCAGCCGCGGGTCCAGAGCATCCCGCAGCCAGTCGCCGAGTAGATTAATTCCCAGTACCGTAAACATGATGGCGAGGCCCGGGAACGTCGCCACCCACCAGGCGTTTGAAAGATATTCCCGGCCGTCGCTGAGCATCCCGCCCCAAGTGGGAATCATCGGCTCGACTCCCAGCCCGAGAAACGTCAGAGAAGACTCGGCAATAATCACTCTCGCCACCTCCAGCGTCCCCATGACAATCATCGTCGTCACCACATTCGGGAGAATATGTCGCAGAATGACGCGCCGGTCCCGTCCGCCCAGCGCCCTTGCCGCTTCGACGAATTCCTTTTCCCGCATCGCGAGCACTTCTCCCCGCACGACGCGCCCATACATTACCCAGCCGGTGAGACTGAGGACGATGATTACGTTTTTCAGGCCGCTGCCGAGGACGGCCATCACTGACAAAGCGAGGAGGATGAAGGGGAAGGCGAGTTGGATGTCGGCAATTCGCATAATAGCGGCGTCAACTTTCCCGCCGTAATATCCGGCCAGCAGACCCAGGGCTGTTCCGATCGTGCCGGCGATCAGTACGGTGACAACGCCGACCAGTAAGGAGACGCGTGAGCCGTAAATTATCCGGCTGAAAATATCCCGCCCCAGATGATCGGTGCCAAGAAGATGCCCCGCCTTTCCGGCCGCCGGCCCGTCCGGCGGCTGCAGGCGGTTGTTGAGATCCTGCGCGTGCGGGTCGTGCGGGGCAAGGAGGGGTGCGGCGATTGCCGCGGCAATAACGGCGCAGAGGATAACCGCCCCCGCCAGCGCCGTCTTATTCCGCCAGAGGCTGCGCAGCAGGCGGCGGGCCCGGGTGATCCATTCGTCGGCCAATTTCCGCCCGCCCACAGCGGCAGCGTCGTTTTGGTAATTATCAAGCGGGGTCACGCTGTAGTCCATTCCGCCCACCTCCTTAATTGTAGCGTATCCGCGGGTCAAGATACGTATAAGCGATATCCGTCAGCAGATTGATAAGGACAATTGTCAGAGCCATGACGAAGACGACGGCCTGCACGAGCGGCATGTCCCTCCCGTTAATCGCCTGCACGGCCAGACGCCCCACCCCCGGCCAGGCAAAAATAGATTCGGCGATTACTGCCCCGCCCAGGAGCGCTCCGAATTGCAGGCCGACCACCGTGGCGACGGGAATGAGGGCGTTTTTGAGGGCATGCTTGTAAATGACGACCTTGCCGGCTAACCCTTTCGCGCGCGCCGTTTTAATGTAATCCTGCTTGAGCACTTCCACCATTCCGGAGCGAAGCAGGCGCATGATTGTCGCCGTCGAGTACATCCCCAGCGTGACGGCCGGCAGCACCAGATGGCTCAGGCCACCCCGCCCGGAAGGAGGAAAGAGCGGCAGCTTTACCGCGAACAGCAATATCAGCATAATTCCCAGCCAGAATACCGGCATCGACTGGCCCCAGAGCCCGGCCACGGTCCCGATGTAATCAGCGGCCGAGTAGCGCCGGGTGGCCGCGACGACGCCGGTCGGAATTGCAACAACAAGAGCGATCAACATGGCAGCCGCCGTAAGTTCAATTGTCGCCGGCAGCCGTTCCAGGACAAGGTGCAGAGCCGGCTGATTGTGCCGCAGCGAAAGGCCGAAGTCGCCGCGGACGGCATTTTTGAGAAAGCGGAAATATTGGGCATAAAGCGGATCGTCAAAACCCATCGCCGACCGGAAGGCAGCGATATCTTCGGGGCTCGTATCCAGAGGCAGCATTAGCGAAGCCGGATCTCCCGTCAGATGCATAATCAGGAAAACAATTACCGAAACCCCCAGAATCACCAGGATAGACTGCTGCAAACGTTTGACGATATAATGCGACATGGCGCTGAACTCCTTTCCTCAGTCTCCGGCACCTCTCCAGTCTCTGACTGTCTTACGGTTCATCGGCCGACCCGGGCACGGGAATATTTCTCTCCGCGGTCGGTTGGGTAGAATAAAGCCCGGGCGGACAGGCCCTCTCTTTCGGAACCTGCCGCTCGGGTTTTTTATCCCCACGGTGTAGCGCCCCCGGCGCCTGTACCGCTCGGTCCGGCCCCGGGCTGGCCCGGCGGAACCCTAGGTACACTTCCGTTTGAATGTTAAATGTATTATATTCGTGCCCTATCGCAACATTCCTGCCGGCGTCAATTATTTTTTATACTCATTCAGTTTCTGGGCCAGGAGTTCGTTGACCACGGCCGGGTTCGCCTTTCCTTTCGTCGCCTTCATAATCTGGCCCACGAAGAAGCCCAGCGCTTTCTCTTTGCCGGCAAGATAATCGGCGAGCGGCTGCGGATTGTCGGCAATAGCTTTATCGATAATCCCCGCGAGCTCACTTTCGTCGCTGATCTGCACGAGGCCTTTTTCCCGGACGATTTCCTCCGCCCGTTTACCGGTATCAAACATTTCTTCAAAGACAGTCTTGGCGATTTTGCCGCTGATTACGCCCTTGTCCATGAGCTGTAGCATCCCTGTCAGGTGTTCCGGCGTTACCGGGCAATTGTCAATTTCCAGCCCGGCGGCATTCAGGCAACGCATCAGGTCACCCATAATCCAATTGCTGACCGTTTTGGGATTGGGGTAGAGATTGACCGCCGCGTCAAGGAAGTCGCCGATGGCAGGCGAACTGGTGAGCAGCCAGGCGTCATATTCCGGCAGTCCGTAATCGCGGACGAACCGCTCTTTCCGGGCGGCAGGCAGTTCGGGCAGGGCGGCGCGCATTTCCTCTACCCAGGCTTTTTCCACGATGAGAGGCAATAGGTCCGGATCCGGGAAATAGCGGTAATCGTGCGCCCTTTCCTTGCTCCGCATCGGCATTGTGACTCCGTTCGCCTCGTCCCAGGCGCGCGTTTCCTGGACGATGCGCTGCCCGCTCTTAATCGCCTCGTACTGGCGTTTCGCTTCGTATTCGAGACCTTTTTGCACGGCCCGGAAGGAATTCATATTCTTAATTTCCGTCTTCGTTCCGAATTGTGAACTGCCGGCCGGCCGCAGAGAAATATTTGCGTCACAGCGTAGCGACCCTTCCTCCATCTTGCAGTCGGAGGCGCCGATAAACTGGAGAATGGCTTTTAGATTGTCCAGATAAGCCTTTGCTTCTTCCGGCGAACGCATGTCCGGTTCCGACACGATCTCCATCAGCGGAATGCCGGAGCGATTTAAGTCAACCATTGAATACGGCGTCGTCGCCAGCGTTCCCAGATGCAGAAGTTTGCCGGCGTCCTCCTCCAGATGGACCCGGTTCACCCGGATGTGGGTTTGCTTCCCGTCCACGTTGACGTCAATATAACCGTTGACTGCCAGGGGCTGATCCAGCATGGATATCTGATATGCTCGCGGCAAATCCGGGTAAAAATAATTCTTCCGGGCAAAAACACTTTTTTCCCTAATCTCACAATTTAACGCGAGTCCCGTCTGAATCCCGTAATCCACCGCTTTTTTGTTGAGAACGGCCAACGATCCCGGCAGCCCGAGGCAGCCGGGACAGACTTGCGAGTTCGGCTCACCGCCGAAGGCAGTCGAGCAGCCGCAGAACATCTTGCTCTTCGTCCGTATCTCCGCGTGGACCTCCAGACCGATAACTATTTCATAATCCTCAAACATTTCTCCACCTCCTAGCGGCCGAGCTGCGGCCGGACTTTGTGGTAGTCGCTATTCTGCTCCAGAGTGTAGGCTGTCCGCAACAGAGTCGGCTCGGAGAACGGCTTGCCGAGAATCTGAAGACCGATGGGCAGGCCGTTGCTGAAGCCGCACGGTATCGACAGCCCGGGAATCCCGGCCAGATTTATGGGTATAGTGCAAATATCCGACATATACATCTGGAGCGGATCGTCCATCTTCTCGCCAATCCCGAAGGCGACAGTGGGCGCCACCGGCGTGATCAGCACGTCATAGTCGGCAAAGGCCCGCTCAAAATCCTGCCGGATGAGCGTTCTCACTTTCATCGCTTTCAGGTAACAAGCGTCGTAATATTCGGCACTGAGGGCGAGCGTCCCGAGCATGATTCGCCGCTTCGGTTCCTTGCCGAACCCTTCGCTCCGGGTTTTACTGTACAGTGTCAGGACATCCTCCGCTTCCGGAGTGCGATAGCCGTGTCGTACCCCGTCATACCGCGCCAGATTCGAGGAAGCCTCGGCTGACTGAATGATGTAATACGTCGCCAGGGCATATTTCGAATGCGGCAGGGAGACTTCTTCCGCCGTCGCTCCCAGGGACGTCAGCAGTTCGATACTGTCCGTAATCGCCTGACGTACGTCGGGCGCAATTCCCGCGCCGAAATGTTCTTTCGGGACGCCGATTTTCAGACCTTTTACATCGATCTTCAGCGACTCCCGATAATCGGGTACCGGCACGGTCGCCGCTGTTGCGTCTTGCGGGTCAGAGCCGGCGATGGCGTTCATCACCAGGGCGCAGTCAGTGACGTCTTTCGTAAACGGCCCGGCCTGATCAAGGGACGAAGCAAGCGCGATCAGCCCATAACGGGAGACCCGCCCGTATGTCGGCTTCATTCCCACGGTGCCGCAAAACGCCGCCGGCTGCCGGATCGAGCCGCCGGTGTCCGAACCAAGCGAATAAATAGCTTCACCGGCTGGGACGGCCGCGGCCGATCCGCCGCTGGAACCGCCGGGAACCCGGCTCAGATCCCAGGGATTGTGGGTTTTGAAGAAAGCGGAATTCTCGGTTGAGGAACCCATGGCAAACTCATCGCAATTCGTTTTCCCGATCATTACCATTCCATTCTGCTGCAGACGGTCCATCACCGTCGCATTGTACGGCGGAATAAAGCCTTGCAGAATTTTGGCGGCGCAGGTTGTCTCCACCCCTTCCGTACAGAACACATCCTTGACCGCTGCCGGTATACCGGCCAGCGGCGCAATGGTTTCCCCGGCCGCGATCTGCTTGTCGACGTCCGCCGCTTGCGCCAGGGCCGCTTCCGGGGTAAGGGTGATGTAGGATTTGACTTTATCCTCGACGGCCGCGACGCGGCCGAGTACCGCCTGAGTTATCTCTTTGGCGCTTACCTCCTTGCGGACAAGCAAGTCGTGCAATTCGTGTGCCGTCATCTCGAACAATTCCATATTTTCTCCCTCCTTCGCTCCGGATTAAAGAATCTTCGGGACTTTGAAACACCCATTTTCCGTCTCGGGCGCGTTCCCGAGAGCCTTCTCTTGGGGCAGCGAGGGTCTGACCACGTCCTCCCGCAAGATATTCTGCAGTGGCAGAACATGAAACGTCGGCGGAACAGCCTCTGTATCCAGTTCGTTCAACTGATCAATATACTCCAGGATGACGTTCAGCTGTTGGGTGAACATCTCCTTTTCCTCCTCCGTAATCTCAATGCGGGCGAGGGTCGCCACTTGCTCCACATCTTTCCGGCTGATTTCCATTTCTAGTCACCGTCCTTCCCAATAAATAGAGTTCCTATTCTTACCGGCTCGCTTAAAGTATACTGTTTCCCGTTCCAGACATATTAACCCGTATTTTCCATTATACCAGGCCATTTTTTTGGCTGCAAGCAACCGCTAGCCGGTCTCACCCCCCCATAACAGAACACCATGGCTGTTTTCCCCATGGCCCACAAAACAGAAGCCATGGGTACTTTCCACCCATGGCGCATTATCCTTGGCCTCACATCGCTGACCTAAAGGAGAACGTGACCCAACGGGTGGAAAAACCGGTCTTGCTGTTGGTTTTGCTCCACCTGTTGGCCTTGCCGGTTGTCTGCAAACCACCGCGCCATCGTTCGCCCTCCTTCCTGTCTTTCGTCATTAGTTTTTCGACGCCGGCAATCCATTTCCTGCCGGCCGGATTAATTTCCTGCCGCGAAATGGCAGGCCACTTGATGACCGCCGCCGGCGTCGCGCAAAGGCGGTTCCTCCGTCTCGCACACTGGCTTACGTTTCGGACAGCGGGTATGGAAGCGGCACCCGGCCGGCGGATGCAGCGGACTCGGGACGTCCCCGGACAGAATAATCCTTTCCCGTACGGCGCGCGGGTCGGGAATCGGCACCGCCGAAAGAAGGGCCTGGGTGTAAGGATGGAGCGGGGTCCCGTACAGCCTTGCCTGATCCGCCATTTCGACGATTTTGCCGAGATACATCACCGCCACCCGGTCGCTGATATGCCGGACGACACTCAGGTCATGGGCGATGAACACATACGTCAACCCGAATTCCTTCTGCAAATCCTCCAGCAGATTAATCACTTGCGACTGGATGGAGACATCCAAAGCCGAAACCGGCTCGTCGCAGACTATCAGCTCCGGGCTGACCGCGAGCGCCCGGGCAATTCCGATGCGCTGCCGCTGCCCGCCGCTGAATTCATGGGGATAACGGCCGCCGTAATCCGGATTGAGTCCCACGACTGCGAGCAGTTCCCGGACCCGTTTTTCCTTCGCCGCCCCGCGGGCAATCCCGTGAATCTCCATCGGCTCGCCGACAATGTCGCTCACCGTCAGACGCGGATTGAGCGAAGCATAAGGATCCTGAAAGATTATCTGCATTTTCTGCCGCAGCCGTCGCATTTCCTCCCGCTTCAGAGCGAAGATGTTCTTGCCGCCGAAGCGCACTTCGCCTCCCGTCGCCTCGAGCAGGCGCAGAATGACCCGCCCGGTTGTCGATTTGCCGCAGCCGCTTTCACCGACCAGGCCAAGCGTTTCGCCCCGTGCCACATTGAAACTGACGCCGTCCACGGCGCGCACTTCTCCCGTCACCCGACCGAACAGTCCTCCCGTCACCGGGAAATATTTTCGCAGTTCTCTCACTTGCAGCAAAGGCTCATTCATCTCGCCACCTCCGCCCGTGTCCCGTTCCGGAGCCAGCAGCTTACCAGCCGTCCGCCCGTTTCCGTCAGAGGCGGTTCTTTGGCCCGGCAGATCTCGGCGGCATAAGGGCAGCGGGGATGGAAGGAGCAGCCGGCCGGCCGGCCGGCGGGATTGGGCACCATCCCCTCGATGACATAAAGACGCTCCTTAGCGCGATTCAGTCTGGGAATGGAACGCAGCAACCCCTCCGTATAAGGATGGAGCGGAGCATCGAAAAGAGAACGGACGTCGGCCTGCTCGACGATTTTACCCGCATACATGACAATCACCCTTTCGCACATCTCCGCCACGACGCCCAGATCGTGAGTTATCAGCATGATCGCCGTTCCCGTTTCCCGTTTCAGCTTTTTCATCAATTCCAAAATCTGCGCCTGAATGGTCACATCCAGCGCCGTTGTCGGCTCATCGGCAATCAACAGCTGCGGGTGGCAGGAAAGCGCCATAGCAATCATCACCCGCTGCCGCATCCCCCCCGAAAGTTGATGGGGGAATTCCCGCGCCCGCTGCTCCGGAGTGGGGATGCCGACGAGACGGAGCATCTCCACCGCTTTTCCCCATGCTTCCTTCCGGTCCACATTTTGATGCAACCCGATAGCCTCGCTGATTTGCTCCCCAACGCTGAAGACCGGATTCAGCGATGTCATTGGTTCCTGGAAAATCATTGCGATCGCATTGCCCCGGATTTTCTGCATCTCCGCCTCGCTCTTCGCGCGCAAGTCCTCCCCGGCAAAGAGAATCTCACCGGCAACAATTTTTCCGGGCGGCCGGGGTATCAGGCCCATTATCGACAAGGCGGTCACGCTCTTGCCGCAGCCCGATTCGCCGACGACGCCGAGCGTCTCACCTTGATCAATGTGAAATGTCACTCCGTCCAGAGCCGGCACCAGGCCTTCCTCCGTCGCAAAATGCGTTTTCAGCTCCCGGATCTCAACAAGTCTTTCGCCCATCCTCTCACTCCCTGTCTTATCCGGGCAATCCGGTAGTTAAATCATCTTCTATTCGACCCGGAATTAATTTATCCTGCCGGCCGGGCAAATTTCTCTGCCGTCACGCCTTAAGGCGCCTGCTCTGCCAGTAAAGCAGCGAATTCTTCCTCCCGCATTATCCGCAGCCCCATTTCCACCGCTTTGGCGTATTTGGCTCCCGGCTTCTCCCCAACCAGAACGATATCGGCGCGGCGGCTCACGTTGTCAACCGTTTTGCCGCCCATTTTTTCGATCAGCGCGGCCGCTTCGGCCCGGGTAAAACCCGCCAGCGCCCCCGTCAAGACGACCGCTTTCCCTTGCAGCGGTCCTTCCGCCCGGGCCGCCGCCGGCGTCTCCGCTCGCGGACTGACCCCGTTTTGCAGCAGGCGATCGATGCTCGCCGCAATCCGCGGGTCCCGGAAGAACTTCCGGATACTCCCGGCTGCCGCGTCACCCACATCCGGAATAGCAATGAGCACATCATAATCAGCCGCGCGCAGTGCGGCGAGGGAGCCGAGGTTTTCGGCGAGATCCCGGGCTGTCTTCTTCCCGATATTCGGGATGCCCAGGGCGTAAATGAACGCCGCCAACGAACAATCTTTACTTTTTTCAAGCGCGGCGAGAAGATTTTCCGCTTTTTTGGCGCCGAACCGGTCCAAACGGACCAAGTCATCATAACTCAATTCATAAAGATCGGCGATATCTTTCAAGTCCAGTTCCTCGTACAGTTGCCCGGCCGTCTTTTTGCTGAATGAAGTGATGTCCAGCGCGTCCCGGCTGGCGAAATGGGCAAGGCGCGCCACCAGCTGCGGTTTGCAGGAAAGAGAATTAGGGCAGAACAGATTCGCCCCGTTCTCGACCAATTCGCTGCCGCAGGCCGGACAGCGGTCCGGTTTTTCCGGCCGAACCGCGTCCCGGGCACTTTCTTCCACTATCCCGGTAATTTCCGGGATGACGTCATTGGAGCGGCGGAGCCAGACGCGGCAGCCGACGGCCACCCGTTTGCGCAGTATGTCGCCCCAATTGTTGAGTGTCGCCCGCTGCACCGTCACTCCCCCGATTTCCACCGGCTCCAGACGGGCAATCGGAGTGAGTTTGCCGGTCCGCCCCACTTCCCATGTAATTTCGCGCAGCCACGTTGTCACTTCCCGGGCGGCGAATTTATAAGCGATGGCCCAGCGGGGAAACTTATCCGTATAACCGAGGACCGCCCGTGTCCGCAGGTCGTTGATTTTGATTACCATCCCGTCAATCAAAAAGTCGGCGCGGCCGATTTCCGGTTCGCTCCTTTCGATTTCCTCCAGCAGCGCCGCCATATCGCTGAATTCCTTCAGATAAGGGCTGACCGGGAAGCGGTTCGCCCGGAGAAAAGCGATCAATTCGGTCTGAGTCTCATAGTCGCACCCTTCGCAGTAGCCGACTCCGTAGAAAAACACGTCGAGACGTCGCTCGGCCGTCACTTTCGGGTCGAGATTCCGCAAGGCTCCGGCTGCGGCGTTGCGGGCGTTCTTCAACGGTTCCGCCGCCCGGCGGTTATATTCCTCCAGGCGGGAAAGACGCATCAATCCTTCCCCTTGCACTTCCATTTTCCCCGGGAAGTCAATAGTCAGGGGCAGGGAGCGAATCGTCTCAGTCTGCGGCAGAATTGACTCGCCGACCTCGCCGTTGCCCCGGGTTGCCGCCTGCGTCAGCCGCCCTTCTTCATACGTCAGATTGATGGTCAAACCGTCGTATTTATATTCCAGGGTGTAGGAAAGCGGCGGCAGCCGGCTTCCCGGATGGCTCTCATTGTACGCCGCCACGAGACGCCGCACCCTTGCCTCCCAAGCCAGGAGTTCTTCCCGGTTCTGGGCCTTGTCGAGACTCCACAGCCTTGCCAGATGCCGGTGTGGGACGAATGCCGCCAGCGGTTCCCCGCCGATGCGGCGGGTGGGCGATTCGGGCAGCACAATCCCCGTCTCCCGCTCCAGGCGCCGCAGCTCATCGTACAGAGCGTCGTACTCTTTATCGCTGACCAGCGGCGCGTCAAGGACGTAATAATGGTAATTGTATTCATTCAGCCGATCCGCCAGTTCCCGCAGGCTGGTTCTTGCTTCGGCGCAGGCCTTATCTTCCACTCCGGTCCCTCCTGTTCCTATTTGGCCGGGCTTAATGGCGCGTACTGCACGGCAAGCTTTTTAATGCCTACCGTCTTGAAGGAAACAACGACTTCGGCGTTTTCCCCGCTGCCGTTAGTGCCGATAACGACCCCGAGGCCCCATTTGGCATGCCGGACTTTTTCTCCCAGCCCATACTCCTTCCCGGTGTTACGGGTTCCGGCAGTGAACACCTCTTCTGCCGGCTGCAGCCCGGCGCATAATTCCGCCGGGATTTCATCGAGGAAGCGGGAAGGCTCGTTTTCCGTCGTCCGCCCGAACAGGCTGCGCCGCTCCGCCCGCGTCATATAGAGATATTCCTGTGCCCGGGTAATCCCGACATAGCATAGACGCCGCTCTTCCTCCAGTTCCGCCGTGTCGCCCTCCAGTGCCCGGGCGTGGGGAAAGATACCCTCCTCCATTCCGATGAGGAAGACAGCCGGAAATTCGAGACCCTTGGCACTGTGCAGTGTCATCATGACTACTGCGTCATCGCCGGACAAGGTGTCCACGTCGGAGAGAAGAGAGATTCGGGCGAGAAACTCCTCCAGCCGGCCGCTTTCATTCCGGCTGAACTCCTGAGCCACTGAATAGAACTCTTTGATGTTCTCCACTCTCGCCTGCGCCGCTTCCGTCCTCTCGCTTTCCAGCTCCCGCTGATAGCCCGTTTTCTCTACCACCGCCTCCAGCAGCGAAAGGATAGACATGGTGTCGCGCTGACTCATGAGCGGATCCAATAGCCCGGTCAGTTCCTTGACCCGCGCCCCAATCCGGGGGCTGACGCCGGCAATCTCTTCAATGCCGCGCATTGCCTCGTACAGCGAAATTCGCCGGTCCAACGCAAAACCCCGGATTTTTTCCAGAGTGGCGCTGCCGATGCCCCGCCGCGGCACATTGATTATCCGTTCCAGGCTCACACTGTCGGCCGGATTGTAGATGACGCGCAGATAAGCGATGATATCTTTTATTTCCTTCCGGTCGTAGAAGCGGAGCCCGCCCACGATGGTGTAAGGGATGCCGTGGCGCATGAAGATTTCCTCCACGACCCGGGACTGGGCGTTCATCCGGTACAGCACAGCAAAAGCTGAATACGGCCAATCCTGACTCTGCCGCCGGCGGCGGATTTCTGATGCTACATAGACCGCCTCGTCATGCTCGTTGCCGAGCCGCTGTCTGACAATCCCCTCTCCCCGCTTGTTCTGCGTCCATAATTTTTTCTCCTTCCGGCCGCTGTTTTGACCCATGAGGTGATTTGCCGCGTCCAGAATAGTCTGAGTCGAGCGGTAATTCTGCTCCAGCTTCACGACCCGGGCATCGGGATAATCCCGCTCAAAGTCGAGAATATTCCGGATATCAGCTCCCCGCCAGCCGTAGATGGACTGATCATCGTCGCCGACGACACAAATATTGCCGTACCGGGAGGCCAATTGCCGGACGAGCGTGTATTGCGCGCGATTAGTGTCCTGGTATTCATCAACGAGGATGTATCTGAAGCGTTCCTGGTAAGCGGTGAGCACTTCCGGGTACTGCTGGAACAGCTGCACCGTCAGCCGGAGCAGGTCGTCGAAGTCAACCGCTTTGTTGTCGGCAAGCTTTCTCTGATAAAGGCGATAGATTCTGCCGATTCTTTCTTCCCAGAAGCCGCCGGCCTGCTGGGCGTATTCTTCCGGCCCCATCAATTCATTTTTCGCGTTGCTGATCGCCGCGAGCACAGCCCGCGGCGCGTATTGCTTGTCATCCAGATTCATATCTTTCAGACAGGTTTTGACGACGTTGAGCTGGTCGTCCCCGTCAAAGATTACAAAATGACGGTCCAAACCTATTTTCTCCCCGTCCGCCCGCAGGATACGGACGCAGGCGGCGTGAAAAGTGCAAACCCACATATCCCGATAACCTCCCGGCAGCAGGGAGGCGACTCTTCCCTTCATCTCGTCGGCCGCTTTGTTCGTGAACGTGATAGCCAGAATATTACGGGGCGAGACGTTTTTAATTCTCAGCAGATAGGCGATTCGATGTGTCAAAACCCTGGTCTTGCCGCTGCCGGCGCCGGCCAGGATCAGCAATGGGCCCTCCGTACATTGTACTGCCGCGGCCTGTGCCGGGTTCAAACCTTGCAGAATGTCCACAACATATCCTCCTTAACTGCAGCCTGGTGCATCTCAGTTCTTTGAACGTTTCGACAGAACGCCGCCCGCCCCTTTCCGGCAGCAGCAAAAAAATCGGTTACCTCCGGCATTGACAACAGCTGCCGCCAGTGGTAAGATATTTAACAATTACATCAAGGCTCTTATCATGAGCGGTGGAGGGACTGGCCCGATGAAACCCGGCAACCTGCGGCTCATTCGCCGTAAGGTGCCAATTCCTGCAGAACCGAAGTTCTGGCAGATAAGAGTGTACTCTTCATGTACCTCTTTTTTGCCGGGGGTATTTTTTATTTTTATTACCGGAAAAGGAGAATTATTATGCCATCATTCAGAGAAAGTCTTCGCCGCAAATTACAGAGAAAACAATTCGTAATCACCGTGGAACTTGACCCGCCCAAAGGAGCCGACGCCGCCGCCGTCGTCGCGGCGGCCAAGGCGCTGCGGGGAATGGCCGATGCCGTCAACATCGCCGACAGTCCCATGGCTAATCTGCGGATGAGTCCCATCGCGCTCGCCCATATCGTCCAGCGTCATGTACGAATGGAAACCATCTTCCATCTCACTTGCCGGGATCGGAATGTGACCGGTCTCCAGGCCGAACTGCTCGGAGCGGCCGCCCTCGGCGTCCGTTCCATCCTGGCCCTCACCGGCGATAAGCCGGAGCGTGGCGATCATCCTTGGGCCACCGGCGTCTTCGATGTCGACTCAGTCGGCCTCGTCCGTCTCGCCCGTTCTCTGAATCGCGGTTTTGATCTGGCGGGCAAAACCTTAAACCGGGGCACTGATTTCCTCATCGGCGTCGCGGCCAATCCCGCCGCTGCCGACTTGGCGGCCGAGGCGGAACGGCTGGCGGCCAAAGCGGCGGCCGGAGCCGATTTCGTCCAGACTCAGCCGATTTATGAATTGGCCCGCTTGGAAGCATTCCTCGCCGCCATTCGGCCCGTGAATATCCCGGTCTTGGCCGGAGTGCTGCCTCTCAAAAGTCTGAAAAACGCCCAATATCTGCACGACCACGTCCCCGGAATTAATATTCCCGCGCCCGTCATGGCCAGAATGCGCCAAGGCGGTAGAACGGCGGGAATCGCCGTCGCGCGGGAGTTTATCGCCGCTGCCCGGGGTCTGGTCAGCGGTATTCATCTTATGCCGGTCAACAACGATTTGGCGCTGGCCGCCGCCGTCCTGGCTGGCCTTCGCTCCTCTCCGGCAGTTGCGGCTGCGCCGGCTGTCTCCGTCAGCAGCCGTTGAACCGGAAGCCGATTATTGCCATGGCCGGCACGCAGCAGACGCCATAATCCGTCGCCAACTTTACCGGTCCCGGATGCTGTTGCCGCGATTTCTCGTCTGGAGTCACCGGCGGCATATCGCCGTGCCCCGGCAGAAAAGCCCGGCCTCAAAGCCGGCACTGTCGCCGGAAACGGCGGCGCAGATATAGCCGTTCTTGACCGCGGTTTCCCCCCGTCGGTTTTCCGCTATCCGGATATCGGCATATTCCATCTCCAGGGCAATTGCTTTAGCCAAATCATCCTTAAACAGGCTCCGCACCGGCGGTCCCCTTTCTCCGGACCGTCCCGGCGCGAGCCGTCCGCCGGAGCCTTTCCGACAAATATTCTTCAATTATTCTTCCGGATCAACCAGGTGCTTGGCATCACTGCGCACAGCCACGTTGACCCCGTCCGGCCCGAACTCGAGAACGCTGAAACCGGTGTTACCCAGCAAACACTCCCAGAAACCGCATTGCAGGTAATGGCACAGGATCGAGCAGATGGCCCCGCCGTGGGCGACGATAACAACCGTCTCCCCGGCCCGATGGTCTGACACTATCTTTTCCAGCGCCGCCAGCGCTCTTACCTGTACCTCCCGGGCGCTCTCCCCGCCCGGCAGTTTGGTAGCGAGGGGGTTCTCCTGCCAACGGTCATAAACCGCTCCGTGTTTTTCTATGATTTCCGCCCGGCTCAGCCCTTCCCACTCGCCGAAATGAACTTCCCGCAGCCCCGGTACTTTCTCCACGGCAAGATTATGCTCCCGGGCGATTGTCGCGGCCGTTTCATAAGCGCGGGAAAGATCGCTCGCATAAACTGCGTCCACCTTTTCCGAGCGCAGACGGCGGGCAACCTTCCCGGCCTGCTCCCGGCCAACTTCACTCAAGGCCACATCATGGTGACCTTGGTAACGCTTGTCCTTGTTCCATTCCGTTTCACCGTGCCTGACCAAAATCACCCTAACCATATGCGCCCCCCTCGGTTGTTATTTTGCCGGCGGCAAAGCGAAAAACCCCGGCGGCAGTTTGGCCGGCAGCGGCCATTCCCTTGCCGGGGCCGGTTATTTCCGAGCGGAAAATCGGCGTCCATTGCCAGCGGTGCTTATTCCCACTCAATCGTTCCCGGCGGTTTGCTTGTCAGATCGTAAAGCAGTCGGTTGACTCCTTCGACTTCGCCCACAACCCGGCTGGCGATCCGCTCCAGAACATCCGGCGAGAATCTGACCCATTCCGCCGTCATCCCGTCAGTGCTGGTGACAGCCCGCAGAATAATTGGGTAGGCGTAGGTCCGCGCATCGTCCATTACCCCGACGCTCCGCAATGTCGGCAGGACGGCGAAGACCTGCCAGATATCGCGGTACAGACCGGCCCGGCGTACCTCTTCCGTGATGATGGCGTCCGCTTCCCGCAGAATATCCAGTTTTTCCTTGGTAATCGCACCGATGACGCGGATACCCAGACCGGGACCGGGGAAAGGCTGACGCCAGACAATTTCCTCGGGCAGACCAAGTTCGCCGGCGACTACGCGCACCTCATCCTTGAACAAATCCCGCAGCGGTTCGATCAGCTCAAACTCCATATCATCCGGCAGGCCGCCCACGTTGTGGTGGGACTTGATGGTCGCAGCCGTGGCCGTACCGCTTTCCACGATATCAGGATAAATTGTCCCCTGGACCAGGAAATCGATCTTCCCCAGCTTGGCTGCCTCTTCCTCAAAGACGCGGATGAACTCGCCGCCGATAATTTTCCGTTTCGCTTCCGGATCAGTGATCCCTTGCAATTTCGCCAGGAATCGCTCTGCCGCATCCACATAAACCAATTTCACCTTGAATTGCTCCCGGAAAGTACGGATAACTCCTTCCGGCTCTCCTTTGCGCAGCAAGCCGTGGTTAACGAAAACACACGTCAGTTGGTCGCCGACCGCCCGGTGGACCAGCGTCGCGGCAACGGAAGAATCGATGCCGCCGCTCAGAGCGCAGAGAACTTTTCCGGCACCGACCTTATCCCGAATAGCAGCGACTTGCGCCTCAATAAACGACTCCATGCTCCATTCCCCCCGGCAGCCGCAGATATTGAACAGGAAATTTCGCAGCATCTCCATCCCCTGCTCGGTGTGGACTGCCTCCGGGTGGAACTGAATCCCGTACAAACGTTTCTCTGGATTGACGAAAGCGGCAATGGGAACATTCTCCGCTTGCGCCGCCGTCTGAAAACCTTCCGGCAGCATTTCCACCCCATCTCCGCGGTTCATCCAGCAGACAGTGTCCGGTCCAATATCTTTGAATAAATCGGCGTTCGCATTAACTGAAACGGTCGTCTGGCCGTATTCCCGCCGCCCGGGCCTCCGGACCCGACCGCCCAGAAGATGCGCCATCAACTGCATGCCGTAACCGATGGCTAGAATGGGAATGCCGGCCTCGAATACTTTCGAATCGACTTTGGGTGCGTCCGGCTCGTCAATGCTGGCGGAACCGCCGGAAAAAATAATTCCTCTCGGTTTCCGGGCGATTATTTCCGTCAGCGGGGTGTTGTGTGACATCACTTCGCTGTGCACGTGACATTCCCGGATGCGGCGGGCGATCAACTGTGAATATTGAGCACCGAAGTCAATGACAACAACTGTCTCGGTCTTTAGGTCTTTCCCCATGCGCCTACCTCCTATTATCCTGTATCGCAGTCGCTTTTGCGGCACAAAGAAATATTGCTGATTTATCCCTCGATTATACCAGACCCGACCCCGGGCGGTCAATCCAATTCTCATCCGGCGCCGAATCCCGCAGCCGGGCGCATTCGTCAGCCTTCCCCCGCAGCACTTCAATCGCGTGCGGAATGGCCGGGAGGATGACTTTCAGACATTCGCCCACGGCCCGGGGACTGCCGGGCAGATTCACAATCAGTGTCCGCCCCCGGATTCCGGCCGCCGCCCGGGACAGCATGGCATGCGGTGTTTTCGCCAGGCTGACCTGGCGCATCGCTTCCGGCAATCCCGGTACCGGAGTGTCGATGACCGCCAGCGTCGCATCCGGGGTGACATCCCGCGGCCCCAGGCCCGTCCCGCCTGTCGTCAGAATCAAATCAATCTCCAGGCAGTCGGACATCTCCCGCAGTTTGCTCTCAATCTCGGCCTGCTCGTCCGGCAGCACCGCAGCTTCCACAATATCCGCCGCGAGCGGTTCCAGCATCCGGCGAATCAGCGGGCCGCTCTGGTCTTCCCGCGCGCCGGCGGCACTTTTGTCGCTCGCGGTGATGATGCCAACCTTAATCAAGGAAATTCACCTCGCTTCTGTCCTCCGGTAATAATTTCCCTCTCATTTCGTTTCGCCCTCCCGGTCGTTTCGCCCTCCCGGCGGTACGTTCCGCTTTTTCCGCCTCTTTTTTCAATCAGCCTGATATCACTGACAACCATTGTCTTATCAGTCGCTTTGCACATATCGTAGATCGTCAGGGCGGCGAGAGTGACTGCCGTCAATGCTTCCATTTCCACCCCGGTCCGCCCGGTCGTCCTGACTCTGGCTTCGATGCGGACAGTACTGGCCGCCGCATCCATCTGAAAGGCAATATCCGCTCCGGTGATGGCCAACGGGTGACAGAGGGGAATGAGATTGCTCGTCTGCTTCAGTCCGAGCATCCCGGCGACTCTGGCTACCCCCAGCACATCGCCTTTGGCCGCCCGCCCCGCCTGCACGAGCGCGAATGTCGCCGGCTGCATCCTGATCTCCCCTCGGGCGACGGCTTCCCGCTCCGTCTCGGCTTTGCCGCCCACGTCCACCATCCGGGCGGCCCCGCTGATATCGAAATGCGTCAGTTCTCCCATTCAGACCACTCCTCCCGGCTAGTCACTGCGTACCATAATTCTTCCCGTATCCCGGACATCGTAACCGCCGCGGGCGGTCACGGCCTGCTTAAACTCATCGGAACGGATTACCGCCAGCAGCTTTTCCAGTGCCGGCATCTCCAGATATGGCCGGGGAATGGCCAAATCATATCTTTCCGGCGTCAGCGGAATAAAATCAAGGCCAAGCGCGTTCGCTGCCGTCCGAATGCCCAGGCCGGCGTCGGCTGTCCCTCCCCGCACGGCTGCCGCCACTGCCAGATGAGTAAATTCCTCGCGTTCATATCCCTTGACAGTAGCCGGCGCTATTCCCGCCCGGCGCATATAATAGTCGAGCAAGAGACGCGTTCCCGCCCCCCGCTGCCGGTTGCAGAAGACAACATCCGGCCGGACTAGGTCCTCAATGCCGCTGATTCCTTTCGGGTTACCCGGAGGAAGCAGCAGTCCCTGCTCCCGGTAGACCAGATTGACCAGGACAATATCTTGCTCCGGCAGATATTGGTCGAGGTAGGAAAAATTATATTCTCCCGTCGTCTCATCGAGAAGATGAATTCCCGCCAGATGAGCCTCTCCCCGCCGGAGAGCGAGCAGTCCGCCGATGCTGCCCACATGGGCCGAAGAAAGGCTCATCTCCGGGTAACGCCGGCGCAGATAATCCGCCAGTACATCAACAGCGACATCGTGACTCCCGATGGCCACAAGACTGCGCCCGATCTCGTCTTTCGGGCGCAGCAATTCCACCGTCACCTCTTTCCCTTCTCGAAAGCCCTCGCTGTGGCGGGGAATCCGCAGCAAGCCGTCGGCCCGGACGAGGGAAAGAGTGATACCGGCCCCCCGCGCCATTGGGGTAGCAAGCATTTTGCCTCCCACATCGCCCAATTTTACCCGGACGTATTCCTCCGTCCCCAAATTAGAAACCACTTGCCGGGAAAGGACGGCGTTTATCCTCTCCCTTGGCTCGGCCGCCTGCCCCTGCAGCAAGCGCAGTACGGGTTTGACAAACCGCTCGAAGGTCAGTACCGCCGAAACCGGATAACCGGGGATACCAATCACCGGCTTGCCGGCGGCGATGCCGAGCATTACCGGCTTGCCGGGCTTAATCGCCACGCCGTGCACAACGAGCTCGCCCAGATCGGCGATGACCCCGGCCGTAAAATCTTCCCGGCCAGCCGAAGAGCCGGCGTTGATAACCACGATATCCGCCTCGTCCAGTGCTTCCCGCACCGCCTGCTTAATTAATTCATAATCGTCCCGGACAATGGCCTTGCGCCGGGGTTGTCCGCCCCATTCGCGGACAAAACCGGCCAGCATCCGGGAATTGAAATCGATAATCGAAGCTGCCCCCAGCGGCTCTCCCGGCTCAATCAATTCACTTCCGGTTGGAATTATGGCGACTGCCGGCCGGCGCCGGACGCTCAGGTCAGTCACTCCGCCCGCCAGCAGCGCCCCGATATCGATGGGCCGAATAAGATGATTGGAAGGCAGCAGCAATTCAGTCGCCACGATGTCTTCCCCGATCGGCCTGATATGTTGCCAGGGAACGGCGGGAGCAATAATCTCCGCAACTTCCTCTTCCGGCCAATTGATATCTTCCAGCATAATCACGGCATCGGTCCCGTCCGGTATGGGGTCGCCCGTGTCGACTTGCCAGGCGTCTTCACCAAGGCGCAGGCAGACCGGCATCGTCTCCGCCGCGCCAAATGTCGCCGCCGCCCGGACGGCGATGCCGTCCATCGCCGCGGCGTTATAGTGGGGCGAGGATATTGCCGCGAAGACGGCTTCTGCCGTTACTCGTCCCAGCGCCTCCTCCGCCGGGACTGTTTCACCCGGCAGCGCTTTCAGAGCGTCGGCCGCGGCGAGCACCTGTAAGTATTTTTCCTGCGCCGCCTCGGCCGCTTTATTCTCCAGATAGACATTCTTTTTCTGCATCCCGCCGCCTCCTAGAAAAGTCTCACACTCACAATTTCCCCCTGAGCTACCCCTTCCATTCCCAGAGGGATAACAAACACGCCGTCTGCCCGAACCAGAGTGGAAATAGAACCCGATTTGCCGAGAAGCGGTTCCGCCCGGATCATTCCGTCCGCTGCCGATAATGTCACCCGGATATATTCGGTCCGCCCGGGGGTAGAACGGACACTCTTGGTCAGGACGGCCTTGACCGCGCTGCCGCTGTTTTCCGGCTCTTCCTCCATCCCGCTCAGCCGGCGCAGAACCGGCCGGACGAGGACATCAAAAACAACCAGAGCGGAGACGGGGTGACCCGGCAGGCCGTAGACCGGCTTGCCGTCTACGGCAGCCAAAATCGTCGGTTTTCCCGGCTTCAGGGAAACACCGTGGACGATGACTCCCGGGCCACCCAAAGAATTGATGACCTCGGGGGTGAAATCCCTGGCGCCGACCGAGCTGCCGCCGGAGATCAGAACCATGTCGGCTGCCGCCAAGGCAGCTGACAGTGCCGTCCGCAATGCTTCCGCCCGGTCGGCGACAATCCCGCGTCGAAGCGCCTTGCCGCCTGCCGCCTCGACAGCCGCTGCCAAGCTGTAAGTATTAATGTCCCGGATTTGACCCGGCCCCGCGATTGCTGCCGGTAAAACGAGCTCGTCGCCGGTGGAAAGCACCGCGACTGCCGGGCGCCGGAAAACCGGCACCCGGCTGATTCCGATGCCGGCCAAAGCCCCCACATCGGCCGGACGCAGACGGCGGCCTGCCGCCAGCAGTACTTCCCCGGCCCGGACGTCTTCCCCGGCAGTCGCCACATTGGCTCCAGGCGCTACCGGTTTGTTTACGGCGAGTATCCCGCCCATTTCAACAGTATGTTCCAGCATTACCACCGCGTCGCTGCCGGGCGGCAGTTCGCCGCCCGTCGGTATCTTAACCGTAGTGCCGCCGCGGACTGTCACGGCGACCGCCTCGCCCATTTTGACCTCGCCTGTCATCTCCAGCAAGGCCGGCATCCCTTCCGACGCCCCAAATGTATCCCGGGCGACGACGGCGTAGCCGTCGACAATCGAGCGGTCAAAAGGCGGCAAATTAACCGCCGGAACAATATCGGCGGCAAGAACCCTTCCGCCGGCCTCCGCCAGGCCGGCTTCCTCAATCTCCGGCTGAGCGGCCGGAAGATTGCCCAACAGTTGTATCAAGGCGTCTTCTACCGTGCTGACTTGGAATAATTCATCCAATTGTTCCACCTCACCGAAAACATCCGAGCTGGCACTCCCGGATTTTAATTTTCAGCTCATCTGCCGCCCGGCCGATAACCGCCAACGGGACTTGCAGTTCCGCCGCCAGGCGATGCGCCTGCGTACATGTCATGGGGCCGTCACCGGCCGCTTCGCGCACTGCCTGCAGTACTTTGTCGGCTGTTTTACCGCTCATTCCGGCATCTCCTTTCCGAAAACAGATTGACGGCGCCCGCGTTTTGGCAGGTGCCGTCATCCCGGCCCGTTTTCTTGGCCGGAACTTTCCATTTCCTTTCCAACACGGGAGGCATTCCGGTTTCCCGGGTAAATTGCCCTCGGCCGGGCGTCCGCCCGGCCTCGTCCGCAGTACCATGAGTCGTCCTTTTAGGTAAAGCGGCTCGGATTATTCACTTCGCGCCGTCTTAGCAATAATATTCTCGGCCGGCCCGTCATTTCCTGTCGACCGCCGGAATGAAAACACCCGGAGAGTCTCCGGGTGTTATTCTTCCCACTATTCTCGTCTCTAATCGAGAATAACTTCCACTTTGTCGCCGGTATTGAGCATGCAGGCGTTGGCCTCATCAGTATCCAGGTGGAGCTCAGTATGGCCGCCCGGCCGCCCGGCCCGCAGCAAAACCTTGTGGAAAGTCACTCCCCGCTCACCGCCGGCCCGAACGTCAACATAGTCGCCGTTCTTCTTGCCCCATTCAGCAACTGTGTCGGACCCGATATGGATGTGGCGGGCGGCAAGTATCGCGCCTTCCGGCAAATCAATACTGCCTTTGGGGCCGATGAGCGTAACCGGAGTAGAACCGGCCAGATCACCGGATTCCCGTACCGGAGGCTTAATCCCGAGCTTGAAGCAGTCGGTCCTGGCCAGCTCAATCTGGGACTGCTTGCGGACGGGACCGAGAACGCGCAGACCAGTCATAGTGCTCTTTTCCGTCTTCACATCAACCGTTTCCTTCGCTGCAAAAACGCCTTTGAAGGAAAGATCCCGCAAGGGTTCTAATTCATGCCCGGGGCCGAACAAAGTTTCTACGTCAGCCTGGGAAAGATGGACATGCCTCGCGGATACGCCGACGACGATTTCTTTCGTAGCCATACTGTACTCCTCCTTTTTGCCGCTGCATATTATGGTTAACCGACCGGTTAAACATCACTTTACCGCTCCGCCGTCTGAGCCGGCGGATAAGTCTTGGCTTCCTCCTCGCCGCGCAGGACGCGCAAGGCGCCCAGCGCCAGCGACTCCAACTCCTTTTCGCCCGGGTAAATTTTGACCGGAGCTATATATTCGACTCTTTCCCTGACCCATTCGGTGAACATTTCCGAATAAGCGATGCCGCCGGTTAGCAATATTGCGTCGACTTCCCCACCCAGAATGGCCGCCAGCGCACCGATATTCTTGGCGACTTGATAAGCCATCGCTTCATAGACCAGCTTCGCTTCCGCGTTGCCCTCGGCAATCATCTTCTCCACCTCGCGGGCGTCTTTCGTACCGAGATAGGCGTAAATACCGCCGCGGCCCATCATCTTCTTGTTGATTTCCTCTTGCGCATATTTGCCGGAAAAGCAAAGGCTGATCAGGGAATAAGCCGGCGGGTAGCCTCTTTCCGGCGTAAATTCGGCCGTCTCGCCGATATTGACGTCGATAATCCTGCCTTTCCGGTGCGCTCCCACCGAGATGCCGCCGCCCATATGAGCAACGATGAAATTCACGTCCTCATATTTCTTTCCTAAGTCTTTGGCTGCTTTGCGGGCAATTGCTTTCTGGTTTAACGGGTGGAAAACGCTGCGCCGCGGCAGTTCCGGCCAACCGGAAATCCGGGCGATATCCTCGAATTCATCCACGCAACAGGGATCAACTGTAAAAGCGGGAATATTCAGTGTCTCCGCCAGATCGGCGGCAATTATCGGTCCAAGATTGGAAGCGTGGCTGCCGGCCCTGGAAGCCTCGACCATCGCCGGATTGACCCGGAAGGTACCGCTGGGAATCGGCCCCAGATCACCGCCCCGCGCCGAAACGGCGTCGATTGACTCAAGGTCGATACCGTTGGCCCGGAGGAAGCCCAGAATAGTATCCTTGCGGAAACTGAACTGGTCAGCCAGCGTCTTATACGGAGCCAAGTCCTCCGCCGTATGATTAAGCGTCTCCTGCATCACCAGTTTCTCATCGTCATAAACGGCTACTTTAGTCGTTGTGGAACCCGGATTAATCGATAAAATGCGATAACTGGACTTCACTCGTCTGCCCCCTTGTCAATAATGAAAACAGGGCGTTTCCCCTGCTTGTTCCATCTATATATCCATGGTTATCTTAGCATATTCCGCCAAACCCTGTCAAGAAACAAAACAGCGCTCCCCGCGGGGAGCGCTGCCGCTGTCAAGCCTTGGTGACAAAGGAGACGCGCGGCGGGTTTTGCCCGGCTTCCAGAGCCGGCAGATACCGATCCCAGAAATCGTAGTGCAGGCGGAGAACCTCCCCGCGCAGCGAAACGAGAGCGATGATGCTGGCGACAACCGAGATAATCGTTACCGCGTCAGTCAGCATCCACAGCATTCCGGTGTCGGCTCCGGCCAGGAAGATCGGTGCCAGGAAGTAAGCAACCCAGACCTTCGTCGCGACCTTGTTGGCATTGGTGTCACCGAAAATGAAATTGACCGACTTTTCGTTGACATAGTAGTTCGACAGCAGCGTTGTCCAGGCAAAGAGTGCAACCGCCACCGCCATCATGTAGCCACCGAAAGGACCGAACGCCGTCTTGAAGGCGACCGTTGTCAGCTGAGCTCCGGTAATTCCCGGGTTGTCGATATGCGCGTTCGTCGTCAGAATGGCCAG
>JBMNPB010000008.1:0-90549 GCA_050943375.1 bacterium
TACCTCGATTACTATAACAACCGCCGTATCAAGGCAAACTTAAAGGGCTTATCGCCTGCTTTACACAGACAACAAGCCCTATCAGTCGCTTAAACAATTTTTGTCTAACTTTTTGGGGTCACTTCATCCCCGCTTCCTTCCTTTTATCCCTTCTTTTTTTCCCGCCGCCCCGCCCGAACCGCTCCCGTATCTTTTAGGGATGGGCGCAGGCCACTTCTGTGTTTCTCCCAAGAGTCATGGTGTCAATTCTGATGGAAACGCCGGCTTTCAATAGACGTGGTGATGACAAAACCAATCCCCCTTCCTGCCTCTGCCCGGCAGGAATATCTCCTCATCCGGCGAACATAGTATTAAGCATGACCCATAATCTGGCATCTTTTCTGATAATATCCAATCTGCGGGAGGGATAATCTTGACCAAGAAATTCCGGATTCTGTCCATCAATCCCGGTTCGACATCAACCAAATTCGCCGTCTACGAAAACGAAGATCCGATTTTGCAGGAAACGGTCAACCACACGCGAGAAGACCTGGCGCCGTTTCCCAGGCTCGCCGACCAATTCGAATTCCGCAAAAACGCCATTGTCGACGTCCTGACCGCAAACAGTATCGACCTTGCTTCCCTCGACGCTATCGCCGCCCGGGGCGGTGACCTCGGTCCCATCCCCAGCGGCACTTATCAGATAAACGCGGCGATGGTGGAGCGCTCCCGTCCCGGCCGGCACGCCTCGAATCTGGCGCCGGTCATCGCCGACGACCTCTCCCGCCAGCTCGGCATTCCCGCCTATGTGACCGACCCGGTCACCGTCGATGAATTTGCCGATATCGCCCGCCCGTCCGGCTGGCCGGAACTGCCCCGCCGCAGCGGCTTCCACGCTCTGAATCAGAAAGCCATCGCCCGCAAGGCGGCGAAGGATCTTGGCCGTCCTTATGAAGCCGTCAATCTCATTGTTGCCCACCTGGGCGGCGGCATCTCTGTCGGGGCGCACCAAGCCGGCAAGATCGTCGATGTCAACTCCCTGGAAGGCGGCCTCTTCACTCCGGAACGTTCCAGCCCGCGGCCAAGCACCGTCATCCGGGAATGGTACACCGGCAAGCACACTCAGGACGAATTCATGAAGAAACTCTCCGGCGAAGGCGGTATTTACGCTTACCTGGGCACTAAGGACGCCCGCGATGTGGAGAAGATGATTGCCGAAGGCAATGAGCAGGCGAAGCTCGTCTACTCAGCCATGGCTTACCAAGTCTGCAAAGCTGTCGGCGCCCTCGCCGCCGCTCTCCGGGGCGAAGTGGACGCCATCGTCCTGACCGGCGGCATTGCTTATTCGCAAATGTTCACCGCCTGGATTAAAGAGCGGGTCGTCTACATCGCTCCGGTTCTGCTTTACCCGGGCGAGAAGGAGCTGGAATCCCTCGCTTTCGGGGCACTCCGCATTCTGCGGGGCGAAGAGAAGGCTCGTGTTTACGATTTCGTTTTCCTGAAGCAATAAACCGTTTTCCCCAAAAGGGGCAGCAGCGATACGCTGTTGCCCCTTTTTTCCGTATTTGCCTAATTCGGTTGGGACGCACCGCCGGTTGCGAACCGGACGAAGAACGTCGTCCCGCCCGCTCCCGTTTCATAATCGATTTTCGCCCCGTACCGGCCGGCGATGCTGTAGCATGTAGCGAGCCCGAGACCGGTTCCTCTCTCTTTGGTAGTGAAAAACGGCCGGCCGATTTTCTCCTGTGCCTCCGGCGGGATGCCTGTCCCTTCGTCCCGGACGGCCAGGACGACGTCCGACTTGTCCATGTGCAAACTAACTTTGATTCTGCCGCCGCCGGGCATCGACTCCATTCCGTTCCGAACCAGATTTAGCACCATTTGGTTGATTTCCCGCTCACTCGCCCCGATCATTGCCACTTCTCCCAGTTCCATTTCTACCTCGTGATTACACTGCACTGCGTCGGCCAGCAGCAAAGGTTGGAGTTTCCGGAGCAGAACATCAAGCCGCAGTGGTTCTGTTTCCGTGGATCTGTCCCGGGCCAGAGACAAAAAATCCGAAATAATCATGTTGGCGTGATCCAGTTCCTCAATCATCAACTCGAAATGATTCAGGTATTCGGCCAGCCCGGCTTCCGCGCTGAGCAATTGGAGAAATCCCCGCGTTGTCGTCAGCGGATTGCGGACTTCGTGCCCGATGGCAGCGGCCATCTGCCCTACCAAGTTAAGCCGGTCGAGGCATTCCGTTTCCTGCTGATATTGCTGCAGTTCAGTCGTGTCAACAATAACGCTCAGACAGCATTCTTCCCTGTTGACCTCAATTATTACCTGCGAAAGAATTCCACTTCTGATTTCACCGCTTTTCGTCCGGTACTTGATTTCCATATTGCCGGCCTTCCCTACACACAGGGAGCCTTGCCAATATCCCCGGTAACTCTCCGGACTGACCGGAATTCCCAGTTCCATCGGAGTCAGACCGATTGCTTCTTCTTTTGTATAACCGGTACACCGCACCCAGGCGTCATTTACATCAATGTATCTTTGCTCCGGGAAACTCGTGATATGCATCAGGCAGGGATTGGACCGGAAGACGGTGGCGAATCTCCGCTCCAGGTGGCGAATATCTTTTTCCGACCGCCGTCTTTCCGTCAGATTACGGACAATGCTCACGACCATCTTTTCTCCGCCCAATTCAAAGGCATAAGTGTTATACTCGACCGGCAGGCGTCGTCCGTCTTTTGTCAGCATGTCCATCTCAAACATGGCGTGGCCCTGTGCGGCGAATTCCCGGCGGATATCCGTTATCCGCTCCATCTCTTCCGGTGGGTTGAGATCCCAGGGAGTCATCCGGAGCATCTCCTCCCGGCTGTACCCAAGGATAGAGCAGGCAGCTCGGTTAACTTCCGTAAAACATACCGGTTGCCCTTCCGGGACGAATTTGAACATAAACATCGGCTCATAAGCATTGTCGAAAATGGCCCGATATTTCTCTCCGCTCTCCCGCAGCTCTCGCTCCATCTCCTTCAGCCCGGTGATATCGTGCGTCGTGCAGACGATGCGCCTCACTCTCCCGCCCCTGCTGATCGGAGTCATCATCACCTCCAGAATCCGCCGCCCGGCCGGGTAATGCCGTTCCACCACATAATGCAATGGTTTTCCGCTCTCGGCGCAGCGCCGCATGTTCTCTCCCACCGCCCGGCCAAGTTCTTCCCCCATAAACTCCGTCAGCTTTTTTCCGGCCACCGCCGCATTATCGAAGCCGTTCATCATTGCTCCCGCCGCATTGCCCCACCGCCGACGCAGCGTTCCGTCCTCCTCCACATCCACCACGTATGTCGGCGTCTGGGAAGCCTCGCAATACATCCGGAAATCGTCGCTAACCGCCTGGCAGATGCCTGCCTGCTTCTTGCGCGCCGTTCTGTCCCGGCAAGCCTGGATTACCTCGCGCCGGCCCGGCCATTCAGTGCATCGGGCTCTGCTATTCACCGGTATCCGCCGCCGGTTTTTCCGGTTGATATCCACTCCGAAAGTCATTTTGCCTGCCACCCGCAGGCGTCCCAGCAGTTCCGGCCAGCCGCCGATTCCGGCCGCCTCAAGCAGAAGCACCGGCTTCTGCCGCAGCATTTCGGCCCGGCTGTATCCCAGGCGACGGCAGAATGTGTTGTTCGCTTCCGCAATCCCGACCAGCTCTCCTGTACCGTTAATTTCCAACAGAGCAATGCTTCTCCCGGATTCCGCCAGGAGGGCCCGCAGCAGCGCCATGTCTTTCGCTGTCGTATTCCCTCTTTTCCGGCCAATCCTCTTTCGACTGACTGCCGCGCTTTCCGGCTTCTTGTCATATTCCCGGTCTTCTGCCCGGGCGAAACGCTTCCCGTCCATTCAATCCCTCCTCGCCAGCTGTTTGTTGACTTATTTTCGGGACATTTGCCGCTGACAGTGCTAACTTCCGGATTGCAGCAATCTGACTTGTCGTAAGAACAAATCTTGTACGGCATAGTTCGGCATAAAACGGCACGCACCTTCCATTTTATCCTCCGTATTCCATATCCAGTCTGGCCGCGCGGAGAAAAGCAAACAGGACAGCCTGGCGGCAGTCCTGTTCGCTTCCTTTTCTTCTTCTGATAATTTATTCAAGTCAATCGTATCGGTCCGGCTTACCGGAATTCAACTTCCAGACTACCTGCCCCCATATCGACCACTGCTTCAAACTTGACCGCCGCTCCGTCGTAGCCGGCTGTCACATAAGCATCGCCCTGCCGCTCCAGCCCAGCCGCCGCAAGATTGTTTCCGCTCAGGGTGCCCGCATAATCGATTCTGACTCCCGCCCCGGCCGGAAAGACAAGATTAATGTCGGAAGCGCCGGCGTCAACCTCCACCCGGCAATGCGCCTGCTTATCGCCAAAACTGATATCGACGCTGCTCGCGCCGGTATCCAAATCAATTCTCTCCACCGGGATTTCCGTCAGATCCATCGCCATCCGGCAGGCGCCGGCATCCGTTTCGATTTCCCATGTCTTTGCCTCATTAAGTTTGATGTCCCAGCGGTATCCCCGCGATCCGGGGCCGCTCAGCCAGCCTTCCCATGGTTCGCTCCGGATGATTCGGAGTTCTCCCCGGCCGTCGGCGGCGCTGTAACGCCAATCCGGCTCAGCTTGGAAATATTCCAGCCGCCCCGCCGCCAACCCTTCCGCTCCGGCGGCAACGATCATCTCCCCCGCTCCGAAGTCAATCGTCAGGCGGCATTTCCCGATGCCATCAGTCTCCTCCTGATTGAAAACAGCCGTCTTCTTTTCCGCCTCGGCCGGTTTTCCATCCCGCGCCTGCCAGACCGCGTAGCCGAACGTCCCCAGCACCAGCGCGGCGGCGAGAACTGCCGTCAGGACGGAATCGCGTCCCAGCAGTTTGACACCCAGAGCAATTAGCAGCAGCGGCCAGCCAGAGACGGCTCATCAGCCACCAAAACTCCGGTCCCAGGTAGCCGTGATTGACGGCCAGGAGGATAATACCGGCACCGATTAACAGCAGTCCGCGAAACATTCTCTCTCCTCTCATCACTGCTCACCTTTTCCGCCCAGGAGGACGATCACTCCCAGCGCCACCAGCCCGAAAGGCCAGAGCTTACCAAAGTTGAGGCGAGGCAGGATGTTCTCCAGCAGAAAATATGCTCCCAGTCCGATGAGCAGCAGCCCAACAATCCGGCCGCGCTCGTCCGGCTTCCCGGCCGGCCGCTCTGCCGCTTCGCCTGTGGCGGGCTGTTCTTCCCGGCTGGACGCCGCATCCGGACGGTCGGAAATCTCCGCCGGCGCCGTCGGAATAATGATCCAGGCGATCAAGTAAAGGAGTCCTCCGGTACCGCCGGCAAAAAAGATCAGAGCCCAAGCCAGGCGCACCAATGTCACATCGACTTGAAAATATTCCGCAATCCCGCCGCAGACTCCGGCTATTATCTGCTGCCGGCGGGAGCGGTACAGCTTCTGCACTATTACCACCTTCCTTATCGGGAGATACCGCACAGTTATTATTCGCGCCTCCCGACTTCTTTCCTTTCTCCCTGACCGCGCTTTTCCGGCAATCCTACCCCGAAGTCAGTCTTTCTTTCACGCTCTCCCGCGGTTCTGTACCCTGTTTTGCTTCTGTCCGGCCGGCAGCAAAGGACACTGCCGGCCGCAAAACCGACCTATTTCTCTCCCGTACGCCGCAGGGGCGGGGCACTCCCTCCGTCCCGCCATCCCTCCCAAATCTTATCCTGTATCCCGAAGGGAGCGACTTTCCACCGCCCTCACTTCCCCAGCGGATTGTCCGGGCGGAGTATATCGAAAACATACCCTTCTCCGATCAAGTATTCGATTATGAGCGGCAGCGCCTCCGCCGTCGGCTCGTGCGTCGACGCATCGTGCATCAGCACAATTGCCGCTTTTTGGCCGCGGCAGTAATACTTGACGTTCTCCAATAGCTGGGCGGCGCTCAGCCGCGGATAAGCGGAGTCGACACAAGTTACATTCCAGTCGAAAGTCCGATATCCCTGGAAGCGCAAGGCCGCAAACAGTTCTTCCCCGTATTGCCGGTACCGGCTCGACCCGCCGGGCGCGCGGAACACCGACGGCCTTCGCCCGGTGATTCCCTGAATAACAGTTTCCGCCTCGACTACCGACTGCAGGAAAGCTTCCACGGAGCTGTCCAGTTCCTGATAAGAATGGGAATAAGTATGGTTTCCAATCCCATGCCCGGCCGCGGCAATTCTCTGCAGCAAGGCCGGGTGCTTTTCCGCGTTGCTGCCGAGGACAAAGAAGGTCGCGCGGATGCCGTACTGCTCAAGCGTTGCCAGAATCCGCGGCGTAACGGACGGGTGCGGCCCGTCGTCAAACGTCAAATAGGCGACTTTACCCTTGGCGGGAGCGCCGCTATCCGGCAGGAAGAATGGGGAAACAGCCGGAACGACAATCCGGCTTTCCCCTTCGGTCCGGATACGCACTGTCGCCGCCGCCTTCTCCCAATCCACCCTGCAGCCCAGAGTCTCCGCCACGAAACGCAGTGGTACGAAGGCGCGCCCCCGGACCGTCCTGACCGCCACCTCCAGGCGCTGCAGCACATCCCCGACCCAGGCGACCCGGAAGCCCGGCCGCAGCCTGAGCGTAACGCCGTCTTTCGCGCCTGTGATCTGATTTTCCGCCTCGTCCCATTCCACCCTAACCCCGAAGGCCTCGAATAGCGCCCGCAGCGGCAGCATTACCCGTCCGGACTCCACGAGCGGCGGGACGTCGATGGCCAACAACCTCCCATCCACTGTTACCCGGATTGCCCCATCTTCTTCTCCGTCATTCGCCTCCGGCGGCCGGCTGTCAGGACCGCCTTCCACCTCCGCCGGCTCGGCCTCCTCCCGGCCGAACGCCTCCGCCGCCAAGTCCGGCCACCCGTCCTGATTGCCGTCGGCCAGCAGCCCGTCCAGCTCGGCACCGGTCCATTCCGCCCAATCCACCGCCGGCGGCCCGCCCGCGCGGGCGCTTGCCGCCGCCAAAGCATCTCTATCCGGCAGACGGAGTATCCCGTCAACCCGGAACGTGTCCAGCAGACCGACAAGACTTGCCTTGCCGCTCGTTGCTTGCCGCAGTTCCCTCTCCATGCGGCAGGCGGTGAGGACGCCGACCGCCGCCTCCTTTTCCCCTTCCGAACGGTAAGCCTCGATCATTCGCCCGAGAATCGCGGTGAATTTTTCTGGTTCCAACTGCCCGCTCCGGGCGGCCGCGAGCATTTCCCCGTATACGAGCACTCCATGCCTCGCGGCGTCCTCTCCCGCCTCCGCTTTCGGCCAGCGCAGCCTTCCCCAAATAAGCGGCATTGCCGCCCCGTCCTCACTCCGGATTTCCGCCGCCGGCCCCGCCCAGGATATTCCGGCCGGCAGGCGCGGTGAGATCCGCAGCAGACCGTCTCCTGCCGCCGGGAGAGCCAGCAGGTCGCCAGCGCAAGCGAATCCGAACTCCCCGGCCCCGCTTTCCCGGCCCAGGAGGTAACTAAAACGAAACGTCTCCGCGACGGCGCGAAAGAATAGGCCGGTCTTTTCCGGTACCGCCGGATCGTAAATAATCCTCGCGTCCACCGGCGACTCCCCGGCCTCGGCCGTCAGATCAAGAATATCGGCCGTCGCCGGCAGACAAAGGCGGACTTCTCCGCCGCCACGCTGTCGAACCGTCCCCGTGACGGTAACGCTGCCGAGTTCCGTCATATCAATAACGTAGTCGATTGTAAGAACTTCCCTCGCCGCCAGGACCGGCGACCAAACCGGCAGGGAATAATTAATGAGAACCAGCAAAAAACAGAACAGCGCCGCAAGATAGCTCAGAAACCGGTTTCCGTACATATTTACCTCCCCGCTCCGCCCATCGGCTTGTCTTCCCAACCATTTTATGGGAGGAAACGGGGGAAAATGCATACTCTCGGGAAAATGGACAAAACTATTCCTGGCGGGCACCCAGCCCCCGGAAGGGAAATCAGCCATGCGGTTTAAAAAACCCGTCAAAGCAACGGAATACGCCCGGCGCCGGGAAAGGCAGGCCGCACAAACGGCCGAGGCCTCCGCCTCACTCTCCCCGCATCTCGCCGTCAATCTGGAGCGGCTGCGCAACACTTTCGGCGCCAGCACCGACGTTGTCTACCGTGAATTTACCATCGGCACTGATCCCGCCGTTCCAGCAGCCATCGTCAGCATCGACGGGCTGACCGAACGGCGGGCTCTCGATATTGACATCATGCAAACGCTCATGCATCTTTACCGGTTCGACCGGAATGAGGGAAAACCGGCCTGCTCCGCCGGAATCTACCGGGAAATAATGGACCGGGCGCTGACCATTATCGAAGTAAAAAGTACGGAGAAATGGGAAGAAGCCTTAGACGCCATCCTGGCCGGCGACGCCCTTCTCCTCCTTGACGGAACACCAAAAGGCATCATCTGCAACGTCCGCGGCTGGGACCAGCGCGGCGTCTCCGAGCCGGAAACCGAGGCTGTCATCCGGGGACCGCGGGAAGCTTTCACCGAAACGATGCGGGTCAACACTGCCCTCATCCGGCGCCGCATTCGCGACCCGAATCTTACCTTTGAGATGTTCCAACTGGGACGACGGACGAAGACGGACGTCGCTCTGGGCTATATCCGCGGGGTAATTAATCCCCAATTCGTGGACGAGATGCGCCGCCGCCTGCGGCGAATCGACGTCGATGCCGTTCTGGACAGCGGCTATCTGGAAAACATCATCCAGGATTCCGCCTTATCGCCTTTCCCTCAGTTTCAGCATACGGAGCGGCCTGACAAGGCGGCCGCCAATCTCCTCGAAGGACGCCTCGTCCTCATTGTCGACGGCTCCCCCTTCGTCCTGACCGCGCCAGTCGTTTTCACACAATTTTATCAAGCGGCAGAAGATTATTACGAGAAAGCTTATGTTGGCTCAACTCTCCGCTTTCTCCGCTTCACCGCCGTCTTTATCTCCCTGATGCTGCCGTCGCTTTATGTCGCGCTCGCCTCCTTTCATCCGGAGATGTTCCCGACGACACTGGCGCTGGCCGTCGCCAATGCCCGGGCCCAGGTGCCATTTTCCGTCTTCCTGGAAGTCTTGATCATGGAGTTAGCCGTGGAAATTCTGCGGGAAGCGAGTACCCGCCTCCCCGGACTGATTGGGCCAACCATTGGCATCGTCGGGGCAATTGTCCTCGGTGATGCGGCTGTCCGGGCGGGTATCGCCAGTCCCCTCACCATCGTTATCATCGCGATAACGAGTATCGCTTCCTATACATCGCCCTCGTACAGCTCGGCCATTTCCCTGCGTCTGCTCCGCTTCGTTCTGACTGGGGCCGCCGCCTTGTTTGGCTTGTACGGTGTTGTCATCTGCCTGATTTTCATCATAATTCATCTTGCGGCGGCCGAATCTCTCGGCGTTCCCTATCTTGCGCCCCTTGCGCCGTTCTATTGGAGCGACCAGAAAGATATCCTCTTGCGCTTTCCCATCTGGACCATGCAGCAGCGTCCATACTTCCTCCGTCCCATTGACAAGCTGCGAATGGAAAAAACCCATGGCAAAGGAGGCGATGCAGATGCCTGACCGGAGACGCATCAGCAGTTTTCAGGCAATTGCCATCCTGACCGGCACCCTCATCGGTGTCAGCATTCTCATCTTGCCCGGTACCGCCGCCGCGGCTTCCGGTTCTGGCGGCTGGCTCGCCGTTTTTCTCACCGGCCTTGTCTCTCTCTTCCCGCTCGCGGTAATCACTGCCCTCGGGCGGCGCTTTCCGCGGCAGAACATTATTCAATACAGCGACAGTATTCTCGGGCGTTATCTCGGTAAACTTGTTGCTATTACTTTTTCCCTGTACTGGCTTGTTCTCACGGCGGTCACGGTCCGCTTTTTCGGCGCCGTCCTGGTTACTTCGCTTCTTTTTCGGACTCCCCTCGAGATTACTGTTATTATCATGCTGCTGCTGACTGCTTACCTGGTTCAGTTTGACATCAAAGTATTCGGACGGGTTCAGGAAGTATTTTTCTTTTTTTATCTGATTGCCTTGCTTCCTCTCCCTTTCGCAGTAATTAACCGGCTGCAGCCGCTTCACCTCCTGCCAGCCGCCCCGACCGGCTTGGCCGGACTGCTGCCGGGAATCGCCGCCAGCGCCGCAGCTTATCTTGGTCTGGAGGTGACTGCCATGTTCCAGACTTATTACACCGAACCCAAAAAAGCGCTTCTCCTGCACACCGTAAGCCTCGCTGCCGTCACCGTCATCTACACAACCGTGACAATACTCGCCATCGGCGTCTTTTCCGCCGAAGCCCTGACGGCCATGCAGTGGCCTGCCTTAGAACTGATCAAAACGGCAAACCTCCCCGGCCTTTTCTTCGAGCGCTCCGACGCTCTCTTCGTCTCCGTCTGGCTGACTGCCGTGTTCACAACTGTCGCCACCTTCTACCATTGCTCGGCCCGGGCATTGGCTGACGTGGTCGGTCTGCGCAGTCAAGCCAAACTTGCCTTGCCCCTCGTACCGTTTCTCTTTTACCTGGCGGTCCTGCCGCGGAACACGGTGGAAACGATGCATTTCTTCCAGATACTTGCCAACTTTGGAAGCGTGCTCATCCTCACCGTTCCTCTCTTTCTGCTGGCTGTCGCCGTACTCCGGGGAAAAGGAGGCCGGACCGATGCACATTAGAAACAGTTGTTTTCTCCCCATTCTTTGCCTCCTCCTGACTTTGCTGATTACTTTGCCTGGCTGCTTCGACGCCCGGGATATCGAGCACCGGGCTCTCGTTCTCGCCGTTGCCATCGACCGGTCGGAGACCGGCAGCGGCTACTCCGTGACCGTCCAGATCGCCGTACCCGGCGAAATCGGCGGCGGTGAAGGCGGCGGGGACGGCGAACCGTCGTTCAATGTAAGCGCGGAAAGCCAAAACATTGCGGGAGCGCTTGCCGCCATTCAGGCCAAAGTCGCCTTGCCGCTTTTCTTCGGCCACACCCGTCTGATCGCCGTCAGCGACGGGATCGCGGAGACCGGACTGGCCGACACTCTGGATTTTTTTCGGCGCAGCGCCGAAGTGCGCCGGACCGCCTGGCTCATCATTGGTCAGCCCACAGCTGCGGTAATTCTGGAGACGAAGCTCAAACTGGAGCAGCTGCCGGTGCTGGGTGTAATCGATGTATTGGAAACCCAGGCGTATCTGCAGCATCTCGCCGGTATCCAAATCAGCTCTTTCTGGAGCCGCCTCGATTGCCCGGCGGAAGAACCGATTATCCCTATTCTTATCCGAACGGAAGACCGGGTCGATTTCGGCGGAACGGCCGTTTTCCGGGATGACCGGATGATTGGCACCTTTTCCCGCGACGAGACCGCTTATCTCCAGATGCTGCACGGCCGCCCGGTCCGGAGTGATGTTACGGTCGAGCTGCCGGATACCGGCGCGCAGGTCACCGTTAATTTGACTAATGTCCGCACTCGTGTCGTCCCGCGGGTCGCCGGCGACAGTATCGCTTTCACCGTCAAAGTGCGGGCGGAAGGAAGAGTCACCGAGGAGACCGGCCCCGGGCAGACTGATACTCCCGCCGGCATCGCCGCTCTCGAGACGGTCCTTTCCCAGGCGATCGCCGCCAACCTTCGGGCCGTCATCAACAAAGAACAGCGCGAATTCCGCGTCGATCCTTACCCTTTCGGCGAGATCATCCGCGCCCGTCACCCCTCCCTCTGGCGGCGGATTGACTGGCGGGAAACCTTCCCGACCATCCCGGTCGATATTCAGGTTACATCCTTCATCCGCCACATCGGGGAAACCCGCCGCTGAAGTAATTCCTCCCCGCGCAGGGAAAACATCCCCGCCCGGTGAACTAACTGCCAATACCCAATTCCTTTTCTCCATTCCAAGCTGCAGCTGGAGAGAAAAGGACGCCGGCTTTGCCCCGGAGATTTTCATCGGCAACTATGCCGCTGTCAACGCATCTGTCAGCACAGCTGAAAGCAGACGCCGGCATTGGTGGGTAAGCAGCCTTCCCGCAACTCTATTCCGCGTTGGAAAGCTATCTCCAACACCTGCCCCGTCCGACAGGAGGTTATCCCATGAGCGGCTTTTTCCGTCATGTCTACGCCATTGTAGCCCGCATCCCGGAAGGCAGTGTCACTACTTACGGACTGATTGCCGAAGCCATTGGCTGCCCCCGCGGCGCCCGCACCGTCGGCTGGGCCATGCACAGCATTCCGCGGAATCTTGATCTCCCCGCCCACCGGGTTGTCAACCGGACCGGCACTCTCGCCCCGGGCGACATCTTCGGCAGTTCGGAAATCCAGCGGCTGCTTCTCGCTTCCGAAGGCGTGACTTTTCTCGCCGACGGCCGGATAAATCTGCGCCGGCATCTCTGGATACCGGACTCTGACCTGGCTGAATAAAAGAGCCGCCTTTCCGGTTCAGCGCGGCAATACCGCGCGTACAGGCGGTGTCTTCTCCGTTTGACCCTCTTCTCCCAATTTCGCTTCGCTTGTTTGCTTCCATTACCCCGCTGACAGATCTCTCCCGCAGCATCCATATCCTGCGACAGTTCTCATCTCCCGCTGTTAAGCCTTTATCTTGCCGTATCCCCTGCTCCGTAAAAACAAGGACTGTCCGCCCGGACAGCCCTATTTCCCGCCTATTCCACCTTCGCCGCCCGGCCTCAGGCCGACCCGACATTCTCCCGCTTCGCCGCCGCCCCGACGACCCCTTTGGCCGTCAGGTATATCCAGCATCCGGCGCAGAAACCACTGCAGCCAATAACGCCGCAGCGGCCCACATTCCAGCAGTTTTTCCTCACCGCCACAACAGCGCATTTATCGCCGGAATCCAGGCATAAGGCCGGATCGCAGCCCCGGACGGTAAAGCAGCTTTTACTCTTGTTCCCGGCCATTCTTCTCCCTCCCCGCTGGCAGATTTCCCCGCATTGTCGAATTTTTTGTCGTATCATAGTTCGGCACCGGGGGGAATTCTCCTGCCTTCGGCACAAAACGGCATTATCTCTGACTGGGAAGCCCCCCCTGGAACTACTGCTTTCTCCCGGCAGTCGAAGGCGATCGGAGAAGTATTGCCGGGACAGTGTTTCCGGCAGCACTCAATCCTTTCTTCCCGCGGCCAGACAGCTGGCCTGTTGCTGTGCTTGTTAAGCAATAATTTCCCGCACCGGTAGCCGTCTTGACAATATCTTGATACTTCCCAGAAAATATAACCATTCTTGCCGGATATAATAAAGTTGGTTGTATTTGTCATCGCAGAAGGAATACGGAATGCGGCGGGGAAGTTGAGAGAAAACGAAGGCAGGAGGTCGGGTCATGACGGGAAAAAGAATCCTGGTCGTCGACGACGAGACCAAGATTACCGCTATGGTTCGCAAATATCTGGAAAGCGAAAACTTCATCGTGCTGACTGAGGCGGACGGAGACGCTGCTCTCGCGACCGTCCGCCGGGAACAGCCGGATCTCGTTGTCCTCGACGTCATGCTGCCGGGCCGCAGCGGTTTCGACGTCTGCCGGACTCTGCGGCAAGAAACGGACATCCCGGTCATTCTGCTGACAGCCAAAACGGATGAGATTGACAAACTCCTCGGCCTGGAACTCGGCGCCGACGATTATATTACGAAGCCCTTCAGCCTGCGGGAACTGACCGCCCGCATCCGCACCGTCCTGCGCCGTGTCTCTCCCCGGGAAGAGGCCCCGTCCGAACGGCTTGCTTTTGGTGATTTGATTATCAATCTTGCCAATTATGAGGTCAATGTCGCCGACCAGACTGTCCAGCTGACCCCGACCGAATTCAAAATCCTCGTCACTTTGGCCAGGAACCCGGGGCGGGTCTTCAGTCGTCTCCAACTTCTCGACGCCGCTCTCGGCGAAACATACGAAGGGTATGAGCGATCCGTCGACACTCATATCAGCAATCTGCGCCGTAAAATTGAAACCGACCCGGCCAATCCCCGTCACATTGTGACGGTCTACGGCCTCGGCTACAAATTTCTTCCCTGACAAGGAGACTGCTATGCAACTGCGCAGCAAACTAACCTTGGCCTTTATCGCCGTCGCGCTTCTCGCCACGACTCTGGCCGCGACGGCCGCCGGTCTGGCCACCCGCAATCTTTTCGCCGCTTATATCCGGGAGAATAACTTGGCCCGGGCCATTCAATGGCGGAATACTTTCGCCGCTTATTACTCCCGCAACGGCGGTTGGGACGGGGTTCAGACAACTTTTTTTAACACCGGCACCGGACACATGCGCGGGAAAGGACACGGCCGGAACGCCGTCGCCGGGGAAACTGTCCTTCTCGCCGACCGGGACGGCCAGATTGTCGCCGCTTCCCAAACCGCCAAACTGGGACAATATCTTTCCGCCTCCTCTCTGGCGGAAGGGTTGCCCATCACTGCGGGCGGAAGAAATGTCGGGACAGTTCTCGCCACTACCGGTTCTACCGCGGGACTGTACACTCTGGAAGATGATTTTGCCCACTCCGTACGGCGGGCGATTATTCTGGGCGGCATCCTGGCCACTATATTGACCGGCGCTTTGGGAATTCTGCTTTCCCGCCGCCTCACGCGCCCTCTCACGGACCTGGCTGCAACTGTGCAGCGCTTCTCCCGCCGGGACTTCTCCCAGCGCTGCCCGGTTACTGCGGACGATGAATTCGGCGCTTTGGCGAGCACTTTCAACTCTCTGGCTGAAAGCAGTGAGCGTTATGAAAGAATGCGGCGGAGCCTCGTCGCCGATGTGGCACACGAACTTCGGACTCCCCTCTCCGTTCTACGCGGCAACTTAGAAATGCTGCAAGACGGAGTCTCGCAGCCGGACCCGGAAACGATTTCCTCCCTCCATGATGAAGTCCTCCGGATGACCCGTCTGGTGACCGATCTCCAGGAACTGAGTCTGGCCGAAGCCGGGGCGCTTACTCTGCGTCGGGAGAACATTTCTTTGCGTTCTCTGCTGGAGAAAACCCTGTCTGGAATGACCGCTGCCGCTGCAGCCGGACAAGTTGCCCTGAAGATGCAAATCCCGGCCGATCTGCCGCCCGTTTTTGCTGACCCGGACCGGATTGCCCAGGTTATCCTGAATCTGACCGGCAATTCCTTGCGTCATACCCCGGCGGGCGGAAGGATAACTGTCACCGCCGCTGCCGACAGTAGCTGCGCCGCCGTTTCCGTCCGCGACACCGGCTCCGGCATCAGCCCGGAGAACCTCCCTTACATCTTCGACCGCTTCTACCGAGCCGATAAAGCCCGGACACGGGCCGGCGGTGCCGGCCTCGGCCTCGCCATCGCCAAAAGCCTCGTCGAAGCCCACGGCGGAACGATTCGCGCCGCCAGCACCCCCGGACAAGGGACCACCATTACCTTCACCTTGCCCCTTGCCGGTGAAAACCGTCAGCAACCGGCATAAAAAGTCTCCTCTGCCTCACCTTATCTTTTCCCGGTCTCTTTTTCTGCAATCAGCCCCGTTTCCGCCTGAGCCTACTCTTGTTTCCCTGTTGTCATCCCAGTGAACTAAGCCGCCGCCGGTGCACCCGCGGCAAAGGCAGAATTTATCCGCCAGCCTGCCGCGATCTGCTATCCTGTACGCGGCGCAAGCTTCACCTTGCCGGCTTGAACAACCCCACTCCTGTCCCCTCATTCTCAACCCCTCTATACAGCAACTGGCTTTTCTGCCGGCATACCCGATAACGGCCGGACATCCCCGGCCAAACGTATTAGGCCGGAGCGCGTTATTTGCGTTCCGGTCCCATCGGCTTGCCGGCGCCCTCCCCGCCAGACGTCCGACTGCCTGTTTCCAACTCTCCCGCCGGCAGAAACGGCGGATACATCATCAGCGCGTGATTCTCAGTAACATACTCGTCGGCGACCATTCCCCCCGCCCGGTCAAAAACGCGCCGGGCAATGATATTGTGGCGCAGATAACCGCCCCAGGGAGCATAGTCAATCCGGTGCTCTCTTTCGTACACTTCGTAGCGGTAATCCGGTTCTTCCCGGCTCCGCCATTCTCCGTTCAGATGGGTGTCGTCCAGCCACACCCGCAGTTGATAATCGCTTTGTGTTCGATTCTTAACTTGCAAATCCAAAAAATTGAAAACGCATGTGGCGCCGCTGCCGAAAGGCTGCGTCCGGTTGACGTCCGGAAAGACATCGTAGCTATGCCGGTGACGCTCCGTGACGGCCAGTGATGTATGCAACGACAGCCAATAAATCAGATTGGACAGCTGGCAAAGACCGCCGCCGACTCCGGGGCGGAACATCCCGCTGTGCAACACCATTCCTTCCAAATATCCTTTCCGGCGGGTCGGCTTCCCGAGCAGCCGCCAGAACGAAAACGTCTCGCCCGGGCGAACAATTACCCCGTCCAGCCTGGCCGTTGCCAGACGCAAATTCTTTACTTTATTATGCTGCAGCCACATATCCACATTGCGCAGCGGCCGGAGCAAAGGCGTCCGGTGTCGGCTGCAGACATACAGCAGTGCCTCCGGCGTCCTCGTCCGCGCGAAATTAACCGTACCTCTGTACCACTCCAGATACCGGCGGCATGTATAATAAAGCCGGCCGAGCTTTCGGCGCGAAGCGGAGCGGTGAAACGGTTGCACAGTCTTCGCCTCCTTAGCCTCTCATTCTGCCTCTCCATCTGCTTCGCCGCCGCCGTCCTGTTTCCTTCGCGCCAAGCGTCTTCCGGATCAACCGGGAGTAAGCATCACCTATTCATCTGTCCGCAGCAGGCATACTTCGGGCGGCGATGTTAACGGGACAATCCTTGCCTGTTTCTGTCCTTTCCCGCGCCTGCCCTGGGGCTGACGGCTCCCGGCATTAACTCCTTCTCGCTCCTGCCCGGAAACGAAGGAGGACAGCCGCGGCCGTCCTCCAAATACGTTTCATTTCTTGTCGTCCGGCAGCCGGCGCCGCTTCCGTTCAGCTTCGCGCCCCGACCGGTTCCTGATCCGCCCGCAGACTGTCCAGATAGCGGACGGCGCTCAGAGCCGCCACCTGCCCTTCCCCGGTCGCCTTCGCCAGCTGATAAGGGGCGCCGGTGCAGTCTCCGGCGGCGTAAATGCCGGGGATGTTTGTCTCCATCTTCCGGTTGACCGTAATCACATTGCTCTCAATCGCAAGCCCCGGCACCAATTCCTGCACCGGCGTGACCTCGCGGATAATGAACACGGCGCTCACCGGCAATTTCCCTTCCGTTGTTTCCAACTGCGTCACCTGGCCCCCGCCGCTAATCTTTTTCGGCTTTCCGTTTACTACCCGGACCCGCTCGTCAAGATGCACCTTTTCCTTGTGCAGCGGCAGATAATTTACCGTCCGGCAAATCTCCGCCAGAAAATTCGCTTCTTCCGCGCTTTCCCTTGTATAGGCGACAATGGCGATATCCTTGCCTTTATACAGAGGACCGTCGCAGGTAGCGCAGTATCCTACCCCGGTGCCGAGAAATTCCTTTTCTCCGGGCAGATATTTCGCGTGCGTTACCCCCGCAGCGATAATTACGCTCCGGGCTGGAAAGAACTCATTCTTGAGCATGATATTGAAGATATCGCCTTCCGGGAAAATCCCGTCCACCCGTGCCTGAGTGATAGTCATGCCCATCTGCCGGACATGTTCGAGAAAACTCCGGCGCAACTCTTTGCCGGTTGTCTCCGGGAACCCGAGATAATTATTAATCTGCGGCGAAGCGTACATCTTCGGACTGCAGAAATCACCGCCATAGATAACAACGCTTTTATTTCTGATTTTGGCATTGATAGCGGCGGACAGCCCCGCCGGCCCGCAGCCGACTATCGCCACATCATGGATCTCCTTGCCTTCCGTTTCCATCTGACCCACCTCCGAAATTGTAGCCGGGACAGGTGCTGATCCATAGCCTCTTCCGGTCGCGGCCAACTTATCAATTATTCTGCCCAGTAATAGTTTTGCTTAACGCAGCAGGCGGGAGCCGTTTTACTCCCGCCTGCAAAATGTTCACAGAACCTGGTCGATCTGGCTCTTCATTTGCTCCTTCGGCATGTAGCCGACCATCTTTTGCACAGCCTTGCCATCTTTGAAGACTACCAGTGTCGGAATGCTCATCACTCCGTATTGCGCCGCCGTTTGCGGATTGTCGTCCACATTGACCTTGACGACCTTCATCTTTTCCTGATATTCACCGGCAATCTGCTCCACAACCGGACCTACCATCCGGCAGGGTCCGCACCAGGGCGCCCAGAAATCCACCAGGACCGGTTTTTCTGCCTCCAGCACCTCGTTTTGGAAATTACTGTCGGTTGCGTTTATTAGATTACTCATTTTTTACCTCCTAAAATTTTTTACCAGCCGCACATCTGCCCCGTTGCCGGGCCGATCGCGGCAGGAAGCGCTTCGCCCCTGGCCGCCCTGGCCTCCTCCGACCGGCGTAAAATCATCGCCGCCGCCCGGCGGAAGGCCATTTCGCCGCCGGGCGAGAAGTAAACCCGATCGCTTCTCTTGCCCGAGCGGATAGCACCGTCTTCGTCCTCCGCCCACCGGACGGAGGTAATCTCAATCGATTCAGAGGTTTTGCCGCCTCATCCGCCGCCGGTCAGACGGACGGCTATGGCCTCGCCGTAAGGGATACTGTTTGCTTTCCAGCCGAACGGTGCGCCGGCCAGCAAACCGGCTTTGAGGGTAACCGCTCTTTCTCCGGTCAGCACCAAAGCTTCCCCGCTACTCCCCGCGAGCACGGCCAATACTTCTTCTCCCGGCGCGAGCGTTGCCGCCATACCTTTTTTCAGTCCGCCCCGGAGCGGATTCATTAATCCTGTCTTTTCCCGCTCTGATGACACCGCCTCACCTCCCCGCTCCTTCCGGTATTGGCATAACCCTCACTTCTCATACCCTACGGGGTATCTAAAATCATTATAGACAATGCCCGGATGTTTTGTCAAGCCCCAATTGTTAATCATTTAGTATATTTTGTGCTTCCCCGTAATTGCTTATGTCGCCAACTTAATCCCAGGAAAGCGAAATAATAGCAACGATTGACTACCCGTCCGTTTTTCGTGTCATTCTCCTTCCCGCCCCGGTTGTCATCCGATACCGCCTTGCCGCATAACTCTTCCTATCGCTCAGCCATAATAGAAATAACTTCTCTATACCGGAAGATAATTTCCCTGCCCGCAACCCACCGGGAGGATTTTTAAAAATTCTGCCGTATATTTATTTGCCATAATGCATTTAATTGCAAAATATGCCCTGAGGAGGAAATGAAATGACCAACCGCCAAATTCTCTACACAGTACGGGAACCAAAGAGCCTCCAAGAAATGACGGCAACGGAGCTGGCTGCCGCACAAAAAGAAACCGACCTGATTCTTATTTCTCTCGGTGCCACCGAAAACCACGCTTCCCACTTACCCCTCGGCTCGGACAATTATCAAGGTGACTATCTGATTAAGCGGACGGCGGAGAAACTCGCTGCCATCGGCATCAAAGCCATTCCCGGTTTCACCATCCCTTTCGGCGTCAAATCCAACGCTTTCGAACGCCAGAGCTTTTACGGCAACTGCGATCTTCAGCCTGACACGCTCAAAGCAGTCTTGAAAGACGTCATAATCAGCCTCCACGGCCATGGCTTTGCCAAATTCGTTCTCATTCTGAATCATGCTGAAAACTGGGCGGTAATGCAAGTGGCGGCCCACGAACTGGGTGAGGAACACGGCATCCGGTGCCTCACCGTCAATTGGATTCCCCCCATGAACGATTTTTGGCCAACCGTCCTGAAAAACAAACGGCATCAGGGACACGGCGGCGAAGACGAGACGGCCTGCGTACTTGCCGCTGTTCCCAACCTCGTCAATCTCAACGGCGTCCAGCCGTGGTATCATCCGGAGACGGCAGAAGACGATGCGGAATTTGCCGGTCTTTACTATTACGGCGGCGCCGCCGGCATTTTCACTCCCACGGAACCGGATGCGAGTCCCGGTTACGTCGGCGATCCGGCCGCGGCCACGGCCGAAGCCGGCGAAGCCTGCTACAACGCTTACGCCGAGTGGATCGCCAAAGTCGTCCGAAAACATTTTTACACCGGGAAATGATTTTGCCGATAAGAAACCCCAGGCTGGCAAGGCTCCCGGATGAAAGCGGCGGCGCGGTATCTCCTTCGTCTCGGCGAAGCCGGATTCTTGCGAAAAGCCTACCTCTAACTATACGCTGCGGGAATTCGGGCAGGGACCGTCGGCGCCTGACCCCAAAAGAAAGACCGGGCGGAGCGCCTTGTCCGCTCCGCCCGGTCCTCACTCTTTTCCTCCATCCGGCCAGATAAGACCAATCCCAGCCCTACCGTACTTCCTTAATAACCCCGCCGCTTGTCCACCACTGTCCGCAGCGGCCGCTCATTTAGATAATCGTCCAAATTCTCCAGGAAATTATCGATCCGCTCCTCGCACAGATTATGATGTGTGAACCCGGCCCGGTGCGATGTCATGATGACATTCTCGTAATCGTACAATTCGCTTTCCGACGGCAGCGGTTCCGCCTCGAACACATCGAGGCCGGCTCCGCCGATTTTTCCCTCCCGGAGTGCGCGTATAAGCGCCTTTTCCTGCACCACCGAACCCCGGGCAATGTTAATCAGGAAAGCATGCGGCTGCATCATGGCGAGTTCCGCCTCCCCGATCATTCCTTCCGTCTCCGGCGTCACGGCGACCGCCAGGATGATATAATCGGCAGCCCTCAGCACTTCCCCCATCCGTTCCGACGGCAGCACCGCGTCGCAGTACGCGAATTCTTTTTGTCGCCGGGCGACGCCAAGTACCCGCATATTAAATCCAACCTTGGCTGCTCGGGCGATTTCCCGGCCGATGCGCCCAAGACCGATAACGCCCAGCGTCTTGCCGGCCAATTCACTCATGTCGGTGCGAATCCACTCCCCCGCGGCCTGTGCCCGAACGAGGCGGGGCAGGCGGCGTGCCCAGGCCAGCATCATCGCCAGCGTATGCTCCATAACCAAAGTGTCGAAGATGCCGCGGGCGTTCGTCAATAACACTTCGCTTTCCACTAATTCGGGGTAAAGCAGTTTTTCAATTCCGGAACTCACTCCGTGCAGCCATTTCAACCTCTTCGCCCGGCGGAACAATTCCGGCGGGAATTCCCAATTCGATGTGGCGATTATTTCTGCCGCCGCGAGAAAATTCCCTGCTTCCTCGCCGTTCCGGGCCAACCTGACTTCCGCTTCCGGCACTGCCGCCCGGACTGTTGCTACGTGATTTTCATCGAACAGCATCCGGCTCAGTATGAGTATCTTCAGATCTTTATCCATATTCACCCCTCCCGCCTAATACCCTAATTTGAAGTCAACCTGCGTCAATAGTTCTTCGCCCCGGACGTACCGCTTCAGATTTTCCGTGAACACACCAATGCGAAGGTCGGCCAGATTTTGCGACGACAACCCGGCCAGGTGCGGCGTAATAATAATATTGTCCAACTGCCAGAGTTCACTGTCGTCCGGCAGCGGTTCCGTCTCGAACACATCAATTCCCGCGCCGGCGATCCACTTCTCTCGCAGCGCCCGCGCCAAAGCAGCTTCTTGGATAATCTTACCCCGGGCAATATTGACAACGAAAGCGTTCGGCTTCATCAGCTTAAACTCCCGCTCGCCCAGGAGATCTTTCGTTTCCTCCACCATGGCGGCGGCGACGACGATATAATCGGCAGCCTGCAGCAGATCATCCAGACGGCCGGCCGGCAGCACCTCGTCCACGTACTCCTCTTCCGTCAATCGCTTCTTAGTTGCGATTACCTTCATGCCGAAGGCAAGTTTAGCTTTGCGGGCGATTTCTCGGCCGATGCTGCCAAGACCAATGATGCCCAGTGTCCGGCCGCGTATATGGTTGACGGGAAGCCTCTCCCATTTGCGGTTCATCTGCATCCTGATGAATTTGTCGATCGATCGTGCCCATCCCAGCAGCAGAGCCATCACATGCTCCGAGACGCAAATATCCGCCGCCCCGCGCGGATTGGTCAGAATAATACCCCGCTGGATAAATTCCGGGTATAGGAAACTCTCGACTCCCACCATTAAAGAATGAACCCATTTCAATTGCGGGGCCAGCGCTACGGCCTCACGGGGAAATTCAGACTTGGTGGTAATAATTACTTCGGCCTCCGGCAGCGCATTCTCGGCAGCAGCCATACTGTTCGCCCTGATAATCTCCGCGTCGGGAGCGACGGCCCGGATGGCGTCAAAAGTGACTTCGCTTGGTTTCATCTTTGTCAGAACAAGAATCTTCATACCTTACCTCCTTGCTTTATTGGAATAGTCGAGCACTTTCCTAGATTCGCGCCGGAAAAAGGAAATACCTGCCGCAACGGGTGGCAGGTATTCGACAGCTGTGTTACCGCTGCACCGTCAGGAATGTTTCTTCGATAAAGCCGGTGATTCCCGCCGCGTCGTTCAGGTCAAAGCAGGGAACTTCCCGCTCCAGCTTCACGTCACTGGCAACGGCGATCAATTTGTCGTCCGCGCAGCAGAGCAGTTTTTCGCACACCTCCGACCGGAACACCTCAATCTTCGGCTTATCGCCTCGCTTGTATCCTTCCGTAATAATCAGATCCACATCATCAACCATCGCCAGGATTTCATCCAGACTCATCGGCCGCTCCAGTCGTCTGATTAGGGCAAGCTTTGTCGGCGCGGCAATGATTACCGTATCAGCACCAGCCTTGGCGTGCCGCCATGTGTCCTTGCCCGGTCTATCCATCTCGAATTCATGTGCATTATGTTTTACCGTGGCAATCCGATATCCCTTTTGCTTTAGGAGCAGAATTACCTTCTCCAAGAGCGTTGTCTTTCCCGCATTCGATTTCCCGACAAACGATACGACGGGAATCATCCGTCCACCTCCCTAGTCAGCATTACGCGCACCGTTTCTCCGGCCGCGTATGTGCACGGCCCGTCCGCCGCGACGGCCAGCCCGTTCATTCGGGCCAGCCCGATAAGCCCCGTTCTTCCCTGCGCCGCCTTATACTCTCCCCCCACCGGCCTCAGGCGCACCGGCCGGTAATGGGGCAAGTCCGAAGCAATCCGCCAACTCTCCTCCAGTCGCGCCGGAATCATCAGGCGCTCCGTCTGCAGCCGTCCGGTGAACCGATCCAGAACAGGCCGGACCAACAATTCCGCCGCGACGGCAATCGCCCCCGGACTGCCGGAAAGAGCACAGATCATCTTTCCTCCCAAAATCGCAGCGAGCGTACCGGTACCTGGGCGGATTGCCAACCGCCGGAAGAGGATTTTCGCACCAAGTCGGATCAATGCCGCCGGCAGACAGTCCCGGTCGCCTTCTCCCGTCCCTCCGGTTGTCACCGCCATGTCGGCCGCCGCCAAACTGGCCTGCAGCCTTTCCGCAATTACGGCCGGGTCGTCCGGGGACGGAACGGAGACTAAGGGCCTTCCGCCCCACCGCACCACCAAAGCCGCCGCCAGAATACTGTTGCTGTCACGGATTTGTCCATCCCGCATCATCCCATCGGCTTTGACGAGTTCGTCTCCTGTCGCCAGGATTGCGACAACCGGCCGACGGACAACCGGCACTGCGGAAAAGCCGGCCGCGGCTGCCAACCCGAGTGCTCCCGGACTGAGAATGGTGCCAGCCGGGAGCAGGACGTCTCCCGGCCGGTATTCCCGGCCGGCCGGTTCAATGTACTGTCCGATCGGCGCCGGCCCAGACAGAAAAACCGTGTCACCTCTTCTTTCCACAGCTTCGTCGGCGGCAACGCAATCAGCCCCGGCCGGAACCGGCGCCCCGGTCAGAATTCGCACCGCCGTTCCTACCGTGACCGGCGTCATTACCGGACGGCCGGCCGTTGCCGTTTCCGTCACTCGGAATTTGACCGGCCGACCGTCCGCCGCTGCCGCATCCGCCGCCCTGAAAGCATAGCCATCACGCCGGGAGCGGGCGAAAGGCGGGAAAGCGTCTTCCGCCCTTAACTCCGCCGCCAGCACCCGGCCCAAAGCTGCCGGCAGAGGGCTTCGCTCCGCCGGCAGGACCGCCAGCCGTTCGTTTATCCGTATCAGCGCTTCTTCCAGACTAACCATAATTCCACTCCACCCTGAATCAGCCGCCGATTTGGGCCATCCGGCGCCGCAAGACCGCCGCTGCTTCCGTGTCGGCCAGGCAATGATGCGCCCGTTTTTGCGCGACAGCCGCCCGGAGAATATCGGTGATATCCGGTTCTGGCGCACCGGAGCGGAGGCGCTGCTTCAGGTCAAATTCGGCATCCGACAACAGACAGGGACGGACTTTCCCGTCGGCCGTCAGACGCAAGCGGTTGCACTCGGCGCAAAAATGTTCACTCACGGGACTGATAAAACCGATTGTCCCCTGCGCTCCCCCCAGCCGCCAATATTTGGCCGGCCCGCTGCCCAACACCGCCGCCGGCCGCAACGGGCCGACCGTCGTTTCGACCTGCCGGCGCAATTCACCAGCCGCAATGAAACGCTCATTCCACTCCGCCGGGTCACTCCCGATGGACATATACTCAATAAATCGGACATGCAGCGGACGGTCCCGGGTCAATCGGGCAAATTTCCCGACTTCACCGTCGTTGACTCCCCGCATGACAACACAATTTATTTTCACCGGCGAAAGACCGGTGGCAAGCGCCGCGGCAATTCCTTCCCGCACCGCGGCAATTTCGCCGCACCGCGTTATCCTCCGGAACTTGGCCGCGTCCAGCGTGTCCAGGCTGATATTCACCCGCGCAAGACCCGCCGCTTTCAACTGGGCGGCGTAACGGCCCAGCAGGATACCGTTCGTTGTCATCGTTACATCCTCAATTCCCTCCAGCCGGACCAGCCGTTCAATAAATCCGGCAACTCCCTTACGGACCAATGGTTCCCCCCCGGTAACCCGCACATGTTTAATCCCCAGGGAAACAGACTGTCTGACGACGAGAAGAATTTCCTCGAAGGTCAGAATTTCCGGGTGCGGCAGCGGTTGCACCCCTTCGGCCGGCATACAGTAAACGCAGCGCAGATTGCACCGGTCGGTAACCGATATGCGCAAATATTCTATACGACGGTTATAAGAATCTTCCAGCTTGTCCATTTTGCCTCCTAACCCATGCCGGGTGCCGTCTCCGCCGAGGATGTGCACCGGCGTGCCGGATCCAATCCGGGAAATAATAATAACGTCAGACCGCGGTGGCAGTAACAATGATTTCATTCCCGCATTTTATTCAGCGCTGCGGGCAAGTAACGACACCAGGCCAGCTCAGCCGGACGGGAAGAGTGAGACGGCAGTTGTAAGCCAACACCGGCCGGTTGCGAAAAATTGCGAAGAAAACCCTGGCTTCCCAAAAGCTGCGTCGGATTATTGCGCTGCGGAACAGCAAAAGCATAAATGGTGGCAATAAAACTCGGCCGCAGAAGGCCGCTCCTGCTAGGAATAGTATACCCGACGCGGCAACGACTGGCAACCTTGTTTTTCCTTCGCTCCGGTACGGGCGGAGAAAGACGCCGTAAACAAGGCAAAAACGGCCAGACAGCCCCAGACCGCTTATTTTCCCGTCGTCCCGTTTCTTTCCCATCACTTCTATCATTTCCGCCCCGTTTCTGATAATCCTAACCAGACGGAGCGGAAAAACCGGCAAAGCGCCGCTTTGCCGGTCCCAGGCTTCATTTCTTCTCATCGTACCGCAACACCCCGCCGGAAGCGTAATCCTCCTTGGCCAGGTCGTGAAACGCAATCTTCACTGCTTCCGGCGGGCAATTCAGCGTTTCCGTAATCGCCTCCGTGATGCGTTTGGCGGCAGCTCTTTTCTGCTCCACAGTTCTGCCCTCGATCAAACTGATATGGACTAATGGCATCCCTCCACCTCCTCTCTGTCCAGCCTTCCGCTTAATTCGCCGTTCACTAACCCTTTTCCCCTGTGTGCTCTGCTTTAGCCGCGCCCTTCGCCCTGCGCGCCCGGACAGGCTTCCGTCGCCAATACCCACCCCAGCCCTACTACTCCCGCATAACATCCCTCCCCGCCGCATAGGATGCAGGAGATATACTCCTGTCGGGAATGGGGGAGAGATACCTGTGGCGAAAAACTCCCTGGCCCGGGGAACATCCATCTTGTTCGCCGGCAACCTACTTAATCGTTTGATTGGTTTCTTTTTCCGGGTCTATCTCATCCGCCTCATTGGAACAGAAGGCATCGGCCTTTACCAGCGGGTTACCTCCCTTTTTTTCACCTTGCTCATTATCACCACCGCCGGCCTCCCGGCCGCCGTCCCCATCCTCGTGGCGGCGGAGACGGGCCGGAGAAACTACGCTGAGGTTCACCGCCTCACCCGTCTCGCATTCGGCCTGATCATCTTTGCCGGGCTGATTATGTCAATTCTGACGGCCGGACTCGCTGCCCCAATTGTCGCCCGCCTTCTCGGCGACGAGCGGGCCTTTCCCGCCCTCGCCGCCATGGCTCCGGCCCTCTTCTTCTGCGCCGGGACGGCTATTCTGCGCGGTTATTTCCAGGGGACACGGCAAATGGCTCCCATCGCTGCCTCCCAGGTCGCGGAGGAAATCCTGCAAGTCCTTATCACCGCCGTTTTGCTGTACCGCAGTCATCCTCTGACGTTAGATACGGCCGTTACATGCCTGGCCACCGGATTTGTCGGGAGCGAAATCGGCGGCTTTCTTGTCGCCTCCCTCGCTTATCTCCGCTGCCGCCGTCTTGATCTTGCCGGGGCAATTGCTGCCACCCCCGGTGAACCTCAACTGCTGCGACAAATGTTCCGCCTCGCGGCACCGATGACTTTGTATCGCCTTGTCCTCTCCCTTACTTCTTCCCTGACCGCAATTCTCGTTCCGGCCCGTCTCCTGGCGGCCGGCCTTCCCTTAAGCGAAGCCACGGCTCAATACGGTCAGTTAACCGGCATCGCTGTCACTCTCGTTTTCCTCCCAACCGTCTTTACCCAAGCTCTGAATGCCAATCTCGTTCCGGCCATCGCCGAGGTCGCCGCCCAACCGAACCGGCAGGCAGTCCGCAGTCGAATTCGGAAAGCGGTTAAGATTACTTACCTGGTCGGGCTGCCGATAGCTGCCCTGATCAGCCGCTTCGCGGGACATGTGACGGCTTTTCTTTTCCGGACGCCGGAAGCCGGCGGCCCCCTGACGGTCCTGGCGGCCGGCGCCGTCTTCCTTTATCTCCATCAGATCAGTTCCGGCCTCCTGAACGGACTCGGCCGGACCCCCATTCCCCTTCGCCACACGACGATTGCGAATGCTTTCTCACTCACCGCCGTCTATTATCTCACCGCCGTCCCATCGCTCGGCATCCGTGGTGCCGCTGCCGGCCTCACTGTCGGTTATGCCCTCGGCTGCCTCCTTAATTTTCGCACCCTCCATCGCTTGACCGGTTCTCTTTTCGATGTCCCGCATCTTATAAAAACAGTCGCGAGCACCTTTTTCGCCGCGCTCGTGGCCGGAGAAATCTATAAGCTGGCCTCTTTCGCGGCCGGCGGCGCAGAGGCCCTGCTTCTGGCCGGCGGCACCGCCTGCCTCGTCTATGCCGGTTTGCTGTTCTTCCTGCGGGCTTTCCGGACTGACTGACACCAGCCCCGGGCCATTGCCGCAATGATAATCTCTGCCGAGGTGCCGTCTCCGGCAATTGCTTGCAGGAGACAGCCATTTTCCTTTTCGTACTGCCAAACCGATAACCCCTTACCTTACCATGTCGCACGGTTCCTCACATTCGCTGCAAGCCTGCCGCAAACCGCCCGCCGCCGGTTCTCCTTTGATCGACTTGACCAGATCGAGTGCCGCTCTGACCTGCTTCGGTTCTCCGATAACGCCAAGGGTAACAGCGCCTTCCGAACCGCCGATGCCGCCTGCCCCTAGCATCTTCGCTTTCACTCCGGTCAGAATCGCCAAAGCCTCGATCTCGGTAATCACCTTCTGTCCCGGAATATCAATCGGCAGAAGGTTTGTTTTGCACCCGATGGCGGCGTCGATTTCCTCCCAGACGGTAAAAGCGGCCGCATCCGGCACGGAAGGAATCATTTTCTCCAGACCGATCGGCAGGATAAGAGCGGCGCCCGACGAGACAAGATAAGGCTTCGACCGCCCGATTGTCCCGCCGCCCGGGTTACCGGCCAGTATGCCGGCCCGGCCGGCCGGGTCCACGGCGTTCGCCCCCTTGACGAAGACGTCGCCCGGTCCCAGCGCCGCAACCGCCTCAAAGAACGGGACGGCAGCTGGCCGGCCTTTTTCCAGCACTAAAAGCGGCGTTCGCTGCGCCTCCGCCGTCAGGCAGGCCACCCCCCGGTGACAACACCGAAACAGTATCTTGCCTTGTCCGTAATTTTTTCTCCTAACAATTCTTCCGCCACATAGATGTTCGTCGTGCCGGCGGCGAACAAGATTCTCCCTTCCGCCATCGCTGTTTCGATCTCCGGCAGCTTTGCCGCCGCTTTGGCAATAATCCGCTTCCCCTCCGCCGGAGTCAAGACGAATACGGCTTTCATTTTACCATCCCCAGTTCGTTTATTCTTTTCTTCATTAATAATGCTTCACCCCAGTACAGTCAGTCGCTCGGCCAGCAATCGCAATTCGTCCGCCGTGCGAGCCAGCCCCCCGATTGCGGCGGCCACCCTTTCCGTCTCAGTCGCCTGCTCCTGGGTAATTCACCTCACCGGCTCCATTGCGGCTGCCATTTGCCCTACCGAATACCGAATATTGTCCAAAATGCTGTTAATTTGCTCCGCCGAAGCACCGCTGTCATCCGCAAGCATGCGCATCTGGCGGCAACAACGGCGAAACCGTGTCCGTGCTCGCCGGCCCTCGCCGCCTCAATGGCCGCGCTCAAGCCGAAGAGAATCGTTTGCGACACCACTTCCGTGATAAATTCCAAAACTTCGTCCGTCTCCAGAATTAACTCCTCACTCTGCCGGGCTGTTCCCGTCAGCGACTGTCCCCGGGCGGCCGGATCTTCCGCTCCGGAGCTCACTTCCTGGACCGAAGCGTTGATTTAGCACACCATCGCCGCCAGACTGTCCGCCACCCGGAGAAGCGTTTCCGACTGGTGGTGCAATTCCTCAATAATGCTCTCCTTACCTCGAGCCAGCAGCATCATGAGTCTCGCCGCCTGCGATTCAATGCTTACCGTCCCTTCCCGTCCGTTTTCCCGCAGCATTTCCTGTACCTGCCGGCTTCCGGTAGCTTCGATGACAGCATCATACGGTTTTTCCAGCAAACGGGCGATTTCAGTCGTCGCAAACACGCCCATCCGGCGCGCCAATTGCAGTCCTGGCGCCGTCGCGTTGATATCGGCGATTCCCGCCACCCGAACATTCGCCAATCCGGACAGGACTCGTAGCAACGATGTGCCTCACTGTCCGGCCTCCACAATTGCGATTTTCACATTATTACTCCCTTGCGTCGTTTTGCCGGCAGCCTGCCTTCCTACCGCCATTCCGGAGATGCTTCGCCTTACGCTCCGGTTAATCTTCCCGCCCGCCGGCCTGCGTAGCGGCTTCCTCGGAAGCGATGAAACTAAAATGAAGCTGCTCCGGCTCCCCCGGATACAGGAAATTTGAGACGGTCAACCCCAGCAGACGCGCTCTCTTTTCGCTCAAATCGATTTTTGCCAGCAGATCTCCGCCGAGGCGGCTGATTATTTCCCGGCTGTCCGTCGCGAAATCGATGGTCCGACTCCGTGTGATAGTGGTGAAATCCTCGTAGCGGAGTTTGAGGGTGACCGTTCTTACTTTCAGACCGCTCCGCCCCAGCCGCCTGGCGATTGCGCCGGCGAATTCGTCCAGGCAGCTTTGCAGCATTGAGCGGTCACTTATATCCCGGTCGAACGTCGTCTCCTCACCCAAGGACTTGACCACCTGATTCGCCTCCACCGGGCGGTCGTCCACTCCGCGGGCCAGCCGGAGCATCTCCTCGCCGCGCTTGCCGAACAGACTGTGCAACAGGGCAACATCCGCTTTTAGCAAGTCAGCGAACGTCGCGATGCCGATCCGGTTCAACTCCTCCTCTGTCCGGGGTCCAACACCCCAGAGCTTCCGGATTGGCAGCGGCGGCAGCAACGTATTCGCCTTTGCCGCCGTGATTACCGTAAATCCGTCCGGCTTCTCCATATCAGAGGCGAGCTTCGCCAGGAACTTGTTATACGACACTCCCACCGATGCCGTCAGTTCGGTTTCCGCTCTGATTTTCGCCTTGATTTCCTTTCCCACCGCCACTGCGTCCTGTCCCGTGACGTCCAGAAAGGCTTCGTCCAGCGAGATTGGTTCGATTATCTCCGTATACCGGCGGAAGACGGCATGGATTTGGCGCGAGACGCGCCGGTACCGGTCGATATCCGTCGGGAGAAAGATGACCTGCGGGCAGCGCTTTACCGCCTCGCGACTCGCCATCGCCGAATGGATTCCGTAACGGCGGGCTTCGTACGAGGCAGTCGCGACCACGCCCCGCTGCTCCGGCCGCCCGCCGACCACCACCGGCCGGCCCCGGTATTCCGGATGGTCCCTTTGCTCGACTGAAGCGAAGAAAGCGTCCATGTCTACATGAATTATCCGCAGCTCACCCACAACCTCACCTCCCCAAACTGCTGCTCCACTGGCAGCTACCCTCGCAGCCTGTCCCGGCCAGTTATTATTGTAATTCGTCAGACATTTGTCCGAACCTGCCTCCTGTCACCGGAGCCGCCCTCATCCCGCCCATTAGCCTGACCGTAACAATTCTTAACAATTTAGACATATCTGTTAAAATTCCGGTAAAACATGAATAATATTCCTCTGGTAGACTGATCTAGTAGGAGGTGAACACCATGGACAAAGTGCAACTGGCCAAACTGCTGAAACTCCTTCTGGCCGAGGAATTGACCGAAGACACACGCTTGCTGACGCTCCGGGAAGCAGGTATTCCGACAGAAAACGAAGGTCTGGTCGTCCGTTTCGCCCACGGCCAGGAATTCCAGATTATGATTATCCAGACCAAATCCGGCAATGAACTGAAAGTCATTCGTTTGCCACGGCCGGCGCTCTGTCATTAATCCGGCCAGAGACAAATCAGGAAGCGTTCCAGTCCGGCCCGGTCAGATTCGGGAAGAGCGCTTCTAATATATAGACAGCCGGCGAAAACCGGGGAGGTGGTACCCGCCCCCGGTTTTCGCTGGCTGTCGTGGTAAATATTGGCTCCCCCTCTGCCTTCGCATTATGTTAAGATAATGGCAGAACCACTGCTGCCCAAGGAGGTGAAATGATGGCCCAGTTGGGGAAAGTTTTAGTTGTCGACGACGATCAGAACGTTCTGGAATTGGTCAAATTGTACGGGGAAAGGGAAGGTTTTACCGTCTCCGCGGTAAACGATGGCGACTTGGCTCTGGCCGCATTTGACCGGGAGAATCCTGATGTTGTCATATTAGACATCATGCTTCCCGGTCAGGACGGACTTACTTTATGCCGCAGCTTAAGATCGATGCGAATGATTCCGATTATCATGCTTACGGCCAAGGGGGAAGAAGCGGACCGCGTCTTGGGCCTGGAAATGGGCGCCGATGATTACGTCGCCAAACCGTTCAGTCCCCGGGAACTGGTAGCCAGAATTAAGGCAGTGCTGCGCCGCACTCAACCGGCTGACACTTCATTGAACAGAAAAATGAAATACCCGGGGCTTGAGATTCAGGTCGATATCAGGAGTATCTTAGTAAACGATAAAGATACCGAAGTTACTCCCAGAGAATTCGACTTGCTTTGCCATCTGGCTCAGAACCCGCGGCGGGTTTTTACCCGGGAAGAACTCCTCACCGCTGTGTGGGGCTACGATTACTTCGGCGATCAGCGGACAGTGGACGTCCACATTCGCCGCTTGCGGACAAAACTGGCCCCCTTAACTCATGAATATCTGACAACTGTGTGGGGGGTCGGATATCAGTTCACCCCTCCGCTCAAAGGGGAGTGAAGGCAGCGTGGGTAACTTTCACCAACCCGGCAAAGAGAGATTTCAAGCGCTAATCCGTACCTTGCGCCGGCTTTTTCTCTTCCTCCGGCGCCTGTTATCGGAACAATTAAACCGCAACATTTATACCAGAATCTTGTTTACCAATGCAACATTATTTGTGATTGCCTTGCTTGTTCTTTTAACTTACACAAATTTTATTGTGAGACAGGTAGCTTATGATCAAGTTCAGCAGGAATTACTCCGCAAAGCCAAACGGGTAAACTTTGCTCTCCTCCAACAGACCGCTCCGGTTTGGGACAAACCGCTTTCCGAGATTCCCGACAATCAGGCTCAGTCCAGACAAGATTTGTTGAAGTTTCTGTCTGACGCGTTTGACGCCCGGATAACCGTCTTTGACACGGCCGGCACTATTCTGGGCGTCTCGGCGGAGCAGGAAGTACTGCCCGGTAGCAAAGTGGAGCCGCAGTATATCGAAGTGCTCGGCAAAGGTGAAACCACGATCACCCGGAAAGTGGATCGGGAAACAGGCCAATTCTATTTTATCGCGGCTGTCCCGATGGGAAACAATCTTGATCCGGTCAAAAACGGCATCCTGTTGGAGATGAAGCCGGCCAACCTTGATCTAACCTTAAGCCAAACCCGTTTGTACCTGCTTCTCGGCGGCATGGTCCTCCTGGTCATCATTATTATAGTATCGGTCTACCTGGCCATGCATATCTCAAGGCCGATTTCCCGTCTGGCCGCCACCGTGGCGGAAATCAGCCGGGGGAGCTACATTGTAAGCAGTGACGACCATCACCTGGATGAAATCAGCGACCTTACCGGTCAGCTTAATAAAATGTCACTCAGGTTGCAGAAGATGCAGGCTGACAACGATCGGATGGAAGAGGAGAGAGCCCGCCTGTTTGCGGAGATATCACATGAACTGCGAACCCCTCTGACTGCCGTTCAGGGATTTGTCGAAGCAATCCGTGACGGAATGGTAAAAGACGAGGCGGTAATGGAGAGGTATCTGGACACAATTTACGCGCAAACGTTGCATATCGCCAGGCTGGTTGATGATATTCTGGCATTGAACCGCCTGGAAAGCGGCAATGTCACCGTAGAGAAAATGCCGGTAGACTTGACCGTGCTGGCGCAGGGAGTAGCCATGTCTATGGAGGGTGTGGCTCAGCGCCAGAATACCTCAATCCAATTGGAGAAGAAAACGAAAGAGGCAGTTGTAATTGGTGACATTGACCGGTTGGAACAAATTCTCCGGAACCTTTTGAAGAATGCCATTGAAGCCACGAAGAACGGGATCATCAAGATTGCTGTGGAGAAAGGACAAAGTGAAGTGCTGCTGACGATCACAGACAATGGTTGCGGTATCCCGCCCGAAGAGCTGCCGCATATTTGGGACCGGTTTTACCGGGTGAAGAACAAGCGCGGCAGTTTCCCGCAGGAAAAAGGCATCGGGTTGGGGTTAGTGATTGTGAAGAAGCTGATTCAGTTGCAGGACGGCAAGATTGATGTTACCAGCCAACTGGGTAAAGGCACGACCTTCAGCCTTAGTTTTCCGGCCAGACCCTGAAAGTCTGCCCAAAACGTCCGGATTTCTCATCGGTCACCCCTTGACGGTGAGCCCGACTGCGACCGCCGGCGGACCACAAGAACAGCTTTCCGGCGAATATCGCTGAGAGCTGTTTTTTGTCTCCCGCGCAATCCGCTTCGGGCCGCCCGGTCGTTAACGTATATTAATATCTAGGTAATAAATTTTCATAATCGGGCATAGTCTGGGCAACATTCCTCCCATATAATTTTCATTGCAAAGCTATCCGGAGCATCGGGAGGTGACAGTAATGCGATAAGCCAAACGGCCTCGACCCGCCGTCCCCCGGTAAAATTACGAAAAGGCAAAAATAGCAAATCAGGGAGGAAAAACAATGTTTACATTGGAAGGCAGATTGGCCAAGCTTGCCACCGGTTTTGTTGCCGCAGTTGTAATGGCCGGTACGACATTCCTGCCGGCTTACGCGGCCGAATTGCCGCGAAAAAGCGGTAAATGCACCAAAATCGTCGCGGAAGAATTGCAGGATACTTCCTTCCGTTTCGGTTTCAATACCATCCCGGAGCATGCGGCAATATGGTTTGCAGCAGCCGGTAACGGGCGGGCAAAGGGCACCCCTCACCGTCCCAGAGTCTTTCCGACCGCAAGAGTTATCGCCATCAATGCAGATGAAGCAATTGCCGATGAAACAGCCTGCCCGACCGCTGACGACGAGGTAATAACAGTTGATAAGGAAACTGTCGGCGCTTCAAAGGAAGCGGCGGATGACGAAGAAGCAGCCGCTGGTGCGGAAGAGGTAACCGACAAAGAAAAAACTGCTGACGATGATGAGCAAGCCGGTGAGGATAAGCAAGTTGGCGAAATTGAGCAATCCGACGAGAGTACAGATGGAGTAGTTAGAAGCACCTATCTCAGACTCCTCAATTCCTATGAGCAGTTGTTGGGCACATACGAACAGTTGTTGGGTTTCTTCGGAACCGTCCTCGCCGGCTAACCAGACGACTCAGCTAATCATTAAACTGTAAACGGACAAAGTGACGCCCGGTACGGATTTCTTGTACCGGGCGTCACTTTGTCAATATCCTCAGATGTTTACCTCTTCGCCTTCCTTCTTATTTTTCAGCAGATTATCGCGGGAATTTTTAATATGCAGCGTGATCAGGTGCTCGGCCGCTTCCGCGTCGCGTTTTTTGAATGCTTCGAAGATAGCCCGGTGCTCACTCAGCGCCTTTTCGGGCCGGCCCGGCACCTGCAATGATGCGGTTCTCGCCCTCTGCACATGTTCCTGCAGACTGCTCAGAATTTGGCGCAATGGTTTGCTTTTCGTCGCCCGGAAAATAGTTTCGTGAAATTCGGTGTTTTTGCTGTTTACCTGGGTCAAATCGTTCCTCTTGGTATAGAACTCCATCAGATCCAGGTTTTCTTCCAGTTTTGCCAGTTCCTCCTCCGTCACCCGAGCCACCGCCCAGCGGGCAGCCAACCCTTCCAGGCAGAAACGAATAGTGTAAATGTCGTTAACATCCTGCACTGATATCCCTTTGACGACAACACCTTTATTGGGTACGCTGCTGACCAGACCTTCCAGCTCCAGCTTCCGGATTGCCTCCCGGATGGGCGTCCGGCTGACACCCATCTCCTCGGCCAGTTTCGTCTCAATCAGGTTCTGCCCCGGCTTGAGCGACCCGTTCAGGATGGCTTCCCGCAAAGCAGTAAACACCTTGTCACGCAGCGGGTAAAATGTATCTTCGTCACCCGGCAAAATTTTGTCCATCCGGGGTTCCCCCCCTTTAGCAGCATTTCGCCGCTTCGCCTTCCCGGCCAAAGCGGCCTTGTCCGTTTCCCTTTCTGGCTCTATTATACATTTTCCCCTGCCTGATGGCAAGGAGCTTACGCCGCCGCTCCGGCTTTCACCCGAAACAGGACATCCCTGTCTATTTTTCGCATAAGATTAAAAGACTATTCCCGCAGCCGTGCCGTTTGGAAACCGCCCGGCGGTTTTCCGATATCATACTTACCCGTCTCCTCTTTATCCATATTACACCAAAAGGATTGCCCGCTTTCCGGGTCGAATAAAAAATAATCTATGCTCTATCCGGGAGGGAACCATGCGCAAACCACTCTGCTTTCTGCTTCTTCTCTGCCTGCTTGCTGCCGTGCCCGGCCGGGCCTGTGCCGCTCCGGTCGTCACAGCGGAAGCCGCTGTTTTGATCAACGCTCAGACCGGACAGGTCCTTTATGCCCAAAATGCCGACCGGAAGATGTATCCGGCCAGTACCACTAAAATCCTGACTGCGATTATCGCTCTTGAACAGGGCGATCCGGACGACTGGGTGACGACGAGCGTTAACGCCCGGGCAACAGCAGGCACTTCTCTTTATCTTGAAGTCGGGGAAGAAGAGACGCTGCGTGACCTCCTTTATGCCCTCCTGCTCCGCTCGGCGAATGACGCGGCCGTTGCCATCGCCGAGCACATCGCCGGGTCGGCCGATGCTTTCGTCGCCGCGATGAACGCCAAAGCTGCCGTTCTCAGGGCGACCGACTCCAATTTCACCAATCCCCACGGCCTGCATGACGAGGCCCATTATTCCACTGCCCGCGATCTTGCCCGCCTTGCCGCTTACGCGCTTCAGAACCCCGCTTTCCGGGAAATTGTCGCCACGCGGCAGACGACCATGCCCTGGCCAGGCGAGGAGTGGGACCGGACTCTCGATAATCTGAATCAACTGCTAAGTACATACAAGGGAGCCACCGGCGTCAAGACCGGCTACCCCACCCAGGCCGGCCAATGTCTTGTCGCCTCCGCCGCCCGCGCTGAGACCGAACTTATCGCCGTCGTTCTCAAGACCGTCGGCAACAACGTCTGGACGGACGCCGCCGCACTCCTCGACTACGGATTCACAGCCTTCACCACCAGCCCGGCCGTCTCGGCGGGCGAGGCGGTGACGGAATTGAAAATACCTTTTGCCGGGTCAACCCGTCTTCTGGCCGCCGCGACTCTCCCTGTCAGCCGCGAACCGGACCGGGAGCCGCTCATCGGCCGGGAGATTACCGTCACCAGGGGCAAAACCCCCGTGCAGGCCGGCGACGTCGTCGGCCGGATGGACGTCACCGTCGACGGCACCCCTGTCGGCGCCGTCGACCTCGTGGCCGAGTCGGCCGTCACTCGTCAATTTTACACCCGCTGGTGGTTTTGGCTGCTACTGCTTTTCCTCATCTTTCGCCTTGATGTCTTCCGCCGCCGGTGGCGCCGCCGCTATTATCGCCGGTACACTTATATCGGCAGCCGATACCGCTGACCGGCGTCCCGTCCCGAACCCCGGCGTCATTCCAGCCGCGGGGACATCGATATTATCAGCGAGAGGGCCGTGCAGCGCCTCTGCCGCACGGCCCTCTCTTCCTTTGCCTGCTTACGGTTTATTGGAAAATGACACAACCGGCGGATGCCTGCCGGCCTCCAATTCCGGCAGATACCGGTTCCAGAAATCACTGTGCAGACGCATAACCTCCCGGCGCGTCATGAACAAAGTCAGGATTACGGAACTGACGCCGATGACCTGCATCGTATCGGAAATCAGCCAAAGCAGTCCCGTGCTCATCCCGGCGAAGACCATTGGCCCGATATAGTAAACCATCCAGACTTTTGTCATAATCTTATTCAAACTGGTGTCGCCGCAGAGGAAATTCACCGATTTCTCGCCGCCATAATAAGACGACAGCAACGTCGTCCAGCCGAACAGGAAGGTGGATATGGCAATGAGATATCCACCAAACGGTCCCAGCACATCCATGAAAGCAATGGTCGTCAATTGGGCACTGGTAACGCCGGGGTTCAGAATATGCGCATCAGTCGTCAAAATCGTCAGCGCAACCAGCGTGCAGATAACGATGGTGTCGATGAACACTTCCCCGAACCCCCAGGACGCCTGCCGCACCGGATGGTCGACGATGGCCGCCGCGTGCGAGCGCATTCCGCCGCCCATGCCGGCCTCATTGGAATACACTCCTCGGGCGACTCCGAACCGCATCGCCTGCCGCATTGTGGCCCCCATGAAGCCGCCAACCGGCGCCGCCGGGGTGAAGCCGCATTTGACGATTAAGCCGAGAGCGGGCAAAATTCGGTCGGCGCGCTTGGACAGAAGTATGGCAGCCGCGATGATAAAGAAGACAGCCATAAAGGGTACTACTTTATCGGCTACTGAGGCAATCCGCCGCAAACCGCCGGCTACCGTCAATCCGAGTGTAATCATCACCAGAGCAATCCCGATATTGACATGAATATTAAAGGCTGTCTCGATGGAGCGGGCGATGGCGTTAGTCTGCACCTGAATGCTCCAGGGACTGATTATCACTGTCCAGCAGAGGGCCGAAGCCAGCTTGCCCCAGCCCAGCGCGTTCTTCATTACATACTGCCGCCCGCAGATATATTCGTCGATGGTCTCGAATTTGACCCGGTACCGTTGTCCCAGGATAATTTCCGCCGCTTTCGTCGAGGCGCCCAGGAAGGCCGTCATCCACATCCAGAATATCGCGCCCGGGCCGCCCATCGTTATGGCGACGGCGGCGCCGCCGATATTGCCGACGCCAATGGTCGAAGCGATGGCCGTGGCCGCGGCGGCGAAGCCCCGCACCGTGCCTTCCCCTTCTCCGGCCTTGTCGAACATCGTCGCGTAGGTATTCTTGATATGAAAGCCAAACTTCGTCCACTGGTCGAATTTCATCATTACCGAATAATACAAACCGATGCCGAGAATGCCGAAGAGGAGAGGCCCGCTCCAGAAGAAATTGCTGACCATTGAGACCACTACTTGCAGAATATCCAGCATTTGCGTTCCCCCTTTCACTATTGCCTGCTTACCCACTCAACCCCCAGCAGAATCCGGATGTATTAAATGGCTGAGTTGCTTTCTCACCTCCTTCCGGCGCTTCTCCCGGTTTGTTCCGCAGTTCGTAACACTTCTGGTTTATGCTTCCGCCGGGATAAAGCGCAAAACCGCAGTTCCAGGGTGTCCGCTTCGTTGCCTGCGGCGAATAACAGCCTGAATGCTGCGGCTTTAATAGTCTGATTGTTCCTGCAATTCAGATAATAACGTCCGGACAAGCCATTTGTCAATATTTCCCAACCTACATTTCCCTCCCAGAGACCTCCTTATGTCTCATTTTGCCGTTGTGGCTGTTTCTTTCGCATCTTCCTAAGCTGATTTTTCTTTTTCTTCTAAACGGAGCCCGGATATCCCCCGTACTCAGCTGCCCTCTTATGATACGTACTTTCTTCGTAATTAAGGACTGAAGTGTTGCTGTGTTATTGACCTGTTCTCCTCATTCCCTGTACCCGCGTACCCCCCAAAAAAAAGAACTGCCCGGCTTTGTCACAGGCAATCCTTTTTCCATCTTGCCGCCGCGGCCACGCCCTGGCTTTTATCCCGCCTTCATCTGTGTCAGATCTTTCCGTCCCAGCAGCGGTGACAGCAGCAGGCAGGCGAAACTGACGCCCATTCCGATATAGAGCGGGTCAGTTCCTTCCGGGACAAGAAAAGCCCAGAGCAAAGACGCCAGCGGCGCCAGCACGATTGCCGCTGTTCCCGCCTTTGGTGCCACCCGCTGCCGGGCAAAGACGGCCGCCAGCAGCGGCAGGCAGACAGTCGCCCCCCGCAGCCCCATGGATAAAAAACTCCATTTCAGAATCAGTGAGTTAAGATTGCCGGTGACGAAAAAGAGAGTTGCCCCGGCGACCGCGACGATCAGCACCCGGGAGGCCAGCAGCACCTGCCGGTCGGTTGCCTGCGGGCGAATAATCCGCTTAAAAAAGTCTTGGCTGAGCATTGTACTCACTCCGAGCGTCAGTCCGGCACCGGTTCCGATCGTCGAAACCAGCAGTGTGGCGAGAGTAATCCCGCCAAGCCAGGGATTGAGATAACGGATAATGAACATCGGCAATGCTTCGGCCGGACTAATAGCCGGAAAATGCATTTTCATGTACAGCCCGACGAACGTTCCGGCGAGACCCATCGGCGGAATCAGCAGCCCCGAAATGACCGCCCCGATACGTGAAGCGGCCACATCCCGGCCGGAAAATATCGCCTGCAGATATGTCTGCGTCGAAATTACTCCGACCAGCAGAGAAAAACCGCTGGCCAGATCCTTCGCCACTCCCCGTCCGAACATCGACAGCCAGGGATGCGGCGGAAAAACAGCCCTCAATCCGGCCATGCCCCCGACCATTCCGTAAGCCAGAATGCCAATAACAAGGAGCGAGAAATACAGCAACAGCGTCTTCGCCGTCCCCACGAGACCGGTGCCCCAAACACCGCCAAAAATCACGTAAACGATGATCAGACCGGCCGCAATCAGCGCCGCTGTAAACGGACTGACTCCGGCTATCGTTGTGATTAAAGCGATGGCCGCAAGCATCTGGGCAATCACATTGATAAAAATACCCACCGACGTGAAAGCTCCGGCCAGCGGCGCCGCCGCCGGGCCGTACACCCGACCCAGGAACTGGGGAACGGTCTGCACATTGGCCTCCCGTAGCGGCCGCGCCAGAACCAAACCCAGAAAGAGACAGGAAAAGCCTGATCCCAATGTAAACCACCAGGCCGAAAAACCGTAATTGTACGCCAGTTGCGCCGTGCCGACCGTCGACGACCCGCCAACCAGAGTCCCGATGATTGTACCGGCGACCAGGGTCGCGCCGATTTTCCTTCCGCCGACAGCAAAATCAGCGGCCGATTTCACCTGCCGCAACGAAAAAATCCCGACTCCGGTAATAAGCAGCAGCGTCAGGCAGATGCCGCTGATATGGTAGACCGTAAGCATTTTACCGCGCTCCTTTACGCGCCAATTTCCCCTTTCGAAATCCAATTAATCTTTCTCTCTCCAAAGGTAAAATCCTGTCCCCGCATGCTAATCAATTATTTTCCCATCAATGACGACTATCTGTTTTATTCTGCCGGCGGGCTTTGATAATCTCTCAATATTCGTTATTAATTTTCCGGAAAAACATTGAATATACGAATATTATCATTTATAATGAAAATATAGTTCGACATAAACCGAATGGTGGTGATGTTGCTAGGAATATTTGTCGGATTTCTTGTTATCATTAATCCTTTAATACTCTTTTGCCACCGCAAGCAAATTTTCGCAAAGGGGGTAGTCCCGGCGCCGGCTCATCCCGGTACCGGGGAAAAAAGATGACAACAATTTCGCAGACACAGCGCACCGTACAGAATCCCGGTTTCTTCGAACGCTTTTTCAAACTTTCCGCCCACAAAACTGACGTCCGGACGGAAGTCATGGCCGGTCTCGTTACGTTTATGACCATGGCCTACGTCATTGCGGTTAACCCCGATATTCTCTCCGCCGCCGGAATGCCCCGGGAAGCCTTGATGACTGTCACCATCCTGACCACTGCGCTTTCGACCCTTCATATGGCACTGTACACCAACCGTCCCTTCGCCTTGGCCCCAGCCATGGGTTCCAATGCTTTTTTCGCTTTCACCCTCGTGGCCGCCGGAGTATGTGACTGGCAGACCGCTCTCGGTATAGTCCTTGTTTCGGGAACAATTTTCGTCCTCCTGACCGTCCTCGGCTTGCGGGAAATGATCGTCAAAACGATTCCCACCTGCATCAAATTTGCCATCGGCTCCGGCGTCGGCATGTTCATCGCCCTGCTCGGCTTCAGTAATGCCGGCCTCGTCGTTGCTTCGCCGGCCACCGGTCTTCTGACTCTGGGCAATTTCTGGGAACCGGGCCCGCTGCTCGCCGTTATCGGTTTCTTCATCATCGCCATTCTGCAGGCGCTCAAATTTCGCGCCGCCCTTCTTCTCGGCATTGTGCTGACTACGATTATCGGCATTCCCATGGGCGTTACCACTGCTCCGACATCCGTAATTTCTCTGCCGCCAAGCATCGCTCCTATCGCTTTCCAGGCCAATTTCTTCGGAGCATTGCAGGTTGCTTTCATCCCGGCCATTTTCACCTTCTTCATGGGCGATTTCTTCTCCACTCTCGGCACCGTTCTCGGTGTTAGTGCCAAGGCCGGCCTTCTCAATGAAAAAGGCGATTTGCCGGAAATCCAGAAACCTTTCCTCGTCGACGCCATCCACACTTGTGTCGGCGCCCTGCTCGGCACCAGCACCGTTACCACATATGTTGAATCCGCTTCCGGCGTCGAAGCCGGCGGCCGGACCGGTCTGACAGCTCTGGTCACTTCCCTCGCCTTCTTCGCGACTTTGTTAATCACGCCGCTTGCTCTGGCAATTCCCGGGTCCGCAACCGCTCCGGTTTTGATTATGATCGGCCTTTCCATGATGTCGACCGTGAAGAACATCAACTTTGATGACTTCACCGAAGCTCTCCCGGCCTTCATCACCATTGTTGTTTCCGCTTTCACCTTCAGCCTCTCTAACGGGATGAGCCTGGGTATAATAACATATGTCCTGATTAAACTATTCTCGGGCAAAAGCAAGGATATCCCGACCGGACTGTACGTCCTCTGCCTGCCGCTCTTCTATTACTTCTATCTGCTGATCAAATAAATATGGTTTGCCGGCACCCGCCGATTTCCGGCCCGCGCCGGAAATCGGCGGGTGCATTTCTGTCCGCTTGTTGCATCACCTTATTCGGCCAGTTTCGCCTTCATTTCTTTTCCGGCCGCTTATCTCCGCTCTTATCTCCCCGGCGGCTTTTAACTTTCATTTAACCTGGAGGTGCATTCAATGAACCGCTCCGAACTGATTGAGGCTGCCCTCGGGCAGCGCCCCTGCGACCTGGTTATCCAAAACATCAATCTCGTCAACGTGTATACCGGCGAAATCTACCCGGCCGCCATCGGCGTTTACGGCGAATATATCGCCCATGTCACTGTGCCGGGCGAGGCGCCGCCGGAAGGAAAGACCGTCTACGCCGGGAACGGCAAATACGCCGTCCCCGGCTTTATCGACACCCACGTTCACATCGAGAGCAGCATGCTCACTTCCGCCAATTTTGCCCGGGTCGTCCTGCCGCACGGCACCACCACCGTCCTCACCGACCCGCACGAAATCGGCAATGTCCTGGGGCTGCGCGGCGTCAAATATATGGTCGACTCCAGCGCCGGGTTGCCGCTTCGTATCCTCATCCTCGCTCCTTCCTGCGTGCCTTCCGTTCCGGGTATTGAGACGGCTGGGGCCGATTTCGGCGCGGCGGAAATCAAGACGATGCTCGGGTGGGACCGCGTGTTGGGTATCGCCGAAGTAATGGACTATCCCGGCGTCATTTACCAGTCCCCCCGCATGAACGAAATCCTCGCCGCTGTTCGCGCCGCCGGCGGCGTCATCCAGGGGCACAGCCCTTTCCTCACCGGCCGCCGGCTTTCGGCTTATCTTTGCGCCGGCCCGGACTCCGATCACGAGGTGATGACGGAAGCCGACACTCTGGCCAAGCTGCGCGCCGGCATGATTGTTGACGCCAAAGAAAGCTCAATCACCAAGAATATCCGAGAGATTTTCCGCGCTTACCAGTCCCTCACCTGCCCGCCCAATATCACTCTCTGCACCGACGACCGTGAAGCGGCCGATCTCCTGCACGAGGGGCATCTTGACGAAGTCCTCCGGCGGACGATCGAAGAAGGCGTTCCACCGGCCATTGCCATCCGGATTGCCACTTTGCAGGCGGCGAACCGCATCGGCTTGAAGGAATACGGCGCCATCGCCCCCGGCAAGATTGCCGATATCGTTCTTCTGGCCGATCTAGCGAAAGTTAAGGTCAGCGACGTCTTTGTCGGCGGCAGCCTCGTCGCCCGGGAAGGCGCACTTGCGGTTGATATCCCGGCACGCTCTTTCCCCCTCGAAGCGGAGAATACGGTCATTCTGGACAAGCCTCTTACCATGGAGGACTTCACCATTCGGGCCCCGGAAAACGAAAAACAGGTCGCGGTGCGCGTCCTCGCTTACCAGGCGGCCGCTTCCTTGCGGATGGATTTCGAGTCAGTCACGCTGCCGGTCAAAGATGGGGCAGTCTGTTGTGACGGCATTCCGGATCTGAATTACGTTGCTGTCTTTGAGCGTCACGGGCGGAACGGGAACCGAAGCCTCGGTCTGCTTCGCGGCTTCGGCCTTACCGAAGGCGCCATCGCCAGCACCGTTTCCCACGATTGCCACAATCTGACCGTCGTCGGGACAAGTGCTTCCGACATGCTCCTTGCCGCCCGGACTCTAGCCCAGTGCGGCGGCGGCCTCGTCTGTGTCCGCGACGGACACGTTCAGGCCCTGATCAAGCTGCCCATCGCCGGCCTCCTTTCTCCCTTGCCGGCCGAGAAACTCGCCCCGTCGGTCCAGAGTATGAAAGAAGTGATGCGGTCCATGGGACTCGCCGGTGCGAATCCTCTTTTGCGGGTCGCCACCTTGACCCTCGCCGTTGTTCCCAAAGCCAAGATTACCGACGTCGGCCTCGTGGAAGTAGAGACTCAAAAACTGCTCCCCCTCTTCATCGAATAAGCACGCTCGCCCGGCCCAGCCGGCAACAACCAATTAACCTAATGTATACCCGGCAAAAAGAGAGCAACTTCGTTTGAATTTGCTCTCTTTCCTTATCCATACCCCGGCTTGCGATCATGTTTTACCGTCTACTCAATATCCTTATTGGCGTGATATTCTGACCACTTATAGATTGCCGCCTGAGTGCCGGCAAAGACAAGCAAATAAACAAGCGCCATCAGCGCCGCTTTCGGTATGCTGACATCTTTGCCCGTCAGCGACAGGCCGGCGTAAACAACGGCCGCGATGACGGCGCTGACGACACTCGTCCCCGCGAATGTTCTCTTGTTTATATAGGCCGTCGCCAACGTGCCGTTCACAATATTTTGATATACCAGATAAGCCGATGTTGCGACAAAGAGAAGCAAGAGATCAATTTCCGGCGTTTGCTGCAAAATATACATCCGCCTTAACATCACGGCAATCAGCCCGATGTACAGAAGCGCGAACGCCTTGGAGTTGCTCTCCCTGCGCAAGGCAATAATTCTCTCATCCTGCTTGGCCGGATTTTTCATAATTATCACTCCCAAAATATTTCGTCCAACGTTTTGCCGAGGGCTTTACAGATAGCCACGCACAAGCTCAGCGACGGATTGTACTTGCCCGCTTCGATTAAGCCGATTGTCTGCCGCGTAACCCCGATTGTTTCTGCCAGCTGCTCCTGGGTCATTTCTTTGGCGACCCGGGCCAGTTTCAGCGCCAGATTTTTGCCGATACTGATCATCTCCTCGACCCTTTCTGATGTCATGATAGCAAACTCTCCAATCAGTGTCAAATATATTTTGCATTTCGGAATGTAAATTTTACCATAGGTAACGTCACGATTCTTCGGGCAATGTTTTGTCAGCTTTTCAGTTTGGCCGGAATTGCCCCGTCCTCTGCCATCCTGCCGCCGCTACCCAGCGCCGGCAGGAATAATGTCTCAATTCTTTAATATATTCTATACCTGCAAACAATTTCCGGACAGGAGGCGGCATTGTGGACAGACTTAATTGGCGAACCTGGCGCCATCTCACTAAACTTGATCCGGACAAGCCTCTCTCCCCCACCGTTGCCGCCCGCGTCGCTGCCAGCGGCACCGATGCCGTCGTCATCGGCGGCACCCAGAACATCACCGCCGCCAACGTCGCGCATCTTCTGACTTTGCTCGCGCCTTATCCTCTCCCCAAGATCGTGGAAATTTCCACCTTCGACGCCATCGTTCCGGGGGCGGATGGCTACCTGATCCCTGTTGTTCTGAATACAACGGACGTCCGCTGGCTGATTGGCGCGCACCAGGCCGCCGCCCGGCGCCTCGGCTCTTTTCTGGACTGGCAGCTGACCCTCCCCGAAGGCTATCTCGTCCTGAATGAAAATTCCGCCGTCGCCCGGCTTACCGCAAGTAATTGCCGCCTTTCCCTGCCTGACGCCATCGCCTTCGCCCGGTGCGCCGATGGTCTCTTTCGCCTTCCCGTCGTCTATCTTGAATACAGCGGCCGTTACGGCGACCCCGCCTTGGTCAAAGCCGTCAAAGCTAACCTCACAGCTGCCCGGCTCTTTTACGGCGGCGGTATTGACGGGCCTGCCCGAGCAGCCGAAATGGGTCGGATTGCCGATACTATTGTCGTCGGTAATCTAATCTACGAAAGCGGCCTCGATCTTCTGCCCGCGACCGTTCAGGCCGTGCAGAATAAATAAAGCCCCGCGCAAAAATAAAGCCCCGCGCGGGGCGCCCCAAAGAAGGGGAAAAGACAATGAGTGACAAGTATTAGTCATATTATATAACAGAACTGTCCTCTCTTGGCGATGTATACATGTATTTCCCGCTTTATTTGTCTGGCATTCCAAAAATAGTATTGGAGAAGGATTTCACAAACTTTTGTGGAAATGCTGATTAAGGTCGCGGAAAGAAGGTGTGAGCATGTCCATCGGTCAAATGCTGAAGGAATGCCGGGAAAAGAATAATCTCACCCAAGAGGACGTTGCCTCCAAGGCCAAAATCCCTATCCAGCTTCTTGCGGATTTGGAGAACGGGAAAAAGAAAATTACGGCCAAAATTCTGGAAAAACTAATACACGGACTGCCCCTCGATGATATGCCCGAAGTTCTCTCCCTGCACAATCCGCTGACCGCCAGGGATATCGGCAGCCGCATCCGGGCCCTGCGCGAAGGGCGCAGCCTGAGCCTGATGACTCTCGCCGAGTTGGCCAACATATCTTTCACTTATCTCAGTGAAATTGAGCGCGGCGTCACCTTGCCGGCTGTTTCCACCTTGCGCCGTCTGGCCGACATTTTCGACGTCCCCCTCAAAGCCATCATCTCGACCCGGCAGGAGAGAAGCATCGTCTCCGAAAAATTGCAACTTATCCGGACATACCGGGGGATGACTCAGAAGGAATTGGCCCAGCAAGCCGGCTTATCGCCCGGCCTGATTGGACAGCTAGAAACCGGTAAAGTCCAGGCCTCTCTCAAAACTCTCGACAAGCTGAGCCGGGTCCTGGGCACTTCGGTCTGCTATCTCATTCTCGAACAAGAGGAACTTGAGGAAATCGTCGGCGCGGTCGGCCCCGATTTGCGTGAGCTCCTCTATAAACCGGAAGTGCAGATGATTATCGGCTCCGTCTGCCAGATGGAAAGTTCCAAACTGAAATTAATTCTTAACTTTATCGAAATGCTGAAGAATCCGGTAATCAAATAAGCGGCCTTATTCAACTTACTCTTATCAATTGCCTGAATCGTCCGGCATAGCACAAAAGAGCGGATGTTTTCCGCTCTTTTGTGCTATGCTTTCACATAAACCACTATTACAGCGTTGACGATGACGATGGAGTCGTCCTTGTCTCCCAACGACGGCACAAACAGCCCGGGTACCGCCATCCCGCCCGGCACCGACTTGACTTCCACATTCCGATACGGTAGCAGACCGGTCAATTCTTCTTTGCGCACCTGATCCGGAAACGGCGAACCAATGGTAATTTCGAGCTTGACATCGTCCGGTCCTTTCACGCCCGCCACTTCCTTTAGCCCGCAAAGGCAGCTGTGCGATACTGCTTCTTTTACTGCTTTCTGGGCCGCCTTCGTCACATCCTGACCATGCAGATCAAGAGCGTGTCCGACTTCAATAATATATCGCTTGTACTCCATTTTCTATCCCCCCTCCTTATTTTCAATATTATTCACCGGCCGCCGTGCCAAATCCTTTCTGCCCCATTTCTATCCTTGCCCCGTTCACCCCGGTCTTATCTTCCCTTCTTTGGCCGTTCTCGCAATAATTCCCGCTCCGAATCTATTTTAATTTCTGCCAATACCATGCTTTGCTGCCATCATCCCGGCTAAAAACGGCCCGACAGGGAAAAATAAAATATCCTGTTCATAAGGAGTGGTACCATGGGCCGCAAGCACGACATCTTCGGCATCAACCGAGGCAAAGAGCAAGCCGGGTATACCACCGAAGCCTTCAAGCCCAAAGGCCGCCCGGCACCTCGCGAGGCAACGTCCCAAAAGGCTCAGTTGGCAAGCGGACATCGCCTTGGCACGGACAAAGGCTTTAAAGTCCCCATTAACAAGAAAATCGGTCATCACAGCGATTGACGTTTCCCAACCGATAAAGATATTGATCCTCGCGCGAGAAAGCGAATCATCCAGCCTCGCCCAATCGTAACCGCAAATCCGGTAGGTTCGTTTTCCCGGGCGTCGGCAATCTGTCAGTGGCAGCAGTGCCGCTCTGCCGTCGCCGCCCGGCGTCTCTGTTTTGGAATCCCATCTCTCCACCCCGCTCGCTGCCCATGCTTACTCTCCAACAAGCCGAGTACTGGCCGAAATCCGCGGAATAGTCTTTATCGCTCGCGGCAGAGAAAAAAGAGCAGTCGCCTGCTCTATTTTCTCATCGCCTGGTAGCGGGCACTCAATTTACACTTATCCCCCATCAACTGCGGGCGGCAGTCATTGGCTCCGGCCATTTCTGTCAGACGTCCTCTCAGATATTTACTTGCCTGCCGCCTGTTTCAGCATTATAGAAACGTCTGATAATCTTCATAGTTCTTTCGCAGCAGTTCCGGAGTGTTCAGTCCATATGGACATTTGCTCACGCACTGTTTGCAGTTAAGACACTCCTCAATCTTTTTCATGTTCTTCTGCCATTCCTCCGATAAATATCCGGCCTCTGGTGCGCGGCGGAGAAGCTGACTCATTCTGGCGCAGGTATTGATTTCAATTCCCGCCGGACAAGGCATGCAATAACCGCACCCGCGGCAGAAATCGCCCGCCAATGTCTTCCGGTCTTGTTCAATCAGTTCTTCCATTTTCTCCGTCAGAACGGGCGGCGAGGCATGAAAGGAAAGGAATTCGTCCAGCTCGCTTTCCCGCTGAATACCCCAGATTGGCTCCGCATTGTCAAACTGGGCGAGATATGCGTAGGCAGCGGCGGAATCGGTAATCAATCCCCCGGATAACGCTTTCATGGCAATAAACCCGATGTTCTTTTCCTTGCAATCTTCCACTATTTCAATCTCCGCGGCACTGGCAAGATAAGAAAACGGGAATTGCACCGTATCATAAAGACTAGTTTCTATTGCTTCTCTGGCTACGGCCAGACGGTGATTGGTGATGCCGATAAACCGGATTTTCCCCTGCTCCTTAGCTTCCAGTATCGCATCGTAGAGGCCTGATTCATCACCCGGTTTGGGACAGAAGGACGGATTGTGAAACTGGTAAATGTCAAGATAATCCGTCTGCAATTTCTGAAGGCTTAGCTCCAGGTCTTTCCAAAATTCCTCAACCGTCTGCGCGCCTGTTTTAGTACTGATCACAATCTTATCTCTCGTATATGAAAAAGCGGCACCGAGTTTTTCCTCACTGTCTGTGTACGCTCTTGCCGTATCAAAATAATTGATACCATGGTAGAATGCCTTTTGCAGCAAATACACAGCATCTCTTTTTGCCACCCGCTGGATAGGGAGTGCCCCGAATCCATTCTTGTTTACCACCAGTCCCGTCCGACCCATTATTACGGTCTGCATAAAACATTCCCTCCCATAAATATTCTCTTTCCACCCCTGACAGGAAACAGCCATTTTCCTTACCGCTCCCGCAGCCTCTGAGGTTTCGCCCGGCGCAAGAACCGTCAGATTATTGCATGCGCCCGGTTCGCTTCAGCCGTTCGCATGCCTTCCTGTCTGATTCTGGCTGCAGTACTGTGAGCTGCGCCGTTGATATCCATCGGATTGCCGTTGGCATCTGCGTCCCAGGATCACCCAAATTCAATTCGACACCCACCCCACCAATTTCCTTTGCCGGACCGGGTATTGTTTCCGGCATTGAACACCGCCGCGGTCGGCAGAGAGCTTCTCAGTTGATTTCTGTTTGCTGTGCTCCCTGATTAATCCCGTTCAAATTGTTCTTAGTGCTTATCGGCCTTGATGCATCAGTAACAAACGGGAAGGGAAATCAGCGTCAACAACGAAAAAGTACAGCATAATAAAGCTGGTGGCAGCGGGAGAAAGCCAGAGCCGGGCCCAACCCGGCGGAAGATTTGAGATAAACCTTAGCACCATTTCCCTGAGAAAAAGTAAGGGGGTAAAGCCATTATGTCTTCTAATTTTGACGAGCCGATCCGGCATTATGGTACAGGTTCCATCAAGTGGGATCAGTACGGCGATTCCAACATCATCGCTCTGAGCACTGCCGATATGGATTTCCGTTCACCCGATTCCGTGCGGGAGGCGTGTCGGAAAATCGCCGACGATAACATCTACAATTATCGCTATAAACCCGATAGCTTTTACGTTGCAGTTATTGATTACTACCGGCGGAAATTCAACTGGGATGTGCAACGCGAATGGATCACCAACGGCCCCGGCATCTGGTCGACTGCCCGCATCCTCTTTGGCGCCTTTTGCAAGCCGGGCGACCGCATTATTATCCAGTCGCCTCACTTCGCCCCGATTCCGCCTCTGATCGAAGATGCCGGCTGCCATGTAGTCAGGAATCCGATGCGGTACCGCAATGGAAGATATGATCTGGACTTTGCTGATTTCGAGAACAAGATCAAAGAGTACCGCCCCAGAGTATACTTCCTGGTCAATCCTCAGAATCCCACCGGCCGGACCTTTACTCGGGAAGAACTTACGCGGTTATCTGACATCTGTACCCGGTACAATGTGCTGACAGTTTCCGATGAAGTCCATTGCAACATACAGTTCCCAGGGAGTGTCCATACCCCGCTCCCCAGCCTGAACGAACAAGCCCGGCAGAATTCCATTCTGCTCCATGCCGCCAGCAAAGGTTACAACCTGATGGGTCTGACTTTCTGCATTATTATCATTCCTGATGACGATTTGCGGCGGGAATGGCTTCACGTCCAACGGGCATATAATTTTAATTTTGCCTCCAATTGCTACAGCGTGGCGGCGACCACCGCCGCCTTCAGCCGCAAATCTGATGCGTGGCTGGCGGACGTCACTGCCTATCTCCAAAACAATCTCGCTTTCACCCTCGATTATTGCGAAAAATATATACCAAAGCTGAAGCCAATAAAACCGGACGGCGGCTACCTGATGTGGATAGACTGCCGCGAACTTGGTCTCAGTCCGGCCGAACTCAATGGTTTTTTTTTAAAGAAAGCGAGGGTCGGCCTTACTTACGGTGACTCCTACGGTCCGGGCGGCGAAGGCTTCGAACGCCTGAACTTTGCTACGCCACGAGCCACTTTAGAAGAAGGGCTGCGCCGGATTCGGGATGCCGTCAATAGCCTCTGACCCCTTATTGTGTCGTGTTTTGTTTCAGACATCTCCTGCCTGTGCCGCATAGAAAAAGCTCCGGCCCTTTGGCTTGCGCCTGCTGTGCCGGATCTTTGTTATCGCTGGATTTTTGGCGCCGGCAGTCCGCACTTTCTCCGGACTGAAACTGGATAAGCAGATGATAGGTCCTTACTCCCAATCAGCCGTCGGGCGCATTATTACGCATTTTATTGTTGGGCTACCCCTTCGGTCTGCCCTAAGCTTCCTTCGCCGTAGGCTCGATGGATACGGTAATTTTTGCAACACGCAAGCCATCCAGTTCAGTTACCGTTACAGTCAGATTACCATACTTAAATTTATCATTTACGGCCGGGCATCTGTCAAGGATCTCCATAGTCCAGCCGCCCACAGTCGTATAGTCACTTTCAAAGTCATCGCCATCGATACCGAAATGCTCCATGAAGTCATGCAGAGCTAAATCACCATTTACCTCATATGTGTTTTCATTTATCGGTACAAAATTGCTAATGATTTCATCGGTCTCATCCCAGATCTCACCCACGAGTTCTTCTAATACGTCCTCCATGGTGATGCAACCCATAGTCCCGCCATACTCATCAGTAACGATAGCCATATGCAAACGGTGGTATTTCAATTCGGAGAAAATGGTGGGTAGCTTCATCTTTTGATGAATGAAATAAGGCTCGATTAATAGGGTACGAATATCCACATGCTCATTATCGGCCAGTACCTTAAAAAAATTCCCCAGGTGTAAAATACCGATAATATTATCGATACTGCCTTCATAAACAGGAATTCGTGAGTACGGTGAATTTAATGCGATGTTAATAATGGCGTCCATATCGTCATTAATGTTGATGACGATCATATCTCTGCGTGGTGTTAAGATTTCCTCCGCTGCAATGTCCGAAAACTCCAGGGCTGACTGTAAAAGCTTGCTTCTGTCAATGTCGATAATTCCGTCATCAGCAACACTTTCAATAATCGAAACCAATTCTTCTTCCGTTACCGACGGTTCTTTATGGCCTGATTTTCTCCACAGCTTTGAAAACCATTTGACAGTCCATACAATAATTAAGATGGGGGGTTTAAAAACAAACATTAAAAATCGCAGCGGATAAGATACGGTCAAGGCAAATCTGTCAGATGTTTTTTTTGCGATAATTTTTGGTGTGATCTCACCAAAAATTAATATCACTACCGTTAAGACAATACTGGAGACGACAACTCCGGATTCTCCCAGCAGCGTAATTGCGATCACCGTAGCAACCGAGGCTGCCCCGATATTCACGATATTATTACCGATAAGAATAGCAGACAACGCTTCTTCGAAATGCTCATATATATACAGAGCCGCCTTCGCGTAAGAATTTCCGGCTTTCGACTTTTCCTCCAGCCTAATTTTGCTGACTGACACAAAAGCTATTTCCGAGCCCGAGAAAAACGCCGAAAGCATAATTAATGTCAACAGTAAAACAAAATACCAACCCAACATAATTGTCTATACAGCTCCTCCAAGCAATATCCTTATCTAATGGGAACTGGTCGCGTTTATTTCTAAAAGATCGCTTCCTCCCTTACGCTTTTCTGTCCCTTTCAGGTTTTCCCCGTAAACAGCATCGCTTTCATCCCAAATCTCACCGACAAGTTCTTCCAAAATATCTTCCACAGTGATAATCCCCAAGACTTTTTTTGCCTCATCAACGACAATTGACATATGAAGCTTCTTACTGCTCATCTCTCGCAACAATTCGTCGATGGGAGTTTTAGGATTAACATAATGAGGTTCCGCGAGCAAGCTGCGCAGATCGAAAACATCATGTTTGACATAGTGCTTGAGAAAAGTTCTGGCGTTCAGAATACCAATGATATTGTCAATGGTGTGCTCGTAGACCGGTAAACGCGAGTATTTTTGTTTTTGGATTTTCTCCCGGATATCCTGGTGTGTCGAATAGATATTTAATGCAACAATGTCATTACGGTTGGTGAAAATATCGCCAACCGTAATGACATCAAAATTCAGAGCAGAATCAACCAGATTCTGCTTATCTCTGTCCAACACAGCTTCCTCGCGGGCCTTTTCAATAATATCAAAAAGCTCCGCTTCAGTTATTTCCGGCTCTTGACTCTCAGGGAAATAACTTGATAACTTTTGACCCATTGAGGTAAACAATGAAACAACCGGGGCAAGTATTCTTATCAAAGCCAGCAAAGACCCGGAAATTGCCAAAGCGAATTTCTCACTATTTGTTCTGGCATAACTTTTTGGCATTAGTTCGGTGAAAAAAAACACAAAAACCGCGGCAATAATAGTCGTGTATTTAAGGGATTGTATTCCCCATAATTGGATTGAAATATAGGCCGCTACTGTCCCGAAGCCTATATGCATAATATTGTTGCCGATCAGAAGTGTAGTTAACGCCTCATCAAAATTATCCGCGATAATCATTGCCTTTTCGGCCCGTTTATCTCCGTTTGCCGCATAATTTTTCACTCGGATTTTGTTCATGGATGCATAGGAGATCTCAGCAGCAGCGCAATATGTTGCACATATCGCCAGAATGCAAAGAAAAATAATTGGCATCCAACTGCCATCGTCCATTAGACTATCATTCCCCTTTTGTGGTCATCTCTTTCTGAATGCAATCCTACTACTTCAGTATAAAATATATTATATAACTGCTATATTGTCAACCTTGCCTGGGAAATGATAATGGATTGGAGTTTCATATTAACTGGAGTTACTGCAGTGATTCCTTGCGTGAAAAACGCCAAAGCCAATGCAGGCATTGGCAGCCGGCCTTGTTGCTGCGACGGCCGTTATGTGCCGGCCGGGACAACCTAAGAATGGCTGCGGACACACAATAACTGGAGGGGTCAAACGAGAAAGTACGCCGCCGGGACGGGCGGTTTGGCTCTTTCTTAACCGCAATTCAGCCTCCGCATATTGGGCATTGCTGATTGGGCACGGCAATAAGGCCGGCCAAAAGTATCCCGATCTGGTCTGGAAGAGAAACAGATCAGGGATAAAGCCTGTAATCACAGACAAGTGCCCTCTGTTTTCTGAGATTCTGTCCAACCGGGAAATTTACCCGCGATATCGGACTTGACCCATTATGAAGATCGGTCATACTAATCCTATAATTCAATTTATGTAAAGGCAAAACAAACCTTTACTCGGAGCTCCGGGCGTGTGCTTAATGACAGGCTGCGGGCAGTTTCCGCGCTTCACTTGGTAGCTGACCCTGATAGCCAGCCTGGTATACTTGTCCTTCTCCAGATAAAAACATAGTAGCTTCAATGTAATAAACATAATCAAAAAACAGAGCAGTCTCATCTGCTCTGTTCCTCTTCAAAATATTGGTGTCGGGAGCGGGACTTGAACCCGCGCGGTTGCCCATACGCCCCTCAAACGTACTAAGCTGCCGGCTTCGCCATCCGGCCAATAATAAATACTGCACTAATGACTTTAACGTCTGAAAATGTTTGTCGTGGCAAAAAGTTCATAACCGGAAAGTAGTGTTTGCGTAATTGTCTATTTCGCCCAGTACTTAAGCAGTAAATAAAGCAGTAAGAAAAAACCGAAAAAGACGGCCGTAGCCGGCAGGATTAATTGGAACACCGCAATGGAAAAGGCGACGATGTCAGTGAAGCCGAATTCCGGCTTGGCTGCCGGTTTCTTATCATCTTTTTCTTTATCTTCTCGAAACAAATTGTCTTTCACACCGACTTCACCCGCAAATTTCAGATAACCTGGCGCAGTCTGGGGCTGTCCGTCCGGCCCGGCAGACGACCGCGCTTAGCGACTGGCTGACCGTCGATTTCTTTCAGGTCCATCGTCATGTCAATCGGCGCTGCCGCCGAGATGTAGCTGCCGACGCCAAAAGCGTCCGCTCCGGCCTCGCTCAAGGTCCGCACCCGTTCGGGATTCAGGCCGCCGGAGACAAAAATCTGGACATGCTTAAACCCGGCCAGATCAAGGCGGAAACGAACCTCGCGGACAAGGTCGGGCGTGACGCCGCCGCGCTCGCTCGGGGTGTCGAGACGGACACCGTTCAACTTGTCCTTCAGAGCGGCGGCCACTCGCAGCGCTTCTTCCGCCTCGTCATGGAACGTGTCAATGAGAATGAGTCGCGAAGCCTCAGGCGGCAGGGCGGCGTCATAAGCCGCCGCGACATCAACCGTGTCCCCGGCGATCAGGAAAACGGCGTGCGGCAAAGTGCCCAGCGGTTCCTGTCCGGCCAGCTTGGCCGCCAGGATACAACTGGCCCCGTCCGCTCCGCCGACAAGAGCGGCCCGTTCCATAACCGGTGCCACCGCCGGGTGGACATGGCGGGCGCCGAAGGAGAACATTCCCTTGCTGCCGGCTGCCTCCTTGCATTCCCGGGCAGCTGTCGCCCAGGCACTGGAACTCGCCAGGATACCCAGCAAAGCTGTCTCAAAAAGGCCGAATTCGTTGTACGCTCCTTCGATACGCATCACGACGTCCTTAGCCCCGAAGCTTTCGCCTTCGGCGAGCGACCAGACTTTGAGCTGCCGCCCCCGCAGCAATTGCAGCGCTTCTTCCGTCCCGGCCAGGATGCCGGCCCGGCGCGGGAAAATCTCCGCCACAACCGGGGTCGCCTCTTTGTGCAGACGACGCAGAATATCGTAAGCCTTGACAAAATAGACGTCAGTCGTCAGCCCGGCGGTGATCTCTGCATGAGTTGCCGCGTAAAAGGCCCTTCCCGGCGCCACCTGATAATCATTGACGTCCTGCAATGTGTTTATCTCTTTCGTTTTCTCCATCTCCGCTGGCTTCCCTCCTTTTATCCCGGCCCGGGAGCCGGGAACCATGACAAATTATTCGCCACGTTTCGGCAAATACCTGCACAACAGCCTTTTCTTGCCTCAGCCGTACAATCGTTGGTAAATATCGTACATCCGGAGGACACGCCGCACGAATTCCCGCGTTTCCGGAAAAGGGATCTGGTCAATCTCATGCTGGTCACCGCTCCACTGTTCGCTTTCCAGCCATTGCCGGACCTTTCCGCGGCCGCCGTTGTAAGCAGCGAGGATAAGAGCCTGATCGTCGCCGAATTCCCGTTTCAGATCCGCCAGGTACCACGTCCCGAAGCGGATATTCACTTCCGGTGCATACAAATCGGCGGCGCTGATGCCTTCCAGGTTAAGCCGGCCGGCAATCCATTCCCCCGTCTCCGGCATGATCTGCATCAGGCCGACGGCGCCTTTGCCCGAAACGGCGTCCGGTCGGAACTTGCTTTCGACGCGGATGACGGCGGCGACCAGTAATGGGTCCATTTCGTACTCGTCGGCGTACGTCGCAATCAAATCCCCGTATACAATGGGATAGACGCGGCGCAATATCGGTTTGCCCTGCGTGAACAGCGCCATGAGCACTACCGCAAGGAGCAGCCGGAAAAACAGTCTGTATCGCTGCCGGTTGAAACCCAAACTTACCACTCCAGCCGTTCCTTAATGTGGTGCGCCTTGCTGCTATCCCATGTCCCGGCCGAGCGTCTCCGCGACCAGCCGTTTGACGGCAGCGCGTGTTTCTTCCAGCGTCCCGTCGTTAGCAATGACCCGATCAGCCCGGGCCGCCTTTTCGGCGAGCGGCAGCTGCGCCGCAATCCGCCTGCGGGCTTCCTTTTCACTCAGACCGTCCCGCTCCATCAGACGCCGCAGCTGCGTCCCGGGCTGCACCGCCACGACCCAGACGGCATCGACCATTTCGGTCATCCCGGCCTCGAAGAGAAGCGGTACATCGAGGACGATAAGCCCGTCCCGCCCTCCGGAGCGGGCGGCCGCCCCGTCCAGTAATTCTTGCATCCTTTCGATAACCCGCGGATGAGTAATCCGGTTTAGCTGTTCTCTTTTCGCCGGATTGCCGAAAACTATCTGCCCCAGTTTTCCCCGGTCGAGCGTCCGGTCCGGCCGCAGGATTTCCGGCCCAAAGCCGGCAACGATGTCCCGCCAGGCCGGTCGGTCCGGTTCGACGATTTCCCGGGCGATGGCATCAGCGTCGATAACCTCAATCCCCATTTCCCGCAGCACGGCCGCTACCGTGCTTTTGCCGGAAGCGATTCCCCCGGTCAGACCAATGATGCGCATTTTCCTCTGCCCCGCTTTCATTCCGGAACACCAGCCCGCCATTGCGCCGCGTTCCACAGGCGGTCGGTCTCACCCGGTCGGTAATTCTGCAGGCGCCCGCCCGCCGCGTCGACGGCGGCGGGAAAAACAAGAGGAATGGCCGGCAACGCTTCAGCCACTTCCATCCGAATAGCTTCGTACTCTTGCTCCCGGACCGCCGGGTCCGCCAAAGCCCTGGCTTCTTTGAGCTGCAAGTCAATTTGGGTATTTCGGAAACGGCCGTAATTCTGCCCCGCCGGCGGCACCTGCGAAGAGTGCCACAGCCGGTACGGGTCGAACTCGGCCGGGAGATCGTATTGAATCAGGGCGGTCTCAAACGTACCGCCATTGATTGCTGCTGTATATTCCGTCGTCGCGAGCGGTATCGGCACAAATTCGATACCTGCTTCCCGCATCTGCGCCGCCATCTGCTCCGCCGCCTGTTCCTGCACCGCATCGCCGGCCGCGACAATGCAACCGACCCGCAAGCGCACTCCGTAGCGGGTGCGGATACCATCTTCCCCCGGCTGCCAGCCGGCTTCGGACAGCAGCTGCGCTGACCGCGCCAAATTTCGGGCCGCGCCGTCCGCTACATCTTCCGGCCGGAAACCACCGGCCGCCCGGCCGAAGCCGTTATAAGCCATCGCGACCAAATCATCCCGGTCAAGAGCCGCCGCCATGGCCTGCCTTACCCGGATATCGGCCAGAGAGCCGGAGCGAAATACGAGGGCGTCCAGCCGCCGACTCGGCAAAGGATGCAAATTCACCCCATATGTCTCGGCGAGACCGGCCGTCTGCCCCGGGTCGAGGTGCGGGCAAAGATCGATTTGCCCTGTTTTCAAAGCATTCAGACCGGCCGTTGCGTCCGGCAGCAATTCAAAGATGATGGCATCCAGATAAGGGCCTTCCCCGTAATAGGCAGAATTGGCCCGCAGGACAATTCTGTCCCGCGGCGTCCAGGCCGTGAACCGGAACGGCCCCGTCCCTACCGGGCTGCGGCTGAACGAATCCCGGCTCATGTCTTCGCTCTCCCGCAGCAAATGGGCCGGGATAATCCGGTCGAAAAGATCCGTCACTTCGATATCCCGCCGGCTCAGGCGCACCCGGACCGTCTGAGCGTTCAAGGCCTGAATCTCGGTGACGGCGGCATAGACCCCGTAACGGGTATCGACCGCCGCGGCATCCCGGCAGGCTTCACCGGTGAAGACCACATCGTCGGCCGTGAAGGGGGCCCCGTCATGCCAGGCCACATCTGCCCGCAGGCGGTAAATAACCGTCATACCGGCACCGTCGACCGTTATCCCGCCATTGGCGGCGGACGGGATGATGGCCGCCAGGTCGGGGACGACCTCATTCGCCTCGTTCCGGCGAAACAGTCCGCTGAAAATCAGGCTGCCCGCATCCACATCGTCCACCGGTCGCCAGACGAGAGGATTTAAGTTAGCGGGTTCCTCCCGCAAACCGATCACCACCGCCCCGCCGGAGACAAAACCACCCGTACCGCCGGAGACGGCCGCATTCCGGCAGCCAGCCGCCGCCAGCAACAATACGAACAACAGAAGAATGGTAAGCATTTTACGTTTCGGCATTTCCGCCACCTCACCGTCGTCACGCCAAAAGATTTTCGCGTCTCATCTCTGCCGGCGCGGATTAATGATTATTCGGAAGCGGACCGGACGAAGCCGACCCATACGGCTCTAGATTCGGGGCGCGGCAACTATCTCCTGCCGGGTGCTGTCCGACATTAATTCCCAGGCCGGTACGGCAAGATGCGCCAGCGCCGTGCCGGCCAGAATGGCCGCGCCGAGCGGCAGAGCGTCCTCGTCAAAATTATAGCGCGGCTGATGCGGCAGCCCGGTTCCCTTAGCCGGGTTGCCCGCCCCCAGAAAAGCGAAAACCCCCGGTACTTCTTCCAGGTAATAGGCAAAATCTTCGCTTCCCAGCACCGGTTCCCGCAGTTCAATCACCTTCTCCGGTCCGAGTACGGCGGCGGCCACCCGGGTCAGTTCACCGGTCAGGGCGCTATCATTAATCAGCACCGGATACCCGAATGTATAGTCAAATTGATAGTCCGCCCGCAGCGCCCGCGTAATTCCCCGCACGACTCCTTCGATGCGCTCCGGCAGCCGCCGGCGCAGCCGAGCATCCAGAGAACGGACCGTGCCTTCCAGTTCCGCCGCCGGGGCGATGATATTCGCCGCCGTGCCAGCGTGAAACGTCCCCACCGAAATCACGGCAGCGTCGGACGGGTTTACTTCCCGGCTGACGATGGTCTGGAGAGCGACGACCACATGAGCTCCGGCTACGATCGGATCCACGGCGCCCTGGGGCGCCGCGCCGTGTCCGCCCATCCCTTTGACCACCAGACTGAAAGAGTCGGAAGCGGCCATAAGCGGGCCGCTCCGGACGGCCAAAGTGCCTACCGGCATTCCCGTCCATAAGTGAAGGCCGCAGACCGCATCAACCGGCGGCTGCGCCAGAACACCGGCGGCGATGAGACGCCTTGCCCCGCCGCCGTCAACGCCTTCCTCCGCCGGCTGGAAAATGAAGACGATGTTTCCTGTCATCTTCTCCTTCTCTCCGGCCAGTACGGCGGCGGCACCCAGGAGCATGGCGACATGACCGTCGTGTCCGCAGGCGTGCATGACCCCCGGCCGGCGGGAAGAATAAGGAAGATCGTTCGCTTCCGTGAGAGGAAGTGCGTCCATATCCGCCCGCAGGGCGATAGTTCGGCCGGGAAAACGGCCGGACAGGCGGCCGACCACGCCGGTGCCGGCAACGCCGGTTTCTACGGCGAGGCCGAGAGCGCTCAGCTGTTCCGCAATAACGGCGGCAGTACGTATCTCCCGAAAACCAAGTTCAGGGTACATATGCAAATCCCGCCGAATAGCAATCATTTCCGGCAGCAATCCCACTGTTTTTTTTCGCAACAGATCGATATCTGGCAAATAACCTATCTCCATTTGCGCCACTCTTGTTTATTTGACATCATACCAGTTCGGCCCGACACCGGTGTCCACTTTCAGAGGGACGGAGAGACGATAAACATCTTCCATTTCCCGTCGGACAATTTCACGGACCGCCGCCAGTTCCTCCGGCGGCACTTCGAAGACGAGTTCGTCGTGCACCTGGAGCACGAGCACCGTTCTCAGTTCCTTCTCCCGCAGACGGGTTGCGATATTGACCATCGCCAGCTTAATAATATCGGCGGCGCTCCCTTGAATCGGAGTGTTCATTGCCGTCCGTTCGGCAAACGCCCGGATGTTCCGGTTCCTGTTGTGCAGATCCGGGAGATAGCGGCGGCGATTCAGGAGCGTCGTCACATAACCGTTCTCCCTGGCATCGGCAATCACCGCGTCCATGTACGCCCTGACCCGGGGATAGCGGGCGAAATAGCCGTCTATATACTCCTTTGCCGTCTCCCGACTGATGCGCAGATTCTGGGCCAGTCCGTAGTCACTGATGCCATAGATAATCCCGAAATTGACCGCCTTCGCCCGCGAGCGCATCTCCCCGGTCACGGCGCTGAGCGGCAGACCGAAAACTTCGGCCGCCGTCCGGGCGTGGATATCCTCATCACGGCGAAAAGCAGCCTGAAGCGTCTCATCACCGGAGATATGGGCGAGCAGGCGCAGCTCAATCTGAGAATAGTCAGCCGCCAGAATCAGCCAGTCTTTTTCCCGGGGAACGAACGCCTTGCGGATTTCCCGTCCCAGGGCGGTGCGGATGGGGATGTTCTGCAAATTAGGCTCCGTGCTGCTGATGCGCCCGGTCGTCGTCACCGTCTGGTTGAAGGTGGTGTGCACCCGTCCCGTCACCGGATTGATAAGGGCCATCAGCCCATCGACATACGTCCCTTTCAGCTTGACCAGATGCCGGTATGTCAATATCCGGTCGGCAATCGGGTGACGCACCGCCAATTTCTCAAGCACTTCCACATCAGTAGAATAACCGGTTTTCGTTTTTTTGATGACGGGCAGTCCCATTGTGCCGAACAGAACATCTCCCAGCTGTTTAGGCGAATTAATATTGAATTCCGTCCCGGCCAGAGCGTGGATTTCCCGGGTAACCGCGTCAATTTTATCCGCGAGATCCGTTGCCATCACACCCAGCTGCCCGGCGTCGACAGTGATTCCGGCGATTTCCATCCCGGCCAGTACCGCCGTCAGCGGCATCTCAATCCGGTTAAATAATTCCCATTCGTTTTTTCCCCGCAGCAGTTCCGTCAGCACAGCCTGCAGCCGGGCAGTCGCCCAGACCAAGCCGGCCGGGGAACTGTCGGCGGCGAGAAAATCCGTTCCCAAATGCTCTATTTCCAGATCTTCCAGGCGGTAATTAGCACGGGAGGGATTGAGGAGATAGGCGGCAATCTGCGGGTCAAAAACAAGGCCTCTCAGTTCGATGCCGCTTTGGTGCAGGACGATGACTTCCCGTTTCCCGTCACTGCAGACCTTGGCGATCCCGGGATCTTCCAGGATACCGCGTAGCGCGGCCAAGGACACCCCGCCTTCCGGCAGAGGAAGATAATAGACTTCGGACGGCTCCCAGGCAAAAGCCAGTCCTTGCAAATCGCCGTCAAGATGGCCGCTGCCTCCGGTAACCGACCGGAATACAAGGAGGCCGGCGCGAGCTGCCGCCGCCGCGAGCTGCCCAAGCTCCGCCGCCGTCACTGTCACGACTTGGTAAGGAAGATCTCCGGGCGCCGCGGCGTCGGAGAGAACGGGTGCCTCTTCCGCCTCCCGTACTTTGGCGTCATCCAGGCGGGTCAGCAGCCTGCGGAAGCCCAGACTGTTGAAAAGTGCCCGCAATGCCGGGTAATCCGGTTCCCGGCAGCGCAATTCCTCCACGGTCAGAGAAACGGGCACATCCCGGACAATTGTGGCAAGGCGCCGGCTCAGCAAGGCCTGCGGCGCGTAAGCGGCAAGCTTCTCCGCTAATTTACCGGCTTTCATTTCCCCGAGACGGGCGAGGAGTTCGTCGATGGTTCCATACTCACGCAGCAGTTTAAGCGCAGTTTTCTCCCCCACGCCCGGAACGCCGGGTATATTATCGGAATGGTCGCCCATCAATCCTTTCAGCTCAATCATCTGCTCCGGGCTCAGGCCATATCTCTCCCGCAGAGCGTTCAGATCATATCTTTCCGTCTCGGTGATGCCCCGGCGGGTCAGGAGGACGTGCGTTTGCGGTGAAACAAGCTGAAGGGCATCGCGATCGCCGGTGACGATGAGCACTTCGAGGCCATTTTCGGCGCCGGCCCGGCTCAGCGTCCCAATGATATCGTCCGCCTCAAAGCCGTCGACTTCGCAGGCAGCAATGCCCAAGACAGCCAGCGCTTCGTGCAGCAGGCCGAATTGCGGCCGCAGATCGTCCGGGGTAGCGGCCCGGGTCGCTTTATAATCAGCAAATTCCCCGTGCCGGAACGTCACCCGGCTCTTGTCGAACGCCACCGCGATGTAATCAGGCTGCTCATCGGCGCAAAGCCGTAGCAGCATATTCATAAACCCGTAAACCGCGTTCGTCGGACGTCCGTCCGGTGCCGACATTGGCGGCAGGGCATAAAATGCCCGGTAAAGCAGACTGTTACCGTCGAGAAGAATGAGTTTGCCAGCATCCATCTTTTTCACCCCTGTCTCCATTATGCCGTATTATTCCCTGCTTTCCGGGCGAATACCTGTCGGCAAAAAGAAAAACAGGCGGACCCCGCCTGTTTCGCGCCGGATTATGTTATTCAACTTCCGGTACAAGGATTGTCTCAATCTGGGCGTTATTAAGATTATCGATTGCCAGCAGCAGAACCTCCGCTTCATTCCGGATAAAGTCCAGTTCATTATCGATCTGCACCAGTGTCAGTTCATCGGGGGCGTTGCTGCGCAAATTATGCAACGTTTCGGCCTGCCGGTTGATATTGGTGAGACGGTTTTCAGCCGCCGCCGCCTGAACCGTAACGTTTACCTCTGACATTTCCTTACTCGTAATCCGGCCGATTCCTTCCAGCTCCGCCAGAGCGGGAGTGAAAACAGCTTCGGGAATTTGCAGGTCAATTTGGCGTCCGTCCTCCTGTTTATCGGCCCCGTAACGGTAAGTAATATTGGAGATGGTACCGCCGTTTGCCGCCGTGATTTCCTCAACCCGGTTATGACTCGCCGCCATGTCCTCGACGGCAAGGACGATTCTTACCCGGTGGACCATTCTCATCCCGCGGGTCGGGGCAGGCGCCGTCGCCTTCATCATACTGTTGCCGCCCATGCCGGGAGGAGCCTCGAGCATCCTTTGCATCTCTTCGGAAGTCAGCGCCGCACCGCCGTTAGCCGGCTCTTCCGGCGCCACGGCTTCGCCGTCGGGTGTTGTTAGTTCGGAAGTGTCAGCACCGTTAGCCTCAAAGGAGATCATTCCGCCTTCGGCCTCACCCGGCGGCAGAACATCAACCGGTGCTTCGCCGGTCTGAAGGCTCTGGATTCCGGCGGAAAAGTCCTTCGTTCGACTGTATTGCTCGGCATCGCCGGCGTCAACATCAGCCGGCGGTATTTCTTCGGTTTGCTGCCCATATCCGGCGAGACGAAGCAAAGGATTGTCATAGCGCAGAGCAACGACGCCGTTCAGAGAAAAGATAAAAATGATTGCGGAAGCAAAAACGGCCGCCACACTGCGGTATGTCCCCCGCCGGGCCCAATCCCGGAAAATCTGCCAAAGGCTCTTCTTTTCCGGCCCGATTTCGGCGGCCAGGCGCCGGTACAATTGCTCCCGAAAGACGGCCGGCGGCTCGACGGCAGGCAGGCTGCGGCACAGCGACACGACCGTCCGCAATTCAGCCAGCTCGTCCGCGCAGCGGGAGCAAGCACGCAAATGCTCGTCCAGACGAATACGTTCTTCTTCGCTCAATTCATCATCGAGATAGTCGCTCATTAATTCCTGCGCGGCTTTGCACTCCATCCTTTTCACCTCCTTCAACACTACTGTCGCTTATTGAAACCAAAAAGTTCCCGCCGACCGGCCAATCGTTCCTTGAGCGACTGGCGTCCCCGGTTAATCCGCGATTTAACCGTTCCTAAAGAGCAACTTAGTATTTTGGCAATTTCTTCGTATGAGAAACCCTGGATATCGCGAAGAATGACGGCCGTCCGCTGTTCCTCAGTCAGAGCGTTGATGCCTTCCTGAACACAAGCCTGGATTTCGTGCGTCTCCAGAATGTTTTCCGGATTGCTCGTCCAGTCGGCGATTTCGCGGCGGACGGAGCCATCTTTGGTATCGATCGGCTCGTCCAGATATTCGATTTTGCGCCGGTAGCGGCGTCGCAGCTCGTCCACGCACACGTTGTTTGCAATCCGGTACAACCAGGTGGAAAACTGGGCGTCGCCCCGGAAGGAGTGAATGGAATGATAGAGACGAACAAAAACTTCCTGCGTCAAGTCGTTTGCGTCTTCATAATTGCCGACCATCCGGTAGGCAAGATTAAATATCTTCTTTTCGTAAAGACAGACAACTTCTTCATAAGCTTCCATGTTGCCCGCTTTGAGACGGCTGACCAATTTATCTTCCGATTCCGCCATGGTTTGTCCACCTCCCGCGCGGCCGCTTCACACTTTCTGCCGTTTTTCACGCCCGGCCAAAAACGCTATCCCTTAAACTTCGCTTCCGGCAGCCTCAGTTCCTGTCTCCGCCCGGCAATTATCGTTCTCCGCCGCTACCGGCAATTTCCGTCAATGCTACGGCAGCGGCAGTATAGGAAAGCAGTTCGATGACAGAAGTCAGCCGGCGGCGCGGAAAGCAACAGCCGGAGATTCGTCCGACCATGTGCCCCGCAGTCCGAGCAGCAGCTCCGCCTGCTCCAGAGAAAGATATGCCCGGCCGCTCCGGTGCAAAGCACTCACTTCCCGCTCCCCGACCAAAAGCCGATCCCGCACCCCGTCCCAGACGAGAGGCATGCCGACACTCTCACAGAGCGGCCGCAATGGCACGAACAAAAGCCCTCCCGCCACAAAAGCGTCGTCCGCAATCACACGGCCGCCGATTTCAACGGCAATTCGGCCGGGCAGGAGAACCGGCGCCGCTGCCGCCGCCGCCAGCAGGGAATCCAATTCCTCTTCCCGCATCGCCGGGTAACCGGCCGCCGCCAGCTTCTCCCGCAAGACGGCGGCCGTAGTTGTTCCCTTCCCGTAAATATCCGGGTAAACCAGCACCCGGGTTTCCCCCGCCGCCGCGTCATTTGTCACCACAACCGTCTCATAGACGATGTGGACCGGCGTGCCGACGGGCAGCAAATCGTACAGCATTTCGACATCGCTGTTTCGCAGCCGAATGCAGCCGAGAGAGACCGCCTGCCCGATCGAGTGGGGATTGTTATTGCCGTGAATGCCGTACCCCGGAGTCCGGTATTCGAGCCAGCGGTACCCGAGAGGGTTAGCCGGTCCCGGCCGAACCGGCGCTCCGCCGCGGGGCGGATACCAGACCGGATTCTTTACTTTCCGGACCAGTGAGAATTTCCCGGTGGGAGTCTCATTCCCCGGCCGGCCAACGGCAATGGGGTATTCGCCATACATCTCCCCGGCCCGCAGAACCGTGAGCGAAAAAGCCGGGATATTCACCTGGATTTCCCATTCTCCCACCGCGGCGGCCGGTCCGGCCGCCGTTATTAAAAGAATCAGGCTCGCGCAAAACACCGCCGCTCTTCTGTTCACAATGTCACCGCCCCTGTGTGCCGGGCTGCTGGTCAAGGTGAGCAGCCCGGGTTTTCTACCATTATATGGGGCGGAGCGGCAATATATGTCAATGCCGTAATTATCCGGCCGGAACGACTGTCAAGCGGGGCGGCGCAGCGCCCGGCCGGCCATGGCCCCGGTGTGCTCGCCCTGCTCGACAGCTACCTGCCCGTTAACCAGTACATAGTCAATTCCGGCCGGGTAACGTTTCGGGTCAATATACGTCCCGACGTCATAGACTGTCGCCGGATCGAAAACAGTGATATCAGCCCACATCCCGGGGGCCAACAAGCCCCGGTCCCCGATGCCCAGACGCCGCGCCGGCAGCAGCGTCATCTTCCGGACCGCGTCTTCCAGGCGCAGGGTCTTTTCTTCCCGGACATATTTACGGAGAACCCGGGGAAAAGTTCCGTAATTGCGCGGATGCGGCTTGCCGTTGTCGAGAATGCCGTAAGGGGCAAGAGTCGCTCCGTCACTGCCGATCATCACTGCCGGATGGCGGAGGAGGCACTGGATATCCTCCTCCCACATGGCGAAACTGACCATTTGCACCGACCCTTCTTCTTCCGCCAGCAAGTCGATTATTACTGCAACCGGCTCCTTGCCCTGACGGTCGGCGATCTGGCCGACCGTCATCCCGGCCAGATCTTTGTTCTTGTTGCTCTCCACCGAGGAGATCAATATTTTCTCCCAGGTTCCCCGCTCCCGGGCCCGGGCAGTCAGCTCGTCGTACATCCGGCGGCTGATTTCCGGGTCACGCAGCCGCCGGACCAATTCCGCCCGGCCGCCGGCATGCGCCCATTTGGGCAGGAACATCGACAGACCGGTGCTGGTGGCCTCATAAGGATAAATGTCGGCGGTGATATCGATGCCGCGCTCCCGGGCGCCGTCCATCAATTGGAGCAGTTCTGCCGCCTTGCCCCGCATCACCCCTCCCGCCGCCTTGATGTGCGACCACTCCAGAGCCACACCGGAGCGCTCCCCGATTTCAATGTGCTCCCGGGCCGCGTCGGCAACCCCGGCCCCTTCATTCCGGATATGGCTCGCATAATAGCCGCCGCCGGCCCGGACCGTCTCGCCGAGAGCGATCAACTCAGCCGTCTTCGTAAAGCATCCGGGCGGATAAATGAGTCCGGAACTCATTCCGAACGCACCGTCCGCCATTGCCGCCGCCACCATCTCGCGCATCGCCTGTATCTCCCGCGCCGTGGCATCCCGGTCCCCGTAGCCGACGACCGATTTGCGGACAGTACTGTGCCCGATCAGAGGCGCAATATTCACTGCCGTTCCCCGGGCCGCGACCGTGTCCAGATATTCCCCCACGGTGCGCCAGGTGAGCTTAAAACCCAAGGCATCAGCCCGCTCCGCAAATTCCGCAACCGCGTCGCCGGCCAGCGGTGCGGCGGAATTGCCGCAATTCCCGACGACTTCCGTCGTCACGCCCTGCCGGATCTTGCTCTCCGCCCGCGGATTGGCCAGAACGGGCAGGTCCGAATGAGTATGAATATCGATAAATCCCGGCGCCACAACGCGCCCGTCCACATCAATAATCCGCGCGGCTTTGGCGGCAAGGCGGCCGACAGCGGCAATCTTCCGGTCCCGCACCGCCACGTCGCCCCGGTACCAGGGGTTCCCGGTCCCATCCACAATGACGCCGTTTTTTAGAATAAGATCAAACATTGCGCCATCTCCTTTCGCTCTGCTTCTTTCTGCTACAATTCCCCGCCCTTCCGGCTTTCCCTGCCCGTCCCGGCGCAAACGTGGTCAAGCCGGCTGTTCCTGCCGGGAAATCCGCTCTGCGCAGCATACCGCACTTACATTACAAATGCGGCAGAAACGAACAGTCATCTCGCTTGATTTTGCCGGCACATGCTTACCATTATTTTGCGGCCGGGTTTGGCTGCGTTTTCTGGCTTTACCGTTTCGGACGGCGGCGTCAGGCCCAAATCCCGGCTGCTTAGCAATGCCGCCCCGTTGCTTCGGCGCCCATCTGGGCCGCGCAGTATTGCCCGGAAGCCAGGCAAAGACGCCGCCATTCCGGACCGCAGCGTCCCGGATAACCGAAATCCCCCGTCCAGGTGGGGGATTTCGCTCATTCCCAGAGATTGTCTATCATTTCCTTGCTGCGGCGCCGCCTAACCGCCGTTTCTTCTTTATCAATCGCCACGCCGCCCTCGGCAATCCGTAATACATCCCCTTCCTTTGCTTCTTTGGGGAGCCTGTTCCTGTGAATATTCAGCATCTGCCTGTCTTCCGTTTCGCAGACGGCGAACTCCGCTTCAAACCTGTCGATTATTACCTTCATCTTCTTTCCCCCTTATTCAGGCGGATGGCAGCGACTGCAGGGGGTATACCCCCGTGCCTTTGCCGCTTCTAAGGTTATGGCGGTCTTGCTGCCGGATAAATAGCTGCAGTCAGCGGTATGATACCGCATCCCCGTTCCCGTGATATAAACATCCGAAATTTCGCCCGTTCCGGGATCAACTGCGCCGTCCCCGGGCCGGGCTGGCCGGCTTAATTGAAACGGCGCGATATTTGCCCCGTCGCTCTTCGCAATCACCGTGCCGCATTCGTCCGTCCTGAATATGCGGACCCCTGCCGCCGCGAGTTTAGCCAATGTCTCCGTGTGCGGATGGCCATAAACATTCCCGGCCCCGACGGAGATAACCGCATATTCCGGGGACACCGCCTCTAAGAAACTCTGGGTGGTGGAACTAATACTCCCGTGGTGGCCGATTTTCAGGACGTCGGCTTTGACATTGAACTTCTTTGCCAGTATCTCTTGCTCTGCGATATCCTCGGCATCACCGGTGAACAGGAAAGAAGTGCTGCCGTAAGTCAGCTTCAGGACGACTGAATAGTTGTTCAGCTCCTCGTAAGAGGCGGCGTTCGGGGCCAGGATAATAAATGACGCATCTCCCAGGCTGTATTCCTGCCCGGGCGCAGGCGCGGTAATCGAGAGCCCCTTGGCCGCAATTGCCGCGAGCAGGTCCTCATATGTCTTTGATGTATGGGACACTTTGGGCATCAGAATGTTGTTGATGCCCAAAGCATTTACAACGCTGTCAGCCGCGCCGATATGATCTTCGTGCGGATGGGTAAAGACGGCGTAATCGAGCGTCGTTATCCCCTGCCCGTGCAGATAGTCCAAAATCAAATCGGCGTCGGCGTTATTCCCCGCATCGATCAGCATGGCCTTCTCGCCCATTTTAATCAGGATGCAGTCCGCCTGTCCCACAGCAAGGAAATGGACCGCCAGATCCGGCGCCGGCCGCCCGGCCGGGGTAATCCGCACCGTATTGGCGTCTTCGCTCCAATCTACCGTTGCCCCCAGGCTCTGGGCAATAAAGCGGGTCGGAACCATCGTCCTGCCGCTTACGGCCAGCGGCGCGACGTCAATCGTCCCGGCCTGCCCATTGACAAAGACGGTTTTTTCATTCAGAGTTAAGACAATTGTCGTATCATCTTTGGTGCCGGTAATCCGGCCTGTGGCAAAGTCATAATCCACCGCCGCCCCCAGGGCTTCGAAGATGGCCCGCAGCGGCACCAGCGTCCTTCCCTCTTTGATGATCGGGTCGACGTCGGTGACCAACTGCTCGCCGCCCACGGTAACGCCGATTCTCCCTTCCCCCCCAATTGCTCCGCCGGCCAGCAGCGCAATTAACAGAAGCGGGATGATGCCGAGCGCAATACGCCTGAGCTTACCCATTTGTTTCGCCTCCCAGCGATAGTTTCTCTGACGCTATCCTGACTGCAACCGAACGGTTCCGCAACTCCCCCCGGCCTTGGACAGTTGTGCTGTGCTCCGGCCAAGTTCGGTCCGGCCGTCGCCCGCCGCCCGAATATCAGCCGAGATCAGGGCAGTACCGCCAATTTCCCAGCCCTGTTCCCAGCAGCCGCATCCCATTCAGCGTGCTGACCTCTTTGCCCGGTTTTCCGTTATCAAAGAAAACGGAAACAAGAGAAAAGGCGATGACCTTGTCTGTCTCCATTACCGCTTTGATGTTTTCCATAACCGTCTCAATCTCCGGGCCGCCAAATTCAATTGTATAATGATCCGGGACATATTTTCCGTCCAGGATGTCCGCGTCGATATGCAGATAGATGACATCAACTCTCGCCGCCAGATCGTTTACCGCCCGCCGCCATTGCTGCCGGTCGTTAAACGCCCGCGTGTCGAGATGGGTTATCTCGGTCGTTTTGAGCACTTCCGCCTCCGGAAGGTCCAGGTCTCTCGCGTCGGACAGGATAATATCGCTCTGCCTGAGGGGTATCTCCAGGCCGGCCGCCAGGCGCCAATTGTCATAAGCTTCGCCGTGGCACAATCCGGCGCAGACGGCCAGCGGTGTACCGCCCAGCAGACCGGACTGGGTCGACTCCGGCGTATTGATATCGCCGTGGGCATCCAGCCAGATAAAGCCGATCTTCTTATCCTTGCCCAAGGCTGTCTGCAGGCCTCCGGCCACTCCGATCGCGTGGCTGCAGCCGCCGCCGGTCAGGACGACGCATTTGCCTTCTTTCAGGCCGGCCGCCGTTTCCTTACTGATATTGCCGCACTGCTCTTCATGCGCTTTTTGGCTGTCCTCGCAATTTATCGCCGTGATCTCGACCGGCACCAGAGCTTTATGGTATACTCCGCATAATTGATAATCGTCAAGTTCCCGCTTACCGGCGGGACGGGTAAGATAAGACTCTATTTCCACCTTCTTCGCGCCTTCCCGCTGGCTGAAAAAGACTTTCCAATGCGGGCTCGTCTCATCATAAGGCACTTCAATAATTTTCAGTCCCGCTATCGGCTTTTTACCCATTTAATCATCTCCCGTTTAAATTTTCGCTCTGCGCTTTCTGCCCCGGCGGCCCGACCCCGGCCCGCAGCCACCGGTCTCAGTTTTCGGAACTTTGAATACGTCTTCGCCGGCAGTTTCCCTTTTCCTCTTGCCCGGCCGGGACTGAACGCCCCAGTACCGCACTGATAATCTCGCTAACGCTGTCTCCCGTTTCCCGGTCAGCCGCAAATAATCTTGACCGGTGCGAAAAACTGTTTTTGCTTGCTTAATCCCGCCCGGCAAGATAATAAAAAAGTTGGCCGGTGAAAAATCCGGCCTTGGCTGCCAAATAATCATTTTTTCCGCCATTTCTGTTTTTCTTGCGGCATCGCTCCGGAAACTGTCTTGCCTTATCCTTCCTGCTCTGGCAGCCGAATTTTTATCGTCCGGCTTGCATTTTGCCCTCATTCATGTTAAAATTACTATACCTTTTAATGCCGAAGTGGCGGAATTGGCAGACGCACTTGACTCAAAATCAAGCGGAGTCACCCTCCATGCCGGTTCGAGTCCGGCCTTCGGCACCAGATAAACAATAATACCGGATGCATTGTGCGTCCGGTATTTTGGTTTCCCCAACAATGTATGCTCGATGGTAAAGAAGACGGCAGACCGCTACCGTCTTCTTTTCTTTCTTGTCCCGCTAATCACGGCCGTTTGCTGCACCGGTCTAGTTTCCGCGGCGGCCAGAGGATAAGGATGTTCCGTCACTACGGAGATATCTTTCTTAATGAGCTTCTGGATATTGGCCAGTAACTTTTTCTCCTCCTCATCACAGAAGGACAGAGCTGATCCGTTGTGCCCGGCCCGGCCGGTCCGTCCGATCCGATGCACATACGTTTCGGGGACTTCGGGCAGGTCGTAATTCATCACATGGGACAATTCATCGATATCAATACCTCTGGCGGCAATATCGGTTGCCACCAGAATCCGCGTCCGTTTTGCTTTGAAATTGGCGAGGGCGGTTTCCCGGGCGGTCTGCGATTTATTCCCGTGGATCGCTTCCGCCGGCAGTCCGGATTTGACCAGATGCTTGGCTATTTTGTTGGCGCCGTGCTTGGTCCGGGAGAAAACGAGGGCCGACGTAATACCGCTGTCCTTCAGCAAATGGACCAGCAGGTGCTTCTTATTGCTTTTATTGACAAGATATATCTTTTGCTCAATAATCGCTGCCGTCGAGGCGACCGGGGCTACCGCGACTTTCACCGGGTTTCTCAGGATGGTGCCGACGAGTTCAGTAATCTCCATGGGCATGGTCGCCGAAAATAAGGCTGTCTGCCGCTGCTGCGGCAAATGCCCGATAATCTTTTTCACATCGTGTATGAATCCCATATCCAGCATCCGGTCGGCTTCATCCAGAACGAAATAATTCACCTGCCGCAGACTCAATACTTTTTGTCTGAGCAAGTCAAGCAGCCGTCCGGGAGTGGCGACCAGAATATCAACTCCCGCCCTGAGACCATCCACCTGCTTGCTCTGCGACACTCCACCGAAGATGACCGTGTTTTTGAGGGGCAGATAGCGGCCGTAAGCCTGAAAACTCTCCCTGATCTGGCTTGCCAGTTCCCGAGTCGGGGTCAGGACAAGTCCTTTTATCGCGCGGGGATTGTTTGCCGCCCGGCTCTTATCCGCAATGGACTGCAGGGCTGGGATGGCAAAGGCGGCTGTTTTGCCGGATCCGGTCTGGGCACAGCCTATCAGGTCTCGGCCGGCCAACAGAGGCGGGATGGCCTGTTCCTGAATAAGGGTCGGCCGGACGTACCCCTCTTTCTTTAGCGCCTCTAAAATCGGGGTGCAAATGTTCAGATCTGTAAACTGCATTAGTACACATTTCTCCTTCTCGAAAGCAAAGAGTCTTTTTATCGACCCTGAGTCACGTTGCAATATTTAGGCTTGCGGGTTTATGATGCTTACCTACAAAACTTAATTTTATACTAATACAGAATGAATGTCAAGCGCTGAGAAATCATCCATGCTTTGCACAACACTCTTATTGCCAATTACTCAGTTCCGCCAGCCGTTCATCGCCATTGCGGCCCGACAAACACTTTCCCCTTTCCGGCAAAACTTCCGCGGCCAAGAGAAGGATATTCTACTTTTTAGGCGAAGCGCTTCATATATATAGAAACGGTCGGACAGCCCGGCCGGAGCAGCCTCGTTTTTTTACGGCAGATTTGTTGCAGAATGATTCGGCTGGCTTACAGGAGAACGGAGTTTATAGTCGAATTAGGTAGATTAGGTGGAGCCCTCTCGCATGATTGGGAATAGTTTTCGATATGCCGGCTGTGCCGCAAGGGACGGCCGGTAAGATTGCGTGACAACGGCAAAGCAGCTTCATTTTTGCGGCCGCCTCCGGTCAGGCGGGGGGTTTTAACATAAGCTTTGATTGGCCATAAGAACACGGAAAGGAGGATACTGATGCCGAGACCAAAAATCAATGCAGAAGTATGCAAGGGTTGTGAGGTGTGCGTATCGGTCTGTCCGAAGAAGATCCTGGCCATGTCGGATACAATCAATGCAAGCGGTTATCACACCGCCGGCTGCACCGACGATGCCGAATGCATCGGCTGCGCTTTCTGCGCTCTGATGTGCCCTGACTCCGCCATCGAAGTGTACAAGTAAATGATCGGCCCGCGGCGCTAAGCTGGCGGGTCACCAGAAAGGAGAGATTATTGCTTTGGCTAAACAACTGATGAAGGGCAACGAAGCAGTAGCCGAAGCCGCCATCCGGGCTGGCTGTCGTTACTTCTTCGGTTACCCAATTACCCCGCAGAACGAAATTCCGGAGTATCTTTCCCGGGAGCTGCCCCGTTACGGCGGGAAATTCGTTCAGGCCGAGAGTGAACTGGCGGCCGTGAATATGCTCTACGGCGGTGCGGCCACCGGCAAACGATGCATGACTTCCTCCTCCTCCTGCGGTATCAGCCTGAAGGCGGAAGGTATGTCCTACATCGCCGCGGCCGAAGTCCCCTGCGTAGTGGTCGATATGTCCCGGATGGGCCCCGGCATCGGCGACCTCACCCCGACCCAGAGTTCTTACCGGCAGGCTACCCGCGGCGCCGGACACGGCGGCTACCGCAGCATCGTGTTCTGCCCCGCCACGGTTCAGGAAGCGTTTGACATGATGTTCGACGCTTTCGAACTGGCCGAAAAGTACGGGATTATTTCTTATCTTTATGCGGACGGTCTCATCGGACAGGTCATGGAACCGGTGGAATTGCGCGATCCCATCGACCCGGCCACCTTGCCGCAGCCGGAATGGGCTCTGAGCGGCATCCACGGCCGCGACAAAGCCAACCATGTCAGTTCCGGCACGAACGGTACTGTTTTTGAGTATCTGAACAAAGAGAAATATCCCAAAATCGAAGAAGAATTGCAGAGATGGAAAGATGCCAATTTGGAAGACTGCGAATATGTTATCACCGGTTTCGGCACAGTCGGCCGGATTGCCGAAGTAGCGGCCAAGAAAGTCGCCGCGTCTACCGGCAAAAAGATCGGCTTCATCCGTCCTCTGATTGCCTGGCCGTTCCCGAAGAAAGCATTTGACAAGATTCCGGCCTCCTGCAAAAAAGTCATCGTCATCGAAGCCAACAACGGACAAATGCTGGAAGATGTTCAGGTTACCCTGAACGGGAAATTCGATGTCGTCTTTGAGCCGACCTGGGGCAGCAACATGCCGACGGTAGAACAGGTCGTCGAGATGATCGAGAGACAACTTTGAGGAGGTGAATCAAATGGAAAAAATTTACGGACGCCCGGCATTGTATTATGACCGGAAGTTATCTTACTGCCCCGGTTGCACTCACGGTATCGCCCACAAACTGGTTGCCGAATGCATCGACGAATTGGGCATTGCGGATAAAGTCATCGGCGTTTGCGGTATCGGCTGCTCTTATTTCGGCGCCTACATCAAAATGGACATGATCGGCGCCGCCCACGGACGGGCACCGGCGACCGCGACCGGCGTCAAAGCCTGCCGCCCCGATGAAATCGTCATCACTTATCAGGGTGACGGCGACTGCTCTTCCATTGGCGCGGCGGAGACGCTGCACGCCGCAGGACGGGGTGAGAAAATCACCACCATCATGATTAACAACGGGGTGTACGGGATGACCGGCGGTCAGAAAGCCCCCACCACCCTGCTGAATCAGAGGACCACAACGACCCAGGACGGCCGTCAGGCGGAACGCGACGGCTATCCGATGCGCGAGGCCGAAATCCTGGCCGCCGTTCCCGGCGCCTATTATGTCGCCCGCGGCGCCTTGAACAACCCGGCCAATGTAAAGAAAGCCAAAACGTATATCAAGAAAGCGATTCAGGCGCAGATGGACGGTCATGGTTATAACTTCGTCGAGCTTCTCTCCACTTGCCCGACGAACTGGGGCTTGTCCCCGGTGGAAGCTCTCGCCCGGGTGGAAAAGGAAATGATTCCTTACTACCCGCTGGGTGAGAAAGTGGTCGAAGGGAAGCCGGTATAACGGCTCCCCTTCCCCGGAAAAAGCTAAACAGGGTGTGCCGGCGGTAAAATCCCCGGCACACCCTGCCTTTTTGTCGCATCGGTGTTCGCCGTCTGCCGCTTGCTTTGTCGATTTCTCCCCGGGTAGCCGCCGCACCCGGCCGTAACAAAAAATTGCGCAGCGATAAATTCAACCATCCATCTTGCCGTTTTGGTGCGGATATGGTAAAATACACCCAATGCGCACATTTGTCCGTGTACAGCGCACTATTTCCGCAAGACAATATTATTAGGCGGGTGAGCAAATGAAGGAAAAACTGAAGGTCGGCATTATCGGCGGAACCGGCATGGTCGGTCAGCAATTCATCTCCCTGCTGCACAACCATCCCTGGTTCCGGGTGACCGCCATCGCGGCCAGCCGGCGCTCGGCCGGAAAAACGTACGCCGCGGCGGTGGAAGGCCGCTGGACCCGGAGCGGGGACATCCCGGCGAATATCGCCTCCCTCGTGGTCGAGGACGCGGCCGATATCGACCGGGTCAGCGAACAGGTGGATTTTGTCTTCTGCGCCGTCGACCTGGACAAAGCAGCCACCAAAAAACTGGAGGAAGATTATGCCCGGGCGGAAACTCCGGTTGTCTCGAACAACTCGGCCCACCGCTGGACGCCGGATGTGCCCATGGTCATCCCCGAGATTAACCCGGAGCATCTTGCCGTCATCGACGCCCAGCGCCGGCGCCTCGGCACCAAACGCGGTTTTATCGCGGTGAAGCCGAACTGTTCCATCCAGAGCTATGTGCCGGCCCTCCATCCCCTTCTTGACTACGAGCCGGAGCAAATCGTCACCTGTACATATCAGGCCATCTCCGGTGCCGGACGGACCTTTGCGAGCTGGCCGGAAATGGTCGACAACGTCATTCCCTTCATTCCGGGCGAGGAAGAAAAAAGCGAACAGGAGCCGCTTAAGGTCTGGGGCAAAGTCGCAAGCGGGGCGATTGTCAGCGCCGCCGGCCCCGGGATTACAGCGCAATGTATCCGCGTGCCGGTCAGCGACGGGCATCTCGCGGCCGTCTTTGTCAATTTCCGGACGAAGCCGGCCAAGGCGGAAATCCTGGCACGCTGGGCCGCCTTCCGGGGCAAACCTCAGGAAATCGCTTTGCCCAGCGCCCCGCGCCAATTCCTCAAGTACATGGCGGAAGACAGCCGGCCGCAGACAAAGCTGGACCGGGATTATGAGAACGGCATGGGTGTGACCATCGGACGGCTGCGCGAAGACAGCGTTTACGATTATAAATTTGTCTGCCTTTCCCACAATACGCTGCGCGGCGCGGCCGGCGGCGGAGTGCTCACGGCCGAGCTGCTGCGGGCCGAAGGGTATCTGACCGCAAAGTAGATTTTACCCAACTCAGCAAAAAACCTCCCGCCGAATTCCTCCGGCGGGAGGTTTTTTTACCGCACGCATTGCCCGGCCCGCTATCGGCTTCTTCTGCGCAGCGCCTCAGGCGTACAGGACGGTCATAATTTTGCCCATCCCTTCGGCGAGCATGTCGTTTCGGAAATAAGCCAAGCCTTCTTGTGCACGCTGCGCGTAGCGGCGCATAACCTTTTCCGACTTTTCAATCCCGCCGTGCCGGATGACTTCTCCGAACAGGCTTTTCAGTTCGCCGGGACGCCGGAAGTAGGTCTTGAGTTTTTGCCGGAAGCCGGGACTGCGGCCAGCCGCCAGCAGGACCGGAAGGGTGACGATCCCATCCTTCAGATCATTCAGAACCGGTTTGCCGTCGTCGGCCGGGTTGGCGATGAAATTCTTGATATCATCCCGGATCTGGAACGCCATCCCGAAATCAAGGCCGAAGCGGAAAGCCCGGTTGATCCCTTTTTCGGTGTAGCCGGCATCATAAGCCCCGAGAGCGCAGGCGGCTGCGAACAATACTGCCGTTTTCCGGCGGATGCGCCGGAAATAGCCGAGCAGTGTGCCGATATCCTGCCTTGAAAAATATTGGTCGATTTCCCCGACGCAGATTTCGGTCAGCGTCCGGACAACCCGCCGGACCTTGACGCTGTCGTATTCGTCCAGTTGTATGAGTTCATGCATCGCTTTCAAGAGCAGGTAGTCGCCGGTGTAAACTGCCATATGCGTTCCGTACTCGGCATTAACGGTGGGGACGCCGCGCCGCACGTCGGCGCTGTCAATGATATCGTCATGCACCAGCGTTGCCGTATGCAGCATTTCGATCGCTGCGGCCGTGGCGAAAGCCCGTTCGCGGTTATAATTCCCGCCGGTCAGAGCGAACATGATGGTGAACGCCGGTCGCAGGCGCTTGCCGCCGGACGCGAAAATGGCTTTGGCTACCTCATCGGAGAATTTATTTTTGCGGGGAAAGCGGCTTCGCAGATAATCCTCAAAAGCCTCCATTTCCCGCCGATAAACAGCATTCGGCATCATGCCCATCCCTCCGCTGGCCAGCCGTCAATGGGTACGGCTGAAGGCGTTCTTGAACACCGGGCCCCATTTGCCCGTCTTCCAAATTCTTTCCCAGTAATTGTTAAGATAAGGCATCAGATAATAGTCCAGTCCGAACGCCCGCCCCGCGCCGGCCAGAACCGCCACGGCGGCAAAGAACATCCACCAGGTATCCATGTAGATCCCGGTTGTCATCAGAAAGTTCGCCTGGAGCAGAAGCGAAAGCCCGCTGGCCAGAAAAGTGAAGGCGCCGGCGATGAGGCACAGCCCGATGATAATCTCGGTCCCGGTGACAAGCCACTGGAAGAACATCTGAGTGCCTTCGGTCCGGATCAGGATATTATCGGTCACCCAGTTAACCGGGGTGAAGTCCACTTTGGCAGCCAGTTGTCCGGCATCCACCGCAAGGAAGCGAAGCCAGCCGAAGCCCCAGTTGAGCAGAACCTTAACGGCGGAAGCCGCTGCCTCGCCGGCGGCGCCGGTTGCGGCGCTGACGGCGTCCGCGGCCGCCGAAGCGGTCACCGAGCTGACGGCATCGACGGTGCCGGCGCCTGCGACTGCCGTCGCGGCGCTGACGGCGTCGTTAGCCATCGCCACGGTCGCGGAACCGCCGGCCGAAGCGGTGCCGCCGGTTTGCAGCACGTTCCGGTAGAAAGCTTCCGCCCCGCCGAAAAACCCGGCCAGCTTTGGTGTGGCCAGCCAGCCTTCCCCGACTTTCTTAATCCCCTCGTACAGCCAGATCGACCCGAGATAAATACGCAGCGGAGTCAGCAGGAAGATGAGGGAACGGGTCGTGTAATGCTGCTCCACGATATTTTTATTTTGCCGGCGGCCCAGCAATTCATGCTGGAGATATTTCGCAACCCCGGAGAAGCCGGTGATTTCCCACAGATAATGGATATTGACCAGGAATTTCATAATAACCGACAGCCAGACCGGCAGTGAATAGCCCATGATTTCCGAGACGGCAAAATAATTGCCGACGCAGACCATCGTCCCGTGCATCTTGACTGTCACCGGTTCCGGTTTCTCGCCCCGGATGGATTTAAGAATATTGACAGCCGCTCCGTGCCCGGTCTGAATCGCGTTCTCAACCATCGCCGGGTAAGGCTTTTCGTTTTTGCCGCTGAAACCGGAAATATCGCCGACGGCGTACACCCCTTCGTGCTGAGTGGCACAGTACTCGTCGACCTTCAGACGGCGGGCGGCAACTTTCTCAACCGCCAGTTTCTCCACGTCTTCAGAAGCACGGACCCCGGCGGCCCAGATCACGGTCGCGGTCGGAATAAACTCCTCCCCGGCCTGAAAACCGTCGGCGGAAACACTGCCGACCGCCGTTTTCAGACGGATTTCAATGCCCAGTTTCTTTTCCATATATCGATGCGCTTTGGCGGCGTTTTTTTCATTCAGGGTATTGAGCACCCGCGGCAGCATGTCGACAATCATCAGCCGGACGTCGTCCCGCGCAATCCCGTATTCGCGGCAAAGGCGTTTTACCCAGATCGCCAATTCCCCGATCATCTCAACCCCGGTGAAACCGGCCCCGGCGACAACAAAAGTGAGCAGTCGCTTCCGTCTGACCGCGTCCGTTTCACTGCGCGCCTGCACAAAGCAGTCCCGGATATGCTCGCGGATGCGAATGGCGTCGTCATAGCTCCACAAAGTGAAGGCATGTTCTTTCAGCCCCGGGATACCGAAAAAATTCGGGGTGCTGCCCATGGCGAGAATCAGGTAGTCATAAGCGTACTCCCGCCGCGCCGAGCTGATTTTCTTGTTGTCAAAGTCGAATCCGGTAATCTCGTCCGTCACATAATTGACGTCGATATGCTTGAAAATCCGTTGGAAAGGGATAATGATCCCGTCTTCATCAATCCGGTTGCCGGCTACTTCGTGCAGTTCAGTCAGCAGCGTATGGTAGTCGTTCTTATCAATGACCGTAATTTCGATGTCGTCCCGGCCCTTTTTGCGGTTCAGCGCCAAGGCAGTTTCCACGCCGGCATAGCCTCCGCCGAGAATGAGCACTTTTTTTCTCATGTTTTCCCCTCCATTTACTTCGCGGCTGCTCCCATTTTCCCGGAGCGCCCCTTTTCTCTTTGCGTTTATCCGCACTTTCTCAGAATACTGCATTGAAGCTTGAGTTTGTCTGTACTTTCCCGCTGCATGCCGGTCAGATACCTGCAAGCAGGGTGGCGCCGATCAGGAGAAGGCCGGTGAGAGCAAAGATTTTGACGGTGGCCGCATTCGAAGCGACCAATAAACCAATGTTGTCGTAATTCTCCCGGCAGTTCCGGTAAGCCCGGAGCGCGAGCGGCACGGTCAGCCAGGGAAGAAGCCAGGCGACCGACCCGGTATGCAGGACGGGCAGCAGACAGGACAGATAAATCGCGATAAAAATGAAACCGTACAGTAAAACTGCCCGTCGCTTGCCGAACCGCACCACGAGATTCCGTTTGCCGCCTTGTTTGTCGGCCTCATAATCGGGAAATTCGTTTATCACCAGAATATTGCCGACAATCAGCCCCACCGGAACCGAGACAAGCAAAGGCAGAACGTCGAGCCGGCCGGCGATGAGCAGATAGCCGCCGGAAACAATCAGCGGTCCGTACGTAAAAGCAACGGCCGGTTCCCCCAGCCCGCGGTAGCATAAGATAAAAGGAGGCAGGGAATAGAGAATGGAAATGGCTGCTCCCGCCGCGCCCACCGGCAGCAGCTCGGGCCGCTTGAACCAGACGAGAGCAAAGCCGACTCCGCCGGCCGCAAGAAACGAAAGAAACGTAATCAGCAGAACCTCCCGTGTTCCCAGCAGTCCGGAAGTAATCGTCTTTTTACCGCCGGAAAAAACGGTGCGGTGCGCTTCGTCTACAGCCGGATCGACCCCGGAGATAAAATCAATGTATTCGTTTATCCCGTTCTTCCCTGTCTCAATCAGGGCAAGGGCCACGTAAGCGGCGCCAATCCACAGCAGATCGGTTAGCGCCGGCCCGCCGAAACCGGAGGCGACGGCGAGGATGATGCCGAGAGTTACCGGAATATAGGAAGCGATCCAAAGCTTCGGGTCGGCCAACTGCCAGGCGCCCCGGAAAAAATTGCGCCCCATCCATAACACCCCCTTCGCGAACCGTCTGCTCTGACAGCGCGGCAGCGCCACAAAAGTCCGCAGCGTCTGACCGCACAGGGCGGCGGCATTGGCAGTCCGACGGCCGGGAAAGGAAAATCCCACACGGAAAACCCATGCAGGATTATTTTATGGCTGACCAGAGTGAACGGGGAGAGCCGCCGGTCACCTGCACTCACACTGTTAACGCCGGAGCGTTTAGCGCAATATGCTTTTCGGAAGCAACGCGAAAAAAAGCTGTGAATAAATTCCGCCTTTCGGATAATATTATATATTCTGCATTTACTATCGTCAATAGATAAACTGATAATCGGAGTTGAAAACCGGAAATCAGCGATCACAGCGAGCCTCCTTTCGATTTATCAATAACTATTTTCTTATAAAAAGCGTATTATTTCATTTTTTTCCCTTATATTACAACTCTTATCGTCGATTTCATTGCGGGACATTCTTAGTTATTAAGTAATTATATCAATCGGTTCTTCCCTTTTTACAGGTGACAACAACCGCTAATTTGGGTTATTTCGCTAATACTATGATTTTATTGCATTTATTGCGCGCCGGCTCGGGCAGCACCGAGCGCAGCACAAAGCTCCCGGTACTCGCAGTTCCGGCAGCGTTCGCCGGGAACCGGCGCGTAATCATCCAAGCCGGCATGCCTGCCGATAAATCCGAAAACACGTCTCATGTCGTCCAGCAGCGCCCCGGCGGCAGCCGCCTCCCAAGCCAGCGTCCGGCATTCGCCGGAGTCAAGGAGGTAAAGGCAAATGCTGCCCGGGGACAATATCCGCCCCCGGTGCCGGCAAAGCCGCCGCACTGCCTCGCCGTACACGAGCAGCTGCGGCCGGTAACGGGCTTCCAGCTCGGCGGCGCTCTTCCTTCGGTCCGTTTTATAATCGATCAGCACTGCTTCATAGCTGCCGTCCCTTTCGTAGATATCAAGCCGGTCGATGACGCCGCTGAGGACGAGCTCTTGCTCCGGCTCCAGCGGGATGAGAAACGGCAATTCCGTCGCCCGTCGGACGAGCCGGCCCGTCTGACGCCGGGCCAGTTCTTCGTCCAGCCGGCGGCAGTTGATCAGATACCGGGTGATTTCTTCCCGCCGCTCCGCCGCCGCTGCATCGCTGAGCCCGGGTGCCGCCACCCGCAGCTCCGCCTCGATCAGACTGGCGACATTTTCCGCCGCCAACCGGCCGGCAGCCATTCTTTCCAGCAGGCGATGCACAAGAGATCCTCGGGCGGCGGCTGTCAAATGAACCTTCGGCGCGGCCGGCTCGCAATATTCCTGCTCCGCTTGCGACGTCTCCTCCCTCTCCTCCCCGGCGGTGCCGGCGGCGGGAAATCGGCACAATTCCCCCGGACCGGACCGATAGCGCAGATAATAATAACGGGGGCAGGACTGGTAATTAAGATATTGACTGACACTCACCTGTATCCCGACCGGTCCGCCGTATTCCCAATAGATGCGCTCATCCGCATCCGCCGTCCCGGTCAGGGCGGCAAAATCGTATGCCGCAATTTCGGCCTTTCGCTGCTCGAACGGCTGAATTTCCGGCGGGTCGCCCGGCAGCAGGCTGCTGCCGTCGATAATCTCGAGCGTGTCAAGGCTGCCGCCGCATTCGTTCAAAGCATATTTCAGCATCTTCATGAAACTGTTCAGATTATCCTTGTCCGGGCTGCCCTTGTCCTCCCCGATAATCGCCAGGAATTCTTTCGCCCGGGTCGCCGCCACGTAAAGAAGTCGCCGGGCCTCCGCCAGTTCTTCGTCGCAGACTTGGCGATAATGGCTTTCGTACAGCGGATTCGGGCCGGTTACATCGCCGCCCCGAGCGATCACCCCGTACCGGCGGGAGAAAACAAGATTCGGTCTACTACGGGCTGCCTTCCGCAGCAGGTCTTTCCCGGCATCGGGGATGAAGACGGCTTTGAATTCCAGACCTTTGGCGGCGTGAATCGTCATCAGCTTCACCGCATCGCTGTCCTCCGTGTCCAGGGCGGCTTCCCCTTCCCGGCCGGCCGCCGCCGCCAGGTTCTCCAGGTATGCGGGGAACTGCCGGGGCGAATAAAGCTGCTTGGCGTCAAATTCGCCGGCAATGGACGCCAGCTTTTCCAGGTTGCGGCAGCGCTGGGCGCCGTCGAGCTGGGTGAGGAAGATTTCCCGGCCCCGCGTCGCCGCCAGAATCATTTCGAGGAATTCCCCGGCTCCATGCCGCCCGGCCGCGGCCGTCAATTCCGTGATAATTTTTTCCGCCCGCAGTGCCGCTGCCGCTGCCACCGGCGCCGCGGCGGCAGTGAGCCGCAGGGCAAGGCCCAGATCGGCCGGGTGCTCCGGCAAAAAGCTGAACAGATCGGCAACAGCCGCGTCCGACAGCGCGAACAGAGGCGACCGCAGCGCTCCTACAAGTGCGACGCGGTCTGCCGGATTGAACAGAATCTTGTATGTATTGATAATATCTCTGACTTCCTGCCGTTCGAAAAAGCCCAACCCGCCCAGAACGCAGTAAGGGATTCCGTGCCGGCGAAGGGAATGCTCATATTCCGGCAGACGGGTGCGGCTGCGCAGCAGGACGGCTATTTCGCCATAGCGATAACCATCCTCGGCCAGCCGCCGGATTCGGCCGGCCAGCGCTTCCGCCTCCCGGTCAGCCGTCGCCGCAGCTGCCGACGCCGCTTCCAGTCCCGCGAAAGCCCCGCGCAGTTCCTCTTCCGTCCCCCCGTTCCGTATCACCTTCTGAAGTTCCTTCCAGGCGGTGTCGGAAGCTTTCTTCTCCGAGGCAAGGGTAATAATTTCAACCTTTTTCCCCGCTGCCATCTCTCTGCCCGGTGCGACAGCCAGCGGCTGGTAAGATGCCAGCAATTGGCCGAAAAGCTTGTTGACGGTATTGATAATGCTGGGCGAACTGCGGTAGCACTGGGAAAGAACGCGGCATCCGTCAAGGCCGATGTCGGCGCTGACCTGGCTGAACACCCGATAGTCGGTGCCGCGGAAGCCGTAAATCGCCTGCTGACGGTCGCCGACGATGAAGAGACCTTGCTTCGGTAAAGAGCCGCCGTCATGCAAGAGAGCGTAGATGAGCCGCCGCTGCAGATCGTTCGTGTCCTGGAATTCATCGATCAGATAATGCCGCCACCTTGCCCGGTAAGCATCCCGGATATCAGGCCGGGACAGCGCCTGCAAAGCCAGCACTTCCAGGTCATTGAAATCCAGCACTCCCTCCTGCCGCTTATAGGCGGTATATCTGTCGTCCAATTCCGCCAGCCGGCGGAGAGCGTACAGCTCCACTTCGCTTAGGCACGGCAGCAGCTCCGGCGGGGCAGTCAGATCCGCGGCGCCCAAGGCGGCCGCTCTGGCGGACGGATCGGTCATTCCCCGGACGGCCGCGATTGTCATTCCCGCTTCCCTGATCTTCAGATAGAGATTTATCAGCTCCCCGGCCAAATCGTCGTGCCGGAAATAGTCGGATCCGTGAAAATCCAGCATGGCCTCCACCGCCGCGTCGTCTTCCGTCCGGCCCAGACTTGCCGCAACTGTCTCTTGGGCAAGCCGGAGGAGAGTCGTTTTTTGGCCAGCTTCCTCGATAATCCCGAAGGCCGGGTCGAGGCCCAGCGGGACGAAACTCTCGCGCAGAATGGCAGCGCACCAACTGTGGATAGTGCAGATATTCGCAGCCGGCATCTTTTCCCGCAGCGATTGCCAGTGGCGCTTCCGAGCCGGGTCCGTGGTCCGTTCCCGCTCGGCGTCGATGAGCCGGCGCACCCTCTCCCGCATTTCCAGGGCAGCCTTTTCTGTAAATGTGATCGCTACAATATTGTCAATCGAGGCATCCGGGGCTTCTTTCAGCAGACGGAGATAGCGCCGCGTCAGCACCCGGGTTTTGCCGGAACCGGCCCCGGCGGTGACGGCAATGTTCCGGCCCAGGTCAAGACAGTCAAATTGTTCACGGCTTACCCCGTATTCTTCCAGCTTCGCGGCAGCAATTTCCCTCACCCCCGTATCCCCCTTTTCCCGGCCAGGCGGTAAGGATCGTGCCGGCAGATTCCGGCGTAATTGCAGCCAAAAAAAACGGCACCGCATTCCGCCGGCGGAACAAATTCGCCGCGCCGGATTCTGTCGACAAGTTCCATGGCCTTCTCCCGCAAAATTCCCATCAGACTGTCAAAGGCGTCCGGACTGACAGTATTCTGCTTGCGGCCGTCCCCCAGCGCCCCCTTGTAATCATCACGGACAAACCCTTCCTTCTTGCCGGTTTTGATATTGTAAAAATAAAGAGCGATAGCCTCGGGCCGCCCGAGCTGCTTCTCCCGGCGCAGCAATTCAAGGAGACAATAATAATAAACGAGGAGTTGACAATCCCGGCCCAGAACGCAATCACGGAACGACTTGCCGCCGCCGCGCTTATAATCGTAGAGTACAAACCGCCCGGTCGGCGCAGCGCCGTCGTACTCCAGGTCGACCCGATCGATGTTTGCCGCGAACTGCCTTCCGCCGAAGAACTCTCCGGCCTGAACACTCAACTCGAAATACACCGGAATCAGCCGTTTCCCAGTCGCCGCGGCAAAGCCGGACAGATATTTCCGGTCGGCGGCAATGAAGCCGGCCAGAATCCTTCGCATCTCCATCTCCTTGGCCTGGAGCAGCCGCCTCTCAAAGGGCACCCGGACAGCCGCGCGGAAAAATTCGCTGACCAGACGCTCCACCAGACCGGCATCTATCTCGTCAAAGACTGACGCCTCCTCGTAATACTGTTTCAGGACGGCGTGATAGACGGTACCCTCGTTGCGCAGGCTCAGATCGGTGTCTTCGGCAGAGGTGCTCAGCCCCAGCACCCGTTCCAGGTAATAACGGTAAGGGCAATTAAGATAGCTGTTCAGCTGAGAGGCGCTGAACCGGTACTCGGGCCGCTGCTGCCGCAGTGTCCGTCCCGGAAGATAGCCGTCGTATTCGTCAGCTTCCGGGGCGAGGGCGCGGGAAAGTTCCATCAGACCGGCCCGCCTGATCTGCTCCAGTTCCGTCGTCCCTTCCCGCCGGACCACCGCCGCCAGGTACGGGCGCAGCTGGTCCGCCGCCGCCACTGGTGCCCGCCCCAAAGCGACTGCCGCATTCTCCCTCGCTTCGCTGGCGCTCCAAGCCGCCGTCCGCTCGAAGCGCTGCCGCATCGAGCGGGACGGGGTACAAACAGCCTGCGCGGCAGCCGGGGACAGCAGATTCTGGACCGCCTCAATACAGGGAGATTTTACCATATATGACCCGTCTTCACCCGCCGTCCGCCAGCTCAGGCGCAATGTCCTCCCGGCGGCGGCACAGACAGCACTGAAACGGATCCGTTCCCGCTGCAGTTCCCATTCGTAACGGCCAAAATCGAGGCCGAACTCCGCCAGCGCCGAGCTTTCCGGACGGCTGAACAAACCGCCTGACCGGGGCGGGCGGGGGAAAAACCCTTCATTCAGGCCCAGAAAGAAAACGTGGCGGTAAGAAACGCCCCGCAGGAGATCGGGATCAAGGACTCTGACCCCGGCCGGGCTCGGCTGCCGCCGGGTGATTGTTTTCCTTTCGGCGGCGCTGGCCAGCGCCGCCAGAAAAGCGCTGAACGGTTCCGTTTCCGCCGGTGCTGTCAATAAGGCGTCAATCTGCTCCATTTCCGTCAGAACCGCCCGAATAGCGGCGGCGGCCTTCAAATCCCGCAGGAGCAGTTCGGCGGACAGCCGACCCGCCCGGTACAGGGATAAAAGCCGCCGGTCGCAATCCAACTGCTCCAGGACTAGCGCCGCGGCCGCCAGGTGCTCGCTGCGACTCGCCGTCTCCGGAACTGCCGCCAGCAACGCCCCGATCGTCTCCAACCCGGCGATAGTCCGGTCGACCGCCGCCGCAAGGCCATAATCGTCCCAGGCGTTCCTCTCCCGCCACTCCCGGATGACCGCCGGCAACGCCGTCAAATCCGGCAACACCCCGGTCTGACGGCCGATAAGATCGAGCATTGCCGCCAGCCCACCGTCGTCACCGGCCGCCGTCATCAAAGCAAAATACGGGGATGCGGCGGCATTGAGCAGGGCCGGCCCGTCGAGCGGGCGGAGGCACAGCCGGAGAAGGCTCGCGAAGTCTTTGTACAATGGGGTTTGGACCAGGGGTTCGTGCCAGCCGAGATTGACCGGGATGCCCATCTCTTTGCAGACGCGCAGGACATCCGCCTGGTATTCGCCGAAACGGCTGAGGACGACGGCGATCTCCCGCGGCGTTTCACCGCCCTCATACAGCAGCTGTTTGATTTGGCGCGCCGCTTGCCGGACTTCGTCCTCCCGGCTGGGCGCGCCGCCGATGCTCAGTCCCGTGCAGCGGTTCATTTTGGTGCTGTCCGCAGCGAACAGGTCTTGCGCCAGCCGCTGCAGATCATTGCCGTTGTCCCGCGACGCCGCGGCGGCATTCCCGGCTGCCGCAAACCCCAGACTGCCCAAATCATGCAATATTTCCCCCGCCAGGAACGGCTCGCTTTGCTCCGACCGAAACGGGATACTGGCAACCATGGGCAGAGCCGGGTAAGCCCGGACTACCGCCTGCAGCAATGCCCGGCTGACCGGGTCGATATTAATGTAACCGTCGACCACCAACAGCCCGGCGCCGGCCAGAAGAGAACTGTCCGCCGCCGCGACAGCCCGGAGAGAGATGTCATCGACGTCCAATAATCCTTTTTCGGCCAAAAACGTCTGGTAGGCCGAATATAAATTAAGAATATCCCGGCACTTCCGGGCCGGAACGGCATCCAGCCTGTCCCGGCCGGCGGCCAGCTTTGCCGCGAACGCCTCCGGCGTCAGGGCAAGGCGCTTCAGCCGCCGGATCGCCCGGTGCAATTCCCGGACAAAACCCGGCCGCTCCGCCACTCCGGCAAAGCAGGAGAGCGAAGCGGCTTGCCGGCGGCAGATATCACCCAGGGCGGCCAGTGCTGTTGCGTCGTCGATGACGGTGCCGCCGGGGCCTTTCTCCCGCACCAGCTGCGCTTCCAGGTCGTCGAAACCGCCCACAAAGATGCCGAGCATCCCGCCAAACTCTCCGGTAAGCCGTCGCCGCACGTCGAAGATAACTTCCCGGGAAGGAGCGATATAGATGACGCCCCGGCCGTCCCGGATGGCGCTGCGGCATTTCCCGATAATGACCGGACGGTTGTCCTGCCCGAATTGCGTGTAATAATATTCCCGCAAGTCTGCTTCGCCTCCGCTTCTCAATTCACTTCTCCGCACCGTAAACGGCCGCGAGACGACGCATCATCACCTTCATTTCCTCCCGCGGCACCGCCGACTCGCGGTTACCGCCCGGTCCTGCAATGCAGAAGCCGACTGGAAAACTCCACCCGCCCGTCAATCCGGTAGCAGACGATGCTGGAACCGTCCGGCCGGTCCGCTTCAACTGCCTGACTCGGGTGGTAAACCGCTTTCTTGACCCGGTAAGCCGCCTCCGGAAAATTTCACCCGGGCGGCCATCGCCGCCCCATCCCGGTGAACGCCCCAGCCGTCTTGACAATGAGCCCGCAAGTCAAAATCGGCCGGACCAAAGAATGCGGGAAAGGTCGAACTCCTCCGCCCCGGCCGCCAAATAGCGTCCTCTCATTCAGCCGCAGCCGGACGCGCAATTACCCGACGTCCGTCGCCGGGCATTCATTGAGAACAGCAGCGAGATGCCGGTAACGGGTGATTTCCTCCTGCAAACGACTCATCTGATCATCTGCCTTGCTTGAATATCCTTCTCCTATTCTCTAACCCTTTCCGCCGCGGCAAACGAAGCATTGGCGCTCCGGACAGACCTGCGCAGCCCGCACCGGGATATCTTCCCCGTCTCTCTAACGGCGGCATTGGGATCGGTAACTCTGGTCTTTCATCTTCTTCCGTTTCGGCAAAGAATACTCTGCGTTCTCCATCATAGCAATATTCGGCTTAATCTTCCCAATTTCCTCCATAATCTCCCCATCCTGACCCTGCTGGTAAAGTTTTTCCATCTTTTCTGCTGCCGCGCGAGGGCGGCACACGCGGCCCGAAGCGATGATCGTCGGCCGCCCGGATAGCGCCCTCCCTCGCCACGGCCGCCCGGGAGATTTTCACTTCCTTCCAGACGGCAATGTCGATGCCGGCCTTACAATGCGCCCGAATACTGGTGGCTTCGGCGCTCCGTACCGCCTGATATTCGACTGTCTCCAGGTTGTCCGGAATGGAGCCGTAACGAAGGCGAGCCCGGGCCAATTCCGTTCGGCCCACCCTTTTCGGCCGGGCAGACAGCTCCGCCAGCACCGTCTTCGTATCGCCGCCGTACATATCGGGCAGGGCAATTCTCACCTCCGGCCCCCACATCGGTTCATATCCAAGGACTGCCGTTACCCGGATGTCCCCTGCCGAACGGATAGCAAGTTCCACGTTCTGCGCCGCGACCGTCAGCAGTCCCTGCAGTTCTTCCCGGAATATCGCCGGAATCTTCTCCGGACTCGCGATGAAATGGAAATTCCCATTCCCCTGCTCGGCCAGGGCAATGAGCAGATCTTCCCCGAAATCCTCGCCGACCCCGAGCGCCGAAAGCAACACCCCGGCCGCATTAATGTCGGCCGCTTTCGCTGTGAGAGCGGCCGGATTGGTCATTCCGGCGTTCGCGAGACCGTCCGTCAATAAGATGATCCGGTTCACTTGGCGTGCCCGCAAATTCTGCCGGACGAGGGAGACGCCCTTGAAAAGACCGCCGCTAAGATTGGTGATGCCGCCGGGACAGATGTCCCGGACGGCGGCGATCATTTGAGCCTTCTGGGCGGCGCTTCCGGGCGGGAAGAGGACACGGACCGTATCGTCGAAGACAACGGCCGAGACGGTGTCGTCCTTGCCCAAATGCTCCAGCGCAAACCGAATCGCCGCCTTCGTGTACTCCAGCTTTGCCCCGCTCATCGAGCCGGACCTGTCCAGGACAAAACAGAGATTCAGCGGCAGCCGCTCCTTCGCCAGCGGCAGTTCCGGCTGCTGCAAACGGACCATCAGCTAAAGGGTCTGCGCCTTGTCCGGGCGGACGGCCCGGTGACTGAGCGCGAGGCTTACGGACAATTTCTCGGACATTGAACCACCTCCGGTTATTGTTGTATCCAGCATACCGGAGGCGCCTGACAGGTATGTGTCAGGCGAGGAAATATTATCTTAATTAAAGCAGCTGACGCGGCAACGGCATCGGATGCGAAATGCGGGAGTCCGGAATCGAAACTGAGGAATTCTGGCATCGGGATTGCGCTCGGAGCACCCGGACAGCCGAACGAATCGGCGGGAAAAGGAAAAGCCGCCCGACCGGAAACTCCCACTGTCTCCATTGTTGCATAATTTCCGGCGGTTGAACGGGAAAAACCGGGAAAATTCGGGGACGCTTCGGGTAAAACTCAAGAATAGTTCGGGAATAAACCGCCGCTATTCCCTTTCCGCGTCATTATGCAATCCGCGGTTTGACGACAGGCTAACCAAATAAAGGTTGCCGTCCGGGCAAGGGTGGGGTAGAATGGATATAAATATCGGCCGGGCTTCCCGCGGCAGCGGGAAGCGGGCGCCGGCAAGGACGGGAGGTACTCAGCATGACGTCGGAAAAAGTCGCATTGCTGCGGCAGGAGAGAGAGCGGTTTCCCCTCATTAAAAAGTACGCCTATTTTGAGGCCGCCAGCACCGGCCTGATCCCCGACTACGTCTACGCTGCAGTCAAGAAGTATCAGGACGACCGGTACCTCTTGGGCGGCGATTCAGACTGGAACGGCAAGGGAACTCTCGCAATGCTGGCGGATACCAAGGCGAACCTCGGGCGAATGCTTGGCTGCTCCCCCGACGATATCGCCTTCGGCCTGAATTCGTCCCATCTGTTCACTCTTTTCTCCGCAGGCCTCGAATGGCGGCCGGGGGACAATGTGATCCTGACCGACAATGCCTGGCTCAGCACCCGTTTCGCCTGGCAGGTGCACGAAAAAGACGGGTTGGAGCTGCGCTATGCCAAGACGAACCGGGGCGCCGTGATCCCGGAAGAAATCTGCGCGCTCGCGGACGAGCGCACCCGGGCCGTCTCCCTGAGTCTGGTCGAGAGCCGAACCGGCTTCCGGCAGGATCTCGCACCCATCGGCGCTTTCTGTCGGGAGCACGGCATTTATCTCGCCGTCGACGGCGTGCAGGCCATCGGCGTCCTGCCCGTGGA
>JBMNPB010000009.1:0-90319 GCA_050943375.1 bacterium
AACACCCTGGCGGGTGTCAGATACCGGAACTGGCCGGAGGAAGAGTGTTTTACGGCAGAACAACTGGGCTGCGCACCGGAGAAATCATCTCTTTGGCAAACCGGTAAATCGAAAGGAAAATATTGCCTCGGCCGACGCTCTCCGCCGCCAGGAGTTCGACCCGCGCGGCTTCCTGCCCGTCGAGGCTGATAATCATCTCGCCGATTCTTTCCCCAATTTTGATTGGCGCCACGGGCGTCCGGTCCAAATGAACCACCTGTTCGATTCTGGGTTCCTCTCCCTTGCGCACCGTAAGCGTGCAGCCGCTGCCGGCCGCCAGGGCGAGCTTGTCGGCCTTACCTTTCATGACATCCACCGTCTGAACAATATCTCCCTGCCGGATTACCGGCAGTCCTTTGTAGCTTGCGAAGCCGTAATCAAGGAGCGACCTGATTTCCTTAAATCGGATGTCCGACGAAGGGGCACCCATGACCACGGCGATCAAGCGCAATCCGTCCCGGACAGCCGTGGCGGAGAGGCAATTCTTCGCCGTTGTTGTGTAGCCGGTTTTGAGCCCATCCATGCCCGGATAACGCTTCAGCATACTGTTCCTATTCACGAGCCACGTTTTCCCGTCCCGCAGCCAATGCTCCCAGACCGACGTATAGTTAAGGATATCGGTGTTATTGACGGCATAACGGGACAGCAGCGCCACATCGTAAGCGCTCATATAATGCTCCGCCGCGTCGATGCCGTGAGCGTTCATAAAATGAGTGTCCCGCATGCCGAGGCTGACCGCTTTCTCATTCATCATCCGCACGAAAGCCTCGTGCGTACCGGCGATATGCTCCCCCATCGCCACGCAGGCATCGTTCGCCGAGTGAAGCGCGATGGCCAGCAGCATCTCCCGCACCGTCAACGTTTCCCCCGGTTTCAGATACAATTGGGAACCGCCCATGCGGTAAGCATTCTCACTGGCAATCACTTCATCCTCAAGAGCAATTTTGCCGGCGTCGCTCGCCTCCAAGGCAAGGACCAGAGTCATTATCTTCGTAACACTGGCCGGCTCCACCCGTAGACGGGCATCTTTTTCGAACAGGACCGCTCCCGATACCGGGTCAAGCAGGACGGCCGATTTGGCGGTTATTTCGATTTCTTCCGCCCCGGCCGGACGCACCGGTCCGCCGAAAAGCAGCCCGCACAGCAGCAAAACGCATAATGCTTTACTTCTCAGACCAAAACGCACGGTCCGGATTCCTCCTTTACCTCGAATTTTTCTTCGTTCAATAACTGATAATAACTGATAATTGAGCATTTTTAGTCTGCCCGCCGGCTAATTTTTCATACAAAAACGGTCCGGCGTTTCGGCCGGACCGTTTTTGCAGACACAGACGGCGCAGTTTTTTCAGATTGCTCCGACAATTCCTTTCACCAGGCGGATAAAATCGGGGCGGACGCGGGCGGCCGTCTCGATCACTTCCTTGCCGGTCAGTTTGACCGGCAGAATGCTGGCGGCCATATTCGTGATGCAAGATATGCCCAGAACACGCATCCCCATATGGTTCGCCGCGATCACTTCCGGCACTGTGGACATCCCCACCGCGTCGCAGCCGATGCGGGCGAAGAAATTTATTTCGGCCGGCGTCTCAAAAGAAGGACCGGTCACGGCCACATAGACGCCTTTGCGCAATGTCAGCCCGAGACCGTTCGCCGTCTTCTCCGCCAAAGCCTGCAGCCCGCGGTCGTACGGCTCGCTCATATCGGGAAAACGGGTGCCCAGACTCTCATCGTTCGGGCCGACGAGAGGATTGGTTCCCAGCAGATTGATATGATCGGTAATCGTCATGAAATCGCCGACGTTGAACGTCCGGTTGATACCGCCGGCGGCGTTGGTGGCGAACAGCACTTCACAGCCAAGGCGGCGGAGCACCCGGGCGGGAAAAACAACTTGCTCCATGGTATATCCTTCGTAATAATGAACGCGTCCCTGCATCGCGGCCACCTGCTTGCCTTCCAGCTCACCGATGACGAGCCTGCCGGCGTGGGACTTGACGGTGGAAACCGGGAAATCGGGGATTTCTTCGTAAGGGATGATTGCCTGCGGCCGGATATCCTCGGCCATTGCTCCGAGCCCGGAGCCGAGTACGAGAGCGATTTGCGGCTGGACGGAAATTTTTCCGCCGATAAACTCCGCCGCTGCCTTAATTCTGTACATTAATTATCTTCCCCTTCCTGAATAATAATCTCACCGGCAAAGCTCGCGCCATGCCGCGGCGGTGCAAGGCCCAACAGCTCGGCCGCCGTCGCCCCCAGATCGGCGAAAGTCGGCCGGATGCCCAGAAAGCGATCCCGTCTTACCGCCGCCCCGGACACGAGGAGAGGGACATGTTCCCGGCTGTGGTCCGTGCTCGCCGTCGTCGGGTCACAGCCGTGGTCCGCCGTCAGGATGAGGATATCCTCCGGCTGGAGAGCAGCCGTGATTTCCGGCAGACGCCGGTCAAAAGCAGCCAGAGCGTCCGCGTAGCCGCCTACATCGTTACGGTGCCCGAACAACATATCGAAATCAACCAGATTGGCAAAAATGATGCCCCGTTCCCGCCGGCCTAGGTTTTCCAGGAGAGCATCGATTCCCGCGTCATTGGACTTCGTCGGGTTCGACGCCGTGATGCCGCGCCCGGCGAATATGTCTCTGACCTTGCCGATGCCGACAACGGGAAAGCCCCGGGCCGCCGCGGCGTCAAGCACAGTCGGCTGCGGCGGCGGCAAGGCATAGTCATGCCGGTTCGCCGTGCGGACGAAAGCGCCGGGGCTGCCGGTGAACGGCCGGGCAATCACTCTTCCGACGGCGTGCTCACCCCGCAGGATGTCTCTCGCCGTACGGCAGATCGCATATAATTCCTCAACCGGGATGACGGACTCGTGCGCGGCGATTTGAAAGACACTGTCTGCCGAGGTGTAGACAATCAGCCGGCCCGTCCGCATCTGCTCGGTCCCGAGCTCCTCGATTATCGCTGTGCCGGAAGCCGCCTTGTTGCCAAGGACTTCCCGGCCGGTTGCGCGCACCAGAGCGTCGATGATTTCCGCCGGGAATCCCGCCGGATAAACCGGAAATGGCTTGTCCAGGATGACTCCGACCATTTCCCAGTGACCGGTCGTGGTATCTTTGCCGGGACTCATCTCCCGCATTACCCCGTAGCAGCCGGCAATATTGTCCCCCGCCGGCAGCGGGCAGTCCGGGTCGAGGCGGCGGCAGGCCGCGCCGAGCCCGAGCCGGATTAAGTTCGGCAAATGAAAATCGGGCCGAGCCCGGACGATGTTCCCCACAGTATTGCTTCTTTCATCTCCATAAGCGGCAGCGTCGGGAAGAGCTCCGATACCGACACTGTCCATCACAACAATAACGACCCTCGCAATTTTCCCCATGGTATCTCCTTACTTTTGCCGCGGCACCCCGTCAGGCCCGCGGATGTGTCTTGCTGTACACTTCCTTCAGATGGCTTTTGGTGACGTGCGTGTAAATCTGCGTCGTCGAGATGTCGGCATGCCCGAGCATCTCCTGAACGGAACGCAGGTCGGCCCCGTTCTCCAGAAGATGAGTCGCGAAGGAATGGCGCAGGGTGTGCGGCATGATATCCTTATCGATGTTTGCCTCGCGGGCGTATTTCTTGATGATTTTCCAGAAGCCCTGACGGGTCAGGCGCCGACCATGGTGGTTTACGAACAGGGACGTCTCCTCTTTGACCCGCACCAATTTGACGCGCCCGTTCCTCAGATATTCGCTGACATGCTTGACGGCGACCGAGCCGAGCGGCACGATCCGTTCCTTGGAGCCTTTGCCGAAGCAGCGGACATATCCCATCTCCAGATTGACATCGGTCAGGTTGAGATCGATCAGTTCCGAAACCCGGATGCCGGTCGCATACAACAGCTCCAGCATCGCTTTGTCCCGCAGTCCGCTGGGCGTCCGCAGGTCGGGGCGGCTGAGCAGAATGTCGACCTCTTGTACTGAGAGGACTTTGGGCAGTCTTTTTTCCAGCTTCGGTGCTTCCAGATCGGCAGTCGGATCATTGTAAACGCGTTTTTCCAGGACCAAAAACCGGAAGAAGGATTTGATGGCGGCCAGGTTCCGGCAGATGGTGGACGTCGCCCGGCCTTTTTCCTGCAGCGAAGCAAGATACGCTACGATGACCGGGCGGCTTACCTGCAGCAGAGAGGCGGCTTCCTGCTTCGAGAGATAAGCGGTGAACTGACGCAGATCGCGCCCGTACGACTCCAGTGTATTGGCCGCCAACCCTTTCTCCACCTGCAGGTAGTTAATAAAATCGTGCACCTGACTTTCCATCTGCTTTCCCCTTTTCCCATTATTCTTCCGGTCATCTACATTTTGCCAAACGAGAGCATTCATGGAAATACGGTGACATAATTCAACACACCGGGCCCGAATTCCTTTTTAATGCAAGAACAACATCACCTTCAGTAAACAGAATACCCATATTCCCCTCATTTCAACTCAAAAATCCGGCAAATAACCGCATAAAAACCGGCGTTATGTATGCTTCCACCGCTCCGGCGATGATAAGCAGGCCGCACATGCAAAGTACAAGGCCGCCGGAAGCGGCAATTTTCTGGCGGGTATTCGTCTTCCGATGCCCGAGGCGGCTGCGGATTACGGAGAGAGAGAAGGTGGTGGCCACGGCGCTGATAACGATGAGCGCCGGGAGACTGAAAATATTCTGTGGCAGCAGAGCCGCTATCGAAAAAAGGATGCCCCGGTATCCCATCTCATTGACGAGAAAACCGACGGTGAAACCAAGGGCAAAGCCGCGCAGGCAGATGGCGCCCAGAACCAGCGGCAAGCCAAAAACCACGAGGCCGGCGGCCCAGACGAAAAGTCCGTTGCGCAGATTCTGAAATATAGCCCGGCGGGCGACGGCCTCGCCGCTGATATTACCGTTCGATGAATTCAGGTCCTGAAAGAAACTTTGCATATAATTCAACAGATCTGCTTTCTGGGCCCCGTCGAGAGCCCGATTCGCCAGAGAGCCGAAAATTATCCCGGCTACCAGCAGAACAATAATCAAGAAGTATACACCCACGTTATCCCGGACATGCCTGACAAAAGCCAGCCGGATACGTCCGCTCAGTTCCATCCTTGTCCCTCCTCTTCTTAACCTTGCTAAAATTTATGCTAAAAGAGGAAGAATATGACAAGCTTCCAATCAGACATCCATCTTCCCGTACGTCCCACCGCCGCCCACTTTCAGCCCGAGCTTGCCGGCGCGGGCCCGGCATATCATTTCCCCCGTCTTCTCTCCGACGACGCGGCGCAGTTCTTCCGCCGGCGCCTCGTGCAGTACGGCCATCTCGCTGCCGAAAGCGGCGAGCAGGCGGTCGATGGTCTTGGGGCCGACCCCGGGAATGTACGCAAGAGGGATCTGATGCCGGTAGGGCGGCCGCCAGGCCGGGTGAAGCGGTTCCGGCCGGTCCCGGATTTCCGCAATCCGGTCGAGCACGCCGAAAACAATGTTCCGGCTGCCGCAAAACTCGCAGGCCCGGACCGGCGCAGCGGCGGCGGCGACCCGCCCGCAGTCATTGCAGAACGTCCGGTGATATTTGCCGAGGCGGGGATTCAGTCCGTAATTGGCCAGAATACGCCGTCCGGCCTTCCGCTCCAGAGCAAGCCTGACTTCCGCGAAAGTAGGCGCCTTAAGCTCCAGCACATTGTATTCCCGGCCGATAATCGGCAGGGAATGCGCGTCCGAATTGGCCAGGAATGAATAAGCGGAGAGTTCGCCGATCGTATCGGCCAGAGCGGTGTCGGCGCTCAGCCCCAGCTCAACGGCCGGGATGGCCGCGCCGGCCGCCGGGGAAAAGATATCGCTCAGGCGGTCGGCGCATTTGCCGTAAAGGCTCTTAAAAGGAGTGAAAACGTGGGCCGGCAGAAAAAAACCGCCGCGGTCAAGCGCCGCCGCCAGGAGCTCTTCCGGGGTCAGGCGGCACATCTGGGCTGCGACATCGATATTCTTAATCTGCCGGCGCATAAATACGTGCATATCCCGCAGCGCCGCCAAATCCGGCAGGAAGACAAGATAATGGGCGCGGCAGCCGCCGGCGTCTTTCGTTTCCAGTTCCGCTCCCGGCAGAAGAGTCACCCGGCCGCGCCAGGAAAGCCCTCCCCCGTCCAACTGCGTGAGGCGTCCGGACCGGACTAATTCCGTCAGGTCGTCGAGAACCCCGGTCTGCAGGCAGTCGACGAGGCCGGCAATCTCGATTCCTTTGCGGCAGCAACACTCCGACAAAATGTTTTCCACCGTCAGATTCCGGGCTGTCGCCATCTTGACCGGCTGTCCGCCGGCAGTCGCGCCGATATGAATGTGCAGATCGGTGAAATATTGCGGCAATCCGTCGCCTCCCGTCGTAGTGCCCGCCTTATGCCTCCGGGCAAAGGCAGACGCCGACAATCGTCTTCGCGTCGGCGAACTGCCCGGAGCGGGCCATTTCTCTCGCCCGGGCGAGGGGTATCCGGCGGAGATTGATTAATTCATCCTCGTCCGGCCGCTCTACCGCCGGGGTGAGCTTCCGGGCGAGGAAAAGATGGATTTTCTCGTCCGCGAAGCCGGGCGCCGTATAAAACTCGCCGAGCTTTTCCCATTCCGCCGCCCCAAACCCCGTCTCCTCGGCCAATTCCCGCCGGGCGCAGGCAAGAGGCGCCTCCCCGGGCTCCAGCTTGCCGGCCGGAATTTCCAGCAGGACCTCGTCCGCCGGACGCCGGTACTGCTCCACCAGCAGCACCTCGCCAGCCTCGGTCAAGGCTACCACTGCCGTCGCCCCGGGATGCTCCACGACCTCCCGCGCCGCCGTCTTCCCGTTGGACAGGCGGACTGTATCCCGGCGCAGACTGATGACCTTCCCGGTATAAATTTTTTCGGAGGAGATTATCTCCTCCTGCAATTCCTTAGTCATCTTATCGCCTCTTTCTTATTCTCAGCCGGTTTTGTCGGAATATTTCCGCCATTATCCGGGTAAGATGGTAAATAGAGGGGGTATAGCCATGCTGGAAATCGTCGTCTTAAAAGATCGTTTCTATATCCGCGGCACTGTCCGCGCGGTGCGGGAGCAGCTCCGGGAATACCTGCGCCAATACCGGACGGTCCGGGAATTGATTGACGCTTCTTTTCATTAATTCTCAAGCCGGAAGGCAAAACCCTTTTCCGGCGGTTAACTGAGAGCGATTCGCCCGGTCCGCCCGGCATCCAGCCGGACTGACCCGGGCGAATTTATTTTCTCACGCCCGGGATGAAATAATGCGCCGGCTATAGTCGGAACGTCTATGGAGAACATGCCGGTGCTAATGTTTAGCGGAGCGGCGCGCGGGGCGGGAATTAATCCAAACCATCGTATCGGGTTGAATTTCAGCCCGCGTCCCGCAGACCGGCCCAGCCCCAACGCAAGCTGGGAATATGTTCCAGCCTCGCTCCCGCCTGGGGGCGGCCGGTCGTCGACCGGACTTACCCCAATAAATAGACACGCAGTCAGGCGGCTGAGCTCCGCCCTCGTAATCTTCCGGAGTATGTAGCCTGAATGGGAAGGCAAACGGGCTATTTCTGGCTTTAACCGGGGCGGCTCTCCGCTTCGCTGTTTGCGGCACTTCCGGCTGGCCTTCTGATACCGGCCTTTTCAGGTGTCCGCCAAATTGGGATACTTCATATTTTGTGATTTCCCCTGCATAAGGCCTCAAGCTTTCGTTCCGCAAAGTAACTAATCCCACTGAGCAGATTGGCAGCATTGATTTTTGACCATCCAATATAGCTATGCCAAAGAGAGCTGAAGTCTTACTATACTATTTCTTTGTAAAGCAAAACTGATTGCCCGGTTGGCCTTTGTGCGTTTTAGCGTCAGATTGTAGATTGTTTCACCCTTGCGTAAATGGTAATATATGAGTACACGAAAATACAAATCCATCCCATCATCTGGGCAACAGTGCTAAGCAAAGAACTATGAAAACAATAATGAATTTATGCTATCCTGATAAGGCCCTATATGTGTTCACTGTTTCGCATCGCTTGCTGACCGTATTTTCTCAGCGCTGCTCTCGTGCTGTATCTCCAGCGTTCCTGACCCTATTCCCCAAATGTAATAAAGGAGCGGATGGCAGAAGATGAAAAGGATTGGCTATGCTATGGGTGATATGGGAATCTCCGTTTCATATTTTGCCGTAGGATTTTTCTTCATGTTTTACCTTACCGACATTGTGGGGCTGTCACCGGCGGTCGCGGGAGCAGCAATTTTTATCGGCAAGCTGTGGGACGGTGTTAATGACCCGCTGATGGGTATTATCAGTGATAGAACTGTTTCCCGTTTCGGGCGTAAACGAGTTTACGTCCTTTTTGGTTCGGTAGCGCTGGCTGTCAGTTTCATTCTGTTATGGATGGTGCCGGCTGGTGCTCCGGATTGGGTCCGTTTCCTGTGGGCTACCGTCGGCCTCCTGCTGTATTCAACCGCATACACCGTGGTAACTGTCCCTTACATGGCGTTGGTTCCGGTAATGAGTAAAGATTATGATGAGAGGACTTATATTACTTCTTTGCGAGCAATTCTTTCGTCTTTGGCTGTTATCATGGGCGGAGGAATAGCGATGTTGCTTTCTTCTTTTACCGACCAGGTCATGGGTCTCAGGTTAATCACAGCGGGATTTGGTGTTTTTTCGATGCTTTCGCTTCTGATTGCCGCAGCCAGCGTCAAAGGATTGGAAGCTGGACAAAAAGCTGGAGACATCGTGCCCTACCGGCTCTTTCACTACCTGAACCTGCTGAAGGAAAAAAATCTTCGCCTTCTGCTGTCACTCAAGTTTTTCGGCGCCGTTGCCACAGGCTGTCTGACTGCGGCCTTTCCCTATTTTGCGGCTCACGTCCTGAGCAATAAGAGCTTAAGCACATTTGGTGTTGCTGCTTACACCATATTTGCTGCTGTTTCGATTCCTTTCTGGAACAGGTTGACGAAACAACATGATAAAAGAATGTTGCTTCTGTATGCCAACTGCCTGGTAGCTGTAATCTTGCTGATATTGGGGATTGGTGCCCACCGGATTACAAGTGTTATGTTTTTGGCCGGCTGTGCGCTGATGGGAACTGTCTTTGCGGCATACCTTTTCATTCCCTATTCATTTGTACCGGATATGGTGGAATTTTACGAACACAAAACCGGTGAACGGCATGAAGCAGTTTTCTTTGGGCTATGGATTACAGTCCATCAGCTGGGGATTGCTGCAGCCGGGTTGTTGCTTGGCCTTGGCCTGCAGCTTATGGGCTACGACAGTAATTTGCCCGTCCAGGCTGAAAACGGCCTGATTGCAATTCGCATCGCTTTTGGTGTAATTCCTGGCTTTTTCCTGGTGCTGGCAGCTTTCATAATGAGAAAATATGAAATTACACGCACTCTGTTTGGGCAGATACAAAAGGACATCAACTTTAAGACGAAAGGGGACAGATTAGGGGTGTGAATGCTCTGGAAAAAGCGTGGTATGTTTATCAGTTAAGGCGACGATTCTGCTGCTGGAGTAAAGAGCGCCTGCACAACCACCAGCAGCAGCGGCTGGCTGTGATACTGGAGTGGGCAAGAAGGAACTCACCCTACTACAGTAATTTGCTGCCCGCGAAAAGACCAGTATTTACGGATGTCCCTGTAATGGACAAGGAAACAATGATGGAGCATTTTGACAGCATTAATACTGCTGGTCTGCACCGGGACTCATTGGTGGATTATCGGATCAGGCAGGAAAAGGAGGCATTAACCGGGTTATTTGCCGGAAAGTATTCTGTCGGTCTGTCGTCCGGCACCTCCGGGAATAAAGTAGTAACCGTACTGTCTCCGCGGGAGCGTGAAGAGTATGGCTGCCTGCTATACGCGCGAAACGGCATCCCCGCCCATATAAGACGGAAACGGATTTTGTTTGCCTTACGCACAAATAATCCTGCTTTTATGGAAGTAACCCGTTTTGGGGTGACAATGGTACATGTGGATTACACTCAGCCGCCGGAGCAAATAATTCGCATCATTCGGGAAAAGAAACTGAACATCCTGGCCGGTCCGCCATCACTGCTGGCAATGGTGGCCACAATGAAAGAACAGATAGGCCACCCGGTGGAGGCGTTGATATCTTATGCCGAGGTCCTTGAGCCCCACATAAAACAGCAGCTGGAGACCGCATTTTCTGCGCCGGTGGTACAAATCTACCAAGGAGCGGAAGGCTTTATTGGTTCCACCTGCCGGCATGGGAATATGCACCTTAACGAAGATCTCATTTTTACTGAAGAAGTTGACGCATCAGATCCGGCGGGCCGCATTAAGAGCCTGCTGATCACAGACCTGTACCGTAAAACGCAGCCAATACTTCGCTACAGGCTTAACGACCTTGTTGAACTCTCGGATGAACAATGTCCCTGCGGTTCATCTTTTCGCATAATTAAGCGAGTTCACGGACGCATGGACGATGTGCTGCATATCTACGGGAGCGACGGCACCCTCCGCAATCTTTTCCCCGATTATGTCTGCCGGTCGATTAATCAGGCTTCCGATGATATCCTGGAATACCAAGCCTTACAGGATGCCCCCGGCAAACTGGAAATCAGGCTTTTATTAAAAGACAATGCCGACAGATACTCCATCGAGAATAAAATTCGCGATAATCTGCAGGAATGGGTCGCAAAAGCCGGCGGAATCCCGGCCGAGATATTTTTTCCGGACAGGCTGCCGCAAAAAAATCCTCGTTCCCATAAAATGATCCGGGTGGTGAGAAATTCGAGATGACCGTTATGGAAGTTAGGGCTTCGGGCCTTACTGCGCAGGAATTATTTTTCCGACTACCCTATCATGTCTATAAAGATGATCCTGTCTGGGTTCCGGAAAACAAAGCAGCTATGAACATATTTCCGGATAGTGCGGCGGAAGTGAAAAGGATTCCACTGCTCGCCCTGTCAGGCGGCAAAGCGGTCGCCCGGCTTCTTTGTACCGTTCACCCCGCTTCTTATGGTGATGACGGCCGCCGACAGGGATGGATCGGGTTTTTTGAAGCATTGCCCGGGCATGAGGAGCTCGTCGGCGAATTGCTGCACAGGGCCGAGATGGCACTTACGGCATTAGGTGCCGCATCCGTTATCGCACCAAAAACAGATAATCATGCCATGGGGTTTGTCAGCAAAGGCTTTCATCTGCCACAGACTGTTCTGACCATGCATAATCCGCCTTATTATCCAAGACTGTTTACTGGGGCTGGTTATTCTCTCAGAAACAGGGCCATCAGCTTTTATTTCCGCCGGCGGAACTTCCATCCGCGCCAAATAAAGCTTCCCGCCATACGAACCCGGGAATTTAACCGCAACAACCTGGCTAATGAAATCAAGCATTTCAACCGACTGCAAAATGCCATTTTTACGAGCCGATCCGGGTACATTCCCCGCACACTGCCTGAGGATGAGCAGCTAATTCAATCATTTCTTCCGCATTTGGATGACGACCTGATAATATTCGCCGAAAAAGAGTGCGGAGAGCCGGTGGGTATACTACTGTGCCTGCCTGATGTCAATCAATTAAAAAAAGATCCGAGAATTACGCGGACACGGATTATTTCCATCGGTGTTATCCCCGGCTGGGAAGGAAAAGGTGCCGGCAAGGCCATGGGATATCATCTAATGCAAAACCTGCTGCGAAAAACCAAATACGAAGAGGTAGAGGCCTCGTGGATCCAAAGCGATAATATTCCCCCGCAGATTTTGGCTTTGAAATTTGGCGCTAAGCAAGGCAGACAATTCACTCTGCTGGAGAAGACCCTCGCTGTTTAATTATGGGCATTAATTTTCCGTATCCGCTCCTTGTGTAATTTGCAGCGGCAACCGCATTCAAAGCTATAAAGGCTTAGGCGGTATTACTTTATCACGCCCGATGCAATGCTACCCTGCTTGTGCAAAAGGAAGTTTTGGACTTACCCGGATAAATAATACATACACTCACCGAGGCGGCTGAGCTCTGTCTCTCGTAATCTTCCGGGGATTTGTATCCTAAATTGGAATGCAGACGGACTATTTCTAGCTTGAACCGGATATCGATGGCTCTCCGCTTCGCTATTTGTGACACTTTCTGCTGTTTTTATACCGGCCTTTCCGGGTGCCCACCAAATCGGGGCAACTTCAATGTGCAACGAGATTATCTGTTTCAGTCCACGCCCCCGCACGGGGGGCGACTGGCGCCGCCATGCTATGCGGCGTGGCAGGGATAGGTTTCAATCCACGCCCCCGCACGGGGGGCGACCTGCATATTAACATCACACCCCCTACCAAAATCATGTTTCAATCCACGCCCCCGCACGGGGGGCGACTACCAATACTGTACCCGGTGGAAATAAAGGATATAAGTTTCAATCCACGCCCCCGCACGGGGGGCGACGGCAGAGCCACGCTCCCTTAGTACAATCGGAATATGTTTCAATCCACGCCCCCGCACGGGGGGCGACTAAAGCCAGCCGAAAAGAAGCCGGCCAGGACTTTGTTTCAATCCACGCCCCCGCACGGGGGGCGACTTATCGGCCAATGACAGTAGAATTGGCTGGAAGAATGTTTCAATCCACGCCCCCGCACGGGGGGCGACTCAACAATCGAAAACCAATCATTAGTCAAGTATGTTTCAATCCACGCCCCCGCACGGGGGGCGACGAAGAAGATTTTGACACGTTTTTTACCCAGTTCTCGTTTCAATCCACGCCCCCGCACGGGGGGCGACACCGTCGATACCACATTTATTGCGTCTATATTTAGTTTCAATCCACGCCCCCGCACGGGGGGCGACCCAAGCATTTCAGCCATTTCGGCTTGTGTGTAGTTTCAATCCACGCCCCCGCACGGGGGGCGACACCGTCGATACCACATTTATTGCGTCTATATTTAGTTTCAATCCACGCCCCCGCACGGGGGGCGACTGCCTTCCTGTGAAGGCAGATATCATCTGGTTCTCTGGTAGCGTTTCCGCGAACCTCGTTTCAACCCCGTGAATTTTTCCCCGCTGAATGCCAGAAAAGCACCTGAACCCAGTGTTATCAATAGCCGCGAACCCCCCGGGGAAATCGTGTGAGCTTCAGGTTCGCGCTAGACAATCAGCGGCCCCTCCAGGTCAAAGGACTTTTTGGCGCCGAAATGCTCAATTCTCCTTTTCCAGTTGCTGCCAAGGTAATAAATCCGTAAACTGTCGCTTTCCGAGTCCATCAGGCTCAGTAGCTGCTCTTTGAGTGATACCAACTGCTGCGGCTCGACGATACACTCGAACACTGAGTTCTGCACCCTTTGCCCATAATTTCGGCATCTCTTCGCAACGTCCCGCAATCGTTTCTTCCCGCTGACCGTCACCGTGCTGACATCATATGTAATCAACACCATCATCCTTATTACCTCCCGACTTATTTCAGGAAAAACGGCGGGTAATCATCCAAATCCCCTCGCAGGTATCTGGCCATGAGCTGTGCCTGCACGAATGGGATTAGGCCGATATTTATCCTCTCCTTGAGAAAAGGATGGACAATTTCCTCATATTTCCGCTTCTGGTACGCTGTCAGCAAAGTCTTGCGTGTATCGTCATCCATCACTACCGCGCCGCTTTCGGTTTGCCGGAAGCCCTTGCCTTTCACCTGATTGCGATTGACTAAGGACAAAACAAGCCTGTCCCCCAGATACGCCCTCACTTCTTCCAAAATATCCAGAGCTAGGCTTGGCCGACCCGGCCTTACCGCGTGCAGAAAACCCACTGCAGGGTCAAGCCCAACTCCTTGCAAGGCGGCGCTGATATCATGGGTCAATATTGTATAGACAAACGACAGCAAGGCGTTTACATTATCAAGCGGCGGTCTCCGGCTCCTTTCATTGAAAAATAAGTCTCTTTTTTGAGCTACGATAAGATGATTGAATACTGCGAAGTAAGCCCTGGCGCCGTCGCCCTCAATACCGCTCAGACTGTCGATATTATCGCAGTTCCTTACTTTGTTAAGTAAAGCGTGAAGGTGACGGACAGCGCTTTGGAGCGCGTCAGACTTGTCAGCGGCCGCTTCGTTACTATCCCTGACGGATCGCAACAGGACATTTCTGCTGTTCTGTAGTTTGGCGAGAACAATGGAGCGGGCCGCATCCAATGCAGCATTCACGTCATCGGCTTTGCGGTATTGCGACCGCCGTAGCAGGACATTGCCGGACACCGGGCCTTCCACTCTGGCGTAATATCTGCCGTACTCGCTAAGAAAGGTGATGCAGACTTTCCTCTCGCCGCAAAGTTCCATCAGCGGTGTACTACAGCTTATCGGACCAAAACAGATAATGCTCTCAAGATTATGGATAGGAAAGTGAATCTTTTCTCCCGTTTCATGCTTGACGACAATATTTTCGCCTTCTTTGTGAAGATATGAGTTTTTGGAGGCAACATAGAGTGTGTTGAGAAGCTTCTTCAAAGATTCACCACCTATCTTTCAGTATTGTCCGCGATGTATTTCTTCGCGCTCACCCCTTTGGCCGCTTTGGGAACACAAACATCGACCATAGAGCACGACCGGCATTTTTTCCCGTACTCAGCGGCCGGCGTAATAGCGATGTCTGTAAGTTCATGCAGTCTCAGAGCGGCCGTCGCCGTTTTTTGCCGTAATTTCTCGTCCATTATGACTTCATGCCGGCGTTTTGATTTCGCATAATAGATACAGCCTGCGTCTATCCTTGTTCCCAGCATTTCTTCAAAGCAGATCGCCTGCGCGCACAGTTGCACTTCGTATTCCGGTTCCTCGCGCATTTCGCCCCTTTTATACTCAACCGGGTATATCAGCCATTCCCCGTCCAAACCGGCTAATTTAACACCGACTCCGCTGCCCGGGCGAACTTGCCGGAATTCCGCCAAATCCGCCCGTCCGATAAGGCCTAACCGGAAAGACCTTATTCTCAGACCAGTGGCATAGCGAATATCTTTTCTGCTCTCAAACCCGTCCAGATCCACCTTTTCGTGCACGGCAGCGCCTTCAGCCGTGAATAGATTGTTCTCCCACAACTGTTCGATATGGACCAGCGCGGCTCTTCTTTCGCAGAAAAGAAGATGCTGGAGGCCGGATATCGGTAGCAAATCATCTTCGCTATACACAGTATTAACCGATAGACAGCCAAGGCATTTCTTCCGTCAGAGCGGTGTGATCGTCCCATTTAACGCTGATTTCCCCGCCCTCGCCGATATAGGCCAGCCCGATTTCAACCCCGGCGGGCAGACTCCCGGCCTTGATCTTAAGGCGGTAATCCTTACTGCTTCTCGGCACGCTAATGTCTTCTTTTCTGCATATCTCAACCAAATCGAACAGTTTTTGGGCCGGGGCGCACCCCAGTTTGGCCTGCTGGCTTCGCTGCCCGGCATCCGTATCGGTGCCCACATGCCGGAAGATTACCAGGGGTGGAAGCGTGGACATCTGGCCTTTGCTTGCCGAGCGGTCATGCTCAAACATATTGAGCAGTGCTTCCCACAAGAGAGCCATATCACTCTCGCCGAACCCGGTCTCTTCGGCCAGATGGGCACTGACAAAACCTTTGCCCACATACAGTCCGTAAGGAATAATCGCCTTCCGGCCCATGGTTCTCAGCTTGTCTTCGGGCTGCTCGTCTTCCCATTTCGCATAAGCCTCGCTGCTCTTGTCGCTGCCGCTGATATTCTCAGCCACCGCCATCCGGGTAATTGAAACATCCAGCGGAATAATCGGGTCAATCGAGCGGGAAAAGGTTATCTGGACCGGTCCCCTTACCTGACCGGCATTTGCCCCAGTGCTGAGCACGGCGCCGAAAGTCCTGATATCAAAGAAATTCCTGCACAGCCAATCTCTGGCGGCGTTGACCTTTTCTTTCGTTGCCTTATCGGGGATACCGCCGTTCTCCGCTTCGTGAGCCTGGGAGATCTTTTTGTTCAGATTTGACCCCTGTTCGACAAAAATCGCATTCGGCATGACATTGCCTTTCTTCATCTGTACAAAGTTACGGATGCGCCTTTTCACGGCGACGTCGGAAACCAGACCGTGCATATCCTCCGGGTCGATTCTGGGTGCGTTGCCGGCGTCCGGGTCCCCGTTCGGATTCCCGTTCACGCAGTCGAAGAGAAAAACAAACTCATAACGGTTCTTGAGCGGATTATTCATTTTCATCCTCCTTTTATTGTACTGGCCATGATAATTAAACCGGGCGGCCGCGGCCGGCGCTTATCAGGCGTCCGTCGCCCTATTCTCTTCCGCCGACGGCGTCACTTCTTTCGCTTTACCTGAGCGCATATAAGCTATCTGCTGATAATATCCCATCGCAAACAGGGACTGTTCCTCAACTGACAGCATATTGGGGATTTTCCCCGTTACTTTGCTCCAGATATCGGCAATCGTGTTCTCGTACCAGATCGCCAACGGCTTTTCCAGTTTGTTCAGATGGAACTGGCTCAGGCGCGTCAGCCGTCCGAACACCAGATTGGGCGTCATGGAGGCGGCGGCATAGAACCTCTCGACAATCCCGGCCCCGACATCACCCAGCGCACTTCTTTGCAGCCGGGCCAGGACAGCCATCAGCCGTCCTAACTGATAAGGGACATTGTCGAAATACGGATTAAGTTCAATAGCGATTCGTTCTGACAAATCCTCTCCCCCTTTCTTGGCGTTTTTGCGCAAATGATAAGCCTTAATCAGACTCATTCTGGCCGGACTGAGCGGCTTGTCCGGATCGGTGATATCCGCCCGGATCCGCAGTACGGCGCGGGCAATGGCCGTCGCCGGAATCGGTTCGTTATTCACGGCGCAGCGCAGCAGCTTCGCGGCTAAAATCGTGACAAGGGAATCCTTCGTTTCCTGCTTTACCTCCCGGCTGTCCGTGACTAAAGAAAAGAGAATTGAATACAGCTTGGGATCTTTAGCCGTCCGGCTGCCGTCATTGCTGACTATCGCCAGATCGTCGAACCAAACGCCGATATTCCGGGCGACATTGACGAAGTCATTCTCCAACCATTCCCTGACCATCACCCGTCCCCCCGCGCCGGACACAACCATCGAATAGTAGCGATTGTTGGCCAGATCTGCCCGCTCTCCGCTGTGAATACTGTCAAGGACCCTCTTAATCAGCTGGCTGGCCGCGATTTCTTGCGTCCTCTCATCATCTTCGTAGGCCAGCAGAAACGGGAGAGGGTCGTCCTCGTCCGGCACCGTTTCCTTGTACCAGTTCAGAATCATCGTGTTGGCCAGTTTCTTCCCTTTCCGGACGATATCGTTCAAGGCGGTCTGATAGACTTTGGCGGCCGCCTCCGATACCACCGCGTTGGCTGACTGCTTCAGGCCGTACGAGCAGAATGCGTCTTTGTCAAACCCGATCAGAACGCTGCCGGCGCTCTGACCGCCCACTATCCCCAGTCCCTTGATCTTGGGATGAGTCTCAAGAGGAGTGACCATCTCTCCGGTCAGCAAACAACGCATCTTGCCTTCGCCCGCGCCGTCCTCCGTATCTGCTGTCCGGTACTTTCTCCACCATTCATGCACCCTCACGTCGTCAACCAGCAGCCCGTCGCCGACCATGAAAGTAATCTTGTCAGTCGGTTTCGCTTTTTCTCCGGCCAGTTTTTCATTCACGGCCGCCAGGCTCGCACTGTCTTTCAGAAACGCCGCGATCAGAGCATTTTCGGGGACTGCGTCAGCCGAATTGCGGAGCAGCCCAACGAAGTATTCGTGTTTGGCTGTTTTCTTGGCCACTTCTTTATCAGTTTTTAACTTTTCCGACTGATACAAAGTGACCACATCGGCCGTCTCGCCAGAAAGTGGCTCTTGCCGCCACCCTGCATGATATTGGCGTCGTGCTTCGGTACTGTCCGGCAGCGGCGTCCCCGTTTTCCTTGCGGATCAAAGTCGACCAGTTCCAAAAAGCGTCCTTGCCGGTTGAGGACAATGCACCAGCGAATTTCCTCGCTCTCAAACCCCGGCTCGGCAATCAGTTCATGCCTCTCGGCGTATTGGCTCAAGAGATGCAGCATCCTTCTCCACCTCCTCTGCAGTCTATGCCGGCTTCAGCACTTGATCACTCTCATAATCGGGGACCTCCATCACGCCTTGCTTAATGAATGCGTGAAACAAACTGACGGCAGGCTTGCCCGCTTGCGGCCCGCCCGGCATGCTCAAGTCGAAGACATCGTAAAGCATATACCCTAAGTCAAGGTCAACCACCGCCGGCTCGTCCCGGTGGACAGCCGGGTCATACTGCTCAAAATAGGCCGCGAACTCACGGCAGCCGAGATAAGGCTGCTGAAAGCACTTGCCGCGGCTGATCCGCCTCTCCGCCTGCTCGACAATTGCCTTACGGCACTGCTCCTGACCCGTTTTCGGGCGGATTGAAGCGAATATCCGGTAACGGACATCTCTCAGCGCCATGGTCTGACGCTGTGTTCTTCCTTTTTTGTCGGTACCAGCCAATTCCGGGGTATCGTCGGCGTAAATCGGTTCGATCTCCCGGGCGCCGCTCATGTATTTCTGAACAGCCGACACTGAGATTACTTCTTTCACTTCATTCCGGCGCAAGGCGATATAGCGGATTGGCTTCAGGATTTCCACCCGGTGAATCCGCCATTGGAATTCCGTCGGTTTGCAGTAAATCGCGTCCAGGATTCCCCTGGCGGCCGACGGGGTTATTACCGGATAGCTGAATCGCTCCACTTTCAGCTCCGGGCGGGAAAAGCAGGCTAAATCACCCCATATCTCCAGGACGAACTGCTTGTCGCTCATTCCTCTTCACCTCCTCCCGTGCATGTTATCCGACATAAAGAAAATCGGGGTCGTCCGGTATGACGAGACCAAGATTGGCATCGTAATGTTCCGGCCGCAGATAGATAAACCAGTCACTGTTTTGACGCCCGGCCGTTTTGCCGGCACCAGCCGGGACAAGGCGGCTCCAGACATCCGAACCATCAGCCGGCCTGAACAGGCTGACGGAGTACGGCCTTGCCCGTCTGACCCAGTCCCGGGTTATTCTGCCGGCAAGCTCGATCTCCTCCCGCAGAGCGTCATAGACGTTTTTTTCATAAGGCACCAATACATTGACAGTGTTGTCTTTGATAATCCGGTACAAGCGGGCAGTTGCGGTGAAATCACCGGCCAGGATACTCTCGATCAGCTCCGGGCTGGCCTCTTCCGGTCTGGCAAAATAGAACAGCTTCCGGTAATACTCATCAAATACCGAGGCATCCTGCAAGTCAAGAGATTGTCCATATTCTTTGAACAGGAGCGCGGCAATGCCGGCCGCCTGCTTATACAATCCGTCAGGATAATTTTCCTCATCCAGTTCGGGCAGGAATACCTCAAACTTGCCTTTGGACAATTTGCCTTCCCGGTTACAGCGTCCGGCCGCCTGCACAATCGCTTCGAGCGGCCCCCAGGCTCGGTATGCAACGGGGAAATCAATATCCACTCCCGCCTCGACGCATTGTGTCGCCACCAGCCGGCATTTCCTTCCCTTCTCCAGGCAAGCCCGGATCTCGTGCAGGACAGACTGCCGATGTTGCATACACATATCGGTAGAAAGATAATGCAGGCCTTCGCTGTCCGCCGCCTCAATGCACCGGTACAGCTTTCTGGCTTGCCTTTTTGTGTTTACAATACACAAGCTCTGCTCATCGCCCAGCATTTTTTCGGCCAGGGCTTCAAAGCTGGTCCTGGAATTTTCTTGCGGCCAGATTGTTTCAACCCGCCGCGCTCTGGCAAAGAGTTTTAATTTCGCGGGAACAATCTCTTTCGTCTTCCAGCCTCCGGCTGCCAGCTTTGCCACATGATCGTCGAGATGGCTGAATGCCGGCTGCGTAGCGGTTGAAAAGACAATACTGCAGCCATACTCTTTCTGCAAATGGGAAAGGGCGCCAAGAGTAGGAATGGTGACACTGAGCGGCAATGTCTGCGCCTCGTCAAAGACAATTATGCTGTTGGCTAAATTATGCAGTTTTCTGCATTTGGCCGGGCGGTCCGCAAACAATGTCTCAAAGAACTTAACGGTAGTAGTGATGATGACGGGAGCATCCCAGTTCTCCGAAAACTTCCTGACATAATCGGCTTTCTCCCCGGCATCATCCATATCGGCGTCGGCTTCGCAATATGCAGCCGCGTGCGCCAGACTGTGGTCTTCGACGATAAAAGGGCGGTCAACTTCGTGCAGTTCGGAAAACACTCTTTTGTATACGGTTGAATTCTGCTCAATGATATTAAGGTAAGGCAGGACGAAAATAATCCGCCGCTGTTTATTACGCATGGCATGGCGGAGAGCGAAGGCGAGCATGGCCAGAGTTTTGCCGGCGCCGGTGGGAGCGGATAACGTAAAAATCCCGGGGGGGGACCCAGGCGGCCCGAAGACAATTGTCAAACAGGTCGTCTCTTATGCTTCTTACCGCCGCATCAGCCTTAGAAGTACGCCGCAAGTCATCCACATACGCTTCAAGAATGGCGAGACACTTCCCCGGCGCAAGTAATTGGCCGTTTTTCCGGTAGACTCTGTTCCCTGCCGCATCCCGGTTAAAATGAGCTTCAGTGGCGACAAAATCCGCATCGACCAGAACGGAATAAAGCATCCTGATATCAAGCATTGACGCGATCTTGTGTCGGTAGTTTTTGGGGTATTTCGATGCATTGATTTCATCCGGCAGGCAAAGTTTTCCGCCATCGGCCCTGAAGCGGCGGAGCAGTTCCTCGACCGATGCCTCGGACAGCCTGAGCTTTTGCGGATGCCTCTCCCGCAGTATTGCCGGCTGCAGGCCCTGCAAGGCCTGATTGTTTATTTTCTGCAATCCGGTGTGGTGACCTTGAATCGCTACCGCTCCGTTAATGCCTTTCTCCTGATACTGTTTCAGCATCAGCCAGGCGCCCAGGGACCAGTGATCTATCCCCCGGACCCGGTTCTTAAGACGCTCCTGGAACAAATCCCCGTACTTGCCGATATCGTGCAGGAGTCCCATGCATTCGGCTTCTTTCGCCGCGCCGAATTCTTTGGCGAATTCCGCGGCGAGCTGTGCAACATCCCGCAAATGTTCAATTACTGTCTCGGACTTACCGGCGCTCTGAGAGTGCCCGTAATACTTCATTCATGGTTTCACCTCGCTTTATCGCCATTTAGAAACGGCAAATTCCGAAGACATATGCCCCGAATACCCTTCTTTTTAACTGATGACTTTCTTCTCATGCTGCGCTTATCTGCCAGCCGAGCATCTACTTGTAGCCAAATATGAACTTCCACAATATTGCAAAATATCCTCCCTTTCCCAACCTTTGGCCGTTTAATTCGAAATTTATCGATAATGCTGCTGCCTGTCGAGTTTTTGTAGAAGCAATTTACCTTTCAAGCCCAATAATAAGACAATCTCCTGACATTTATCTGTCAGGAGAAATAAAAATCGCTCGTCCGGTGAACCGTTGATGTCTTCTCGTCGCCGCCGACGGTATTCGGTTGTTCCATCGTCTGACGCGGTCTGCCCAAACAAAGCATCGCCAAACACAAAGAAGCTCCCCGAAAAGAGCTTCTATCCGACCCGAAACATTCCTAAAGCTTTGGAATGGCAAACAGCAAAAAAGTAAACCTTGCCTAACTCGCTTTCAGTTGCATCCGGAGCTTGTCCGCGACCATGGCGATAAATTCGGAATTCGTCGGCTTGCCCCGCTCCAAATTAACCGTGTAGCCGAAGAGAGTATTAATCAGTTCCATGTTGCCGCGGCTCCAGGCCACTTCGATGGCGTGCCGGATTGCTCTTTCCACACGGCTTGGCGTTGTCGAATACTTCTCGGCGATGGTCGGATAAAGTTCCTTCGTGACCGCCCCGAGCAGTTCAACCTCGTTGACGACGAGCATGATCGCTTCCCGCAGATAAAGATATCCCTTGATATGCGCCGGCACACCGATTTCATGGATGACATTGGTAACTTCCACATCGAGACTCCGCGACTTGACTTGAACGAGCGGCTGACTGACGTGGCCGCCGGACAGCTGCCGGACCCGGTGAATCAGGGTATCCAGATTGAAGGGCTTCAGAATGTAATAGTCGGCGCCCATCCCGATGACCCGCTGCGTGATGCTCTCCTGGCCGAAAGCCGTCAGCATGATCGTCTTGGGCCGTTTCGCCAAATTCATCAAAGCCATCTTCTCCAGGACACCTATTCCGTCCAGATGCGGCATAATGATATCGAGAACAATAACGTCCGGGTTCTTGGCGGGCAGCATCTCCACTACCTCCGCCCCATTGTGGGCAATACCGACCAATTCCATATCCGCTTGTTTTTCGAAATGCTCTTTCAGGAGCTGGCAAAACTCCCGGTTGTCATCAGCCACAAGCACCCTTATTCTACTTTCCCCCATCATAAATACCACCTTATCTGAAATTTTTCGAACGCAGTTTGCAGTCCGTATCTTCCCTCTTCTGGTAATTTATTCTATGGGACTTGTCCGATTCCTGCCGGGTAAATTGAAAACCGCAATCTGCGTGGGGAGATTTGCCAACAGCAGAGCAGCAGCCGCCGGCTGCTGCTCTGCTCCCATTCCTACATTACTGCTGTTGACAATTCCCGTCTCCATCAGCATCCATTCGATAAATACCCCGTAGCCTCGGGTCGGGTCATTGACGAAAACATGAGTAACGGCACCGACCAATTTCCCGTTCTGGACGACCGGGCTGCCGCTCATGCCCTGGACGATTCCCCCGGTCTTGGCGAGCAGTTCCGGGTCGGTCACCTTGATGACCATTCCTTTGCCGCCCGGCGATCCTTGCGGGGTAAGGCGAATAATTTCCACCGCATATTTCCGGATTTCGGCGCCGTCCACCACGGTGTAAATATCCGCCGGTCCTGTCTCTACCTGACTCATCGAAGCGATAGGTATTGCTTCCGGGAAATGCGGATTGGGGGCCGGACGCCGCAATATTCCGATAATCCCGAAGTCGGTGTTTTTGTCAATACTCCCAAGGGATTCCGCCGTGTCGGCAAAAGCTCCCATTTTCTCGCCCGGCTGCCCGCGCCGCCCTTGCTGGATGCCCGAGATATTCGCCGGGACGATCTCGCCTGCTTCGATGTTGATTGGCTTGTTCGTGTCCATGTCGGCGATGATATGGCCGAGAGCGCCGTAATAAAGCGTCGTCGGATCATAAAAGGTAAGCGTTCCGACTCCGGCCGCACCGTCCCGGATGTACAGGCCGATTCGATGCCGGCCGGTGTCCCGGTCATAGACGGGCCGGATTTCCCGCCGCATGAAACGGCCTTCCCGTTTGATCTCGACTATAACATTCTCGCCGCGCTGTCCCGACGCATCCACAGCGACAGCGACGGCGTTGTCCCCTGTCACCGGCTTGCCGTCCACCGCCATAATGACATCGCCGATATTTACTCCTGCGTCCCGGGCCGGGCAGACCAGTTTGCCGTTTTGATCCCGAATGCTGGAATAACCGACGACCATGACCCCCTGCGAGCGCATAATCACCCCGATGGCATGACCGCCCGGCACCAAGCGGATTTGCGGAATGACGTCGACGACGAGCTTACGCACCGGAATGACATTAAACAGCCGGAATTCAAGATTGATCCGGCCGGTGTTCATGGGCTCGATAGCCAGGGGAGAAGCCAAATTCACTTTTGGGTCGCTGCCCGCCACCAGGTTGCCGTTGATCCGCACCGCGCCTTCCTGATTGGAGCGGATATAGACATCGAGCGGGAAACCGATTTCAAATTGATGCCGCTCGCCCTGGACAATGCGCAGACTGTCCGGGATATTGATATATCTCTGGTACTGCGGGGTAAAACAAGCCCCGATGATGAGTGCTGCAATGATTACGCCGATTGCCTTGCGTGTTCTGGTTGCTTCGCCGTTGTCCAAAGATTATCACGCTCCTGTTTATCCCCGTTAATGTAACACCTCCGAAATTGCATTCCGAACTCTTTGTTAAGATTTCCGGGGCGGCGGTGATTTATGCCCGGTTGTTTACATAACTTAAAGTTTTCCATTGGCAAAATTGACAAGATAGAGCGGCCGGACCAGCCTGGCGGTTATTTCTCCAGATTTTTGACCGTATATTCACGACGTGGACGAATAAAGACTAAAACAGCGCTTAGATACGCTGTTTTGTCTTTTCATAATCTTAAGGTTGGATGATTGTCGGTGGCTGCCAGATGCGCCGTTTGTCTCCGGGCTGCGCAGCCAGCCGGGAAATGATATCGCTGCGCAGTAATGTGTGCACCTGCCCGCACCCGCCTGCTTCTCCCGGCTTCTTCCTTCCTGCTCCCGCTGCGTTTGAAGCGCGCGGCATCCCTTGCGGCTCGAAATATTGTAACTCATTCCCGTCCTGCAGCTCCTGACCGCAAAAATCAACCCACTCCCGCCCGGCGGCAAATTTGCGGCATCTCGGATCTCAACCGCTTCATTCCCTCTTCTCTGCCGGGGAGGCAATCGGCCGCTGACAATCCGGGCCTCGGTTCCGGTACGGCGGAACCGTCGGGACAGTCATTCCTCTCTTGTGGACGGTTGCACAAAGCGCCGGGAATTCATCCCCGCGCTTGCGGCATTCATGACGTAAAAAGGAAGCATTCCCGGTCGGGAATGCTTCCTTTCTGCCGCTGCGGCTCAGACCCGGGCTGTCTTCCAGCGGCCGGATCGGAAGCGCATAGTGATGAACAGCGAACGGGTGAACTGATCCAGCGCCATCGCCGACCAGGCCCCGATCAGGCCCCATTTGAGATGGATAACGAAGATGTATGCCAATAATACCCGTACTCCCCAGATGCCGATGGCGGTGGAGTACAGCGGCCATTTCGTGTCGCCGGCGCCGCGCAGGCCGCCGGCCAGAATAAATTGGGTCACCTGGGCCGGCTGGACCAGCCCGATAATTTTCAGAGCGAGCGCCCCCTGGGCAATCACGGCCGGATTGCTGTTGTACATGGCGACTATCCGGTTGCCGAAGATAAAGAAAAACACTCCCAGCACGGTGGCGACCGTCATCCCCAGCCGCCTCGTTTCCATGCCGCATTTCTCCGCCACATCGGGCTGCTTCGCTCCCAGATTCATGCCGATGAGGGTGGAGGCGGCCATTCCGAAACCCTGTCCCGGCATGAAGGAAAGGGACATGATATTCAGGGCGATCTGATGGGCGGCCATTGTGACAAAACCAAGACTTGCGACGACCCGGACGAAGACGACCTGCCCGCTGCGCATGACAAGCTGCTCGATCGCCGCGGGAATACCGACTTTCACAATCCGGCCCACGAGCTCCCGGTTGAAGCGGTAACCGTCCCGAAAAGAGATTCTAATCCGCGCTTTGCCCGACATGATCGTATAAACGACCATCACCGCAGCGATCGCCCGGGCGATGGACGTGGCGAGGGCCGCGCCCACTACTCCCATGGCCGGGAAACCGAATTTGCCGTAAATTAATAGATAATTCCCGATTACATTCAAGACGTTCGCCGCCATGTTGATGCGCATCGGCGTTTTCGTATCGCCGGAACCGCGCAGGGCGGCCGAAAGTCCCATCGATAATGATGCGAAAACCATACTGATGCTCGCGATCTTGAAATAGGCGACGCCCAGAGGCAATACTTCCGGCTCAGCGCCCATGAAGCGGATAATCGGTTCGGCTGACAAGTATCCGGCTGTTCCGATGAACAAGGCGAGGCCGGTAGCAAGAACGGCCGCCTGCTTAGCCCCTTCATTCGCTTGCGCCCTTTCCCCGGCCCCGGTCAGGCGGGCGATCAGCGCCGTCGACCCCACATTCAGGGCCATAAACACCGACATGGCGAAAAACATCGGCTGATTGCTCAAGCCGACCGCGGCGAGAGCAAGAGCACCCTCTACTTCACCTAACCGTCCGACCATGACCATATCGGCAATACTCACCAGTGAAACCAACAGCATTTCCGTAATCGCCGGCAGGGAGAGATTAAGGACCATGCGGCGGATTTCGAGCCGGCTGACTTCCTGGCCGGAAGCTGCCCCGGCTTTCTGACTGAATGACACGCTCAATTATCTCATCCTTCCCGTTTGCTCGGCAGTTCGCAACAGCCGAACCGCCGCTTCGATTTCTGCGTCGTTTAATTCCTTGAAATAGTCGGCGATCAGTTCCTGACGCCGTTTCCGAATCCGGGACAGAAGCTCTTCCCCCCGGAGGGTGATAGAGATCATGACTACCCGCCGGTCCATCCGGTCCCGTGCGCGGCCGACCAGCCCGCATTTGACCAGACGGTCGGCCAGCCCTGTAACCGAACTGAGCGACACCCCGAGAGCATCGGCCAGTTCCGTAACAGTAGCGCTTTCCTTCTCTATCAGATAGAGAAGATAGTACTGGGCGAACGTCAGTCCGCTGACGCCGTGGCTTTCCCGCCGGAGACGACGGTGCAGCCAGCTCAGCAGCCGCTCCAACTCCAGCAAGTCCTTCTCCCGCTGCGCCGGCGGCATTTTATCACCTGCTTTCCGTTCGTTCTCCTAATATTTATAACTTAAAACTATTTCATATAACAAGTATAGCGCCAACCTGCCGTTTGTCAAGCCGGAGCCGCAAAAAAAAATGCCGGTTTGCCACCGGCTTATTGCCTTGCTTATTTCAGGACAATTAATTCCTTCCGGGATATTTTCGCCTGGTCAGCTTCACTCAGATTGTGCTCACGGTCCGGAATTTCAACTTCCGCCGGCGCTCCGCACAATTCGGTGGTAAAATAACGGTGGCCGTTGTCGTTAATCATGGTGACGATCAGCCCGATGCCGGGAAAAGCTTCCGCTACTTTCCGGCAGGCCGCGACGTTGCACCCGGAGGAAATTCCGCAGAAAATTCCTTCTTCCCGGGCCAGGCGCTTGGCCATCGCAATCGACTCATCCGACGTGGTCTGAACGATACCGTCAATGTATTGCAGATCAAGAACTTCCGGAACGAAGCCGTCGCCGATGCCCTCGATCCGGTGCGTCCCCCAGCCTTCTCCGGACAAAATGGCACATTCTGCCGGCTCGACGGCAAAAATTTTTATCGCCGGGTTCTTTTCCTTCAGATATTTCGCGACGCCGGTAACGGTGCCGCCGGTCCCCTGGGAGGCGACGAAAGCGCCGACCTTGCCTGCCGTCTGTTCCCAGATTTCCGGTCCGGTTGTCTGATAATGAGCTGTCATATTATCTTGATTCGAGAACTGAGCAACTTCCCACATTTTGCCCGGGTTTTGCCGCTTGATTTCCTGGACTTTGTCAATAACGATATCCACATCGCTCTCGGCGCCTTTGGTGAAGACAAGTTCCGCCCCGTAAGCCCGGATTGTCTTTTTTCTCTCCTCGCTCATCCCTTCCGGCATGACGATGATGACCGGATAGCCTTTAACGGCCCCGACCATCGCCGTCGCAATACCGGTATTCCCCGTCGTCCCCTCGATGATGGTCATGCCCGGACGCAATTCGCCCCGCTGCTCCGCCGCTTCCACCATCCGGAACAGAATCCGGTCTTTCAGGCTCCCGCTGGGGCTGAAAAACTCCAATTTACCGGCGATTTTCGGTTTAATCCCTTCCGCCGTGCGGCTCAGCTGCACGAGGGGAGTATTGCCGACCGCGTCAAAGATGGATTCATGTATTTTCTTATTTTTGTCCCAATTAATCATTGTCTTGCCTCCTTCTTATTTTCCGGCGGCCGGGGCGCCGCTTTGGCCGCCTGCGCCCGCTCCAGCATTTCCCGGGCGTGCTCCCGTGTAATGGTTGATTCGTCTCCGCCGCCCAGCATCCGGGCGATTTCGGATACTCTTGCGTCCGGGTCGAGGAGCCGCAAGCAAGTGCGGGTCCGTCCGCCGCTCACTTCCTTGCTGATGGCAAAATGGCAGTCTCCCATACCGGCAATCTGCGGGAGATGGGTGATGCAAAGGACCTGGAAATCCCGTGCCAGGTAATTCAACTTCGCTGCCACCGCCTGCGCCGCCCGCCCGCCGATGCCGGCGTCCACCTCGTCGAAAACGAGGGTGGGAATCCGGTCGGCCGCAGCGAGTACCACTTTCAGCGCCAGCATGATTCGCGCCACCTCTCCCCCGGACGCGATTCGGACGAGGGGCTTGGGCGGCTCGCCCGGATTCGGCGAAAGCAGAAATTCGACCCGGTCGTAACCATCCGGGCCGATCTCGGCGGTTTCGGCCCCGGCAGCGTCATCCGGAGAGGCGAACTCAACTGCAAAACGAGCTTCCTTCATTCCCAGGCTGTGTAATTCCTCTTCTATTCTCCGCTCCAGCCGGGCCGCGCTTTCCCGGCGCAGGGAAGATAACTTTCCGGCCTGCGCCGCCAGGATCGCACTCACCCCGGTTAGTTCCTCCCGGCAGGCGGCGATAGCTGCTTCACTCGCGTTGAGTTCCCGCAACTCCGCCTCGACCTGACGCCCGTAATCGATTACTTCCCGGACGCTGCCGCCGTACTTGCGCTTCAGTTGGCTGAGAATATCAAGACGCCGCTCGATTTCCGCCAGCCGCGCCGGGTCGAATTCAATACTTTCCCGGTACGTTCTGATTTCCCGGGCCAGATCGTCAATAACGGCCAGGACATCGTCCACCGTCGCCTGCAGGGGAATCAGCCGGGGGTCGATTCTGACGGCATTCTTCAATTCCTCCGCCACCCGCCCCATCAGATCGACAACGGCCGTTTGTTCACCCTCCCCTTCGTACAGAAGGCTGCCGGCCGCGGCGGCAAATGCATACAGTTTCTCCGCCCCGGCAACGACGTTCCTCTCGGACAAAAGCTCCGTCTCCTCGTTCTCGCGCAGGTTAGCGGCGGCAATCTCATCCCGCTGAAAGGTAAGAAGGTCGATTTTTCGGAGCCGCTCTTCCGCGCTGCCGCCAAGAGACCGAATCTTCGCCCGGAGTTTTTTCGCCCGGCCGGACAATTCCCGCACAGTCTGTTTCACCGCCGCGATATCATTCCCCCCGAAATAGTCGAGGAGAGTGATATGCCGGTCTACCCGCAGCAGCGATTGATGCTCATGCTGACTGTGAATGTCGGCCAGATGCTGGCTGACTTCTTTGAGCATGGCAGTGGCCGCAATCCTTCCGTTGATTCGGCAGATGTTCTTCCCGGCGCGGTTAATTTCCCGGGCGACGAGAAGAGTGTCGGCGCCGTCCGCCGCCCAGCCCATTTCCTGCAGACAGGCAAGCGCCGCCCGGTTTTGGGCAATATCAAACAGTGCCTCCACCCGGGCGCTCTCTTCCCCCGTCCGGATCAGGTCGGCCGCGGCCCTTGCGCCCAGGGCTATCCCCAGGGCATCGATGATGACCGACTTGCCGGCTCCCGTTTCCCCGCTGAGAACGGTCATTCCGGGAGACAGTTCGATTTCCAGTTCGTCAATCAAGGCGAAATTCTCAATTCTCAGGGCGCGGAGCAAATCAGGCCCTCCTCTCAACGGCGGATGGCTTCGATCATCTCCATGACATCTTTGATAGTGCTGCGGTCCCTGACGGCAACAAAGATAGTGTCGTCGCCGGCGACAGTGCCGACAATTTCCGGCCAGGGCATATTGTCAATAATATCGGCAACGGCGTTGGCATTGCCGGTCAGGGTTTTAACGACAATAATATTCTCGGTATAATCGAGACTGATTAAGCTGTCCCGGAAAAGCCGCTTGGCTCTTTCCATGGAATTCACCCAGGCATCTTCCGGCGGGAGGGAATAACGGTATTTCCCCTCTTCGGTGGGAATTTTAATGAGACTGAGTTCTTTGATGTCCCGCGAAACGGTTGCCTGGGTAACACCTATACCGCGTTTTTTCAGATGCTCGGCCAATTCTTCCTGGGTTTCGATGGAGTTGTTGCGAATGATGTCAATGATCAGTGACTGCCGTCCAATTTTCATCTTTGCACCTCCTAACCATCGTTATCGTCGGGACGGCTGTCCCGCCTCTTTAATTCCGCGGCATCGGCGCTGTTTCCTTTTTCCACGGCGAATATCCGGGCTGAATTGGCCCTGATTTTCGGCAGAAGACAATGGAGCAACGCGTAATGCTCCCGGTCGAGGCCAAGGAGATAATCAGCGACGGCTTCTGTCTCCGCCCGGCCGCCCGGATGTCCCGGATAAGCGACTACCGTTAACAGCCCTCCCGCCGCAAGCAGCCGGAGTGACTGACCGATTGCCCGGAGAGTTGTTGCCGGCTGCGTCACAATCGTGTGCGAACTGCCCGGAAGATAACCAAGATTGAACATCACCGCCTGCGCCGGACCCGTTACGAAATCCCGCATTCTTTCGTGCCCGGCTTCAATCAATTCCACCCTTCCCAACAGCTCTGCCTCGGCCAGCCGCTGCCGGGTCGCCGCCAGTGCCGCCGCCTGAATGTCAAAAGCGTAAACGCGGCCGGTCGGCCCGACCTGCCTGGCCAAAAAGCGAGTGTCGCTGCCCCGGCCGGCGGTGGCGTCGACCGCAGTCGCCCCGGGAGCGAGAGCACGGGCCACGAGCATCCGGGCAAGACTCGTCGGGGCCAGAAGACGGCTGTACAAGGTTATCCCCCTTTCAGTTTCTGATGCAAGACTTCGTAAAAATTCCGGTTGCTGAGGCGGACAAGTTTAGTGACGCATTCCGCCTTCGTCACGATGATTTCGTCTTCAGCCTGCAATGTATAGCCGTATTGTCCGTCGATCGTCAGCATAGTCTCGCTGTGGTCTGCTTCGACATAGATTTTGACCTGGCCTTCCTCCGGCAACAGCAGAGAACGCATGTACAGGGTATGGGGGCAGATCGGTGTCATGACGAGGGCGTCGATGCTCGGAGAGACGAGAGGACCGCCTGCCGACAGGGAATAAGCGGTGGAACCGGTGGGAGTGGCCAAAATCAGTCCGTCGGCCAGATAAGTATCCACATATGTCTCATCGATATAAACGCTGAGCCGAATCATCCGGGCGAGGACTCCCTTGGTAACAACAGTATCGTTCAAGGCCAGAAACTCCTCGACGATTCGCCCGTACCGATGGACTTTCGCCCGCAGCATCATTCTTTCGTCCAGGCGGTATTGGCCATTCAGGAACCGTTCCAGTCCCCAGAAAATCTCCGGGATTTCAATTTCCGTCAGAAAACCGAGTTTTCCGAGATTGACGCCGAGAATCGGGATGCCGGCCGGGGCAAATACCCGGGCCGTATTCAAAAGAGTCCCGTCCCCGCCCAGAACAACGAGGCAGTCGGCCAGCCCGGCCAATTCGTTCTCAAACCGTCCCAGTTCGTTGTGGCCGCTCAGGATGGCGTGCTCGTGCAGGAGCCAGGCGTCGGCGCCGCGCTCCTTGAGCCAGACAATCATTTTGTCCGTGATTTCCCTGGCTGCTTCTTTTTTCAGATTGGGAATGATACCGATATTCATCATTGCGCCTCCTGAAGCAAAGAGTTTTGCATAAATATTCGTCCTGGCGGCGATAATTTCCTTTCGCCGCCAGTTATTAACCGCCGGCGGGACGGCTGCATCAGCCGTCCCGCCGATCTCAGGTCACCGCTGCGTGAGCCGTATTGACGACAGACCGGATTAATCTTTCCGGAACGACGTCATCGGCAGCCGGATCGGACGTAACGGAAAGATGCAGGAAAAACTCAATGTTGCCTTGCGGACCTTTCAGCGGTGAAAAAGTCAGATCCACCACGCCGAAACCGTTCTCCCGGGCGAACCGGCAAATGGACGTCAGTACGGCGCTGTGCACGGCCGGGTCCCGGACAACCCCTTTCTTGCCGACGTTCTCCCGTCCCGCCTCGAACTGCGGCTTGACTAAAGCGATAATCCGCCCCGCCGGACTAAGCAGTTCCCGGACGACCGGCAGTACTTTGGTGAGGGAAATGAAGGAAACGTCGATGACGGCAATGTCAGGCCGCTCCGGGAGTTCTTCCGCCTTCAGATAACGGATGTTGGTCCGCTCCAGATTAATGACCCGGGGATCCTGCCGCAGTGACCAGGCAAGCTGACCATAACCGACATCAACGGCGTAAACTTTCGCCGCCCCGTTTTGCAGCAGGCAATCGGTAAAGCCGCCGGTTGACGCCCCCACGTCGAGAATAACCTTGCCGGCGACCGGTACGGCGAACTGTTCCAAAGCACGCGCCAGTTTCAGGCCGCCCCGGCTGACATAGGGAACCGGATCGCCGCGCACCGTGATTTTGCTGTCCGCCGCGATTTTCTCGCCGGCTTTGACGGTGCAGCGGTCTTCGACATCAACGAGTCCGGCCATCACAGCCGCCTGAGCTTTTTCCCGGCTCGGAAAATATCCCAGTCTGACTAACAGAGTATCAAGTCTTTCCCGTTTCTGCGTCATCGCTCCTCCTTTGCCGCCGTTTGGGCAACAACAGCTTTCTGCGGTTGCTCTGCGTTCGCCGCGGTCAGGGCAGTGCGGACGGCGGCGGCGATTCCGGGGCCGGAAATCCCGTAGCGGGCCAAGACGGCGGCGCGGGGCCCGTGTTCGATAAACTTGTCCGGCAAAGCGATGGAACGCAGCAGCGCCTGCCCCAGGCCGTGCTGTATCAGGCATTCGCCGACGGCGCTGCCGAAACCGCCCGCAGCCGCGTTATCCTCAACAGTAATGATTTTTCCGGCGGCAGCCTGCTTTACGAGCAGCGCCGCGTCCAGTGGTTTCACAAAGCGGGCATTGACAACGCCGACATTGCTTCCCTCCTTGGCCAGCAGTGCCGCCGCCGCTTGGGCGGCTGGTACTGCCGCCCCGGCCGCCCACAGATTAATCTCCCGCCCGGGCGTAATAATCTCGGCCTGGCCCGGCGGCAGTACCTCCAGTTCAGCGTCCATGACCGCCCCGACCCCTTCCCCCCGAGGGTAGCGGACGGCAACCGGGCCATTCAGACTGAGAGCCGTCTTCAGCATATGCCGTAATTCGTTTTCATCTTTGGGAGCCAGCAACGTCAAATTGGGTATCTGGCGCAGGAAAGAGAGATCGAAGACTCCCTGATGCGTTTCCCCGTCTTCACCGACCACACCGCTCCGGTCAACGGCGAAGACGACGGGCAAATTAGGCAGGCAGACATCGTGAATAACCTGATCGAAAGCCCGCTGCATAAATGTCGAATAAATGGCTACAACCGGTTTCAGGCCACCGGCGGCAAGGCCCGCCGCGAAGGTAACCGCGTGCTGCTCGGCGATACCGACGTCGTAGCAGCGGTCGGGAAAACGCGCATTGAAATCTTCCAGGCCGGTGCCGCTCAGCATTGCGGCGGTGATAGCGACAATCCGCTGATCAGCTGCGGCGAGTTCAGTGAGCGTTTTCCCGAAGACACTGGTGTAAGAAGGCGGACTGCTCTTTTTTCGGAACTCTCCCGTCGCCACCTGGAAAGGCCCGACGCCGTGAAACCGATCGGGATTCCGCTCGGCCGGCGGGTACCCTTTCCCTTTCTGGGTCAGAACGTGGATGAGAACCGGACCGTTGACCCGCTTTGCCGCTTGCAAAACGGAATTGAGACTGGCGAAATTATGCCCGTCCACCGGCCCCAGATAAGTAAAACCCAGTTCTTCAAAGAAGACGCCGGCCACCAGCAAATATTTGAGGCTGTCCTTAACCCGTTCGACTACCTTGGCCACCCGGTCACCGACGGCCGGAATCCGCCGCAGCAGATATTCCACGTCCGACTTCAGCCGGAAATAGGCTGGGTCGGAGCGCAGCCGGCCGAGATAAGAAGAGAGCGCCCCGACGTTTTCCGAGATGGACATTTCATTGTCGTTCAGGACGACAATCAGTCGCGTCCCGCTGTGGCCGGCGTGGTTCAAAGCTTCAAAAGCAAGTCCCGCGGTCATCGCCCCGTCGCCGATCACCGCCGCAATATGCTCCTGGCCGCCCAGCCGGTCCCGTGCCTGGGCAAGGCCGAGAGCGGCGGAAATGGAAGTGCTGCTGTGCCCCGTCTCAAAGACGTCGTGAGGACTCTCGCTCCGTTTCGGATAGCCGCTGAGACCGCCGCCCGTCCGCAGCGTGGCAAACGCGGCCCGGCGGCCGGTCAGGATCTTATGCGTATAACTCTGATGCCCAACATCCCAGACGATCTTGTCGTCGGGACTTATAAATTGACGATGCAGAGCGATCGTCAATTCCACCGTCCCGAGATTGGAAGCCAGATGCCCGCCATTTTGGGCGACAGTAGTAATAATCAGATCGCGTAATTCGTCGGCCAGCCGCGGCAAATCTGCCGAGTCAAGGCGGCGCAGATCATCCGGAGAATTTATTTCATCCAGAATTGGCTTGATTTCGTTCACCCGCTTTCGTTTCCCGGCGATAAATGGTAAGCCGGACGGAAAAAGCCTGCTGCCGGCGCTCGTTAAAATCAGGCCGGGCGTGCCATCAGTACGGCAATTATCACTCCGAGCAGAGCGCCGCTGAACACTTCGATGGGGGTATGGCCCAACAGTTCCCGCAGACGCCGCTCGGCGATTTTATGTTCGTGGAACAATTCATCCACGATAACATTCAGGATTTCGGCCTGCCGCCCGGCCGCCAGCCGGACGCCGGCCGCGTCGTACATTACAACGATGGAAAAGGCGAGAGCCAAGGCAAAAACAGCCGAGTCCCACCCCGTCTCAAAACCGACGGCGGTGGAAATCGATGTCACAAAGGAAGAGTGCGAACTCGGCATTCCCCCGGTGCTGACAAAATAACGGAAATCGAGGTTTTTCTTAACAAACATGGCGTATAGGAATTTCAGCAACTGGGCGGTAAACCAGCCGACCGTTCCGACCAACATCACTTTATTCCGGAATAATCCGTCAAAGAACGTCGCCATACCACACCTCCCCCTTTATTTGTCCCTCTCGGCAATGAATTCTGCCAACATTGCCAATGCCGCGTAGCCGCCTTCCCGTCCCGGCAAGGCGGCCAAAGCCGCCGCCGCCGCCGCGCGGGCTTTGTCCAGTGCCGCCGGCAGCCCGTACAAAGCCGGAAAAGTATTTTTTTTCTTTTCTGCGTCTTTGCGGACCCGCTTGCCCAATTTCGCGGCTTCCCCGGTCGCGTCCAGGATATCATCCGTGATCTGAAAGCAAAGCCCAAGCTGCTCGGCATATCGGGTCAGACAGTCAATTTCTCGGTCCGTCGCGCCGCCCAATACGGCACCGGCGCGGACGGCGGCCCGAAACAGCGCGCCCGTTTTATGCGTATGGATATAGAAGAGAGTTGCGTCATCAGCCTTACAGCCTTCGCTGGCGATGTCCATGACCTGTCCGCCAACGAGGCCTGCCGGTCCGGCGGCGACGGCAATTTCGCGGAGGACGGCGAGATTTTTGTCCGCCGCTCCCCCGGGGCGGGCCAGCAATTCAAAAGCAAAGGCCAAGAGAGCATCACCGGCTAAAATGGCCGTTGCCTCCCCGAAAACCCGATGATTTGTCGGTTTGCCGCGGCGATAATCGTCGTTGTCCATTGCCGGCAAATCATCATGAATAAGCGAATATGTATGGATAATCTCAACGGCGCAGGCCGCGGGCAATGCATCTTCCGAACTGCCGCCCACCGCTTCGGCCGCCGCCAGAGTCAAAATCGGGCGCAGTCTTTTCCCCCCGGCGAAAACACTGTACCGCATGGCCTGGTTCAACTCGGCGGGATAAGCGTCGGCGGGCGGGAGAAACTCGTCCAGTGCTGCGTCAATGCGGGCAGCCCGTTCACGCAAATAGTCCGGCAAATTCATTGCGCGTTCTCCTCTTCGGCGGCAAAGGGCCGGAAAGCCACGGAACCGTCGCTGTTTTCGACCAGTAAGTCAATTCTTTTCTCCGCTTCGTCCAGACGGCGGGTGCAAAGGCGGACCAGCCCGATGCCCTCTTCGAACAGCGCCAGGGATGCTTCGAGCGAGAGTTCGTCGTTTTCGAGAGTTTCGACGATTTTTTCCAACGCCTGCATTGCTGTCTCAAACGGCTGCGTTTCCATTGTCGCCGGCTTCTTTTTGGCCATCGATTTTCTCCTCCCTTATCTCCATAATCCGACAATGCAGCCTTCCGTCCGAAACCAGAACATCGACCAGGGAGGCGCCGGTTGCGTCGCTTATCCGGCGGATGACGGCGCCGTCCTCGCTGCGCCGGCAGACGGCGTAGCCGCGGGCCAGAATCCCCAGCGGATTGAGAGCGTCCAGGCGCCCGGCCAATGCGGCCGCCGCCTGTCCCGCCAGACGCTGCCGGTGCTGCATTTGGCGGATTAACTGCTGTTGCATTTCACCCACCTCTTGCCGCCGCTCGGCGATTCTTGCTGCCGGCCGGCGGAAAACGCTGCTGCGCAGATAACGGGTGAAGATACTTTTTTCCAATTCCAGACGCCGTTTGGCGGTATAGACGAGCTTGACCTGCAGGGACCGCAGATAACGAACCAGTTCCTCTTTTGGCGGGACGACGATTTCCGCCGCCGCCGAAGGAGTCGGCGCCCGGACGTCGGCCGCCAGGTCGGAAAGCGTAAAATCAGTCTCATGACCAACGGCGGAGACGACCGGGATGCGGCAGGCTGCAACTGCCCGTGCCACCGTCTCCGTGTTGAAAGGCTGCAATTCCTCCAGGGAACCGCCGCCCCGCCCGACGATAACCACATCCAGACCCGGCACTGCCGACAGCAGTTCCAGCGCCCGGCTGATCTCCTCCGGCGCCTCCGCACCCTGCACATGGGCCGGGGCAAGGATAATCCTGATATTGGGGTAGCGGCGCCGCAGCACCGTAATCATATCCCGGAGAGCCGCTCCGGTCGGGGAAGTGACGATGCCGACTGTCTGGGGCAGGAAAGGCAGACGGCGCTTGCGCTCCGGACTGAACAGTCCCTCGGCTTCCAGCTTTTCCTTCAGCTGCTCGTAAGCGAGATGGAGTGCCCCGAGCCCGTCCGGCTGCATTTCTTCCGCGTACATCTGATATTGGCCGTTTTTTTCATATAATCCGACGTATCCGTTCACCAGTACGCGCATGCCGTCGGCCGGAACAAAGGCGAGGGATCCGTTCCGGCTGCGGAACATGACGCAGCGCAAGCTGCTGTTCTCGTCTTTGACCGTAAAATACATATGCCCGGCCGAATGGTGTTTGAAATTGGAAATCTCGCCCCGGATCCAGATATTTTGGAGGATTTCGTCACTGACGAGGAGCTGTTTTATATATCTGGTCAACTCATTGACGCTCCAGATGCGACTTGGTTTGTCCATGATATCCCCCCCGACTGACTTATACTCCGGCAGTTTCATTCCTGGTTTGAATCCGGTGGCCTGCTTGCCGGAAGGTCTTCCTTTCTTTCGCGGGCGCCGAACCAGCCGAGCAAAGCGACGGACACTCCGATAATGCCAAGGCTCGCGATCTGGGCCGTGGTCAGGGGAGCGGGTGGGCCGAGATTCTCCCGGAAGAATTCATTCCCGAAGCGATAAACGGAGTACAGAATCAGGTACAGCAAAAAAAGATAGCCGTCGAAACGCCGGTGCCGCCGCAGCCGCCACAGGACGGCAAAAATCAATAGATTGGCTGCTGTCGCATATAGCTGCGTCGGATGGCGCAGACCGGGCGCATAGCGAGTGAACACCCCCCACCAGGCCCCGGTCGGAATACCGTAACAGCAGCCGTTCAAAAAACAGCCGATACGGCCAATGGCGTACCCTAAGGCCAGAGATGGGGCGAACAAATCGGCCAGGCGGCCGAACGACACTTGATATTTTCGGATGAACCGAATCCCGACGGCGGCTCCGCCTAATACGGCGCCGTGAAACGACAGACCTCCGTCGCGCAAGGCGAAAATTTTAACCGGGTTGGCTGCGTAAGAATCAATCTCCAGCAATATGTACAGCAGCCGGGAGCCGACAAGGCCGGCGATACAAGCATAAAGAATAAAATCGAGAACCGCTTCCTGACTTATTCCTTTGCGGTTGGCTTCCCGGACGGCGAGATAGCCGCCGGCCAGGATGGCGAGGGATAGCATAGTGCCGTATGCGTATACAGTAATGAAGCCATAGTGAAATAATTCGGAATGCATCAATTCACCTCATTGCCCGCGGCGGCCGCCTTCATCAGCCGCGCCGCCGGATCATTTCTTCCGCTGTCGAGCCGCCAGCTGCGCGGCCAAAGCGGCACCCACCGCATTGTCGCTGGAATAAACAGGCGCCGCAAAATGAAGTTTCGCTCCCACGGCCCGGTGCTCCAGCCGCTGCGGCAGCCGTCGCCGCAGATAAGTATTTGCCGCCACCCCGCCGACCAGCAGGACGTCGGGCCCCCAGCCGGCGGCCAGCGCCGGGCGGATTACTTTCTCCAGAGTGCTCGCCAGGCATCTCTGCACCGCAGCGGCAATATCTGCCGGCGCCGCCCCGCCGGCGATTAAGCGCTGGGCGCAGGCTTCCGGCCCGGAGAAACTGATGCGGCCGTCCCGGACGGCCGCCGGAATGGTAACGGCGGCGGGACCGGCCTTGGCGGCCAATTTCTCCAGGTCGCGGCCGGCCGGAAAAGGAAGCCCGAGGGCCACACCCACCCGGTCGACAAATTGGCCGGCGTGCAAATCTTCCGACGCCGCGAGAACGGAGACGGAAAACTCCGCCGCCGCCGCGGAACTCCTTTTTACCCGCAGCAATTCAGTGGTCCCGCCGGAAAGATGAACCGCCAGAAATTCCGTAAGTTCAAGGCAGGAAGCAGACCAGAGACCGGCCAGCAAATGCCCGGCCTGATGATCGGTAGTAAAAAAAGGCACCCGCAATGCACTTGCCAGTGCTTTCCCGAAGCCTTCGCCGACCTTGAACACCGGCATATAAGAATCCGGCCGGGAGCGCGGCCGGCTGCTGGCCGTCACTGCCGCCACTGCCGACGGGTCCTTTTCACCCAGCAGCCCGGCGATGAGCTCCGGCAGTTGACGAAGATGCAGAAATACCGCTTCCGACTGCTGCAGACCTCTCTCTCCCGCCGGGACCGGCAGCAACTGTCGGGTGTCGGCGAGCAAACGCCCCACCTCGTCGACAGCGGCCACTGATGTCGTATAGGCGCTGGTGTCCAGCCCAAGATAAACGGCCATTTATTCCACCCCGCCGGGCAGCGACACTGTGTTGTCTTTCGTCAGCTTCCCGAGAATTCCGTTGATGAAACGGCCCGATTCGGCCGTACTGTATTTCCTTGCCAGTTCAATCGCCTCATTGATGGAAACACTGACGGGGATGTCATCGCAGTAATAAATCTCGTAAATCGCCATTCGCAACAGATTCCGGTCGATATTGGCAATCCGCTCCAGGGACCAATCGATGGCGTACTGCTTTATTACCGCATCTATCTCCGGCAGGCGCGTTAGCGTCCCGCTGACGAGACGCGTCGTAAACTGCCGGTCATTTTCGTTCAGGTTATAATCGGCCAGGGTCAGATCCAGCGCCGCCGTTGGATCATTCTTGCCCACATCCACCTGAAACATCACTTTGAGGGCAATTTCCCGCCCCAGTCGTCTGCTCATTTATCTTCTCCTTCAGCCGGCCTACCGGTCGTCAGGCGGCAGGATTCGGTCGAGAATCTCCGCGATGTCTTCTTTGTTATTATCTAACCGCTTGCCCAAATAATACCCCAGCCCAACACAAAGAATGATGAAAGCGGCTTTGAAGAAACCGTAGGTGATAATCAAAATACTGACGAACAAGCCCAGAACAATGCCGATGATTTTCCCCCGATGGCTGCTGACGATTTCCCGCAGGATTTTTTCCCACATATCACTCACCTCATTCAATTCGGGTGCGGACATCCGCCGAGATATTATCGACAAAGACCTTGACGGAGGAAACGGTGATGCCGACGACATCAAAAATATATTCCTTGACTGTCTGCTGGATTTCGGTCGTCAGGGTGGGAATATTAATTTCGGGGCTGACTGTCATCCGAATCTGCACATTGACTTCGCTGGCGCTGCCAATCGTGACATAAGCTTTCACATCACGGACACCCCTGATCTGCCGGGTTACTTTTTTGACCAGATTCTCGATGGCATGCAAAGACACCTTGACCTGCCCCAAGGGAGTTTCGTGGACAACTGCCTGCTTGCCGCTGATACGCTCGGTGCTTGTGCACAAAAGCCGCAGACTGATCAGGAGGAAAATGCCGCCCAGAACACCGAAAAGCAGGCGCGCGTACTGGTCATTCAGGCTTGTCCGCAATAAATCCAGGGGAGCAAGCCAACCGAAAGACATGGCCAGACCCAACAGGGAAAAGAACGCTGCGGCCAGCGCGTGGATGATAAGCAGTCCCCGGTCGATATAGCGCATTGGTCCAACCCCCTTTTTATTTCGTTCGACTTTCAGCCCGGCTTTCTTCTTCCTTCCCGCTGTCGCTGAAATTCACGCCCTGGATATGGACGTTCACCTCCACCACAGCCAGTCCGGTCATATTCTCGACTGCCTTCTTCACTTTCTCTTGGACCTCCTGCGCCACGTCGGGAATGCGAACGCCGTAATCAACGATAACGAACAAATTGACGGCGGCCTCTTTCTCGCCGACCTCGACCTTGACCCCTTTGGAGAAATTCCTCTTGCCGAGCATTTCAGCGATTCCGCCCGCTATTCCCCCGCTCATGCCGGAGACGCCGGCGACTTCAGTCGCTGCCAGACCGGCAATTATTCCCACTACATCGTCGGCGATCCGGATTGAGCCGCCTTCTTCGCCGGCCGCCTCCCCTGTCAGGTTCTTATGTTCCACCGGTTCCACCCCCGTCTATTATCCCACCATAGATAGCAGTTAACCGCTAATATGCTTATTCTTGCCCCGTCCGGAATTATGCCTGATATGAGGAGCGGCTGGCGGCGGGCGTCTAAATAAAGATAACTATTCTCTTCCCGGCGTTCAATTCCTCCTCCCGCACGGGAAAAGGCTTTGCCGCCGCAGGAAAGACGGCAAAGCCTTATTTCAAAGCTCTCCTCATGCTTTCGGCATGATAATCACCCGGTCCATCCCCATTCCCGTACTTTTGGTGACAATATCGGCAATCCGGGCGATATCGGCATCACCCAGAACGGCCGCCTTGATGATGACCACCGCCGAACCCTGATTGAGGAGGACGAGCGCATCCGCATACCCTTTCGCCTTGATCATGCTCTCGATGCTCAGTTCCTTTTCCACTGCCGCGGAGACGGCTAACAGTTCCTGAGCCGCTTCTTTGCGGCTGGCCGCGTCAATCTGGGCATTCTCCACCAGACCGGTCAGCAGTTCCAGCTGATAACTCCGCGTCCTCTCCCGCTCCAGGCGGTAATCGATGAAAAAATCCTCTCCTTTGTCGTTCAAGATCGTCACGGCCGGATTGCCGGCATCAATGACATCATCGGCCAATGTTGTATCGGGCGGCACTTCACCGCCGGCCGCATCTTCCGTCCCGGCGGCGTCGGCGATAATCCGATTGACGGTCAGGGTATTATCCAGATTGTTTGCCGCCAGACTATAACCGTAATAGATCAGGCAGACAAACAGCAGCAATGCGAAAAACCGGAAAGCGCCCTCGCGCACTTTTATCACCCCTGTCTCATTATTTGACAAACACTTGGACGCGCACCGCCGGGATCGCCAGCGCCGTCGCCGCGGCACGGGTCAGATCGGCTTTTACCTGGGAAGCGGCGGCGCCTTCGGCGACAATAACGACGCCGGCGATCTGCGGGCGGATTTCCTTCACGGCCACCAGCGCCTCATTTCCGCTTTGCCCTTCCCGCACAATCACCAGTTCCCCCGTTTCGTCCACTTCCGTCGTTACGCGGGTTCCTCCGCCGGAGTCTTTTTCTTCCACCGTACGGTTGGTGACCGTAGTGTTCCGGGCATAAATCTTTTCCACCCCCGTCTCCAGGGAAATGCTGACCGATACCGCCCCGGCGCCGTCGATTTGGGACAGGATTGAAGCCAGATCAGCAGCAAGCGCTTTCTCATAATCGGCGAACGCTGTCCACTCCGCTTCGACAGCCGTTGGCTTGCGCGCCCCGAAAGTCTCCACAGCCTCCCCCGGAATGATGTTTCTTGCTTGCCGCTCCGGGATGAGATTCCCGGCCAGAATCAGCAAGATGCCCACCATCCCCAGAACAAACAGCCAGGCGGTTGTTTTCAGCCGGGGCCCTTTCAGGTTGAAGACCCGGAAATCACCGCTTCCCGGCAGCCACTTCCGCCAAAACCCCTTTTGATTGCCATTGTCGCCCATAAACCTCCCACCTTTCCCGTTAATTTATTTCAATAATAATTTTCTCCGGCGAAAGACCGTAGAAATTATGGAATGTCCGGAGCAGTTCGGCGTGAATTCTCTCTTTCTCCGCCTCCGTCACCCCCGCCGCCGGCAAGACCGCCTCCGCCTGCCCGGCATCCGTCGCCGGACCGACCATTACCGCCCGGACCGAGTCGACGGCGACTCCCGGCGCGCCGTCCGCTGCTTCCCCCGTCTCGATCCGAAGGCGGAGCAGATTGATCTCCGGCCTTTGCCGCCCGGAAACGTTGTTAATGACTGCCTCTACTTCGGCCGCCGCTGCTGCCACTCCGTCAACGGTCAGGGCATAAGCTTCGCTCTGGGCGGCCGCCTGCCGGCGGAATTCATCCGCGACGAACCGCCCGTTGCGCCCGGCCAAGTCCTCACTCCGGGCGATAATGGCCGCAGCGTCGCCGGACCGTCCGACCTCCCAACTGATTGCCGCGAGGCGCCGCTCAAAGAAGGTCTGCCGGCTCAACAGCCCCAACAGCGGCTGCAAAAGCAGCATGATGATCATCAGGCCCAGCACCACTTGGACAAAACGGTGCATACTGCCTCTGGGTATCAGCATCTCCACAATGCCGGCCAGAATGAGAATAAAAATGAGACTCCGAATCCATTCACTGATAACACTCAATCCCTGCCACCTACCTCATCATGACGGTGATGTTGCCGGCGCCGATAATCATGGTAACGGCAACGAAAAACATGACTGCGACCGTGGCTACGGCAGCAAAAACCAAAGCCAGGCAATTGCCCATACTACTCAGGCAGTCGACAACCATGCCGTTGCCCAGCGGCTGAATTAAAGCGCCGGCCGCCTTGTAGATAATAACGAGGGAGCCGATTTTCAGCAGCGGGAAAACAGCGATAAAGAAGACCGCCAGTAGACCGAAAATCCCCACCGCGTTTTTTAGAATTATGGAACAACCCATCACCAGTTCCACCGCATCGGACAGCATCCCGCCGACTACCGGAACGAAGGTCCCCGTCAGATATTTTGCCGTCCGGAATGTTACCCCGTCCGCTACGGAACCGGCGGCGCCCTGAATAGTGACAAGTCCCAGAAAACCGCATAACCCAAGGCTCATGGCGACGACGCTGGTTTCCCGCAGCAAGGCCGCGAAACGGGTCACCTTGAATTTCTCGGATAGATTCCCGACGATATCCAGCACGGCGGCAAAAAAGAGGAGCGGGAAAATGATATTTTTGACCAGCGCCCCGATCGCATTGATCATCAGAATCAGCAACGGCTGCAGTAAGGCTACCGTGGTTATCCCGCCCAGAGCGGCCAGCAGCGTCAGCAAGGCCGGCAGCAGCATCTGCATGAAGCCGACCATGCTGTCAATTGCCGCCTTTCCCACCGCAAGGGCCAGAGAAAAACTGTTTACCGCAATCATGATCAGCAGAAAATAGCAGACATTGTGAGCGAGTTTCGCGATTGTCTCATTTTCAAAGGCGTTTTGCAGATTCTGCAGGACGGCACAGAAGACGGCCAGCACTATCAGCTTGCCCAGGATCCCCGAATTGGCAACTATTTCCCGGAAGAGGTAGCGCATCAAACCCCGCAGAAAAGCGGAAAAGTCGAAACTATCTTCGCCTCGCAGCAAGGCCAGGATGTCTTTGATGCCGAAAGATGGCAGATACTCGCCGACATCCTGCCGTAACGCGTTCAGATAATTCTCAATCCCTTCCACCTGAAGAACGTCAAGTTGCTCGGCAATGATTTCGTCCGGGCCGGCAGCCGCTGCCGGGGTAGCGGCACCAATACTGAACAGGATTGCCAGCAAGACGAAAACAATTTGTTTTTCTCCCTTCACCGCTCTCCCACCTTATGGCAACAGATTGATTACCGTTTCCAGGATAGCGCCGATAATCGGCACGGCGAGAATAACAATCATAATTTTACCGGCGAATTCTATCTTCGACGCCACTGCTCCCTCGCTCGCGTCCCGGCAGATCTGCGCGCCGAACTCGGCGACATAAGCTATGCCGATAATTTTCAAGACAGTGTGGAAATAGAGCGAATCGAGGTTTACGCGCAGCGATAGATTTTCCAGGATATTCAGCACGGCGGAAATCCGTCCGACCAGAGCAAGAAAGATCAGAATGCCGGCAATAACACTTAGCTGCACAGCCATCTCCGGTCTTTCCTGACGCAAAACCACCAGCAGAACTGTAACGACGATGCCAAAGCCGACTATTTGCATAATGTCCATAACGGCAGCCCTCAATAGAGGCGAAACATCGTGCTGACACTTTGAAAGAGCCGGCTGATCATTTGGATTACCATCATCAGTACTACCACTACCCCGGCCAGGGTCAACATCTGGGCCTGCTCGTCTTTCCCCGCCTGCTTGAGGACAATGTTCAGGACCGAAATAAGAATTCCGACTCCGGCAATTTTGAAAATCAAGTCAATATCCACTTTCCAGCCTCCTTCGACATTCAGATAACGGCCAGACAGACGGCCAGTCCGGCTAATAAGCCCAGTGATTTCCAAAGGCGGACACAGCGGAGACTATCCTCCGTTGCTATTGCTTCTTCTCTTTTCAGTTGTTCCCGCGCCAGATTGATATGCTTGACTTGGTCTTCCCGGTCCGAGATTCCGAGGGAACCGCCGAAACCGGCGAGAATCGCCTGATCTGTGTCGCTAAGGGAACTCGCCGGGAAAATGGTCTCGAGACTGATTTGCCACGCTTCCCCGGCCGTGCGCCCCTGCCCGGATAGAAGCATTGCCCTGACGCCGGCAAAAAGGTCACGAACCGAACCCTTGCTGAATTGTGCAATGTGGTAAAGCGCGTCCGGCAGAGGAACGGCGCCGTACATTATTTCCGTCTCGAGCATTTGAAGCGCTGTCAGGAGATCCCGCAGCTCTTTGGGGCGCCGGCTGTAATTATCGGCTACGACATACCCGGCCAGACTAAAAGCTGCGACAAGCAGAACCGAACCGATCGCTTTTACCCAGAGAATCACCGTTTATCACCTTCAATGATTTTCTCGACCGTGCCAGGCCCCCGGCTGCGGCCGAGAATGATGATGCGCCGAAAAACATTAGCGTTCCACAGCGGCCGAATACTCGGCCGCTCTTTCAGTTCTGCCGGATTCGCAGCGTGCGCCGTCGCAATCACCCGGACACCGGCGTTAACTGCTTCTTCAATGGCGGCCGCGTCTTCCGGATGACCGATTTCGTCCGTCGCGATAATCTCAGGTGACATCGACCGGAGCAGCAAACGCATCCCTTCCGCCTTATGACACCCGTCGAGAATATCAGTCCGGATGCCCACATCGTTCTGCGGCTTACCGGCAAAGCAACTGGCAATTTCGGAGCGCTCATCTACCAAACCGATTTTATGCCCGCGAAGCCGCAGTGCCGGGACGCCGTCGCTCAGCTGACGAACCAGATCACGCAGGAGAGTCGTTTTACCGCAGCGCGGCGGCGAGACAAGGAGAGTACTGTAAATGCCGCCGCTCCGCTCAATGAGGTGGGGCAGGACGGCGTCAGCCGCGCCCGGCACGGCTCTCGCCAAACGGTAGTTAATTCCGCTGATTTGCCGCAGCGTCTTCAGCTTTCCCCGGTCGTTGACCGCTTTCCCGACCAGTCCAATACGATGCCCGCCCGGCAAGGTAATATAGCCCCCTTTCAATTCGTCCTCCAGAGCATAAAGAGATCCCTGACTGACGAGCTGAACGGCCTGCCGGAATTCTTCCGTGCCCACATTGAAAGCCACACCGGGGGCATCCGTCACTGCACCGTCCGGACGGAGCAACAGATCGCCGCTACCGCCGACAATCATGAGCGGACGGCCCAGCCGCAGCCTGATTTCTTCCAGTACCTCAGCGATATCCTCCGGCAATTCGGCAATGATCCGGCGGATGCTTTCGGGCAGAAACGGCAGGATTTCGCTGTGCAGGCGCCGGATTGCCTCCGGCGGCGGGGCGGTGGCGCTGCCGGGCGGGTGGAACGGGAATGGCAACAGGGCAACTTTTGGTCCGGCCATCATGTCTCCTCCTTTTGCTTATTATAGATATTGCCAAGCCCGGGAGTTTATGCTAATTTCCACGGATATTTCCATATTAAGGCAAAAGAAAAAAGCCCTTCACGGCCTCCGCTCTACCTGGCTTTAATGATAATCTCGGCCAGGCCTGATAAAAAGAAAACGCCCCCTGTTTGGAGCGCTGTGTTTCTTCTTGTATGGATACTAATCCGTTGTTTCCGCTGTCTTATCCTTCCGGCTACGGCATTTATGGCAATAACCGAAGAATTGAAGATCGTGGTCGACAATGGTAAAATCATTTTCCCGGGCGACCGTTTCTTCCAATTGGGCCAGCAAATCTTTTTTAACTTCGGTGATTTCACCGCATTCCAGGCAGACAAGATGGTGGTGGTGATGCGTGTTCGCCTGACACAATTCATAACGGCTTTTACCGTCGCCAAAATTCATCCGGTGGATGATTTTGAGACGCTCGAGCAAATCGAGGGTCCGGTAGACAGTGGCCATGCCAACATCGGGCGCTTTTTGCCGGACCAGAGAATATACTTCGTCCGCACTTAGATGCTCATCCGGGTGCCCGGCAATTACCCGGACGATGATTTCCCGCTGGGGCGTATATTTATAATCCTGCGCCGCCAGTTCCTGCCTCGCCCGGCTGACTTCGTCCCGCATCACGGATCACCTCTCCCGTCACGATTCTGTTAACCTTATTATAATTAACCCGAAGCCCGGTGTCAACGGAACTGACTGCGGTCCGGACGCCAAGACAGAGCAGCCGCCGCCCGGCATACTGCTCTGCCATAATTCTACCTGGCTGAAAACATCAAATCAGGTTTTCTCTCCATCGACGCCGTTTCTGGCAACCATTTTCTCCCGGTCATTGCTGTACACCAAATCGCCGCAATCGGGGCAGGTCACTTCCAGCGGTTCGTCGGCATCCAATGCTTCTTCTTCAAAATAGACGGCCTGACCGCAATGGGGACATTTCATTTCCACCAAATCCAAAGTGTCGTCAGCGCCGTACACCTCTTCCTCCAATTCGCCGAGGTCCATGTCAACATACTCCGTATATCGGCTCAATTCTTCCTGTTCTTCCCGGACTCTCTCCACTTCTCCGGCCACGGCCGCCAAAGCGCCGATAATGCCGTTCAACAGCTGGCCTTCCCGACTGTTGCTGTTCATTCCGGAACCTTCCGCCAGACCTTGCAGATAAGCTATTTTTTCTTTCAATTCCGCCATTTGCCTACCCCCTGTTCCCGTTGATGCCTGCAATCTCGCTATTAATGTTTCCCGGTTCCGGGATATTATACTTGGCGGGACGCCGCAAAACAACGGGCCGTGACAGGTTAGACTCTCTCGACGTACGTCCCGGTCCTGGTGTCAACCCGGATCGTATCGCCTGTATTAACGAAGAAAGGCACCTGGACGACATAGCCCGTTTCCAGAGTCGCCGGCTTTGTTCCACCCGCTGCCGTATCGCCCTTGAAGCCGGGAGCCGTCTCCGTGATCTGCAGGTCAATCGTATTTGGCAGATCGACCCCGAAGGAAACATTCTGATGAAACATGACGCCGATTGTCATGTTCTCTTTTAAATACTGCATGGCATCGCCCAATTGGTCGGCACGCAGAATGATCTGCTCGTAGTTGGCGGTATCCATGAAATAATAATCGTCGCCGCTGCTGTAAAGATACTGCATTTCCCGGCGCTCGATATGGGCCCGGGCCATTTTTTCACCGGCTCGGAACGTCCGCTCGAGGACCGCCCCCGTTTTCACGTTCTTCAGCTTGGAGCGGACAAAAGCCGCGCCTTTACCGGGCTTGACATGCTGGAAATCAACAACGGCATAGACGTCGCCATCCAACTCAATGGTTACGCCGGTGCGAAATTCGTTAGTCGTAATCATAGACTGTCAACCTCCTGTGCATAATATCCTGGTCATACCACCGGGCAGCCCCCGGTTGTTCTCAATAATGAATTACTGTCAGTTCTTTCGGTGCTTCCGTCAGCACCCGGCAGCCGGTCTCGGTAATGACAACCATATCTTCGATCCGGACTCCCCCCCAACCCGGAATATAAATTCCCGGCTCGATCGTCACCACGTTGCCGGGGGCAAGGACAGCCTCAGAGCCGGGCGCCAGACGCGGATTCTCGTGAATATACCTTCCTACGCTGTGCCCGAGCCCATGCCCGAAATTTTCGCCGTAACCGGCGTCACTGATAATCTTCCGGGCGACGGCGTCGACGTCGCAGCCCCGAACTCCCGGTTTGACAGCGGCAATTGCCGCCAACTGCGCCGCGAGGACGATAGCGTAGATCTCCTTCTGCCGGGCTGAAACCTCCCCAAGATAGACGGTCCGGGTCAGGTCGGAGCAATAACCCCCGTATACGGCGCCAAAATCCATTTTGACCGCTTCGCCCCGGCCGAGAAACCGTTCGGTCGGCTGCCCGTGGGGCAGCGAAGAACGGGGTCCGGTTGCGACTATCGGAGCAAAGCTGTTCCGCTCCGACCCGAGCAATTTCATGCGGTGCTCCAACTCCACTGCCACCGCTTTCTCTGTCAGGCCGGGGCGAAGGTATTTCAGGATTGCGGCATGAGCCTGATCGGCGATGCCGACGGCCGCCGCAATCATTTCCAGTTCGGCCGTGTCTTTGACCATCCGCAGTTCCTCGACCGTTCCGGCCAGAGGGACCGTTTCGGCAAAAGGCAGTTTGTCCCGGAGTGTTTCATATTGCTCATAAGTCACAAAATCTTTTTCGAAGCCGATTCGCCGGCTTCCTTCGTCCCGCAGGATTTCGCGCAAAGTGTCGGCAATCCGGCGGCCATGCTGCACAACCGTGCATTCGGGCGCTTCCTGTCCGGCCTGCTCCGTATAGCGAAAATCGGTCAGCAAATAAGCTTTTTCCACCGTAACAACGAGCCAGCCGGACGAACCGCTGAAGCCGCTGAGATAAGCTCGGTTCTCCGGACGGGTTATCAGCATACCATCGACACCGACAGCCGCAAACCGGGAGCGGAGATTGGCAATTCTTGTCTTCATTCTGCTACCTCCCGCTGAGTGTCGCCCTTCAGCAGCCCGGCGACGGCTTGCAGCGCAAGCAGATAACTGCCCCGGCCGAAACCGGTGATTTGCCCTACACAGGCCGGAGCGAGCACCGAATGATGCCGGAATTCCTCCCGGGCGTAAATATTGGTGAGGTGAACCTCGACTGCCGGCAGACCAACCGCCGCCAAGGCGTCCCGGATCGCGTAACTGTAATGGGTATACGCCCCGGGATTGATAATCAACGCTGCGCTCCGTTCCGCGGCTTTGTAGATGGCGTCAATGATCTCTCCTTCATGGTTGGACTGGATGCATTCTACGGTCAGGCCTAGCCTTTCGCCTACCTCACGCAGTTGCCGGTTAATATCGGCAAGAGTGTCATTCCCATAGATCGCGGTTTCCCGGCGGCCCAGATAATTCAGGTTAGGGCCATGGATAACAGTAATCTCCGCCATCTCTCTCACCCCGCTTTCTAAACACACTTTATCGTACCATATTTTATTTTTCCTGGCCAGCCCCGCGCCGGACTAAGGGTTCAGGAAGAAGTTAATCAGATTTATCGTCAGTGTCCCTTCGATTATCGCGGCCAAAAGGAGAAGCGGCACGATCACAAGACCAAACGTCCGGGCGCTCTCGCCCAGATAAGCGGTGAGAGGCTTGTCGCTCCGGCCGGCCAGACGCCGAAGGACTGCCGCTCCCAAGCGGATTCCCAAAGCACCGGCCAGCACCAGGGCGGGAATCTCAAACAGGCCGTGGGGGAGAATGCCGAAAAAGATGACCCGGAAAGGGCTCACAGCCATCCGGATGCTTAAAATATTGAGCAGAGTACCGATGATAAAGGCGTTGACGGCGATATTCGCCAGCGGTAGCAGCCCAAAAGTGAAAAAGCCGGAAAAAGTAATCAGCGCCGTCGCCAATAAATTGCGCCGCAGCACAATACCGATAATTCCTTCACCGCTGTTGATTTGCGGTAATTTACTTTCAGCCAGTCCCAAGATTCTGTCCGCATCTGCGGGATTGGCCGTCAGATAAAGGTAACTGCCGGCGGCGACCAGGGAAAAAAAGACTCCGACGATGATAATCCAATTCCGGTATTCACCCCGCACCAGCCGCAGTTCATTCCGATACAAATGGCTGATTCTCAATCCGCCAACCCCTCATTTAGCAAAATCTATAACCATTATAGGCAATTCTGCTGTTTTATGCAAAACAAAGTGACTCCGGACGAAGTTTTGCCGCATAGCCGGCTGAAAAGCGGAAAAGCTAAAGCATGTGCCATTAGCCGCCGGCAGGATAAATACAATCCGTATAAGGAGCCGATCATGACAGCAAAGATAGTGTTTCTGGGCATCGCCCTCATCTCCGGCGCCGCCATGGCGGTGCAGGGAACGTTTAATTCCGTTCTCAGCCGTTTCACCGGACTGCTCGGCGCCAGCTTTGTCGTGCATCTGACCGGGACAGTCCTCATTTTCCTGCTTCTCTTCGTCCTTCATCTCGGGCAAGGCGATCTGACTGCGGTCACAACAGCCCCCTGGTACACATTGCTCGGTGGGGTACTCAATGTGATCATCATTTACGGCGTCGCTCTCGCTATTTCCAACACCGGTGTCGCCAATGCCACGACAGCCATCATCGTCGGACAGGTCCTGTTTGCGCTTATTATTGACCATCTCGGCCTCTTCGGCGCCCACCGGATTGCGTGCAGCTGGCCGCAATTGGTCGGCCTCGCTCTCCTCGCCGCCGGGGCAAAATTGCTTCTGCGCTGAAACTACCGCTTGTTCAGTTCATTTTCATGAGTTCCCTGACTTCAGCCAATGTCCGGGCCGCGACCTGCCGCGCCCGACCGGCGCCTTCCTTCAGCACTGACTCCACATAACCGGGTCGGCTTTCAATATCCCGGCGCCGGTCGTGAAGCGGAGTGAGTACTTCAATCAATCTGTTAATCAAAGCTTTCTTGCAGGCGACACAACCAATCTTCCCGCCGGTGCACTCCTCCCGGATCGTGCCGATCTGCTCCTGATTAAAAACCTGATGGAAAGCATGAACGACACAGACATCCGGATGGCCCGGGTCGTCTTTTCGGATGCGAGCAGGGTCGGTGACCATCATCTGGACCTTTTCCCTGATTTCATCCGGGCTGGCCGACATGCTGATATCATTGCCATAGCTCTTGCTCATTTTCCGGCCGTCGACTCCCGGCAGCATCGTCACCCGATTCAGTTTGATGGCCGGTTCCGGGAAAACGTTGCCGTACATATAATTGAAACGGCGGGCAATTTCCCGGCAGATTTCCAGGTGTGGTGCCTGATCTTCGCCGACTGGAACATGGGTGGCTTTGTAAATGATTATATCAGTGGTCATCAGCACCGGATAACCCAAAAAGCCGTACATCGCGATATCCTTGTCAGCCAGTTGCTGCAGTTGATCTTTGTAAGTGGGGCAACGCTCCAGCCAAGAGATGGGGGTAATCATGGACAAGAGCAGATGCAATTCAGCGTGCTCCTTCACATGGGATTGGATGAACATCGTGCAGCGCTCCGGATCAAGCCCGGCGCTGAGCCAGTCGATAACCATCTGACGGGTATTCTCCCGGATTTCACCGGTTTCCGCGTAACCAGTCGTCAGCGCGTGCCAGTCGGCCACTCCGTAAAAGCATTCGTATTCGTCCTGCAATCTAACCCAATTGTCCAGAGCCCCCAAATAATTCCCCAAATGCAGTTTGCCGGTCGGGCGCATTAAACTAAGCATTCGCCCTTGTGTCAATGTTATCTCCTCCTTCATCTGATATTATTATGGGAAAAATAAAAGCCTTCCATCCCCGGTAAGGGACGAAGGCATACTTCGCGGTACCACCCTTGTTGGCCGCAGTTGCGGCCCGCTCTGACAACGTACGGGACAAAGTCCGATACGCGCTCCCTGCTAACGGCGGAAGTTCCGGCAACGCCTACTCAATACTTTTCGGGCTGCAACTTCCGGGCCCATTCAGCCTTCCCGTAACGTCACCGGTCTCGCACTGTCACCGGTTCGCTTGCCGTCGGCGGAAGGCTTACTCTTCCCGGTCATTGTCTTTAGCATATATTATTCGTATAATAATCCATCGGCAGCTGCCTGTCAAGGGGAATGTGCGGATTCTGATTTTCTATGGGAAGGCAAAATTGTTGTTGGTGAAAAAGACGAGAGATCATCCTTTTGGTAAGGTGTAATCGACAAAAGCCATATCACTAAAAGAGAGGATCTCTTGTGAATACTATTACCCTACAACCTGTGAAAAGATCATTGGTACAAATGAACTCCTTTCTGATATTTATCCCTCGCCTCTGCCGCCGGCAACCTTAACATCTGGCTGACTATGTAGTAATCCATTAACAATGGAAGCTAGCGGCTGCAACTGGCAGCCTTAGCATATAGCTGACTCTTTGCAGTAACCCATTTGCAAAGGAAGCCAGCGGCTGGGGTGATAGTTCCTTTCCGAATCTTTCCCGTTTTTTTCCCGATACATTCCCCGTTCACAAGCCGAAAACTAAGCTATAATGGATACAGTGGGAGCCGTCCGCATGGACGGCTCTTAAGCTTATCCGAAGCCGCCCGGCCTGAGAATATTGACAAGAGAAATATTCTTATTTCAACCTTTAACTTTCAATTACCCTTTTGGGGGTTGAGACAACGTCATGGGCGGTTCTATCCGGCCACTCGTCCGGCTTCGCCGATCACCTGCCCAGGAGCGGTGAATTGTTGCGGCACTTAGCACAGTTTACGCCTCGGCCTTTGACTTTTACTTTCTGGTTTGACTTTTTTATATCCCCGTCCGGCATCAAAATATTCAGAATCTCGAGTCCGAACCCCGCGTTGTATTGTCAATAAACTGTACGGGAGGGGAACGCAATATCTGCGTTCCCCCGTCGTCCCAAATTTGTTTTTCGCTATTTCAGACCGCGCCGCAGTTTCGCCGCCTGCACCGTGTTTTTGAGTAGCATGGCAATGGTCATCGGCCCGACACCGCCCGGCACGGGCGTAATCATCCCGGCAACTCCACTCACGGCGTCGAAGTCCACGTCGCCGGCGAGGGCTTTTCCAACCCGGTTCATCCCCACGTCGATAACAACAGCCCCCGGCTTGACCATCTCTTTTTTGATGAATTCCGGCTTGCCGACAGCTGCCACTAAAATGTCGGCCTCCCGCGTAACCGCGGCCAAATCCCGGGTCCGGGAATGGCAAACGGTGATAGTCGCGTTGTTTTGCAGGAGCAACAGCGCCATCGGTTTGCCGACGATATTGCTGCGCCCGACCATTACCGCCCTTTTGCCGTTTATTTCAACACCGGAACGCTGCAGCATTTCGATCACTCCCTGCGGCGTACAGGGAAGCAGACCGCCCGCACCCAGCAGCAGTTTGCCGGCATTCTCCGGGTGAAGACCGTCCACATCCTTATCCGGCCGAATCATCTGCAGAAGTCTTTCTTCGTCTTTACCGGCTGGCAGGGGCAATTGGAGCAGGATGCCGTCGACGGCGTCGTTTTCATTCAAAGACCCGATTAAATCAGCTACTGTTTCTTCCGTCGTCTCCGCCGGGAGATTATGAACGTGGGAGATGATACCTACCTCCGCGCAAGCCTCTGCTTTATATCGGACGTAGATCCGGGAGGCGGGATCGTCACCGACGAGAATGACAGCCAGCCCGGGCGCCAACCCGGACTCCGCCGCCAGACTGTCGGCGGCAGCCCTGACTTCCCGCCGGACGGCGGCAGCCATGATTTTACCGTCGATTATCGCTGCGGCCACATCTATTCCCCCTTAAAACAATCCTTTGATTCGACCGTTATTATCAATATCCATGTTCTCGGCCGCCGGTCTTTTGGGCAGGCCGGGCATTGTCATGATTTCCCCGGTCAAAGCAACCACAAAGCCGGCTCCCGCCGACGGGGTAACATTGCGCACCGTGATCTTGAAACCGCTTGGCCGGCCGAGGCGGGCCGGGTCGTCGGATAAGGAGTATTGCGTCTTCGCCATGCAGACCGGAGTTCCGGCGAGTCCCTGGCGTTCCAGGCGTCGGATGTTTCTTTCCGCTTCGGCTGTATATTCAACTCCATCGGCCCCGTAAATCTCCCGGGCAATGGTTCCGATCTTCTCTTTGATCGGACTGGCCGCGTCGTACAGAAAACGGAAAGAAGCCGGCTCCCGATCCAGCGCCGCCAATATTTGTTCAGCCAGTTCGACGCCGCCAACCCCGCCTTTTTCCCAGACATCGGACAAGACAGCGGGGATGCCGAGACGTCGGCAGTGTTCTTCAACCAAGGCGATTTCGGCCGCAGTGTCGGTCGGGAAACGGTTGATAGCCACAATAAGCGGGATACCGAATTTCCGTAAATTCTCGATGTGCTTTTGCAGATTGGCAATGCCTTTCTCCAGAGCAGCCAAATCTTCCGCCGCAAGATTTGCTTTTCCTGCTCCGCCGTGCAGTTTGAGCGCCCGGATAGTCGCAACAAGAACTGTTGCATCCGGCCGCAGCCCGGCAGAACGGCACTTAATATTAAAAAATTTCTCAGCACCCAGGTCAGCGCCGAAACCGGCTTCCGTTACCACGATATCAGCCAGTTTCAGGGCGAGTTTAGTCGCCACGGTGCTGTTGCAGCCGTGGGCGATATTGGCAAATGGACCGCCGTGTATGAAAGCGGGAGTATTCTCCAACGTCTGCACCAGATTCGGCTTGATGGCGTCTTTGAGGAGAAGAGCCATCGCTCCGTTCGCCCGCAGATCGGCCGCTCGCACCGGCTCCCCGCCCCGATTGTAGGCAACGATGATATTGCCGAGCCGCTGTTTTAAATCCATCAAATCGGAGGCCAGACACAATATGGCCATGACCTCGGAGGCCACGGAAATCATGAAGCCATCTTCCCGGGGCACCCCTTGGGCTTTGCCCCCAAGGCCGACGACGATATTTCGCAGAGCCCTCTCATTCATATCCATGACCCGCCGGTAAGGGACGCTGCGCGGGTCAATTCCCAATTCGTTGCCCTGCTGCAGATGATTGTCCAGCATAGCGGCAAGCAAATTGTGGGCGGTGGTCACGGCGTGAATATCGCCGGTAAAATGGAGATTAATATCTTCCATCGGCACTACCTGCGCGTAGCCGCCGCCGGCTGCCCCGCCTTTGACACCCATGCAGGGGCCAAGGGAAGGTTCCCGCAGCGCGATGATGCATTTCTTCCCCATGCGGTTAAAAGCCTGACCGAGTCCGACCGTCGTAGTCGTTTTTCCTTCCCCTGCCGCCGTTGGATTTATCGCGGTGACAAGGATCAGTTTCCCGTCTTGCTTATTCCGGTTTCTCTCCAGCGCCGCCAAGGACACTTTCGCTTTGTACCTTCCGTACAATTCAATATCGTCTTCCGCCAGGCCAATCCGCCTGGCGACGGCTGCAATCGGCTCCATGACGGCTTGCTGGGCGATTTCGATGTCGCTTGGCACATTTATTACCCCCTCAAATATTTCCGATTCTTCCTCGGACCGAATTTCCTCTTTTTCGGCATACGGTTCAAATAATCCTGCTTCATCCCGATTTCTGGCAATAGTGTTTCCTGCGGCTGCCAGTTTATCCCCGGTTGCCAAGATTAGTCAGAATAACTGCGGTCAGTGAAAATGGCCATCTCAAGGCAATATTGCATCTTGCCGCTATCAGCAGACAAACCCTGCGATTGTCAGCAACGCGGCCGCGTTAAGTTTGAGACTGCTTTCGCAACCCCAGACCATTATTGCACCATTAGTCTATGTTCCCGACGCGTAAAAACTAACCCACCACATTATTCCGCGGCTGTTTTATTGACCGCTGTCATCAGGCTCCACATTCTCTTGCCGGCCGTGATGCGCAAAATTCCGCCGAGTCCGGAAAAGCGAAGCAGCAATGCGGCGGCGCTAAGACAACGCCGCACAAGCAAGGTTACCGAACCAGCGTCCTGATTGTAAAAAAATTGCCGGCGTAAACACTAACCCTTAGTCAGTTGTTGCCAAGACCGCCGGAAATGAACCGCTTTTTCTTGTGCTACCAGCAAAGCCACCTCCTGGGTCATCGTTTCTGCTGTAATTATAACCCCGTGTTTATGTATCAGCCAGGCTGGGATGTCGGGCTATCCAAAAGTTAAAATCATGGGGTCATATTAAACACAAAAGATGGCACTATTCTCCGTTCCTCATGCGCATCGTTTTTTGTTTTGAGCAGAGAAGCGGGAGCAGCACCATCCCAAAGCAAACAAAGCCTCACCGAACCGGCTTTCTCAGAAGTAGTATAGACGACAACTCATCCTCAGGCAAAGCTTGGGACATGCTGTCATTACTTTTACCTTTAACTGAAGCCGCTGACAGCAACTTATCCAAGCGCCGACAGTTACTGTTCTTGACTGCAGTTCTGTTGTCGCGCTGGCGCCACGAAGCGCCGGATGTTATAATAACGGTAAGACTCACAATGAGGTGAAATTATTGAGTAAACCGCACAAACCAAAACACCGCCGCCAAAATGTCAAACGGGAGCACCACCTGTTGCAGGGGCTTGCTCCCGTCTTGGAAAAGGTTGCCGACCATCCGGCCGTGCAGTCGGTCATTCCGGCACGGATCAAAAGCGCCGTCCGCGGTTCCGGCGTCGAACTGGAACCGAAATATAAGACACAAACCGGCCTCAAACTGCTCGCCAAATCCAACGGCGGCGTCCAGGAGATTTTCGTAGTCACGAATGAAGCGGAAGCAGTCAAAGCCTTTATTCTCAACCGGGGATATGACAGTAAATAGTCATTCTAAACACTGAGCGGCAGTCTTCTTTCCCGTCCGGCCGGGACTTATGGGCGTAACTTTACTGATTGGAGCGGCTGCCTTCCCTCTGCAGATGCACGTACTGCCCTTGTTTGATCGCTTCGATCAGATACCGGTACTCGCTTTCGACGACAGTCAGGGTCAGATCGTAATAGCCGATTTCCCCTTGTCCGGTATATTCCTCGTGCACCCGCACGAGGAACTGAACGTTGTCGCTGTCGACGACCGGCTGCCGGGGCGACAGAATCTCATAGCGGGAAACAAAAGGATTGGCCGGCCCCAGCGGGCACGCCGGCACCTTGTCCCGGGCGCTTCCGGTCAGGTACATCCGGGCCAGCGTTCCGCTTCTGTTTTTATACGCTTCCATAAACGCCGTTACCAATTTATCCGGGGAATCGACGACGCGGGTACCCCATTCAATTTCCGCTATCTGCTCTTGGAGCGCTTTCTTTTCAGCCTCCAAAGCGGCCGTCCGGTTCGTCAGGCTGGCAATCAGGGAGTGCTGTTCCCGGATGGTCTGGCGCATTCCTTTTACGCTCCTTACATATTCAGCTCCCCGGAGCGTCCCCCAGGCCGTCAGAAGCAGGACGGCCAGAACCGCCCAAAGTAGCCGGAACGACTTGCCCATCGCTGCTCACCACCTCATTAGAGCCTATTCTATTTTCGGGCTGAATAGACCGATTGCCGTGACGACGCTCTTTTTTCTCTTTTGTTGTCCCTTTACGGCATTGTCTGGTATAATATAAGAGAGAAGTCCGGCTGAGCCGTACCCATGAAAGGATGAGCGAATTGCGTAAATACCTCTCCGACAACGAGTACGACTATCCGCCTTTTTGGGAGCAGACCGACTATCGGCCTTTCCGGCGCCGGCCAAAAGAGATACCGGCCGCGGCCAGACCGAAAGCGGCCCCGAAATTTATCGAGTCCGCTTTTGATGAATGGCTGGAGGAGAAACTCACCGCCGAAGCGGAGCTAATGCCCCCGCATCCCGAAGATTAAATGCGCTTAAAATCCCGTGCCGTACGGGATTTTTCTTTGCCGGCCAGCTGACGGCAAACTACCGCCGCCCTGGCATTATCCACTCCGCCCGCACCGCTTCCGCCATTCTGCCTGGAAAAGAGGGTTCGCAATGATCCATTATCTCATTTGGTTTGTTATCAGTCTGAATTTCTTCGGGTTTTGCCTCATGGGTGTTGATAAAAGGCGGGCGCGGCGGCACCGCCGTCGTCTGGCGGAGAGAACGCTCCTCCTTCTCGCTATTTCCGGCGGGGCAGCCGGAGTCTGGGCCGGCATGTATGCCTTCCGCCACAAGACAGAAAAACTTCGCTTCGTTTACGGTCTGCCCGTTGTCCTCACCGTCCAGGCGTATATTTTCTGGCGCTTTTTCCTGACATCTCTTCCGTTCTGATTATCCCGGCTTCGCACCGACGAAAACACTAATGCCGGCGAGAATAATCAGGCCGCCGATTAATTGCAACAGTCCGGGGCTTTCCCGCAGAAAGAGATAAGCGAGCCCCGTCGCCGCGACCGGTTCACCTAAAATGCTGACGGCGACAACAGGTGCGGGAACATATTTGACCGCCCAGTTGAAAACGGTATGGCCGAATACTGTCGCTAGCAGCGCCAGCGCAGCGAAAATCAGCAGCTCGGAACGGGAATAAGGCGCCAAAGGCACCTTCGCAGCCAAGCAAAATCCCACAAGGACCGCCGTGCATGTCCCATAGACGAGGGTGGTGTAAGGCAGCAACGGCAGACGCTGCCGCAGTCGCCGGCCCATAAGAAGGTAGGCGGCAAAAGTGAGAGCGCCAAGCAAAGCCAGCAAATCGCCCCAGAGCGCCGCGCCGCCGATTCGGAAATCACTGAAGCCCACAAGGCCACTGCCGGCAAACGCCAAAAGCACCCCGCCGAAGGCACGTCGGCTCAGGCGCTCCCGAAAAAAGAGAGCGGAGCCGGCTACTACAAACAGCGGCTGGGTCGTTACCAGCACGGTGGAACTGGCGACCGACGTATAGCGCAGCGACGTTATCCATGTCGCGAAATGCAAGGCCAGAAAAAAACCGCTGCCAGCAGAGCAAAGGAGATCTTCCTGGCGCAGGCGGCTGATATCTCGTCGGGCAATTAAGATGGTGGCCGGGAGTATCACCAAAAGAGTGAAGCCCATCCGATAGACCGCAACTGCCAGCGGCGGAGCTGCCGTCATTTTAATCAGTACGGAGGCGAAAGAAACGGCCAGTACCCCGAGTCCGATGGCCGGATAAGGTGCAAGCGGCAGTTTCTCACTTTCCGGCCTTTTTATTATCGTCGCTCCGTTTTCCACCGTTGCACCGCCTCTCTTTACTTGTCAGGACCGCTGCTGACAGCCAGCGCCGGATAATAATCCGGGCGCGTTCGCATACTAATCGCAAAAAGCTGAAAGGAGATTCTCGCATGCTGCCAGAAGCAAAGCTGCGGTCTATCGCCGCCCACTGTCCTGCTTACGAATCGGTAATTGCCGCTCAAGGTTACGGGATCTCGTTTGCCAATCTCTCTCCTGCCGCAACCGCCAGCTGCGATCATTGCCTGCACTGGGCCGGCGGTGCTTGTTCCGTTTTTCATTCCCGGACTGACGGTTGAGTCAAATCCGTTATTATTCCCCCTGCGCCCTCACAGCAGCGGAAAACCGGTGCACAGAAGTGTCAGTAAAGCACAGCCGGTGCCCAACAGCAAAGCCGGTCGCCGATACTGCGGATATCTACGGTAAGAAAGAAGAATGAGATTTTGGCAGCCGATGCAGAACGGAAGAAGCCGCGCCCAGACAAACCCTTCTTGCACAAATTCAATCAGCCCGAAAGCAATTGCTCCCAAACTGATCGGGACGGAAAGACTTTTCTCCCAAAAAGAAAATCCGGTACGGTGCTGGGCATTTTCCCAAATTGCCGGCACTCGTCTCACCTCCGTGCCCTTCCGCCGTCAGGCAAAAGGCAGTTAGTATTCTATCTTATTCAACACCGCTTCCCGGCAACCCCTGCCGTCAGCGAAAATGGTTCCCACGTCAGATGACCGGCAAAGCCTGCCGCATCACTTCGACGGGTGCCTTTCGCCCTGTCCAGAGCTCAAAGGCCGCCGCCGCTTGATATAGCAGCATCCCGCAGCCGCCGACCGTCCGCAGGCCACGCGCTGCCGCCGCCGCCAGCAGTGGTGTTAATGGTGGGTTATAAGTCAAATCGCAGACAATGCATTCCCGACTGACTTTGTCGAAGGAAAGTGGGATAACCGGGTCGGTCCGCGGCTTCAGGCCGAGAGAAGTCGCGTTGATAATGATATCGGCCGCGGCCGCCGCGGTGTCAATGGCCTCGGCGCACCAGGGCAGAGTCTTTACCGGCCGGGTGCGTCCGCCGCTGTTTCGCAACTTGACGGCAAGATTCTCTGCTTTCTCTGCCGTCCGGTTAGCAATCATAAACCGGCCGACGCCTTCCCGCATCAGAGAAAAAGCCACCGCCCGGGCCGCTCCGCCCGCCCCCAGCAAGAGAACGGCTTTGTCGGCGACTTCCACCGCTTTCTCCGCCAGAGAGAGAAGAAAGCCGGCTCCGTCGGTGCTACAGCCATAAAGGTGGCCGCTGCGGTTGAGGACTGTATTCACCGTTCCCGCCGCCTTCGCCTCCGGTTCAATCTCATCCAGCAGTGCAATCACCGCTGTCTTGTATGGCAAAGTAACATTCCAGCCGGCGATCCCCAAACCCCGCAACCCCCGCACGGCGTCCGGGAGACTTCCCGGTGCTACCGGGAAAGGAAGATAAACAGCATCGAGACCGGCGGCAGCAAAAGCTGCGTTATGCATTGGCGGCGAGAATGTCTGCCGCACAGGAAACCCAATGAGCCCGTAAATCTTAGTCTGACCGCTGATAACTGCCAGCATCGCTCTCTCCCCTTCCTTCCCGGTATACCATTCCCTTTCCGCCAGGATTCTCCTGCCGGAAATAAAACAGATGAGCCGCCCAAGCCGCTCATCTCTGTCAGCAGAAAAAGTACATCTTGATTTCCCAGGCATTGTCGTGACGGACAAGCCCGATATCGTAGAGGGTACTGTCCGCGAGTGCCGGTTCATTATTTCTGGCCTCCCGGACTAACCCGCGCATCCGCTTTAAGATATTGCCGGTGTTGCCGCCGCTTTGAATTTCATCTTTTGGGAGTAGCCGGCGGATTGTTATCAGCTTCTCACCCAATACCATACCCCCCCCCCCGCATCCGGTCACCGGCAGTTAATCTGCCTATTCTATTTATATCCAAAACCTTTGATGTTTTATACAAAGATAAAAAAAAGAAGGTGAGGCCTTCTTTTTTCCCCGCTGGTTGTTTTACTTCTTTATGATTCCAACCGGTCCGGGAAGGGCAGCATTCCTTTTGCTTGCAGTGTGGCTAATACCCGCTGCTCCGCCAAGCGAACCAGGCGGGTCAGGATAAATTCCCGTCGGCTGAGCGGAACGACGAGAATTGAGTACAGTCCGAGGCGATTCGCTCCCAGGATATCGGTAAAAACCTGATCCCCGATCATCGCCGTTGTTTCCGCCCTGGTCCCAAGCTCGCGCATCGCCCTCAGATAAGCGGTTCGCCGCGGCTTACCCGCACTCGTGACAATTTCAATACCGAAACCGGCCGCCAGATCAGTTACCTTTTTCCCCCGGTTATTGGATAAAATACAAAGCTGAAAGCCCGCTTGCCGCAGGTCGTCGAACCAGGCTTGCAGGCGGGCATGTTTTTCGGTGTCTCTTGTGTAATCGCCCCAGGAGACGATCGTGTTGTCCAGATCCATGATAATCCCTTTTATCCCTCTGGCCCGAAGGCGGGCGGCATCCAAAGCATAAACTGAAGATAAATACAGCTGCGGACACAGTAATTCCAGCATCAGCTCACCTCTTGCCCGGAGTTTCGATGTGATTATATCATATCGGGCTGATTTAGGAAAGCTCTTCCCGGCGGAGGTGCACAACGGCGTCTTGTCAGACGGCGGCAGATAACAAGAGCGGGGCTATGACGGATCTGCCTTACTGACAGATTTCATAGTAAAGCTCTTTATGCAATTTATTGACGGCTTTCTTTTCAATCCGGGAAACGTAAGAACGGGAGATACCAAGTAACTTCGCGATTTCCCTCTGCGTCTTGCGAATACCGCCGGGCAGGCCGTAGCGCAGAGAAAGGACTTTTCTTTCCCGTTTATTCAAAACCTTGATTTTATCATAAAGGCTTTTTTGTTCAAAATTTGCCTCGACCAAATCGGCCACTGTATCCGGATCGGTACCAAGAACATCGACAAGAGTAATTTCATTGCCTTCTTTATCGACCCCAATTGAATCGCTTAAGGAGACCTCGGCCCAGCTGTTTTTAGAAGAGCGTAATTGCATCAATATTTCATTTTCGATGCAGCGGGCGGCATAAGTAGCCAGACGTGTCCCCCGGGATCGGTCGAAGGTCGCGACAGCCTTGATCAAACCAATGGTCCCGACCGAAATCAGATCGTCCATATCTTCGGCAGTGTTATCGAACTTCTTGACAATATGGGCCACCAGACGCAGATTCCGCTCGATTAAAACATTTCGGGCCTGCTCGTCCCCTTGCTCCAGCCGTTCCAGATAGATCTTCTCCTCCTCTTCCGGCAGAGGCTGCGGAAAAGTATTGCCGTTAGTAATGTACGATACCAACAGCATAAGACCGCGCAGCAGTGACGCAGCCGCCATCACCATTGACGCCGGCTCCATAAGCATCCCACCTCCCGTGATTCGTCGCTGTTCATTATATGACAGCAGCGGGAGATGCGTGCCTGGAACTTTCCGGCAACAGAAAAGCAGGATCCCTCCACATAAAAATATTTTTTCCGGCAGCAGACGGAAATACCGGACCATTCATGCCACAAATGCATAAGAGGAGGCGTTTTGTGGCAAGTAATTTTACCTTCGAATGAATATCTGCCGCTGCCATATCGCTAGTCCGGCTTGCATTCAACGGCCGGCTCTGGCTGAAAAGCATCGAGTACCTCGACGATACTCAGTTCCGGTTTCCTTACCAAATCAACCTCAACCGGATAGCTTAGCCGCTCCCCCGTACGGTCCAGCAGTAGGCGGACAGTTGGTTTCCGGTTCGATTTTTCCGCCTGCCGGATTATTATTCCGATTTCCCCTGTATTCAGACGAACGTAGGTTCCATTCGGAAAAACCTGTATGCGTTCCAGAAAGCAACGGGCAAGGCGCGGATCAAATTGTGCATCCATCTGCTTGGCAATCAGATTGTACGCTTGATTTAAGGCTATGCGGGGACGGTAAATCCGATCGTTAGTCACCGCGTCAAAGACGTCGGCGATGGTTGTAATGCGAGCGTATTCAATAATTCCCTCCCTTTTCAGACCGCGCGGATAACCACTGCCGTTATACCACTCATGGTGCTCAAAGGGAACGTGGGCAGACAACAGACTCAGGTCGAAATGCTTCCGGAGAATTGCAAAACCTTCCTCCGTATGCTTGCGGACAACTTTGGCCTCCTCCGGCGTCAGTCCGGCCGGTTTATTTAAGATTTCCAAGGGAATCAATATTTTCCCGATATCATGCAGCAATGCGCCAATACTCAGTTCGTATAACTTGCGAGTGTCATAATATAGATCAATCCCGATGACCATTGCCAGTAAACAAACGTTTACGGAATGACCGTAAGTATAGTCGTCAAAACTGCGCAATGCGGTCAAACCAGCCGAAATGTTCTCTTTCCCTTCAAGCGAAGCGAGCAGATCGCCGACGACAGATTTGATCTCCTGTTGTTCCACCGACTCCCCGCCAATATATCGTCCCATGATATCTTTAATTTTTCCGGCCGAACGAAAGCGGACGCTTTCCTCGATGAAATCGTCGATGGCGATATCTTTGTCATAGACATCGTTAATGTATACACTGCGGAAACCTTTCTGCCGCAGACTCCGCACATATTCTCCGGTCAGGATGACGCCCGCCCGCAGCAGAGGCTTTCCGTCGGCCGTATAGAAAGCCTTGGCCAACTGCTTGCCGACAACATTTCCATCCAGCTTAGTCAACCGCATTCTTACCACCTCATCGCTCCGGTACTCTTTTCCGACAAAGTCCGGCCTCTTTCATACTACCATATATCCCCGCTCGATGAAAGGGTAGAGCAGTTAATTACTGGATTCAACGATACACCGCCTCAATAATTTCCCGGAATACCGGAGCGGCCGTCTCACTCCCTGACACCCCGTCTTCCACGAGAACAACGACGACAATTTCGGGGTCATCCGCCGGTGCGTAACCGGCAAACCAGACATGCAGGATTGATTTCCCATCCGGCTGATAACGGCCCGTCTCAGCCGAGCCGGTCTTACCCGCGCTCCCGAGTTCAGGCACAAACGCGGCACGGCCGGTACCGGTAGTAGTTGTGAGGAAAGACATTTCCCGCAGCGTCCTGGCCGTATCCGCAGACATGATCCTAGTTCCCGCCGCCGCGGGAACCGTTGTTAACTGCCCGGCTCGCCGGACCAGGCGGAGGGGAAGCATCAGCCCGTCATTGACGACAGCAGCCAGGATACGGGCGACTTGGAGCGGGGTAACAAGGAGAGACCCCTGCCCAATTGACAGGTTAGCAATATCCCCCGGGTACAGTATCGGCCGCGGGTCGACGAGACCCGGATCCTCTTCTCCGATACCGCTTCCAGTCTTCTGTCCGCACCCGAAAATCGCGGCGTAACGCCGGAGCGTGTCCCCCGACAGCCTCTGCCCAACTTCAATAAACACGGAATTGCACGAGGCTGCGAACGCTTCGGCAAACGTCAGTTCACCATGCCCGCCTTCCTCCCATTTATGACACTGGAAGCGCCGCCCGTTGACCAGCGTATATCCGGGGCAAATGAATTTCTCCTCCGGGTGAACGCTTCCTTCCTCAAGCGCCGCTGCTGCAACCACATATTTGAAGACAGAACCCGGGGGATAACCGTTCACCACCCTATTTAGCAGCGGGGCATCGGCCGCTGTCAAATACGCCGCCAAATCATTCTGGTCGAAATTGGGGCGGCTGGCTAAAGCCAGGATTTCTCCTGTGTCAGCCTGTACTACGGCTACGGCTCCTTTGGCCACCCGGCGCTCCATCACCGCCTCGACTATCGACTGAATGCCCGCGTCAAGAGTGAGATAGATGTCCTTTCCTTTCTCCTCCCTCTCGTTCGGCTGCCACCGGTAACCCCCCGGCAAAATTAAATTTTTGTTTCCGTCCAGAAGAGCCATAACCCTTTCTACCCCGGCGCTACGCAGACAGGCATCGTATTCTTTCTCGAGCCCGGCGACTCCGATATTATCAGCACGGCTGACATAGCCCACTGTATGGCGGGCAAGAGCCCCCGGCCCATAGCGGACTGTCTCCGGCAAAATGAGAACGCCCGGAAGCGGCAGTACCGCCAGCGTGTTCTTCTCCTGTCGGGTAACGCCGGCTTTCAGACGGAAAGGTGCGTTCCGGCTGTTCAATTCGGCATAAACTGCGGTGTAATCCAAGTTGAGCACTTCCGCCAACATCTGGGCTGAAGCCCTTTTATCTTCACACAGAGAAGGAAAGGCAAAAACGCTTTCATGTTCAAATTCGCCCGTCAGAGATGCTCCGTAACGGTCAAGAATTCGTCCGCGCGGCTGCTCCATTTCCATCTGATAACTGCGCTGCCGCAAAGCCCGGTCGGCCAGACTCTTTGCCTGGATGATCTGAAGCATCAAAAGCCGCCCGGCCAGAGTTCCCAACACCAGTCCCATGCCGAGGATCAGGATATAAGCCCGGCGCGGCAGCGCATTTTCCCCCATCATCCTCTTCACCTCTTTCGGCGGAGTCGTCCTGACCAGTAGGATTCGCCGGAAGAGGGGAGCTTATGCAAAAAGGCCCGGCTGTACCAACCGGACCTTTCATGTCTAGAATATATTCGGGCTTACGCCCCGTCAGAGTGAAATTTAAGAGTTATTTTCGGTCGTAATAAGGGCTTTTCCCGGTAACGCTCAGCGGAATACCGAAACAAACCCGGACGTCCTCACCCAATAGTTTCAGGTTCAGCGCCGCCCGGCCGACGGAAAACATCACCCGATTGTCGGCCCGGTGACTGGCAGCAACGCTGACAGCTGAACCGACAGCAATCCCCAAGTCATGCGTATTATAAGCGCAGATGGCGCCGGCTGCCGCATTGGCCTGACAGTTATCAAAACCGCAGAAGCCGCAATAATTCAATCCCATCGGTTTGCTCTTCGTCCCGAGGAGAATAATGTATGGGGAATGGTCGACATTTACCGCGTCACGGGCGAAAAAGGCAACGCCCGTCTCATTTTCCGCAATTCGCCGCATCTCGGCGGCCAGCGCGTTTTTCGTTTTCCCGGCCACAATCGCGGTCACCAGATTGTCCACTCCTCTGGCCTTAGGCGCCGTCCTCGCCGCCAGCAGCATTACTTCGGCGACATGACGGAGTGCCCGGCTTTCCGCTTCTCCGGATTTTGTTAACATGAGACCACCTCCGTCGGTTTATTCTTCCACCGGCTTGGCCAACTCAAAGCTCTGCCCGCTTGCCAACGCCGGAATTTCGATATTCTCCATTTCGGCGATATTAACCTTGATCCCTTTCAGATCAGCCAGTTTCCCGACTTGTCCATTCGTAATCCGAAACAACTGACTGAGGGTCGGTGGGTCACCGATTGCTTTGATTTCATAAGCCGCTCCGTCCACCCGGTTTACCGGCGTTTTATTGATCAGCATATTGTTGCCGGCTTCGTGGATGGCAGTACTGACGACTATTCTTTGTCCGTTGACGGAGATTGCTTCCGCACCGGCATAACGGAGAATGTTAAGCAGGTCCTGTAGGTCGCTGGAAGCAATTTTGTCGAAAGCGTCTTTTTCATCCAGAGTCACCACAATTCCCGGGCCTCCGACGCGGGTGCTGCCGGTCATAAGACGGTAAGTGTCCAACTCGGCCGAAATACCGGTGGTGATGACTTGCTGGCTCTCCGCCATTTTCTCGTATGTTGTAATCTGCTTGCGCAGCGAGTCAATTTCGGCTTCAAGCCGGTTTCGCTCCGTCTCCGCTTTACTCAGAACTTCGAGCAGAGCTACATTTCTCTCTGCCGCTGTCTGTTTTAATTCGTTTACCTGCTGCTGAATTTTGAACTGAAAAGCAACGAGCAGTCCTAAAATCACAGCGACGCAGAATATCGGCAAATGCCAGCGCTTGAGCATTTTCCCCGCCCCTTTCAGTCTCGGGTTTATGACTGCAACGTTTTGACAAATTTAAAATTCGGTCGGGTTGCAGCGGCCGGAGCGATGACATCTTCCGCTGGTTCCACGGTAAAGACAATTCCATAAGTTTTTTGCACGTCTTCCAAAATCGGCAGAATCGAACCCATCCTGAGTGATGTCATCAGATTCACTTCATCCCCGATGACACCGATAACATAAGGCGGCGAAACAAGACGGTTGTTGATGAAGATGGTTGTACCGCCGCAGAAAATTTCCGAAGTAGTTATCAGACGTTCATTATTGATGGTGATAGCTTCCGCACCGCCGGTCCAGAGGAGGCTGACCAGATCCCGCAAATACCAATCATGAATGTAATAAAAATCCTCGTCCTGTTCCCGTTCCACATGGCTGTCGTCCAGCGTGATCAACAGCCCCGGCCCGGTAACGGCAATATAACCAGCCTGCATTTTCGTTTTACCCAGCTCTTCACTGATAATGTTTCGGATATTTTCGCCTTCCCGGTATTTGTTTAATGTTCCCCGCAGTTCAGCCACTTCCGCCGCCAATTCCTCGGAAGCTTCATTCACCCGAATTAGCGTCGCGGCAATATCCTCAAGCTTGGTCGCTGCGTTTGTCTCCAAGTAATTTTGCTGAGTGCGCAGCTGAACCATCAGCAAAATCCCGAGCAGAAAGGCAAACAAGGCAACCACATATTGCCATTTATTGTTTTTCAGCATCTCCGCCACCTCCATCCCGGGACTACTCCCACCAGTTATCTATAATATATTATCACAAATCGGGTCTTTCCGCCAGAGCATCCTTCTGATCGATGAAGCAACGGCGGTATTATGCGGCGCGGAGCCGCAAAATGAAATCCGATTGCCGCTGTAAATAGAATAAAGGCGGAATAGCCGCAAAAACTCCCGGCCGGAGAGAGGAAACAGCGTCCCATACCGGGCAGACGGCCGGAAAATATTTCAGAGCTTCAGCGTAGACGTCGTCCGAAGACCAATTGATGACCACTTTACCGGAGCGAAAGCGAGTAAGAAAAAGGACTACGGAGCGATCCGTAGTCAGAAAAAAGGGACTGTAGAGGTGTCAAGGGCTGAGGAACCCTCAACACGACTATATTATACACTTTTATGTGAAATCAAACAACCTTTCTTTCGCCGTCGCCGCTTTTCCCGCCCCGGCTACAACCATTGCCCATTCAATGGATTTTTTCCTTCTCGGGCGGGAAAAAAACCTCCCCGTCCGTTGCGATATACACGCCATCGATATTGCGAATCATTTCACTGTGGACGCCAATAATCAGGTCGAAAATTGCATCCTTCTGTTCCCGGGTTCCTTCAGTCAGGATGGAATTGATGACTGAGTCGATTTTCTGGCTTGTGTAGTCCCGACTCATGATTGCTCCATATCGTTTGGTGGCCCAGAGGTTAAAATTTTTCCAGGCCGGTTTGTCCCCGTCCATGATAATTTTATCAGCCCAGATGCGGATAAAATTATATTCAAAAGCGTTGTACAATTCGTCCCGCAAAGCTCCAAAATCGTTTGTCGTCAGCATAATTGTCCCTCCTTCAGTTATTGTCCCTCGCCCGGCCGGCAGTATACCGCGCACAGCGCTGCCAATATTTGAGCAAAGGACACAAAAGAGGCTGGCAATTATTGAGACATTTTACAGTCCGGCGGCATTGCGGATTTCGGCGGGCAATAACCGTTTGCGCCGGCCATGTCGCAGCGAATTTCAGCTTGCACATTCCTGTCAGGAAATAGATGCGTAGGCAGCCGACTGCCGCCCGCCTGTACAATTTCGTAGCTCTTTAATTAAGCGAGTCGGCGACTTTAACCAGTTCGTTTTCCGGTATATTGCCGACCAAAGCGATGTGCAGTCCTTTCTCTTGCCAGGCGAGAACAGTGACAGCGCCCTCGCGGTAAGTATCCGCTTCCCCGGCCGCAATCATTGTCTTTTTCTCGTACTCGTAACTGAGAGGAATCTCCTCCCGGCTTTGGGACAAGGCAACGAACTGTTCCCCGCCGGCGTAAAGGAGAGTGAGGACAGCGCCGTTTTCCAGGACAATGGAATCCCGCGCCAATCCTTCCGGCACATATCCGGGCGAAAGGACGTCAAAGCCTGTCGCCGCGGCGGCAGCCGCCAGGTCGGGATAGTTCTGATAACTGGTGTTGCCGCCTGGATTTTCTTCCGGTAAATCGTTCACGTTGACTACCGTCGCACCGGGCGGCGTCTTAAAGGTAAACTCTTCGTCCCCAACCCCGATATTCACCCTCAAATCACGAAAATCAGCCTCCAGAACCAGTCTCCCATCATAGTCGCAGCTGACTACCCGACGTGGCAGAAAATCGGCTGCATCAACCCAAACTTGGGCCGGGCCGTCCCCGTACAAATAATCATCATCCCGCGGGGTAATCTCCAGCTGATAAGCCGGCCGGCCATCCACATCGGCAATCGCCTTTACAGCGCGTGCCGCGGCTAGTTCCGTCTCGCGCACGGCGGCTGACAGCATCTCATCCCGTAAATCGCCTGTTTCGGTAATTATTACTCCGGCCCCGATGTCGTCAAGTACGAGGACTTCGTTGATATGTGGTGTATAAACCCACATGATCTGCCCGTTCGTCACCGTTATCTGACCGGACATCGCCCCGGCAATGCTCTCTTCCCGATACCGATCCGGCTTTTTGAAGCAAATCTCGCTATCCATCTCAATTGTACTCTCGCCTTCCAGGGTGTCCGCATGCAGAGTAAGATGCATAGTCATCCGGTAGTCCTCAATCTCTCCGTATGCCGCGAGCATCTTTTCCGTGATTTCTGCTTCCGTCAGGGCAGGCGGTTCATTTGCCCCGCCCCCCTGACAACCGGCGCCGCCGGCAGTCAGACAGAGCAGCAGTAACACCGCCGTTGCTTGCCAAATTTTATTCTTTCGCCTCATATCCTCACCCCGCAAAATACTGATTATCATCGCTCGGTGTAATCCGGTTATTCTACCGCTCCGGTCTTGGCCCGCCGGAGGAGGTCGAACGGCCGGACCGGACGGATGACCGGCAGCAGGACCGTCATCTGAGGATGGCGCGCTGCCGTCAGCGCCGCCCCGTCCTCATCCCGCATCATTGTGATAGTCTGCTGAAAAGGTGTTGTCGCTGGGCCGAAGAACTCGACAGTATCGCCGATACTCAGTTTATTGCGCTGCTCCACGACAGCGATTTTCGGATCGGAACGGTATTCCCGGACGACTCCGACGAAATCATATTCCCGGACATATGCGGTCGAATCGGTGACCTGTCCGTCCGAAATTGGCCCAAAATAAAATCCGGTGGAAAACTCACGGTGGCTCGCCTTGTGCAGTTCCTCCCGCCAGACTGGGTCGAAACGGTAAGCATCCGGATTGGCCCAGTAAGCATCTATTGCCTGCCGGTAAACCCGGGTTACCGTAGCGACATAATTGACGCTCTTCATCCGGCCTTCGATTTTCAGACAGTCGAGTCCGGCGGCGGCCAGTTCCGGAATATGTTCAATCATGCACAAATCTTTTGCATTCAGAATATACGCCCCCCGCTCGTCCTCGGCAACCGGAAAGTGCAAGTCCGGCCTCTTCTCTTCCACCAGACTGTATTTCCAGCGGCAGGCCTGGGCACAGTACCCCTGATTCGCGTCGCGTCCGGTAAGATAATGGCTCAGATAGCAGCGGCCCGAATAGGAAAGGCACATGGCGCCGTGGACGAATGCTTCCAGTTCAATTTCCGTTTTCTGTCTTGTCTCGGCGATGTCGGCGAGGCTCATTTCCCGGGCGAGGATAACCCGTTTAGCTCCCAGTTCCGCCCAGAAGCGGACAGCCGCCCAGTTCGTCGTATTGGCCTGAGTGCTGATATGAATATCCATTGTCGGCAATACCCTTCGCACGAGAGAAAAAATACCCGGATCGGAAAGAATAATCCCGTCGACTCCTGCTGCCTCCAGTCGCTCCAAATAAGCCGGAAGGCCGCTAATATCAGCGTTGCGGGCAAAGATATTAACGGTCGCGTATGCTTTTACCCCGCGCGCGTGAGCAAAATTGATTCCTTCGCTCATCTCAGCCGGGGTGAAATTATCAGCAAAAGCCCGTAGCCCGTAAGCCTCACCGCCAAAGTAAACGGCGTCGGCGCCATAGCGGACGGCGAACTGCAATTTTTCCAGGTTACCGGCCGGAGCCAGCAATTCCGGCTTCCGATACCCTTTTGTACCCATCGGCAGCACCCCCGTTATTTAGTAGTCCGACAATTATTCCGCCCGCACCTGGGCGCGGGCCTTGTTGTGTTCAGCCAACGTCCGGCTGAACACATGGCTCCCGTCTTTCCTCGCCACATAATAAAAATAAGGCGTTTCTTCCGGGTAAAGCGCGGCATAAATGGCTTCCTTCCCCGGATTATTGATCGGGCCGGGCGGGAGCCCGGGATTCCGATAAGTGTTATACGGCGAATCGACTTCCAGATCGCTCGTCAGAACAACCGTCTTTCTCTCCGGTAAAGCATAAAGCACTGTGGCGTCGATTTGAAGCCGCATACCGGCCCGCAGACGGTTGTAAATCACGCCGGCAATTACCCCCCGTTCCTCTGGCACTTTCGCTTCCCCTTCCACCATCGACGCGATGGTAATAATTTCGGGGATGGTGTACCCGAGTTCTGCCGCCCGCCTTTCCCATTCCGGTGTCATAACGGAACGGAAACGGTTCAGCAGGATTTCAACAATCGCCTGGTTATCGATTGTCCGTGGCAAGTGATAAGTGTCGGGAAAAAGATAGCCTTCCATTGAATCTTTGACGCCAGACTTCGGATTTGGGTAAGGCGGGGCAACACTGTCATCCCTCGCCGCGGCCAGAAAGCTTTCGGCCGTTGTAAACCCGGCTTCTTCCAGCTTGGCTGCAATCTGCTGTACTGTGTATCCTTCTGGGAAAGTGACTGGATAAGCGACAACTTCGCCCTGAACGAGTTTCTGCAGAATCTGCGCCGCCGACATATCCCGGCTCAAGTTGTATTCACCCGCCTGCAGCTTGCCGTCAAGCCCGCGCAGCCTGGCCAGCCCGCGAAAATAAATACTGCTTTTTATCAGCCGATTCTGCTCCAGCAGACGGGCGATCTGACCCGTCCCAGCCCCGGCCGGAATCGCAACCGTGAGCGCCACCGAATCGGACGGATTGACCGGATACCCTGGAAAAGTTGCAACATAAGCAGCCAACATCATCCCCAATACGGGAATGACTATCAGCCGGCGCAAAAACAGACGACCTTTTTCCACGGCGGCCGAGCCGCTCTGCTGTCCCATGTCTGCCACCTCGTTTCCGGACTGAATTACTGCCGGAATACAGTTCGCCGGCAGCGACGAATTATCCTGCCGGCGCGTGCGGACCTCTCCGGACAGCGCAAACCCCGGATAAACAAAGGAAGCCCTCGCAGGCTTCTTTGTTAGCAAAGCTATTTATTCTTCGTCATCATCGCCGTCTTCGTCAAATTCCTCATCATCCAGCATTGACTCCCAGGCGTCGACTACCTTTTCCCACTCATCATCATCTTCAATATCAACCAATACCTCATCTCCGTCCTCATCTTCCTCGACCCGAAGAATCAAAGCCTCTTCTGCATCATCCTCGTCCAGCGGCAAGAGCACCGCGTAACGGCTGTCGTCGACCTCAATGACGTCGATGATGGTAAATTCATGCTCAGTGCCTTCTTCGTCCGTTAAAACGATTACCTCTTCCTTATCCGTCAATCATTCCACCCCACTTTTCTTGGCCTTACGGCTAATCAATGATATTTTATACCACAAAATAGCAATTGTCAAATCACATTGCGTTAATAACATTTCCGGTTTTTTCTGATTCTAGTCACAGCGACGCGAATCACCGTCGACTGTCCAGGTAGCCCTGCAGAATGAAAACGGCCGCAATCTTGTCTACAACCTGACGACGACGGCGTCGGCTGACATCAGCTTCCAGCAAGGCCCGCTGCGCCGCCACTGTTGTAAGCCGCTCATCCCACATGACAACCGGTATTTCTGTCACGGCGACAAGAGCAGTGCGAAAAGCCATTGCTTTCTCCGCCTGCGGTCCGAGCGTGCCGTTCATATTTTTCGGCAGTCCGACCACGATGGTCTTAACGCCGTAAGCTTCCGCAATTTCCCGGACAACGGCGATCCCGTCGTCCGTCTCCGACCGGCGGATGACCCTGAGCGGTTGAGCGGTCCAGCCCAGTTCGTCGCTCACGGCCACTCCAATTGTTTTCTCCCCCACATCGAGCCCGAGCACCCGCAAATGTTTCACCTGCCTCAGATCACTTTGATGCAGAAGTCCCGGCAGACAGCACTGCAATAACCACACAGGACGCACCGCGCCGGGTCGACGACGGCCCGCCCGTCGACTACGGCCAGCGCACCTTGGGCACAGCGTGCCGCGCAGGCACCGCAGCCTATGCACCAATCTTCGATGTGAAGACGACGTGGTGCCCGGCGCACCGCATCCCACATCGCCGGCGGCACCGGTTCCCCGCTGAACAAGGCGGCGTTCAGGGCAACTTCGTCGGTCGACTGCATCCCAACCGCCACGGCGTCCAGATCGGAGTTGCCGAGGACGAAGGCGAACGCTTCGGGCGCCCGCCCCAGAAGATTGCCGCCTCCCAGCGGCTTCATGCCGTAAACGCCTTTTCCGGCCGCTTTCGCTCTGGCCACCGCTCGCACCATATCATCCCGCCCGCCGTCGAGTATCCCAATCCCATCGCTGTTGAGCAGAGGATGGACAACATCGACTTCCGGCATCTCGGCCACAGCCTCAACCACTTCCACCGCATGGGTTGAAACACCGACAGCCCGAATTATTCCTTTTTCTTTCGCCTGCAGCAAATATTCCAAGGCCGGCCGATGGCCGGCCAGCGTCAGGCGGGTTTCCTGCTCGTGCAGCATGAACAGGCCAAATTGTCCGAGACCGGTCGCCCGCAACCCTGTCTCAACGCTCTGCCGCATCCCTTCGGCCGTGTAGTCGTACGATTTGGACGCGACCCAGACTTCTTCCCGCCAGCCGGACAAAGCCTCCCGGATATATGGATAAGTGTCATAGCTCGCCGCTGTGTCAATGAAATTCACTCCCCGCTCCAGTGCCGCGCGGATGACAGCCGCCCCTTCCCGCAACGGCAAATGCGCCTGGAGCGGTCCGATGGTCAAAGCACCAAAGCAAAGGCGGGAAACGTTCATCCCTGTCTGGCCGAGTTCCCGATATTCCATTATTTCACCCTCTCCCCGTCACCGCCGATAAAAAGCTCCGGGCTGTACGGCCCGGAGTACTGGTCAGTTTTTCCGCAGGTATTCCCGCACCAACTCTTCCAGCAATTCATCCCGCTCAAACCTGCGAATCAGCCCGCGGGCATTGTTATAACTTGTGATATAGGCCGGATCGCCGGAAATCAGATATCCGACTATCTGATTGATTGGATTGTACCCTTTTTCATTCAGGGAAGCGAAGACCTTGAAGAGAATCTCCCGGACCTCGTTTTCCCGCTCATCTTTGACCTGAAACAACATTGTTTCGTCCTTGGGCTTAGGCACCGGCCCCACCTCACTAACATTATTCTATCTATCTTTCCTATTCTTCCTTTCCCGGTTATATCCTTTTTTTCCGCCGGAATTGACAGGCCAGCCGTTATTTGCCGCCGGTTAATTGCTTCCGCACTAACTCAGGCACCGCGGCAAGTGCCGCTGCCAGTTTCGCCGGATCCCTGCCGCCGGCCAGTGCCATCTCCGGCCGGCCGCCACCCCCGCCACCGGTCATCCGGGCGATCTCCCGCACCAGATTTCCGGCGTGTAGGCCACGTCCGGTCAACTCCTTCGCCACCATCGCTACAAAGTTGACCTTGCCGGCCGCGGCGGTGCCAAGGACGATAACCCCCTTGTCCAGCCGATCCCGGACAAAGTCGGCTGCTTGCCGCAGGGCTTCCATATCCGGCACGGACACTTCCCCCGTCACCAACACAATGCCGTCAATTGCCTCTTTTCGGTGCAGAAGACGCTCGACCTCGACCTGGAGCATCTTGCCCTGGGCCTGAGCCAATTTCTTCTCCGTTTTTCGCAATTCGCCGGTCAGATCACTAACCCGCTGCACCAATTCCGTTTCCGGTGTCTTCAAGAGTTGGCTCAATGTTTTTATTATCTCTGTCTTTCCGTTAATATATTCCAAGACCCGTTGTCCGGTAATCGCTTCAATCCGCCGCAATCCGGCTCCGACACTGCTTTCACCGGTAATCTTAAACAGGCCGATTTCCCCGGTTGCCGTCACGTGCGTACCGCCGCATAATTCGCGGCTGAAGTCGCCAATACTGACAACCCGGACGACCGATCCGTATTTCTCTGCAAAGAGAGCGATTGCTCCCAAGTCTTTTGCTTTCTCCGGACTCATTTCGGAGACGGTGACAGGCAGGTTAGCCAGGACGACTGCGTTCACGGCTTCTTCCACAGCCGCCAGTTCCGCCGGTGTCAGCGGCTCATAATGGGAGATGTCGAAACGAAGCACATCCGGCGCAACAAGCGAACCGGCCTGTTGCACATGCTCGCCAACGTACTGCCGGAGGGCATGATGAAGAAGATGAGTCGCCGTGTGGTTCCGCGCGACGGCGAGGCGCCGCGCGCGGTCGACATTTACCGTTACCACATCGCCGGCGGTGATGTTTCCTTCTCTCCCGCGGACCATATGGACGATTCTGCCGTCAAGCAATTTTTTGACATCCACAACTTCGGCCCGGCCGCTTCCCTGACGCAATTCTCCCCGGTCACTCACCTGGCCGCCGCTTTCAGCGTAAAAAGGAGTCTCCCGCAGGAGGATTTCCGCATTTTCCCCGCTGCCAACCGCATCAACCAATTCATTATCCTTGACAATGGCAACAATCATCGTTTCCTCTTCGCAGTGGTCATAACCAACGAAGGAAGCGCCTGCTTTCGGGTCCAGTCCGGTGTAAACTTCCCGCAGTTGATAGATGGAATTAGTGTCCTGCCGGGCAGCCCGGGCTCTCTCCCGCTGCTCATGCATCGCCCGGTTGAAGCTCTCCACATCAATGTTCAGCCCCTGCTCGGCCGCGATCTCTTCCGTCAGTTCACGCGGGAAGCCGAATGTGTCGTAAAGACGAAAAACATCATCGCCGGACAATGTCGTCCCGCCCTGTTCCTTAATCCCGGCGATGATGCCATCGAGAATTTCCGTACCTTGGTCAAGCGTCGCCTGAAACCGTTCTTCCTCCCGGGCAATAATGCCGATAATCCTGCCTTGATTTTCCGCCAACTCCGGGTAAGCCGCCCGATTGATTTCGATCACCTTCTCTGCCACCCGTTGGAGGAAAGGTTTGTCGAGACCGACAAGTTTCCCGTAGCGAACTGCCCGGCGCAGAAGACGGCGCAGGACATAGCCTCGTCCTTCGTTGGAAGGCAGTATTCCATCGCCGATCATGAATGTCACGCCCCGGGCGTGCTCCGTAATCACCCGGATAGCGACATCGGCCGTAGAATCGCCCCCGTACTGTTGGCCGACACATGACGCAACCAGGTCAAGGACCGGTCGGATCGTGTCAATCTCGAAAACGTTCGGCACGTTCTGCATTATCGCTGCGATTCGCTCCAGGCCCATGCCGGTGTCGATGTTTTTCTTCTCCAATTGTGTGTAATTGCCTGCTTCGTCCCGGTTGAACTGAGTAAATACTAAATTCCAGAATTCCAGATATCGGTCGCAGTCACAACCAGGTTTGCAGTCCGGCCGACCGCAGCCCGCCTCCGGCCCGCGGTCGAAGTAAATTTCCGAGCAGGGACCGCAGGGCCCGGTTCCGATTTCCCAAAAATTATCCTCCTTGCCGAGACGGACGATTTTTTCGGCTGGGATACCAATATTATCTCGCCAGATGGCAAAAGCTTCGTCGTCATCTTCGTACACGGTAGCCCAAAGTTTCTCGGCCGGGAGATGCAACCACTGGGTAATGAATTCCCACGCCCAGGCGATAGCTTCCGACTTAAAATAATCACCGAAAGAAAAATTGCCGAGCATTTCGAAAAACGTGCAATGGCGTGCCGTCTTACCGACCCGTTCGATGTCGGGCGTGCGCATGCACTTCTGGGCTGTAGCGATGCGCGGGTGCGGCGGTTTCGCCTGCCCGGTAAAATACGGCTTGAATGGAGCCATCCCCGCCCCGATAAGAAGCAGGGTCGGATCGTTTTCCGGGATGAGGGAGGCGCTTGGCAAGACGAGGTGATCTTTCGTCTTGAAGAAGTCGAGATATTTCTGTCTTATTTCGTCCGAACGCATAGTCATTCTCCTTTCGTCCGTAAAAAATAACCCGCCCCCAGCTAATTGCCAGGGACGGATAATTTACCCGCGGTACCACCCTGCTGGCCGGGCAATGCCCGGCCGCTCTTCGGTGCAGGCGTCTGCACCGGTGCTATAACGCGCACAAGACGGGAACGCTTACTCAGTTCAGCTTTCCGGCTCCGCGGCTGCCTTCAGCCTTCCGTACCGGGCGTCTCTCGCAGCTGATAAGACGCCTCTCTGCCGGCCGTCCGGGCTTACTCCTCCGCATCCTCACCATTGCCCAACTTGGACATATTTTCTTGTATTTTATCTTAACCAGCTAGCTTTGTCAATAATCGTTTCTCACATCAGCTGTTTACCGATATGGATAAAAGTCACCCGCAAGGCCGCTGCCGTGGGAACTGCAAGAACAAGCCCGGGAATTCCGAACAACTCCGCCCCGACGAGAAGCGAAAAGATAACAACCAGAGGGTGTAGGCCAACGTGAGCACTGACAACACGGGGCGCAACGACAACCGCTTCGATCTGCTGGATAAGGATAAAAGTTGCTGCGACATAGATTGCGGATACCGGCGAACGCAGAAGACCCAGCGAGACAGCCGGCACCGCGCCAATAAAAGGTCCGAAATAAGGAATGAAATCGGAGATGGCGGCGATAAACCCTAACAGAGCGGCGAAGCGCATTCCCAGCAGACTCATCCCGACGCCAATCATTGTTCCGGTGATGGCGGCCACAATCAATTGCCCGCGGACATATCCGCCGATAACCTTATCGACATCATTAAGCAAATTCAAAGTTCCACTTTTATACCGTGCCGGAATCAGGCTGAGGAAGCCGCGCCGGATTCGGTCAATGTCGTTCAGGATGTAGAAAGCGAAAATCGGTGCCAGGACTATGTTGAAGATGTTGGAAAAAACCCCAATGCTCTTTTCGACTATTTGGGATATCAGATTCAACAGCTGCGCTTCCAACAACCGCAACCGCTCGTCCAGGATAGTCCGGATCACTTCCGGCAAAGGTGCCCGCTGGAAATTTTCGTCCAGATATTGAATAAAACCCTGCACCTGCTCGATGTAAAAAGGCAGCATCTCCGCCAGTCGTAACAGTTGTCCGATAATCAGAGGGACGAAAAAAACGCCGACGAGGGCAATGAAGCCGAGCAGAGAAGCGTAGACGATAAGAATGGCGATCGTTCTGGGCAGACGCCGCTCCAGAAGATTCACGAGGGGGTGCAGAAGATAAGCGAGGACGACAGCTAAGCAAAAAGGCAGCAGTATATGCCTCACCCGGATGAGGAAGATGAGAAAGCCAACCGCAGCCGCCATCAGGAGAAAAAACCGGTACGGCCTTTTTAACGGCAGTTGTTTCATTCCTTCACCTCCGGTCAAAAAAGGAGTCGGTCTCACCAACTCCTTACGAATTGCTGCTGTTCTATCCTATGTGCCTCCAGCCGGATTTAGTGGTTCCTGGATAAGTAATTTGGAAGCCGCCCCCTTAATTCTTGCCATGTGTTGCCAGCTTTCAGGACTGCCGCTGCTCCTTTTTCCCGCAAATATCGCTTCGTTTCCGGTTTCAGTCGCGGTATTAACCAAGCACCCAGGGCAATCCCAGCTAGACCGCCGATTATGAAACCGTGTCGCATTCTGCCGCGTGCCATTTGCTTCACCTCTCTACTTTTCTATTCAGCCGTTTCCAGTGATACCAGAGAGCCATCGGGGGCGATGCTGAACTGGCGCACTCCGTTTTGAGTAACAACAAATTCGATGCAGCAGTCCCAGCAGTAATATTCATTGTCGCCTACCCGACCGGTCGCTCGACTCCCACAGGCCGGACAATACATAAAAATCCCTCCCAGCCGGAAGACCCGTTATGTTTCGCTCCGGTTCTCGCCGCGAACCAATGTCGTCATGGCACTATCCGGGATGATGATGACATCCTCCCCGGCCGTTGCACCAGGCGGTACCGGCAGTATCTCTTTCCCCTCCAGCAGATCTTGCAGCAGACCGCCGGAAATACGAAAAGCTTCCACCATTCCCGTTACCGGATCAAACATGACTTCATCAACAACGCCGATTTCTTTGCCGGATTCGGTCATCAAGCGCATCCCTTTGACGCTGGAGTTCTCGGCGATAAACGTCTTTAGGCGCGCCTGCTCATCTACCGCCAGAACGGCGCCGGCATCGGCCAGAATCACCGCATTTTCGCCCAATTTCCAGACAGCTTCGAAAGGGATGACTTTCGCGTCCCTGAACCATCCTCCTTCATCGATTACGATCCCAAGGAGTCTGTCTTGGGAACGATTGAAAATCAGATTTCTCACTATACCGACCTGACTGCCGGTTGCCAGATCCATTACCGGCAGGCCGACAATTCCATCGCCGCTGCGCATCTGTGCGTGCCTCCCGTGCCGCCGGATAAATTAGCGTTAATGCTGTCGCCCTGGAAATTTATTTTGCCCTAAGCATTGAAAAAAATGCGCGGCTTGATGCGCAAGCCGGCTGCCGTTAATGTTTTCTCCGTAAAGACCCGGCACGAACTGTGCGCGCGGCAGAGATTTAATAGCACAGAAAAACGCCGGAGAAACAAATGCAAACGGCGCTGGGAGCAAGATCTGTTGTTAATGAATGCTGCCGCTTCTTACCTCTCAGACAGTCAAAGGAAGCAGCAGGGTTTCACATCCCTGCCGCTTCCTTTGACTCAGATTTCCAGCTTTCAGCTTTCAGTTTTCGTCTTGGCCAAATCCTCAGTCTTTATTTTCGATTGTAATTTTCCAATTCAGCTTTCACTTTCCGTCCAGCTTTTCCTCAATTGTTCCGCCGCCGACGACGCTGTCCCCGCTATAGAACACTGCCGTCTGCCCGGGTGTAATTGCCCACTGCGGTTCATCGAAAGAAAGAATGACATTATTATTTTCCACCGGGCGCAAAACAGCGGTCGCTTCCTTCATATTATAGCGGATTTTTGCCGTCACCCTGATTTCCTCACCTAATTTAGGAAAAGGAATAAAATTTGTATCGATGGCGCGTAATTTACGGCCGTAAACCTCAGCGCGCGGTCCCACGACAAGAGTATTGTCGGCCGGGCGAAGTTCCACGACATAAAGGGCTGCATCCGCCGCAATCCCAATTCCTTTGCGCTGTCCCACCGTATAAAAAGGAAGGCCTCGGTGGGTCCCAAGACGTTTTCCGGCCGTATCGATGATCGGACCTTCCCGGATAGCCGCCGGGATCCGGCCCCGTAGAAATAAATTGTAATTGTTGTCCGGAATAAAGCAAATCTCTTGCGAATCGGGCTTGTCCGCGACCGAAAGTCCTTTTTCCGCTGCCATGCGCCGGGCTGCCGCTTTTGTCAGACCGCCCAGTGGAAACAGAGAATGGCACAATTGCTCTTGGGTCAGAGCATAAAGAGCGTAACTCTGGTCCTTGTGCCGGTCGGCCGCCCGCAGAAGAAGGTATCGACCGGTCGGGTCGTCTCGTTGCACCCGCGCATAATGTCCGGTCGCGAGATAATCAGCCCCCAGTTCCTTCGCTTTCAGCAGGAGCCGGCCGAACTTGATGCGGCGGTTACAAGCGACACAAGGATTTGGCGTCCGGCCGGCAGCATATTCCGCCGTGAAATAGTCGATAACTTCCGCCGCGAACACATCCCGGAAATTCAAAACGTAATGCGGCACGCCAATCCTGTCCGCCACTGTCCTGGCGTCATTGACGGCAGCAAGCGAGCAGCATGCTTTCGGCTCAGTCGCATTCATCGCTTGTACCGGCCAGACCTGCAATGTTATCCCGATGACATTGTATCCCTGCTCTCGCAACAGAACGGCAGCGAGAGAGCTGTCTACTCCGCCGCTCATCGCCACAACAACTGTCTTGTCTTGCATAACTATCCCCCGTTTTGCCGCCCGGGCGAATTCGTTACTCTTTTTTCCCTGCCTGCCTCGCCCGGTAATCGTCAATCGCTGCGTGCAGTGCGTCCGCTGCCAGATTGGAGCAATGCAGCTTCGCCGGCGGCAGGCCGCCGAGCGCGTCCGCCACTTGAAGGTTCGTAACTGCAAGCGCCTCCGCCAGCGTCTTCCCTTTCACCATTTCAGTGACCATACTGCTGGTAGCTATCGCTGCCCCACAACCAAAAGTTTTGAACTTCACATCCTCAATCCGGTCATCCCTCACCTTGATGCTGATCTTCATAATGTCGCCGCAAACCGGATTCCCCACCTGCCCGACCCCGTCAGCATCCGCTATTTCGCCGACATTGCGGGGATTACTGAAATAGTCCATCACTTTTTCCGTGTACATTGCGTTCTCCTCTCTTCCAGTCTTCTTTCTCGCTTAACGGACCAGAGGCGACATCGCCCTTAGGCGGGAGACGATTTCTGGCAGAACATCCAGAACATAGTCAATATGTTCTACTGTGTTCGAACGGCCTAACGTCATTCGCAACGAGCCGTGGGCGATGTCGTGCGGCATTCCCATGGCCAGCAGAACATGGGATGGGTCGAGCGAACCGGAAGTACAGGCCGAACCACTGGAAGCGGCAATGCCTTTCATATCCAGATTTAGCAGCAACGATTCTCCCTCGACGTATTCGATGCTTACATTGACATTGCCCGGCAGACGCCGCTCCGGATGACCATTCAGTCGGAGATGGTCGATTCTCGCCTGCAGGCCGCCGATTAATTTATTGCGCAGCGCCGTCAGATGCGCGACCCGCTCCGGCAGCTCTTTCCAAGCGATTTCCGCCGCTTTTCCAATGCCGACAATGCCGGGAATATTTTCCGTCCCGGCCCGACGGCCTCTTTCGTGTCCGCCGCCGTGCTGAATCGGAATGATGCGGGTGCCTTTTTTGATGTACAGAGCGCCGATCCCTTTCGGGGCGTAAAACTTGTGCCCAGACAAAGAGAGCAGATCAACTCCCAGATCACCGATGTCAACCGGGTAATTGCCGACAGCCTGAACTGCGTCCGTGTGACAGATTGCCCCGTGCCGATGTACAATTTCAGCGATTTCTTTTATCGGCTGAACTGTCCCGACTTCATTGTTGCCGAGCATAACTGAGACAAGAATGGTGTTCGGCCGCATCGCTTCTTCCACCGCGGCGGGGGAAACCATCCCGTCCGCGTCAACCGGCAGAAAAGTGACCTCAAATCCATCCTCTTCCAGATATTCGCAGGAATGCAAAACAGCGTGATGCTCGATCTGGGAAGTGATAATGTGGTTTCCTTTGTCGCGATTCGCCCAGGCTGTTCCCTTAAGCGCATAATTATCGGCCTCCGTGCCGCCGCCGGTGAAGACAATCTCCTCCGAATCAGCAGCGATGAGGCGGGCAACGTTTTCCCGCGCCGTTTCCATCGCCTGGCGTGCTTTCCGGCCGTAAGCGTGGATACTTGAAGGATTACCGTAATGTTCCAGCATATACGTTCCCATTATTCCAGCCACTTCCGGGTGGACCGGGGTCGTCGCCGCATGGTCAAGGTAGACGTGACGCATTCATCATCTTCCTTTCCTGATAATTTAACCTCACTCTGTTAGCATTAGTATTTCTCTTCAGGAGGATACTGCCTCGCGGCATAGATCCGCCAGAGTGAACGAGTCAAGGACGGAATTGATGCTGTCGCGCAGCTTGCGCCAGATGTCGCGGGTGACGCAATTGTCCGCCCGGTCACAGTAGCGCTCGTATCCGCTGTCAACGCTAACGCAGTCCGCTGGCGCAATCGGGCCTTCCAGAACGCGGATGATATCGCCCACCGTGATTTCTTCCGGGCGCCGCGCCAACAGATAGCCGCCCTGAGCGCCCCGGACGCTGCGGACGAGCCCCGCCCGGCGTAGCGGCGCGGCCAGCTGCTCCAGATAATGCTCGGAAAGGCCTTGCCGGGCAGCGATCTCCTTCAATGGAATCGGCCCTTCCCCGTATTGCATCGCTAAATCGAACATCGCGGTAACTCCGTAGCGGCCTTTAGTGGATAATCTCATCCGTCTTCTCCCTTCACTTATTCCCGACTAACCATAGCTGTTTGGTCAGTTTTATATTAATACGTATCGTTTGTCTTGTAAAGCCCGGATGGAGTAATCAGGCGTCCGGCGCAGTTCCCACATTCCCGGCCGCCGTCTCTTCAGCCAGCGGACGCAAATGCCGCCCGAAATAATGGATGGAAGCTTCCATCGCTGGCCCCAGCCCGAGAGAAACGAAAACAGTGCCGACACCGACCGGTCCGCCCAGAAAATAGCCAAGCGTAACCATCATAACTTCCATTGCCGTCCGGATCGTCCGGATCCGGGTCTTCCTGCAGCGGGAAAGATAGAGCATCAGACCGTCCCGCGGACCGGCCCCGAGACTGGCGGCCAAATAAACCCCACTGCCGCCGCCGCTGAGCAGAATACCAAGCGCGAGATAAACGTATCTGACCCAGCCGGTGGTGCCCGGGATAAAGCCAAAGCGCAGGATTTGGTCAACGAAGAAACCGATGAAGAACATGTTCAGGAATGTCCCGATTTGCGGCACTTGCCGCGTCAGTCCGATCGTGATAAGAATAATCCCGAAGCCGGTCATCTGTTGGACGCGGCCGAGGGAAAAATGGGTGTAATTAGTCACCCCGATGTGAAAGACGTCCCAGGGACTCACCCCAAGCCCTGCTTTGACTGTAAAAACAATTCCTGCCGCACAGATTAAAAGACCAGCCATCAAAACGGCAAACCTGACAGCAATCTTGGTTGCTTTCATATCTTCTCCATCCCTTTCGCTATTATAACTCGTCTGGCATTTGATTTTTCTGTCAAGTATTGTGAGTCATTGCTAATGAGAAGCTGAAAAAAACGCCGGTATCGTCAGGCAGCTTGCCGCAGCCCAGCAGTGGTCAGCAGTAACACGATCTGCCGCCGTCAGGATATGCAAACAGAGAGATTAAAAAAACAGCCTAAACCATTCCCCTTATTTCGTTCGATAAAGGATATACTCCGCACATACGGAAAGTATTATATCATCAATTTACCACCGTTATTTTCCGCTCTCGTTTCAATTCTCAGCTTTATGTCATCAACTGCACGCAAGGAGGCTGGCATGATGGATCTGTTCGACCACCATCGGGAAGAGTTAACTCGGGCGCAGGCGCCTTTGGCGACGCGGATGCGGCCGCGGACACTGGACGAGTTGTACGGTCAGGACGCCATTTTAGGTCCCGGCAAGCTGCTACGGCGGGCCATCGAAGCCGACCAACTCCGCTCCCTCATTTTCTATGGACCACCCGGCACTGGCAAGACGACAATCGCCCGCATCATCGCCGCCACTACCAAAGCTTATTTCGAGCAGCTCAATGCCGTTGCTGCCGGAGTGGCCGACATCAGGCGTGTCGTCCAAGAAGCGCGGGAACGTCTCGGCCATTACGAACGGCGGACTGTTGTCTTCATCGATGAAATTCATCGTTTCAACAAAAGCCAGCAGGACGCTCTTTTGCCTTATGTCGAGGATGGGACCATCATCCTGATCGGAGCGACGACGCAGAGTCCGACATATGAATTGAACCCAGCCCTCATTTCCCGCTCCCGTCTCTTTCGTCTGGAGCCGCTCGGGGACGAGCATATCCGGGCTATCCTGCAGCGTGCCCTGCAGGACAAGGAAAAAGGCTTAGGTCTTCTGCCTATCGAGACGGAACCCGCCGCCCTCGACCATCTCGTCGACGTCGCCAACGGCGATGCCCGTTCCGCCCTGAACGCCCTGGAATTGGCCGCCATGACTACCGCCCCGGACCCGGACGGGATAATCCGCATCACCTTGCCGGTCGCGGAAGAATCAATTCAACGGCGCGTCTTGCAATACGATAAAAGCGGTGACAACCATTACGATACAATATCCGCCTTCATCAAGAGCTTGCGCGGTTCGGAACCGGACGCCGCGCTATATTGGCTCGCGCGGATGCTCGACGCCGGTGAGGATCCGCGTTTCATCGCCCGCCGTCTCTTCGTCCATGCTGCGGAAGACGTCGGCCTCGCCGACCCTCAGGCCTTGCTCATCGCTGCCGCCGCCGCTCAGGCTGTCGAGTTTATTGGACTGCCGGAAGCACGCATTCCTCTTGCGGAAGCAGTCATTTATATCGCTGTCGCCCCAAAGAGCAACGCGGTTGTCACAGCCATCGACGCTGCCTGCAAAGATGTGGCGGAGAAGAAAGCCGGAACCGTACCGCCGCATCTGCGGGACGCGAGTTATCCCGGCGCGGGACGACTCGGCCACGGCGTCGGCTACAAATACCCGCACGACTTTCCCGGTGCCTTCGTGCCTCAGCAATATCTGCCGGACGGCTTGGGTCCCGTCTCTTACTATCGACCGACAGACCGCGGTCAGGAGAAGGATGTCCGGGAGCGTCTGGAAAATATCAGCAAGATCAAAGAATAACAAACGTCAGTCAACAGTATTTTCCTGCCCGGGATTGAGGAAAACAAGCGGCGGGCTAAAAACCCGCCTCTGATAGTATCGACTTTTCCCCAACTGCCGCTGCCAGAACGACTGTCATTTATTTCCTGCCGCCGGCTGCTCTCTTTATGACCTCCAGAGTATAATCGATATCCTCCTCCGTAATGCCATAATGAGTCACGAACCGGGTGCGGGCGGCACCGCCGATGCTGGTAATGATACCAGCCCGACGCAACGCCGCCGCGAAGGCCGCCGGGGCCACACCGGCTCCGCCAAAATCGAAAAAGACAATATTAGTCTGAACCGCCTCCAGGTCGACATTGATGCCCGGTATCGCCGCCAACCCTTCCGCCAGTCGGCGGGCGTTCGCGTGGTCTTCCGTGAGACGTTCTGTCATTTTTTCAAGCGCGACAATCCCGGCAGCCGCCAGAAAGCCTGCCTGCCGCATGCCGCCGCCCAGCATTTTCCGCCACTTGCGAGCCCGCTCGATATATTCCGCCGTACCGGCCAACATCGAACCAACCGGGGCGCATAATCCCTTGGACAAGCAGAACATGACCGAGTCAGCGTATTGGGTGATTTCTTTCACGTCAACACCGAGCGCGGCGGCGGCGTTGAAAACACGTGCCCCGTCCATATGCAATGCAATATTCCGCTCTGCCGCAATCTGCTTCGTCGCTGCGAGGATCTCCAGCGGAATGACCGTCCCGCCGCCGGCATTATGAGTGTTTTCGACGCAAATCAGACTGGTTGGGGCAAAGTGAATATTCGCGGGGCGAATGGCCACAGTTATATCTGCCGGGTCCATAATTCCGCGGCGTCCCGACACCAGGCGGGGAATGACGCCGGCCATCACGGCGATGCCCCCGACTTCCGTCGCATAAATGTGCGCCGCTGCCTCCAGAATGATCTCGTCACCCCGCTTGGTATGCGTGAGAACGGCCAATTGATTGCCCATCGTCCCGGTCGGGACGAATAAGGCTGCTTCCTTGCCCACTTTTTCCGCCGCTTGGACTTCCAAACGGTTCATCGTCGGATCTTCCCGATACACGTCGTCGCCGACGTCGGCCTGATACATTACTTCCCGCATTTCATTCGTTGGTAGCGTCACGGTGTCGCTGCGGAAATCAATTGGTTTGCGCATAATTTGCACCTCCCGCTTCTTATCGGCTTCCAGACAACATTTGCATATTCCTATAAATTTCTCCGGCACGGCCGTAATACCTGCCGACCACGGGACTCTTGCCGCCGGACCGGACAGAAAAGGTGTGAAAAGTAAAGAAAAACCGGAGCAGCATTCATCTGTTCCGGCTCTTTCTGATTAAATATCTGATGCCACCAATTTTCCCTTATCGCTGCTGCCCACCCGATACCTGGCAGGCGTTCTGCTCCTGCGCCGTCGCAGCAGTTACCACGGCGCTTATAAATGGCTCGAACCGTCCGCTATTCTTCGCCTGCCGGTCAATCTTCCGGATGAGAATGAAGGACAGAAGCAAAGCGATCAGTCCTACCGCCCCCCCTATCGTATCGGGCGCCCAAGGCAATAGAAGCATCCGGGCAAGACCGAGGCCTAGAACGTAACCGCAAGCCATCAGGACGAGCGGCAAGGCGTAAACAATCAAGGCCGCCTGGAGGACGCTTCGGGGCGCGAGTTCAATCCGAACTGATTGGCCGACAGCCGCGGACAGCGGATTTCTGACTGAGAGCATTTCATTTCTCCCTTCACCCGCGGAACAGCCGTGGCAGCCGCTGCAGGCGGTGGGCCGGTATAGAAGTACTTTCGCCATGCCAGCCCGGGTTTCAATAATCTTGCCGTATTGTTTCAAGTTCTCTGACATATATCTACCTCCCTTCTTGCATCAGGCCGATGGCAGAATCCCGGCGAGCAAATCGTTCACTACTGCACCGGCCAACAGCAGTCCTGCCACCGGGGGAACGAAAGAAATACTGGCTGGAATCTGCCGGACAGCCGCGTCCGCCGAATCGGCTACCGGCCGCCGCGGCTTCTCGGGGGAGAACACAACCTTCACTCCTTCCGTGATGCCTGACTTCCGAAGGCGAGTTCGAACTGCTTTCGCCAAGGGACAAGTGTGAGTGTCAGCGATATCCGCTATCCGAAATTGCGCCGGATCGAGTTTGTTGCCCGCCCCCATGGACGCAACGAGCGGGATATCCAGCCCATGCGCTCGCCGGATTAAATCAACTTTGGCCGAAACGGAATCGATGGCATCGACAACATAATCAAAATGCCGTCCCCAAAAAGCGTTTCCCGTCTCCGCCGTATAATAAGCCGCGATGGCCTCGACTACCGCCTGAGGGTTGATTGCGTTTATCCTCTCCTGCATGATGTCTACCTTGAACTGTCCCACCGTAAGGTCGAGCGCGTGAATCTGCCGGTTCACATTCGTAATATCGATTACGGCACCGTCGATGAGAATCAAATTGCCGACTCCGGCCCGAGCCAACGCCTCGGCCGCGTATGACCCGACGCCGCCGAGGCCGAAAACGGCGACAGCGCTCTCCCGGAGTTTGGCCAATCCGGCCTGGCCGATAAGCGCTTCCGTTCGCGTGAACCGATGTACCATTCCACCCCATCTCCTAATAAGAAAAACAACCGAAAAGCAAAGCGCCCCACCATGCCGTGCTTACCGTTGTTTTGAACCTGCTCTCCGCAGGTGGGTGCCTACCTGAAGACTTTATGTGTCCCCGTCGCTGCCTTGCGGCAGGGGGCGTACACGCAGTGATCAGAGCGCCGGCTCCCTTACTCTCTCTGTTGGCTCAAAACATACCGGACTTCACGAACACAGCAGGGTTTCGCTTCCTCGTCAATTGTTTTCGCGTCTTTATCTTAACACAAGGCTCCATCCGATTCAAGCGCAAAAAATTGTCTGATAATCAGTAAATATGTCTTTTGTTCTCTTAATCGGCCGTCTTCTCTTGTTCATATTTTGTTCTGGTTCGACGTGATTATTTCCTGGTAAATATTGGTGTTTTAGCTTAAACCTGTTCTTCCTGCTTTTCCTCCTTGACATCAAGCACGATGGAAAGCTCGCGCAGCTGGCGCTCCGACACCTCGGACGGCGCTTGCGTCATCAGATCGGACGCGCTCGCTGTCTTCGGAAAGGCGATGACTTCCCGGATGCTGTCCCGCTGGGCGAGCAGCATCACCAGACGGTCGAAGCCGAATGCCAGACCGCCGTGCGGCGGAACCCCGTATTCAAAAGCCTCAAGCAAAAAGCCAAACCGCTCCTTCGCTTCCTTGGGCGTAAGGCCGAGTGCATCGAAGATTTTCTCCTGCCGACTGCGGTCATGAATCCGGATACTACCACCACCCAATTCGACTCCGTTCAGCACCATATCATATGCTTTTGCCCGCATTGCAAGAGGATTGGTTGTAATCTTGTCAAAATCCTCGTCAAGAGGCGAAGTGAAAGGATGGTGGACGGCTGTCGGCCTTTTTTCCTCTTCATCGTATTCGAACATGGGGAATTCGGTCACCCACAAGAATTTGTATTCATCCGGATTGATCAGCTGCAGACGATGTCCTAATTCAAGTCGGAGTTGTCCAAGGGAGTTCATGGCCACAACCGGTTTGTCAGCGACGAACAGAAGCAGATCACCTTTTTTTCCTTCCATCCGGTTCATAATAGATTGGATTGCACTTTCACTGAAAAATTTGGAAATCGGGGACTTGACCCCGTCAGCATGGAGAGCAATCCAAGCCAGCCCTCTAGCGCCGAAATTGGCGACCAATTTCGTCAAATCATCAATTTCCTTCCGACTGTATCCGGCGCAACCTTTGGCATTTATTCCTTTTACGCAGCCACCGGCGGCAACAATGTCGCGAAAGACTTTAAAATCAGTAGTGGCGGCAATATCGGAAATATCCCGCAGCTCGAGCCCAAAGCGCAGATCCGGCTTGTCTGAGCCATATTTCTCCATGGCCTCCTGATAAGTAAGGCAGAGCAGCGGCCGGCCGATTTCCCGGCCGACTGACTCCCGGAAAATGTGCTCAATTAACCCTTCAGTCACTTCCATGACGTCTTCCCGTTCAACAAAAGACATCTCCAGATCGATCTGGGTGAACTCCGGCTGCCGATCAGCGCGCAGATCTTCGTCCCGGAAACAGCGAACGATTTGAAAATATTTCTCCATCCCTGATACCATCAGTAACTGCTTGAACAACTGCGGCGATTGCGGCAAGGTATAGAATTTGCCAGGATTGACCCGACTGGGGACAAGATATTCCCGCGCCCCTTCGGGTGTGCTTTTGCCGAGCATCGGCGTCTCGATTTCGAGAAAGCCACGGGCGTCGAGATAATCCCGGGCCGCCTTGGCCGCCTTGTGGCGCAGGATAATGCTGCGCTGCATCTCCGGGCGCCGCAGATCCAGATAACGGTAACGCAGACGGACAGATTCGTCCACCGTTACAT
>JBMNPB010000037.1:0-24792 GCA_050943375.1 bacterium
CTGATATTGGGTCATCGTCTTCGCCTCCGATACTTTGGTTTGTCTTGTCAACTACCAATCTATCAGAGGACGATGGCCATTGTCTTTATCTAAAGCCAATTTTACAGAAACTATTTTACACTACTGTTTGTACTGTCGTAACCACTTGCTTACCATACTGGATGAAAGAACATGCTCTCTCGCAACAAGAACAGCGTTATCGGTTTCTGATGCTTCCCTGATAACCTTCATCTTCGTTTCGGCTGAATGTTCTCCTCCGTGTACTCATTTGGATCTCCCTCCCGTATTATCCTGCCATGTTAAGACTACTTGTCCAAATGGTTTAAGGGGCTAAAGAGTGACCGGCAGCCGGACTTCGTTTGCTTCACTCAGCCGCACTTTGCTATAATGATTTTGAATGTCCGAAACGGGGGATAGAGACAATGCTGCTGCAAGTCACGAATCTCAGCAAACTGTTCGGTGACCGGATCATTATGCAGGATGTCACTTTCCGGATTAACGCAGGTGAGCGAATCGGTCTGATTGGACGCAACGGCGTCGGCAAGACGACGCTGCTCCGGATTCTCGCCGGTGCGGAAGAGCACGACAGCGGGAAGGTTGAACGGGATCCGGCGATGACAATTGGCTATCTGCACCAGAACATTGATACGGGCGGCGACGGCAGTCTGGCCGAAGAGATGCTCCGGGCTTTTCCGGCCATCGGGGCGGCGGAGGCGCGGCTGGCTGAACTGGAAAGTTTCATGGCCCGCAACGGAAACGCCCCGACGCCGGCACTGCGGCGAGTGATGCAGGAATACAGCGTCCAGCGCGAAGAATACGAACGGCTCGGCGGCTACGATTTCCGGGCTCGCATCCGGAATGTCTTAAGCGGCCTCGGGTTTGGCGAGGATGTTTTTGACCGGCCGTTCGCCGGTTTCAGCGGCGGCGAGAAGATGCGGATCAACCTCGGCAAATTACTGTTGCAGGAACCCGACTTGCTGCTTTTGGATGAACCGAATAACCATCTTGATTTGCCAACATTGGAATGGCTCGAGGGCTATCTCCAGAAATGGCGGAAGGCGATGCTGATAATCTCTCACGACCGTTTCTTTCTCGACAGTCTTGTCACCGGAATTTTCGAACTTGAGAACGCCCGGCTTTATCTTTACACCGGCAATTATACTGCTTATCTCCGCAGCAAAGCGGCTAGGCTTGAGCAAGAAGAGAAAGACTCGCTACTGCAAAAGCGAGAGCAAGCGCGGCTCGGAGCGTTCATCAACCGCTTTCGGTACAAGGCGACGAAAGCCCGCCAAGTGAAAAGCAAGGAAAAAGCGCTGCAGAAGATGGAGGAAATTGCCGTCACCCGGGTGGACCGGCGGCGGATGAAGGTGGATTTTGCTGTCCGCCGGGCGAGCGAGCAGGAAGTGTTGGCTGTTCAGGGGCTCGGCAAACGGTACGGTGAGCGCTGGGTCTTCCGCGGCGTCGATTTTTCCCTGCGGCGGGGAGAGCGGGTCGGCATCGTTGGACCGAACGGCGTCGGCAAGACGACTCTACTGCGGATCCTAGCCGGGGAAGACCGCAATTTTGAAGGGGAAATTAGATTCGGCTCCCGGGTGACGACGGGCTATTTCGCGCAGGATCTTGGGCAGCTTAACCCCGCTAACACGGTGCTGCAGGAAATGATGAGCGCGGGCCGGTTTACGGACGGGGCGGCCCGGAGCGTTCTCGGCTGGTTTCTTTTCAGCGGCGACGATGCCGACAAGAAGGTGTCCAGGCTTAGCGGAGGCGAGTGCAACCGTCTCGCCCTGGCCAAATTGGTGACTTGCCGGGCGAATCTGCTTTTGCTTGATGAGCCGACGAACCATTTGGACATGGAAGCGCGGGAGGCTTTGGAAGCGGCACTTGTCGCTTTCTCCGGTACGGCCGTTTTTGTTTCCCACGACCGTTATTTCCTGCAGGCGGTCGCGACGAAGATTATCGCCCTGACTCCGGAAGGGTTCGCTCTATACCAAGGCGGTTACGCCGCTTACCGGGAGAAAAGCGAAAAAGACAAGGTTGTCCGGCCGGCGCCGGAGGGGCAGACCGCGCCGTCGCGGCCGAAAGACCGGCGCCGGCTGTACCGGCAGTGGGAGAAAAGTATCGGAGAGCTGGAAACGGCAATCACCGCCCGGGAAGAGCGCCAGGCGGTGATTGAGGCGGCTATGAGTAAAGCTGACACGTATGCCGAGGCCGAGACTGCCAAGGCGGTAGTCGGCGAGTACCGGACATTGCAAGACGAATTAGCGCAACTGTATCGGGAATGGGAAGAATTGTGCGCGGCGGAGCCGGAAAGGCCTACGGCCGATTAGTCGGCCGCCCCGTCCGGTTTTAATTTGTACAGGACGGAGGGGCCGGTGGCGTTCGGCGGCGCAATCAGCTCCACCCGGTCAGTTCCGCCGTATTTCTGTTTCAGTTCCGCGAGCGGCCCGAAAGCGAGTGCCCGCAGCGGGCAAGCTTCGACGCAGACCGGCGGTGACCCGGCATCCAACCGGGCGGCGCACATGTCGCATTTAGTAATACGCGAAGTTGCCGGGTCGTATTTCGGCGCTCCGTAAGGGCAGGCTGCGAGGCAGCGGCGGCAGCCGAGACATTTGGCAGAGTCGATGATGACAGCCCCGTCTTTTTGCCGCTTGGTGAACACTCCGGCCGGGCAGACTTTGCGACAGGCCGGGTCGGCGCAATGGCAGCAGGCGAGAGGCAAATGGCAGACAGTAACGGCCGGGAACCGGCCGGTTTCGAACGTTTTTACTTCCCGCCGGGCGGATTCCGTCCCGCCGCTGTGCCAATCCCGGCAAGCGACAGCGCAGGTGCGGCAGCCGACGCAGCGCGTCAGGTCAACGAAAAAGCCGTATTGCTCACTCAATCGAAACACCTCCGGAAGGCGGGTTTTCTAGATTAAGCTCGATCTCGACTAATGTCGTGTGAGTAGTGGAGCCGCGGGCAAGCGGAGTCGGCCGGTCAAGATTGAGGATGTTCGGATTGCCGCCCCGGTCGTTTCCCGCCTGATCCGGACTGTACCAACTGCCTTGATAAATGTTGACCACTCCCGGCATAATGCGCTCAGTAACGAAAGCCGGAAGGACGACGCTGCCCCGGTCGTTAAACACTCGGACCAAGTCGCCGCTCCGGATGCCCCGCTGCCCGGCGTCGCGGGAATTGACCCAGACGGCGTCCGGCTCGATATCCTGCAGACAAGGAGTGTTGGCATGGGACGAGTTCACTCGCTTCTTGCTGTGCGCGGTAATCAGCTGCAAAGGGTACGCGGCCGCCAGCGGGCTGGTCGGACCTTCCCATGGGTCGAGATGCCGAGGGATAGGCGGGATAAGCGGGTCGTTCAGGTCTGCCAGCCGCTGGGAATAGATTTCGATTTTGCCGGAGGGAGTGGCGAACTGCTTGCCTTTTTGAATTTGCCGGGCGAAAGCGACATGAGGCCGCTTGCGCTTGTCCCGGTAAATGCCGGTCCGTTTGAATTGCTCAAAATCGGGGATGGGGGAATTGGCGACAAAACTGCGCAGCCAGTCTTCTTCCTCTCTTCCTTCAGTGTAGGCGTTCCCGAAGCCGAGCCGTTCGGCCAGGGCGGCGAAGATGGCGTAATCCGATTTGCTCTCCGGCAGCGGCTCGATGACTTTGTTGGCGTACAGCAGATAATTCCCCTGCATCGCCCCGGGCGTGCAGATGTCGGAGCGTTCGAGGAACGTGCAGGCCGGCAGAACGATGTCAGCGAATTTGGCCGTGGGAGTCCGGAATTGCTCGTGGCTGACCATGAATTCGACTTGCCGGAGCGCCGCGATATTCTTATTTAAATTAGCTCCTTGATTCAGGAGATTGCCGCCTACCGAGTAAACCGCCTTGATGTCGCTGGGATAACCGCCGGCCTTTCCTTGCAGGACGGCGTCGGCCCAGACATAGACGGGGATCTGTGCGGCCGGGTCGGGCAGGGGCGGGACGGGAAGACCGGGAATGCCCGGGATGCGGCTATAATCGGCTCCGCCGGTGCTGCCCCCCGGAATGCCGATATTCCCGGTTATGGCGGCAAGAGTGACGGCGAGACGAACCGGCTGTTCACCGAAGGCGGTCCGCTGTAGGGACCAGCCGCACAGCAAGGCGCCCGGTTTGATGCTGGCGTAGTCAGCCGCCAGTTCGGCGATGGTCGCGGCGGGAACACCGCTGATAGTATCCGCCCACTGCGGTGTTTTTTTGACACCGTCAGCGACGCCCATAACATAGTCCCGAAACCGCTCAAAACCGACGGTGTGGGCGGCGAGAAAGGCGGTGTCGTGCCGGCTGGCGGCGATGATTTCGTATGCCATTGCCGCCAGCACCGCCGTGTCGGTCCCGGGCCGAATTGGAATCCACCGGTCAGCCAGAACAGCGGCAGTGTCCGTCAGGCGCGGATCGATGCAGACGACTCGCGCACCGTTTTCCCGGGCGCGGGCGATGAACCAACTGGTGTTGGTACCGTGGACGGTCTCGGCCGGATTAAAACCCCAAAGCAGAATGAGCCGGGAATTGAGCAGGTCGGCCCGGTCGTTGCCGGTCAGAGTAGTGCCGCACATGTGCTCAGTGACGACATCCGTGGTTTCGGTGCTGTAATAACCGGCCAGAACGGTCCGGCAGCCAAACATATTCAGGAACCGGTCGACGGCGCGGTAATGGAGTTTCCCGCCGAAAGCGCCGGTATGGGAAAGATCTAAAATGGCCGTATTCCCGTAAGTTGCTTTAATGCGCCACAGTTCGCCGGCCACGGTGTCGAGAGCTTCCTCCCAGCCGATGCGGACAAATTTTCCTTCGCCCCGGGCGCCGATTCGTTTCAGCGGATACAGCAACCGGTCCGGATGGTAGACCCGCTGCCGGTAGGCGCGCCCCCGGGCACAGGCCCGCAGTTGGGGGGCCAGCAAAGACTGATCGTCGGAAATGTTGTCGGATGTCAGACGGACGATGACTCCGTCTTTGACATGGGCGAGCAGGAGGCATTTACCGCCGCAGTTATTGACGCAAGTAGTCGGTACAATCCGATATTCCCCGCCGAGGCCCGAAGCAGGAAATTGAAGGTTGCTCCGTTCCGCCATCCTGTTTACCTCCTTGTCCGTGCACCGGCCGATTGAAATTTCGCCCGCCGGTCCGCAAGCGGACCCGGGCGGGCGGCTCGGGCGGTGACAATGCGCAGTTGCAATCAAATCCGGAAAATGGGTAAATATTTTTATTCATTCGCCGTAACGTCGCTTTACCCTGCCGGCCGGCTGAGAAAAAAGAGGAGCAGCGGTGAGCGGGATTTTCTCTTGACAACCCACGAAACGGAGTGCTAAGATATATAGCAAGTGCACAGGAAATACAAAAACGATGAACGGGAAGAGTAAACTTCAGACAATGCGCAGCGAGCCGGGTTAGGTGAGAGCCGGTGCGGCGGACGGAGTTGAAACACGCCTGTGAGTGCAAACCGAAACCCACGCGGCGAGTAGGCTTTGCCGGAAACTTCCACCGTTAGCGGGAAGGGGATATAAAAACAGCCTGTCTGTTTCGTATCCTGGAATGAGTGAGTCGGCATCAATGCCGGCTAATTAGGGTGGGACCACGGAAATTACTTTCCGTCCCTTTGGGGGCGGAAAGTTTTTTATTTTGTGAAAGTGAGGCGACAATTATGCTAACAGCCATGCCGGCCGGGCCGGCGTATTTGCTGCCCGCGGAAACCGGGTGCCGCCGGGAGCTTGAGACGGCCTTGACCGGGGCCTTCGCTGCCTGGGGCTACACCGAAATCATTACTCCGGCGGTGGAAAGCCTGGAAGTGCTGCAGCCGGGAATGAGTCCAAAACTTCTGCGGCAAAGCTGCAAATTCCTTGACGCGCAAGGACGAATATTACTGCTGCGTCCCGACCTGACTACTCCGGTCGCTTATCTGGCAGCCACCCGTCTTTTCCGGCTGCCGCGACCTTACCGTCTCAGTTACTGCGCCGACGTCTTCCGGGCGGAGGGGCAGACCGGGCTGCGGCAGGCCGGCGTGGAGCTGATGGGAGCGGCGGGCGAAATGGCAGACACGGAAGTGCTCTCTCTCGCCGTCGCCGGCCTGGAAGCGGCCGGCAGTCCGGAATATCGAATTGGAGTAGGACATGCCGGATTCATCGAAGGAGTGCTGGAAGAGGCCGGCGTGGCGGAGACGACAGCGGACAAAATCAGACAAGCGCTAAATCGGCGCGATTTTGTCGCCTGCCGGGAAATCTGCCGCGACCTTACCGCGCCGCCGGCCGTGCGGGAACTCCTGTTAGGGCTTCCGACCTGGCAGGGGGGAATTGACGTTTTGGCGCGGGTGTCGGCTTTAACCCGCAACCGTCGGGCCCGGGAAGCATTGGAGTGCTTGGAGGTCGTTTATCGAGGCGCGGCCGGCAGCAGCCGGTCCGCCAATCTTTATCTGGATTTGAGTCTGGTCCGCGACCTCGATTATTACACCGGTATCGTCTTCGAAGCTTACGCGCATGGGCTCGGCCGCCCAATCTTAGGCGGCGGCCGCTATGACAATCTGGCGGAGAAATTCGGCACAGCGATGCCGGCCGTCGGGTTTGCCGTCGCAATTGACCTTTTGCTGACGGCGCGGCAGCAGTCCGGCGACGCCGCGCCGGCGGAGAAGTGCGGCTGTCTGATCGTTCCGGCATCCGGCCGGGAAAGTGAGGCGATGCTGCTGGCGGCCGCGATGCGGCAGAACGGCGGCAGGGTGGAGACGGAAATCACCGGCAGAGCGCCGGAAGCCGCCCGGGAATACGCCCGGCAGCGGGGAATCGAGAAAATCATCTTTCTTGGCGGCGACGGAGAAACAATTGCCGAAGAGATTTCATCCGGGATACCGGCAGCAGACGGAGCCTGGGCAGTCAGTTCTCTATTCGGGCGAGACGCGGCAGAATGGAGATGATGAAGGATGAATGGATTGACGATAGCTTTGCCGAAAGGGCGGCTGCTTGAGGCGGCGCTGACGGCGCTCCGGCGGAGCGGCGTTGAATGCAGCTTGGCCGGCGAGACTTCCCGACGGCTGATCTTCGCTACGAACAGGCGGGATATTCATCTCGTGGTGATGCGGCCAAGCGATGTTCCCACCTATGTAGAGTATGGAGCGGCTGATTTGGGGATTACCGGCAAAGATGTACTGCTGGAACAGCTGCGGAATGTGTATGAACTTCTGGATTTGCATTTTGGGGAATGCCGTTTTGTTCTCGCCGGTCCCCGCCCGGGAATAGGGAAGACGGGCCGTTTCGCCGGACAGCTGCGGGTGGCGACGAAGTTTCCGAATATCGCGGCGGCCTATTTCCGCCAACGGGGAACAGCGGCGGAAATCATCAAGCTGAACGGGGCGGTGGAATTGGCTCCGAATGTCGGTCTGGCGGATATGATTGTCGATATAGTCTCCACCGGCCAAACTCTGGCGGCCAACAATCTGGAAGTTATCGATGAAATCTTCACGACTACGGCTCGGTTGATTGCGAACCGGGCGAGCTACCGGCTCAAAACGGCGGCACTGCAGCCGCTGCTGGAGGCTTTGCGGCAAGGCGCTGAAGGGAGGGGTGACGGTGAAGTTATGGACCGGTAAGGATTTTCTCGCTCAGGTCCCGCCCAAAAGGCTGGCTGATGTAGGCAGACACGAGGCGGCCGTCCGGACGATTGTAGAAGATGTGCAGCGTAGAGGCGACGCGGCTTTGCTCGAATATACGGCCCGTTTTGACCGGGCCGTCCTGAGCCCGGCGGAATTGCTGATATCAGAGGTGGAGACCGCTGCCGCATACGAAGCGGTCGGCCTGGAAACATTGGCAGCGCTTACGCAGGCGAAAGAAAATATCGCCGCTTTTCACCGGCGGCAGTTGCGCAGCGACTGGTTCAGCGCGTCGCCGGACGGCAGTCTGCTTGGGCAGATGTACCGGCCGATAGACCGGGTTGGCATTTATATCCCCGGCGGAACGGCGAAACTTTGCTCCTCCGTGCTGATGACGGCTGTACCGGCCCGGGTCGCCGGTGTGCCGGAAATTATCATTTGCACGCCGCCGGACGCCACCGGAGCCATTGACCCCCATGTGCTCGTCGCTGCGGACATGGCCGGGGCGACCTGCGTCTGCAAGGCGGGCGGCGCACAAGCGGTGGCCGCTCTCGCGTTCGGTACGGAAACGATTCCGGCGGTAGACAAAATCGTCGGGCCCGGCAATATTTATGTTACAACGGCAAAAAAAATTGTTTACGGACAGGTTGATATCGATATGCTCGCCGGGCCGAGCGAAGTGGTAGTACTGGCGGACGGAAAGGCCGACCCGCGGTATGTCGCGGCGGATCTCCTGGCTCAGGCAGAACATGATGCCCTGGCGACGGCAATTCTGCTCACTCCGGATCGGGAATTGGCGGACCGGGTGGGCAGGGAAATCGAGCGGCAAATTACTGCTCTGCCCCGCCAGGGAATCGCGGCGCGGTCGCTGGCGGACAATGGGGCTACCGTTCTGGTACGGGACATGGAGGAAGCGGTGGTGATTATCAATCGTTTCGCGCCCGAGCATCTGGAAGTGCTGACGGAAAACCCACTCGCTCTGCTCGGCCGGATCCGGCACGCCGGCTCCGTTTTTCTCGGGCCTTATTCGCCCGAAGCGGCGGGCGACTATACGGTCGGTCCCAGCCATGTCCTGCCGACCGGGGGAACGGCGCGGTTTTATTCGGCGCTGGGAGTGGACAGCTTCCGTAAAGCATCCAATCTGATTGCTCTTTCTTGTTCCGGGTTTGCCGCCGTGCAGGACAGTACCGGCCGACTGGCAGCGATCGAGGGATTGGTGGGGCACGCGAGTGCAGTCAAAGTGAGAGGTGAGAGATGATGATTGATTGGGCGAGGACAGATATGGGGGAATTGCCGGAATACTCGATGCCGGACGGGGACTGCCCGGTGAAACTGGATGCGAATGAAGCGGCGGAAGATTTTCCGCCGCCGCTGAAAGAGGAGGTATTGCGCCGTCTGGCGGCAATGGAATTCAATCGATATCCGGAGCGGGCGGCGGCTGGGCTAACGGCAACACTGAGCCGCTTTCTCGGGGTGCCGGGCGAGTGCATCATCCTCGGTAGCGGCTCCGACGAGCTGATCCAAATGCTGGCTCTCGCCGTCGGGCCGGGGCGGCGGGCGGTCATCCCGGCGCCGACGTTCTCTATGTACCGGCACAGCGTCCGTCTGACCGGGTCGGTACCGGTAGAGGTGCCGCTGAACGAAGACTTCTCATTGGACGCGGAGAAAGTGCTGGCCGCGGCCGGGGCCGAACCGGGATTGATTTTTCTCGGCAGCCCGAACAATCCTACCGGTAATTGTATTCCGACCGCCGTGCTGGAAACTGTCCTCCGGAACACGGCTTCCCTTGTTGTCGTCGATGAGGCGTATGGTGAGTTCGCCGCCCAGGAGTTCCTGCCGCTGCTCGACCGCTATGACAATTTGCTTCTGCTCCGGACGTTCTCCAAAGCTTTCGGGCTGGCCGGTATCCGGGTCGGCTACGGAGTAGCCTCAGTCCGCGTCTGCCGCCGTCTGAGGCGGGTCAAGCCGCCTTATAATCTGAATATCTTCGCTGCGTTGGCGGCGACAGTAGCTCTGGAGAAGCCGGAATATTGCCGGGAAAGGATTGTCCGCGTCCGGTGGGAGAGGGATAGAATGGCGGCTGCGCTCCGGGCTTTGCCGGGCGTGGAGGTATATCCTTCCGAGGCGAATTTCCTCCTGTTTCGGATACCCGGTAAAGGGAAAGCCATTGCCGGGCAACTCAGGGCGGCAGGAATCGCTGTCCGCAGCTTTGACGGCGAGTCCAGACTGGCAGACTGCTTGCGGGTGACTGTCGGCGGTCGGGAAGAAAACGGCCTTTTGGGGGACCGATTGCGCCGGCTTCTCGCAGCCGGCGAACAAGGAGAGGAAGGTGACGGAGATGCGGGAAGGCCGGAGTGTCCGGAAAACGAAGGAGACCGACGTCGCAGCTGCGGTTAATCTGGACGGCGGCGGTAAGGCGGAAATGGTGATGAACGAGGGTTTTCTGACCCATATGCTGGAATTAATCGCCGGTCACAGCCGCTTTGATATCACGGTTCGCGCGGCCGGGGACACAGCAGTCGACGGTCATCATCTGACGGAAGACATTGGTATCGTTCTGGGTGACGCCTTGCGGGAGGCGCTGAGCGATAAGTCGGGCATCAACCGTTACGGAAGCGTCTGCCTTCCCATGGATGAAGCTCTCGTCTTGGTATCTCTTGATATCAGCGGACGGCCGTATCTGGCGTTCGACGTCCCGCTGCCGGCGGCCAAGGTAGGCAATTTTGATACCGAATTGGTGGAGGAATTTCTGCGGGCTTTGGCCAACCACGCCGGGCTTACCCTCCATATTCGTCTTCTTGCCGGCCGGAACACGCACCATATTATTGAGGCGGTCTGCAAAGCGCTCGGACACGCCCTGCGCCGGGCGGCCGCCCGGGATGGCAATCTGGACGGGGTCTTGTCGACGAAAGGGGTAATCTGAGGAGGGTTTCGGAACATTAGGCGGGTGTGGAGAGAAAAATCCGGGGAGAGCCGCAAAGGGCTCGAATGTTTGGCTTGGCAGTTTTCTCTTATTTGCATCCCGCAATTATTGCAAAGGGGTGGTAAAGATGGTGGTAATACCGGCGATTGATATCCGGGGCGGACGTTGTGTCCGTCTCCGGCAAGGCGACTTTACCCGGGAAACCGTCTTTGGGACAGACCCGGCCGCAACAGCCCGGCGGTGGGCGGCGGAAGGAGCGGTGCTGCTGCATGTGGTGGATTTGGACGGAGCGAAAGAAGGATGCCCGGTGAATCTCGCTGCGGTCCGGGCGATCACAACGGCGGTGGATATTCCGGTCCAACTGGGCGGCGGGCTGAGGACGGCGGCGGCGGTGGAAGCGGCTTTTAGCGCCGGGGTTGATCGGGTTGTTCTGGGGACGGCAGCGATTGACTCGCGCGAATTGGTCAGGGCGGCGGCGGCAAAGTATCCCGGCCGGGTTCGCATCGGCATCGACGGGCGGGACGGGAAGGCAGTTGTGGGTGGTTGGCAAACGATCACGGAAAAAGATACCGTATCCCTCGCTTGGGAAATGCGTTCTCTGGGAGTTGATGAATTTATCTACACTGATGTCTGCCGGGATGGTATGCTGGGAGGACCGGACATCGCCGGTGTCCGGCGGCTGCTGGCAGCCGGGGTGAAGGTGATAGCCGCAGGCGGCATTGCTTCCCTGGCCGATATTGAAGGACTCAGAAAATTGGCAGATCCGGGGCTAACCGGGATCATCGTCGGGCGGGCTCTTTACACGGGGGCAATCAGTCTGATTGATGCTGCCAAAGCGGCAGCCGGCGGAATAGAGCAGGAGGCGGGAGCATGTTAGGGAAAAGGATTATCCCTTGTCTGGACGTCAAGGACGGTCGGGTCGTGAAAGGAGTCAATTTCGTTTCACTGCGGGATGCCGGCGATCCGGCGGCGCTGGCGGCAGTCTATGACCGGGAAGGCGCCGACGAACTTATATTTCTTGATATTACGGCGGCGGCCGAAGGGCGGAAAACGCTGCTGCAGGCGGTTCGCCGGACGGCTGAGCAGGTGTCCATCCCGTTGACGGTCGGAGGCGGAATCGGTACTTTGGAAGATATCGAAGCGGTTTTGCGGGCTGGGGCGGACAAAGTGTCGCTCAACACAGCGGCGGTACAGGACCCCGGGTTGATTGAGCAAAGCGCGCGGCGTTTTGGCCGGCGAAACATCGTCGTCGCTATCGATGCCCGCAGATTGCCGGAGGATGATTCTGTCTGGAAAGTCTTCACTCACGGCGGGCGGCGGGACAGCGGCCGTGACGTGGCCGCCTGGGCGCGGGAGGCGGCGGCGCGCGGGGCGGGGGAAATCCTGCTGACCAGCATGGACCGGGACGGAACGGCGGCCGGTTATGATCTGGAACTGACTCGGACGGTGGCAGACGCCATCGACATTCCCGTCATCGCTTCCGGCGGCGCCGGGACTCTCGCCGACTTCGCGGCTGTTTTTCGGTCCGGCGGAGCGGAAGCGGCTCTGGCCGCCTCCGTATTCCATTATGGCAATTTGCGGATCGGGGAAGTCAAAGAGTATCTTGTCGAAGAAGGGATAGAGGTGCGACAGTGAACGAATGGGTAGGGGAGCTCGAATTTGGCGCGGAGGGTCTGCTGCCGGTCATTGTCCAGGAGGTGGGGACGGGGGAAGTCCTGATGCTGGCGTATATGAATGAGGCTGCGCTGCGACAGACACTGGCAACCGGGCGGGCGGTTTTTTACAGCCGGAGCCGCAAGGCACTCTGGCCGAAAGGGGAGACGTCGGGCAATAAGCAGTATGTGCGGGAGATTGCCTTCGACTGCGACGCCGATGCGCTGCTGCTAATGGTGGATCAGGCGGGCGACGCCTGCCACACCGGCCATCATTCCTGCTTTTATCGGCGAAGATTGGTCGCAAGCAGAACAAAGGAAAGCAACGGGAAGACGGAACCGGATATTTTCCCCGAACTTTACCGGGTCATTCGGGAGAGGAAAAAGACACTTCCGGCCGGATCCTATACTGCCGGGCTGCTGGCGGCGGGAAAAGACCGGATTCTGAAAAAAATCGGCGAGGAGGCCGGGGAAGTAATCATCGCCGCGAAAAACGACGAGCCGGCCGAAATCATTTGTGAAACGGCCGATCTGTGGTTTCATTCTCTCCTGCTGCTCGCCGCCCAAGACATACCGCCGGAGGAAGTGTATGCGGAACTCCGCCGGCGGCGAAAGCAGGTGAAGTAATGCTCGTGGATTATCACATCCATCCTCTCGGCCACGGGGAATACCGGCACACGGAAGAGTCGGTCGCTCGTTTCGCTGCCGCGGCGCGGGCGGCGGGGCTGGCCGAAATCGGTTTCGCCGACCATGACTGCTACAGCGATCTGTTCGATTTTCAGTCTGTTGCCGCTGTGCGGGAACGCTTCCCAGACGTACAGATCAGGTTCGGGATGGAAGTGGAATATTGCCCTGGTCAGGAAGCCGTGACCGGGGCTTTCCTGTCCGGCTATGAACTCGACTACGTCATCGGCTCCGTTCACTTTCTTGACGGGTGGGCTTTTGATCACCCCGATTACACCGATCGCTACGCCGCCTGGGATACCGCCGCTCTGTACCGGAAGTATTATCAAATTCTTTCGTTGGCGGCCGGGGCGGGATTGTTCGATATTATCGGTCACCTTGACCTGATTAAAATATTCGGGTACCGCCCGCCCGACCGGGCGGATGAATACGCGGCCGCGGCTCTGGCGGCCGTGGCGCGCTCCGATCTCTGCGTGGAAATCAACACGAACGGCGCTTACAAGCCGGCGGGGGAATTTTACCCGTCCGCGGTCATCCTGGAGCGTTGCTTTGCCCTGAATATTCCGGTGACGCTCAGTTCCGACGCGCACGCTCCGGAGAGCGTCGGACGTGATATCCGCCTGGCCGCCGCCGCCGCCCGCCGGGCCGGCTACCGGCAGATCGCGACTTTTGCCGGGCGGCGGCGGCGGATGGCTGCTCTCTAAGGCAGCGATTTATTTTAGCGCCAAACCCGGTTTGGCTCAATCAATTCGGATAGTTACCGTTAAATAACAACTTAAAATTATTGCCGCCAATGGGAAGCCGTGCGGGCATAAAGGCGGTGCGCACATCGTTGCTGTTTGAAAACGGACACCGGAGGAAACGGATGTGAAGCGGGGACAGCAGCGGGCTGAATTGCCGGCTTCATATTTGGGCGCTGAGCCTTTCTTGCGCGGCAGCCTCGCGGGGCGATAGCCCGGAACTGTTTTGGGGAAAATAATCCGGATGATAATGTCCGGTGTGCCGCCGGGAAAGGGAGGATTGCCCCATGCATCGCATTTGTCCGGTTTGCAACGGTCTGTTCAGCATCGACCGGTTTTGCCCCAAATGCGGGGAAAAACTCGTGGATGGAGGGATAATCCAGGATTATGACGGTCCGTACAGCCCTTATCAGGACCGGGATATAATTGAGTTTATCACCGATCTGGCGACGGAACAGAACGGCTCTTGCGTCCATCTTTATTACTGTCCGGTTTGCCGCTGGGATACGCGTCTTGCAGTCGACAAAGTGTCGGTTTGATCGCCGTCCGGCATTAATTAATTTCTTTGCGGCAGGGATGCCGGGAGTGATGGCAAATATGTCAGCATATTGAGAAAAGGAGCGTTAAAGATGGAGCAGGAATTGTATCTGGGAGCGCATCTGACGACGACCGGCGGTTTTGCCCGGGCGGCAGAGACGGCTGCCGGGATTGGCGCGAACACCTTTCAATTTTTCTCGCGCAATCCGCGGGGCGCCCGATCGAAGCTGCCGGAACCGGCCGATGTCAAAAAGATGGCGGATTATCTGAAAGCGGAGAGATTCGGACCTTTGGTCGGACACGCTCCCTACATTGTGAATCTGGCTTCCGCGCAGGCGGGGATTTGGGATTTGGCTGTGACTGTGCTGCGGGAGGATCTGGCGAAGATAGCCGCGGTCGGCTGTCCTTATCTTGTCGTCCATCCCGGCAGTCACACGGGAAGCGGTGCTGCAGCCGGGATCGCCCGAGTAGCGGCGGCCTTGGACGAAGTGCTGCCGCAAGCCGGGGACGGAATGGTTTTGCTGGAAACGATGGCCGGAATGGGAACAGAGGTCGGTGTGACGTTTGAACAGATGGCCGCAATTATCGGACAGTCGGAGTATTCGGAGCGGATTGGTGTCTGTCTGGACACCTGCCATGTTTTTGCCGCCGGTTATGATGTGAAGGAAGATTTCAGCGCCGTTCTGGATGAGTTCGACCGGATCATCGGTCTCTCCCGACTGAAAGCCATGCATGTTAACGACAGCAAATTTCCCTGCGGCAGCAGAAAAGACCGTCACGCTAATCTGGGCGAGGGTAATATCGGCCGGGAGGGCTTTGCTCGGATTCTGCAGGATAAGAGGACGCGCGGTCTGCCCCTCATTCTGGAGACGCCGGGCGGAACGGAGGAATACGAACGCGAGATTGCCTTCCTCCGTTCGCTGATATAATAGTGTACGGTTCAGTCCGGCGCGAAGGGATGCTGCCCGGACTGCCGTTTTTCCCATAGTTTTCAGCTCCATTGGACTGCTTGAGTCTGCCGGTCGGTAAACCGCCGGATGACATTTGATTACAGGCTATCGCTTGGCAAGGAGGATGGTTGTGGTAATCAGGCCGCCAAACTCCTGCCGGTCGGGAGCAGGAAAACCACCTCCGAATGAGAATTCATAATTTGGAACATATTGAGGGTGGTGTTGATATGGGCGAAACGAGCCGGCTGCGGCGAATCGGCGTCCTGACCGGCGGGGGAGACGCCCCCGGTCTGAACGCGGTTATCCGGGCGGTAGTGAAAACGGCAATCAGCCGGTATGAGGCCGAGGTCTTCGGTTTTATCGACGGCTTCAAAGGACTTGTTCTCGGACAGGCGCGACGCTTGTCTCTGTCGGACGTTTCCGGTCTTTTGCCGCGCGGAGGAACCATTCTCGGGACGACGAATCGGGACAACCCGTTTAAGTTTTTAGTTTCGGAAAACGGGCGGGAGGTCTACCGGGACTGTTCCGGCAAAGTGCGGGAAAACCTGCGGCGCCTGGCAATCGAAGCGCTCATTGTCATTGGCGGGGATGGGAGCCTCAGTATCGCCCGGGACTTTGCCGATTTGGGGATACCGGTTGTCGGCGTCCCCAAGACGATTGACAACGATCTGGCGGCGACCGATGTTACTTTCGGTTTTGATACGGCCTTGACGACAGCGACGGAAGCAATTGACAAGCTCCACACGACGGCGGAATCCCATCATCGGGTGATGCTTCTTGAAGTCATGGGGCGTTATGCCGGCTGGATTGCTTTGCAGGCAGGACTCGCAGGTGGTGCCGATGTCATTCTAATTCCCGAGATTCCGTACCGCCTGGCGAGTATCGGGGAAAAAATCCGGGAGAGGCAGGCGCACGGCAAATATTTCAGTATCATAGTCGTTGCGGAAGGCGCAAAACCGGTTGACGGAGAAATGGTCGTCCAGAAATATGTCCGGGATGTTTCCGACCCGGTCCGGCTCGGCGGCATCGGCAATAAAGTCGGGGAAGATCTGACGCGGACCCTGGGAGTCGAGACGCGGGTAACGGTGCTCGGTCATCTGCAACGCGGCGGCAGCCCGACGCCGTTTGACCGGATTTTGGCGACCCGTTACGGCGTGGCGGCCGTCGATCTGGCGATTCGCGGCGAGTTTGGCATGATGGTGGCCTTGCGGACGCCGGAGATAACCGCTGTTCCCCTGGCCGCGGCGGTGCGGGAGCAAAAGCGGGTCCCGCCGGACGGCGATCTCATTCACACCGCCCGCTCGGTCGGCATTTGTTTCGGGGATTGACGCCGGCCGTCGCGACAGGAGCGGTGGGGCTGCCGGGCGGTTGCCGCAACAGCCCGGAGGGCGGGAATAACGAGCGGGAGGTTGTGCGTATGGACAGCGAAAGCCGGCGGCGTCAATTGCGCCAACTGCTCCAGGAAGCGAAAGAGACAGTGACCGGAACCGAGTTGGCCAATCATTTTCAGGTCAGCCGGCAGGTGATTGTGCAAGACATTGCCATCTTGCGGGCCGGCGGCGAGAAAATTATCGCCACGCCCCAGGGCTATTTGCTGCCGCATCTGTTGAGCCGGGACAAAGCTACCCGCACGTTCGCCTGCTGCCATCAATACGAAGACATCGAAGCGGAACTGCAGACAATGCTCGATATGGGCGGCAAAGTCATCGATGTCGTGGTGGAGCACCCTCTCTACGGCGAACTGCGGGGGTTGCTAATGCTCAAAGAAAAGTCTGACCTGGCTGAATTCATGGAGAATCTGCGCGTGACGAAGGCACAGCCATTGCTTGCCCTGACGGGCGGAGTTCATTTGCATACGGTCGAGGCGGCCAGCGAGGATAATCTGGACCGGATTGCGGCGGCTTTGGAAAAGGCCGGATTTTTGCTGGCGAAGGATTGACAAGACAATTCATTTGCCGTAAAATGGTGACAAGACAGCTGTAAATACACAACGGCCGGTGAGGTGGAATTATGAAAAGTAAAGAATTGGCGGTCGGCGGTCTGCTTACGGCGCTGGCGCTGATCATCCCTCTCGCCTTCGGGGGCGTACTTGGAGTAGTTTTGGGACCGTTTTCGGCGACTCTTGCCTCCCACGTTCCGATGCTGCTGGCGATGTTGGTCAGCCCTTTTGCGGCGGTAATGGTTGGTCTGGGTTCCGCTTTCGGTTTTCTGGTCCGTCTCGGTCCCGTAGTCGGGGCGCGGGCGGCGGTCCACGCTCTGGCTGGTTACGTCGGAGCGAAACTTATTCAGCGGGGAGTACCGTACAGTCGTGTTTTGCTGCTGACACTGCCGGTTCACGCTGTCGCCGAAGCCATTGTGGTTATCCCATTCGTCGGTTTTACCGCTTATGTCTATATCACCGGTGTCGGAACTGCCGCGCATCATCTGGCGGACAGCGGGATTGCTCTGGCGCTTGTCGCTGCTCTGCGGCCTGTTCTCGGGCCGATTCTAAGCAGCTTTGCCAAGGCCGGCGGCCGTCTGTAAGAGCAGGCCGAAATAAAAGCCAGAGCGTGAAATCATAAGCTTTTTCATGAATAACTTAATTATCAACAAGAGCAACGGGAAGATATCAGTGAGCTGGACGGAACTGGCGAAGAAAAGCGGAGGAGAGATGAGCGGGGCAAGACAGCCCCGCTTTACTTTATTGCGCGAGGAAAATTTTGTAAATAAAGAGAAAGCAGCTGGGTCCGGCCCGAATCAATCCTTAGTAAGACACAGGATTCCGAGGAGGGATAGGCATGGACGTTTACGCGGCCATCAAGGGCAGACGGGCAATCCGCAAATACCAAGACCGGGCGGTGCCGAAAGAGACCGTCAAGAAAATCCTGGACGCGGCGAATTGGGCGCCCTCCGGGGTGAACGAACAGCAGTGGCAATATTGTATTGTCGGCGGCGAATACCGGGGTCGGCTGGCCGAATATTACGGGCACCTGACTGAGGCGAGTATGCCGGCTCCGGAAGCCAGGACGGAACGGCAGAAGGTCTTCGCCCAGTGGGCGAAGACGCTCGGCGGCGCGCCGCTGGCGGTAGTGCTGGCGATGGGGGAGGAAGAAAACCCGGGCCGGCGGAAGATGGTTTTGGAGAGCGTTGCCGCTTCTTTTCAGAATCTGTTGCTTGCGGCGTACGCGGAAGGGCTCGGCACATGCTGGATGACCGGACCGGTGCGCGACGGCGGAGCGGATATTAGGCGGATGCTTGGCCTTCCGGCGGAAATTGAGGTGGTGGCGGTGACTCCGCTCGGTTATCCTGATGAAGCTCCGGTCCCGCCGAAGCGGCACGACCCGGAACTGAAACGGAAAGTGACCTGGCTCGGTGTTTAGCGCCGCGACAGATGAGGCGCCGCCGGAGTAAAAACTGCAGTGAGCTGAATAATTCTACCATGACCGGCTGTCCTGTCCGGACGGCCGGTTCGCTATTTCCCAGTTCGTTCGTTTTCCGGAACAGGCGGAGCTTTGCTGTCTCCGGCCGGATCTGGATAGGATTTGGCCGTCTGGAGACGAATATAGTAAGAAACGGGGGTGGGTACGTGCGGGGAGATTTACTGGCTGAATTTGCCCGGGAGAATGGAATTGACGCTGTCGGGGTTACCCCGGCCGAACCCTTTCCGCGGGATAAGGAGATCATTGCGGAAAGACTGGCGCAAGGTCTGCTCACTCCGTTCAGTGCCGGGGATGCCGAAAAGAGATGCGACCCGGGGCGAATTCTGCCCGGAGCCCGATCGATTATCACTGTGGCCGTCCGGTATTCGGCCGTGGCAGTAGCTGAAAAGGAAGCTCAGCCTACCGGCAAGATTGCCCGGTATGCCCGGGGCATTGATTATCATCGGCATCTCGGGGAGAAACTGAGCGGACTGGCCGATTTTCTGCGCCGGGAGTTGAAAGCAGACGCAGAAAATGTGATTGTCGTCGACAACGGCCCGCTGGTGGAGCGGTCGGCCGCCGTTCGTTCCGGTCTCGGCCGTTGGGGGGAAAATTGCTCCGTCACCGTTCCCGGCTACGGCTCCTGGGTTTCTCTGGGAGAAGTAATTACAACGGCGGAATTGGCTCCGGGCGCGCCGGGCAATACGGGCGACGGCGGCTGTAATGAATGCGGCGCCTGCCGGCGGGCATGCCCGACCGGGGCGCTTGCCGCGCCTTACCTGACGATTGACCGGCGCTGCCTGAGCTATATCAGCCAGACGAAAGGTTTCATGCCGCGCGAATACCGACGGTATCTGGGGCAGCGTCTCTGGGGCTGCGATGCATGCCAGGAAGCCTGCCCCGTCAATCAAAACGGACCGGCCGCAGTTGCGGCACGGCCGGACGGCGGGCTGGGAGCCGAAATTGCCCTGCTGCCGCTGCTAAATCTATCGAACCGGGAATTCCGAGCCGCCTTTGGAGAGACGGCCATCGCCTGGCGGGGGCGGGAAACGGTGCAGCGCAATGCGCTGGTGGTGCTTGGCAATACGGGCGACCCGGCAAGCGTGCCGGCAGTGACTGCGGCCTTGCTTGATGCCCGCCCCGTCATTCGGGGGCACGCGGCGTGGGCGCTGGGGCGGCTGGGCGGGCGGGAAAGCCGGGCGGCGCTGGAAAAAGCAATGGCCCGGGAGGCGGACGGGCGGGTGACGGCGGAGATTCACGCCGCGCTCGCCGGAGATGGCTAAGGCGGCACGGAGCAAACCGCCCGGCGTTTTGGTTCATTCGGAGAAACCGGATTGGGAGCCGGGCGGCAAGAGGATGCGGCGACCAACCCGGGCGGCAGCTGGCGGCAGACACACTATTATTATTGAGGAACGGAGTCGGTACGATGCAGACAGTGAATACGCCAGTTCCCCGGCCGGCCGGGGAGATTATCGCCCGTCTGGAGCGGGAATACCCGGAGGCCCGGTGCAGTCTTCATTTCAACAATCCGCTGGAGGCGCTGATCGCGGTCATGCTTTCCAGCCAGTGCCGGGATGAGCGGGTGAACTCGGTTACGGCGGAATTATTCCGCAAATACCGGACGGCGGCGGATTATGCCGCTGCCGACCCGGTGGAATTGGAAGCGGCACTGAAACCGCTTGGGTTATTCAAAAACAAGGCGAAAAATCTGAGGACACTGGCGCGGCAGTTAATTAACCGGTACGATGGAGAAGTGCCGCGCACCTTGGAGGAGTTGACCAGTCTTCCCGGTGTCGGGCGCAAGACGGCCCTCGTCGTTTTACAGGAAGCGTTTGGCCTCCGGCACGGCATCGCCGTGGACACTCATGTCGGTCGTCTCGCCCGGCGCCTGGGGCTGACGGATGCGGGCGACCCGGTCAAAGTCGAGGCCGACCTGAAAAATTTGCTTCCACCCGCAGCTTGGGCACGGATTAACCACCTCCTGATTTTCCACGGCCGGGCTGTCTGCAAAGCCCGGCGCCCCAAATGTGAGATCTGCGTTCTTCAGGAGTTCTGCCGGGAACGAGCACTGTGAACCACGGCAGAAGCAATCCTTTGCGTTTCGTTTTATTTGAGCACTTAATATTTTAGGTTTCGATTGGCTTCCGGCCAGAGACTGTCTGGCGAACTTCGCTGCCGGATGCTTTGCGGGATTTTGTAAGGCCGGACGGGAAAAGGCGTCTCCTCCGAGCGGTATTGTCCGCCGCGCTTCCCTTCCGGTATTGACTTATCGGCCAGGAGAAGGTGAAAACCCCACCGCCGTATGATATAATGTTATGCTGACAGGGATTGCCATTCAAACAACGGCCGGGAACAATATCTGCCGCGCCGTATCGTCCATTTTGTTTTTTCCTGATCCCGGACGGATGTTCTAAACGGAGCTTTTGCCGGACAGAATAAATAAAGGCAGGCAGCCAGAAAGCAGCAATTGGCACTGTTCCGATTCGAGGTGGAAATATTGCTCCAAATAACGGAGTACAAAGGTTTAACATTATCCGCTTTTCAGACTGAAGCAATTGACGGTATTCTGGCCGGCGAGAATGTCATCGTCGCCACCCACACGGGGAACGGCAAGACGCTCGTCGCCGATTACGCGGTGGGAGAATGCTTCCGAAATAATCAGCAAGTGATTTACACGGCGCCGATCAAGGCGTTGTCAAACCAAAAATTCGGCCAATTCGTCCGAGAATACGGTACTGAAAATGTCGGCCTGATTACCGGCGACCGGGTTGTCAATCAAACGGCGGGCATCCTGGTGGTGACGACTGAAATCCTGCGCAATCTGATGCACGAGTCGCCGGAACGGGTCGAGAATATTCGTTATATCATCCTGGACGAAATTCATTACATGAATGACGAGGAACGGGGGACGGTCTGGGAAGAGATTATTATTTTCAAACGGCCGACGATGCGTTTAATCGGTCTCTCCGCTACCATCCCCAATATTGCTGAAATCAGCGGGTGGATCAAGACTATCCACCGGGAACCGGTCCGGCAGATATATTATCCCGAGCGGATTGTGCCGCAGGAGCACGCTTATTTCGACCGGAAACTCGGCCGCTGCGGCGTCACCGACATCGTCCGGAATTACAAGGCTTACGCCGGGCGGGAAGGCGGTGTTCCTTACCGCAATACTCATCTCGACTTTATTGACTATGCGAGCCGGGAGAATATTCTGCCGGTGCTCTATTTCGTCTTCAGCCGCCAGCGGTGCGAGGAAAAAGCGCTGGAACTGGCGCAGGCGCGGAGTCTGGCCAGCCGGCGGGAGCAGGCCGAGTTGGCGGATGCAATCGCTGAACACGAGACGAAATACCCGGACATCGTTCGGGCGGCGTCATGGCGCAAGGTGAAGTCAGTTGTCACCCGCGGGGTAGGCTTTCACCACGCCGGGCTGCTGCCGATAATCAAGCAGTTCATGGAAACGGTGTTCGAACAGAAGCTGTGCAAAGTGCTGTATACGACGGAGACGTTCGCCGTTGGCATTAATTATCCCGTGAAGACGGTTTGTTTTGACAATTTGCGCAAGTTTGACGGCAAAACGTTCCGGAATCTAAACGGCTCGGAATATCTCCAGATGGCCGGCCGGGCCGGCCGGCGGGGCATCGACGCCGTCGGTCTGGTTTTCGTTCTGGCCGATTACATGGCGGTCAACAACGGTGACCTGACGGATCTCGCCAAAATGGAAAGTGACGCAATCAGGAGCCAATTCGCTCTCAATTACAATACCGTCCTCAATCTCGCCCGGCGTTTTCCGGCCGGCGAGGTAAAGAAATTCTTCCGCCGCGGTTTCGCCACTTACCAATACCGGCGAATCTTAAACCAGTACCGGCGGCAACTGCGCTCCGCCCGGATGCGGCTGGAGCGGGAGAAGGCGGAATTGCTGCCGGACCGGAAATGCGGCCGGGCAGATCTGAGCGCTTGTCCGGCAATGCTGCAGCGATACCGGGAAGAATTGCGCGATCTGCAAATCCGGTATCGGCGCAAGGCTACGATGGAAGCGGAGAAAGTGACTCTCCGGGAAATGATGCGCCAATTGCGGCAGAAGCTAAACGTCCGTCCGGCCAAATGCCCCAAGCCGCAGCGGCGGGAATGCTTTAAGGCGCTGCGGCGCCTGCAGAAGACCGAAAAAGAGGTGCGAAGACGCGAGAACACACTCCGTGAGGAAAGCGACCGCAGTCCGGATGCCGTCTTTTATCAGTCATTCGGGAAAAAGCTGCGTCTTCTGCAGGAAATGAAATATATTGCGCCGTCGCGCCTGCTCCTGCCCCGCGGCGAAATCTGCGCCCGCCTGCACATCCAAGAACTGCTGGTGACGGAACTTCTCTTTGACGGCTTCTTCCATGCCCTGGATGCCGATCAGCTAAACGGAGTCGCCGCCGGTATTGTTTTTGAGAACGAGATGTACGAGAATTTTGCCTATGATTTCCCCGGCGATTTGTCACCGGTGATCCGAACGCTCCGACGCATCCAGGCCAAGGAACAGCAGCACCGTCTGGCGGCGACGACCAGTTTCCTGCCGGCTGCCTGTGGTGTTGTCCACGCTTGGAGTGCCGGAGAGGACTTTTTTGGCCTGACGGTGAAGGCCGGCGTGCCGGAAGGCGACTTCGTCGCCCTCTGCCGCCGGGTGATTGATCTGCTCCGTCAGCTCCGGACGGTCACGGCTGAGGACCGGGCTTTGCAGGAAAAATTGCGCCTTTGTATGGATAAAATGGATCGCGGTATCATCAGTCTCGGTTTATAGAAACGGGAGGTAGGCAATTGGCGGACATATTGGTTCGGGTCGCGGCGGCGGTGCGGGCGAAGGGCGGCCGGGCTTTTTATGTGGGCGGCTGCGTCCGCGACCGGCTGCTGGGTATAGCAAGCAATGATATTGACGTGGAAGTATTCGGGCTCGCCCCGGCGGAGTTGGAAGGCATCTTGGCCGGCTTCGGCCCAGTGAACATGGTTGGCAAGTCTTTTGGCGTTTATCGGGTACCGGGCATTGCGGCTGATTTTGCCTTGCCGCGGCGCGAGCGGAAAACGGGCTCCGGGCACCGGGACTTCGCCGTTACGATCGCTCCGGATCTTGATGTCGCTGACGCCGCCCGGCGGCGGGATTTCACGGTTAACAGCCTGATGAAAGATATCCTGACCGGGGAAGTGATTGATTGCTGCGGTGGGAGAGAGGATTTGGGGCGGGGAATAATCCGGCATGTCTCCGACCAATCCTTCGGGGAGGACCCTTTGCGGGTTTATCGGGCCGCTCAGTTGGCCGCTCGTCTTGCTTTCGCTGTCCACCCGGAGACAGTTTCCCTTTGCCGAGCTATGGATCTGTCGTCGCTCTCGCCCGAGCGGATAATGACGGAGTGGGAGAAAATGCTTCTGCTTGCGGAACGGCCGTCTATTGGCCTTACAAACCTCAGGGAGATGGATGTTCTGGCGAAGCGTCATCCGCGTCTCGCCGCCTTATCCGGCTGCCCCCAGAATCCTGTCTTCCACCCGGAAGGGGATGTCTGGGCGCATACCCTCCTGGTCGTGGATGCGGCCGCCCAATTGCGAAAAAAGGCCAAAGATCCGCGGGTACTGATGTGGGCCGCCCTTCTGCATGATATCGCCAAACCGGAAATGACGAAACTGACCGACGGGAAATATACGTCCCGCGGCCACGACGGAGTCGGAGCAAAATTGGCCGACGTATTCCTGGCCGAGTTGCGGGCGGACAAATCGCTGCGGCGGAACGTCGCCGCGCTGATTAAAGAGCATATGCTGCCGTTCGTTTTCTACCGGCGCCGGGAGGAAGTGACGCCGGCCGCGCTGCGGCGTCTCGCGAACCGGGTGGATTTGGGCGAACTTCTTCTGCTGGCGCAGGCTGATTTTCTCGGCAAGGGAGGCAAACGTGACTTTGCACCCGTCGAACGCTGGTTCGCGGCGAAAATAGCCGAGCTGGATCTCCCGCTGGAAAAAGGGATTTCTCCCTTAGTGCAAGGTAGAGATTTGCTGGCAATGGGTCTTGCGCCCGGCCCAAATTATACCGCCATCCTGGAGCGGGCTTTTGAATTGCAGTTGGCCGGAGAAACGCGCGCGGCAATTTTGGAAAAAGTCGCCGAGTGGATCGGGTCCGGTGGTGCAGAAGATAGTGAAGGCGATAGGAAATAGCCGAAAAAGAAGCCCCGGGGTTAGCCGCGGTGACATAAGAAAACATGAAGAAACCCAGTAAAATCAATGTTTTTATGGCAGCGGGCAAGCGGGAACGGTACTAAAAACTGAATATCGAACGAAAAAGGGATACTATGTGGAATGGT
>JBMNPB010000010.1:0-85693 GCA_050943375.1 bacterium
TCCTTTAACTGAGCCAGTCACCGTCGTCACCCTCCTCCTCCCTATCCTGTCCGCTGCTTAGGGTATACGGCCGAGAATCGTCTTTTTCTTCCCGCGCCAACCGCTGTAAACGGTGAATTTGCTGGGTAAAAAAATTATTGAATTCACCTTCCGGCGGAAGCCCCGAACTGCTGCCCGACCGAACTTTGCCGGCTATCCGGCTCAACCATTCCGGCCCTTCTGCCGTCTTAGCCGGGCCCCGAGCCCGAAACGCTGCCAACTGCTCCGAATCGCTCAATTCCGTCAAAAGATTAATCTGTTGTTCCGTCACCCCGAGCAAAAGGATCGTCGTCCCGATGTCCACAATATAAATAGCACGCTTCGGTCCCAGATAGACAACGTCAAGAACCTGTATCGCCGCCTTGCCGCTACCCAGCCGGTAATAACGCTGACCCAGCCAGCGGGTCACGACGAACACCAGCCCGACAACAAAAGCGAATAAGAAGATAAATCGCGCGAACTGCCAGATAAGGCTCCCGGTTGAGGAGGTTGCCGCCGCTCCCCCGTCCGGCTGATACGTCAGATAGCCTCCCCCTGTTTCGCCGGTGCCGGTTGCGCTAATAACCGGGACGGTGAGGGAAATAATTATTAAAGTGAGTAAAATGGTCCGAATTACCAGCTTAATCATTTTCCGCCCTCCCGGCTTGTCACGCTTACTGTAAATTGGTAACGCGTTCAAGCACGCTGACTATTTCAGTAATCCGTACACCAAAGTTCTCATCGATTACCACAACTTCCCCTTTGGCAATCAGTTTGCCGTTAACAAGGACTTCCACCGGTTCCCCGGCCAGTTTGTCCAGTTCCACGACTGAGCCTATTCCCAACTTCAGGATATCCTTAATTTGCCGGTTCGTTCGTCCCAGTTCCACCGTCAATGTCAGAGGGACGTCGAGAATAAGGTTAAGATTGTCGTCCTTTTCTTCCGATTGCGAAGGGCGCAATGGTTGGAATACGGCCGACTGGACGAGGACATCTTCCGGCATTTCTCTTTTGGCCGGTGGCCTTGGCATTGGCCGCGCCTGGGCCGGTTCGGCCGCGGCCGTTTTCTCTGCCGGCGCTGGTTTCGGTTCTGTTCCGCCGCTCTTTGGCTTGGCTTCGTCCGGCGCCGCCGAGGCCGCTTCGTCCAGCGCCTGCGCTTCATTTATCTGCTGCATCAGCAGACGAATGGCCTGACGGCCGAAGTCGTATGGCATCAATTGGATAATCTCGCTGTCGACCAGTGAGCCGATAGTCATCCGAAAAGCTATTTTTATTAAAGGCTCTTCTTCGCCCAAAACCCCATGCGGTTCAACTGTCGCCATGTTGATCGTCTCCAAGGTCGGAGGCGAGATATTGATACGGGTTTTGAACATCGTCGACATCGCTGTGGCGGCCGCTCCCATCATCTGGTTCATCGCTTCCGAGATAGCGCTGAAGTGAAGATCATCCAATTCTCCCGACAGACTGTTGCCGTCGCCGCCCATCATCAGATCGACCATCGTCCGGACGTCATCTTCGATAATCACGAGGAGGTTGGAGCCGGCCAGGCCGGAAGAGTATGCAACTTCCACCGCCACGCAAGGAATTGGATAATCTTCCGCCAATGTGCGCCGAGTCGTCAGACTGACATGGGGGGTCGTAATTTGCACGGGCTGACCGAGCAAAGCCGATAGGGTTGTTGCCCCGGCTCCAAGTGAAATATTTCCGATCTCGCCGATAGTGTCTTTTTCTGCTTCACTCAAGTCCCGGTCTGTGCCGGAAGACGTTTTCTTAGTCAGCAGCAAATCTATCTCCGCCTGGGAAAGAATATCATTACCCATTCTTGTCCTCATCTCCTTTGCCGGCAAAAGCGGTAATTTGGACAGCCAGGTTATGGCCGACCGTCCCCAATTGCCCCAGGAATTTCACTGCTTTACCGACGACAATGTGAATATCCTGGTTCACTTTGGCATCGGTTTGGATGACATCGCCGACCTGCAGGCCAAGCAAGTCTCTGATGTTTATTCTCGTTTCACTCAAGCGAACGGAAACCGGCACGGCAACTTTGCTGACCTGCTGCCGCAGCACTGCCGCCCCGCCGCCGTCGTTATCCGGTTTGACGCCGGAAAACCAATGCTGAAGATTTAGCTGGCCCAGTTTTGGCTCCAGAACCAAAAAAGGCAGGCATAGGCTGATCATGCCTTCACATTCACCCAGCTTGACAAGGGCGGAGATAACTACGACAACTTCATTGGGAGCAACAATCTGCGCCAGCATTGGATTGTTTTCCACCGCTTCTATCTTAGGCCGAAAATCAACCACGTTCTTCCAGGCTTCCTGCAAAGCGTCCAGGATACGGAGAACAACTCTGCCCATAATCACCTGTTCAATTTCGCTGAGCGGCCGCGCCACGTCCGGTGGGAAGCCAGGCCCGCCCATGAGGCGGTCGATAATCGGAAAAGCCACCGCCGGGGGTATTTCCAGAATTGAATTGCCCTGCAGCGGCGCCAAACTGAAAACGGTGAGCATATTGGGGTTGGGTATCGACCGCATATACTCTTCATATGGAAAATGGTCGACCGAAACGATCTTAAAATTAACCATTGTCCGCAGATGAGCGGTAAAACTGCTGGAGAGCAGCCGGGCGAAATTCTCATGCAATATCTGCAAGGTGCGCAGCTGGTCCTTGGAGAATTTGTTCGGCCGTTTGAAATCATAACGTCTGATTCTTTTATTGGATTCCTCGCGCTCGATTTCGGTGACATCCAGATTCCCGGAAGAGATGGCACTCAGCAACTCATCTATCTCTTCCTGTGACAGCACATCCGGCATGATATCCCCCCTCGTCCGGGTTTGAACTATTGGACGACCATATCCACAAAATAAAGGTCGATTAATTCAAAAGGCATAATCTGCTTGTTCACAGCGTTAATCAGATTTTGCCGAAGTTTATCCATCCCGTCTGCTCCGTTTAGTTCAAGGAGCGTCATGTCCCGCATTTCAGACAAAACAGTATCCCAGATCTGAGACAGTTTCTTGGTCGCCAGGGTTGCCGCTTTCTGGTTTTCCACTTCCAGATCAATTGAAACCTTAACGATGGACTGGCGCATGAGCTCATCCAGGGCTAAATTGGTCGTAAAATCGCCGATGGTCACGATGACCGTATTTTTTGGTTTGCCGGCCGTGTTATTTCGGGCCGACCGGGCGGCAAGAATACCGTAGATGGACGTAGCGGATAAGAGCATGACCAGCACAGTGGCAATCACCAGTTTGAGCGGCGGCATTTCCTTGATTCTTTTCAGCATCCTTACTTCACTCCTGCCAGTAATTATTGCTGCTGTCTCCGGTTGCGCCCGGTTCCTGCCGGGCAATGAACGACCAGAGAATCACGATGTCAATTCGGCGGTTGGCAGCCATGTTAACCGGGGTATCGTTCGGTGCGACCGGTTGGTACTCCCCGTATCCGGCGGCTGAGAGTAATGTCGGATTTAGGGTGTGCTGTTCAACGAAATAGCGGATCACGGTCGTCGCCCGGGCAGTAGACAATTCCCAATTCGACGGGAACTGCAAAGTATGAATAGGGCGGCTGTCCGTATGGCCTTCGATCCTCACTTTGTTCGGAAGCGAGGCGAGGACAGCGGCTACTTTGTCCAGGGTAATCCGCGCTTCCGCAGTCAGTGCGGCTTTGCCGGATTCGAACAGGGCACTGTCCATCAGTCGGACCACAAGGCCTCGCTCCTCGCTGAGGAGACTCACTTTTCCCGTCAGACCCTGCTCCCTTAAGGCAGTCTCAACCGCCGCCGTTGTTTTTTCCATTTCCGCCAGTTCCAAAATGCCTGTACTCTCCGTCATTATTTCGCTCCCGCCGAGCATATCGGCGTTTTCCAGAGTACGCCCCCCGTCGAGCACTCCAAAAGCACCTTTCAGGGAGAGAACCACCATTTGGAACTTTTGGGCGTCCAGGCTCGAAAAGGAATAGAGAAGGATAAAGAAACACAGAAGAAGCGACATCATATCCCCGTAACTGACCATCCACTCAGGCGCACCTTTTCTCTCCTCCGCCGAGCTGCTTCTTCGCCGCATTGTTTCATCTCCTCAGGTTATTCAATCTTCCGGCGCTGTCACTTTCAGCGCGGTCACTCCGCTGGCACTGGGATTAATGCTCCGGCGGTAAGCCAGGACTTTTTCCACGATCTCTGCTGCCGACTCCTTGACCAGAATTTTTTTTCCGGTCACCAATGTCAATACTGTGTCGGGTGTTTCCTCGATGAACTCGATCAGTTCGGCATTCACTACGAATTCTTTGGTATTAAAACGGGAAACCCATATCACCACGCCACCCCCATTCTATATCGGGAACCGGGGTCAAAGAGGGGCCGGGCAAACTGTCTGCTCCGGCCCCCGGAGCAAATGTTTAGCGTTTCAGGTTGACAAGTTCCTGGAGCATCTCATCGGAAGTACCGATGATTCGGGAATTAGCCTGGAAACCGCGCTGGGCGATGATCATATTCGTGAATTCCTGGGCCAAGTCCACATTGGACATTTCCAGATTGCTGGGCATTAAGGCCCCCCGGCCGCCCGTACCGGCCGCACCGATTTGTTTCATACCTGAATTCGTCGTCTCGATGTACAAGTTTTCGCCTTGTTTGAGCAAGCCGCCCGGATTATTGAAGGCAGCGACAGCTACCTGCGCAATCGCCTGGCTTAGCCCGTTCGAGTAAATTCCGGTAATTTCTCCGTTCGGCCCGATGGTAAAGCTTTTCAGCACTCCGGCCGGGTAACCGTCAATGAAGCTTGGGGTCAGTGTTGTCTCTCCCGCATTCTGGGTCATTCCGCTGAAATCAAGGGTGGCGTCGATCACATCGGCGCCGAGGGCGGTCAGATCGACGGAGATGGTATCACCTGCCACCGCGCTGTAAGTCCCATCGGTCGCGAAGGTTATTGTGCCGTCGCCGACATTGACGCCGCCAAACGTGGCTTCCCAGTCCCATTCGTTCGGGGTTCCGGTCGCCGTAAAAATAACATCAATCGGATGCAGGTTCCCTTTGGAGTCGAAAACTTCGATGGGGACAGTGTAATTCGTCTCCCCGTCACGGAGATTCTGGGCGAAAGAAACATTCGTCGTCGGCTCCGGATTGATGGCCTGACCAATCGGTATCTGCAGCGGAGTCAGACTGGAGACGTCCTTGGCCGGGAACGTTCCGTCGGTATCGGCCATCCAGCCGTAAACATAAAGGCCGGACTGCGCCGTCAAATACCCGTACCCGTCGCGGGCGAAATTACCGGCCCGGGTGTAGGCAGTCGGCGTCGCCCCGCCGAGGACAAAGAAACCATCACCGTCAATCGCCATATCGGTCGTACTGCCGGTCGGCTGCGGGCTTCCCTGGGTGTGGTTCGTGTCAATACTGCTGATGGTAACCCCGGAGCCGACCTGCATCGGGTTGATACCGCCTTTGCTGTTCTGGGGCGATACGGCACCCCGCAGCGTCTGACTGAAAAGTTCCTGAAACGTCACCCGGCTGGATTTGAAGCCGAGTGTATTCACATTGGCAATGTTATTGCCGATAACGTCCATCATCGTCTGGTGGTTCCGCAAACCGGACACCCCCATGAACATGGAACGCATCATTGTCAATCAACCTCCCTTATTACCGCTTCTGTCATTCAGCGGTTTCGGGCTTCCTCCGAGAGGTCCAGCCCTTACATGATTACGGCACTGTCGATGTTCGTGAAAACGTTTTCTTTCAAATTGGCTTCGTCGACTACTGTTATTACAGTACGATTAATGACGCTGACCACAAAGGCCCGCTTGTCCAGCAGCACCAATGACTCTTTCGCTCCCTTGCCGGCCGCTTTTTCCACCGCCCGGTTAATTCTGGTATGATCCGCCTCCGTCAAGGTAATATTCCGGAGTTGCAGGCGCTGGCGGGCGTGTTGGGAAAATACGACTTCCTTTCCCGACCTGAGCTGCTGCTGGAAGATTTGCTGGAAAGCAGACGGCTGCGCCGGTTCATCCGTTTTTCTCGGTGGTTCGCCGCGGACCGGCCCGAGCCGCGGTATTCCGGTTGACAGGCGGATTTTATTATCCGTCATCGCTGCTTCCTCCGTTCAGCACGATATGGCCGACCGCATCGAGGCGAAGCACATGGCCGCCGAGGTAAATAGAGGGTATCGACTGATTAAGTCTGACCATTTCCACAACCCCCGAGACGGCACATCCCGTTTCCTTATCTTCTACTGTGATGTCTTTTCCGAGCAAACCAACCGCCATCATCTGCTGCAGGCTGGAATTCAGGTTTTGCGACTGTTCCAGAGAACTGAACTGGGCCAGTTGGGCGATGAATTCCCGGTCGTTAGTCGGGTTGAGAGGGTCTTGATACCGCATCTGTGTTGTCAAGAGCTGGAGAAAATCGTTTTTGCCGAGCCCCGGGCTGCCGGCTACATTCGGATAGCTGCCGTTCGCGCCGGCGCCGGATTGGACATTGGTGACATTTGCCATTATTTTCACCTCCTAGACCATAAAATTGAGCAGTGCAGCGCCGGGAATAGTCACCCCGGCCGCCTTCATCTGGCCTATTGCTTTGGGATTGAGTCGGTATTGTTGCCGGGATGGCCGGCGCCCCGAATGCCGGTGCGGATTAGCTGAAGCGTTTTCTTGCTGCAAGAAGACAAAGGCTTCCTCGCAGGCAATGCCCTGCTCCTGCAGATTGGTCCGGAGCTCGGGCAGCCTCGCAGCCAATGTCTCCCGGACAATGCTGTTCTCGACATAGAATTTGGCTGTCAGAGTACCGTCCGTTAATTCCAAATTAAGACTCATCCGCCCGAGGCTCTCCGGTTTAAGATGGATACTGACTTCGCCGCCGTCTTTACGCGGGGCAAAGCGGATACTCTCGGCAACTTGTCGGAAGATGTCCGCATCCGGCAGCAATCTTGCCGCCGCCCCGCTTTCTTCCGCCCGGACAGTTAGCGGCGAGTTGCCCGTTTCGGTTGTTCCGCCCGCGTTAGCGCCCGTTTCGATTATCTCAGCTGCGGGCAAATCGGGTGTTTCCGCCCTTTTGCCCGGAGTCAGCCGAAACGCGGCGTCGGCAAGGATGCTTTCCCGCCTTGGCCGGCCGGAGACGACGCTGCTCCGTCCGGACGATTGTTTGCGTCCGTCAGCCAAGCTGTCAGCAATCTTGTCGTTATTCCGGCGCTGACCGTCCGGAACAACAGTTCCCGCTTCGTTTTCGCGCTGCCCGGATGGCCTTAGCGCAGCTTCATGGCTTGCGGTTAAGTTCTCAGGACTTCGCACCGTACCGCTTACCCGTTCACTATCTGCCAAAGCGGGTTGTTGCCCGTCCGGCGGTGCTGTCACCGTCGAGAGACTTTTTCGGGTAATTCCTGCGCCCGGATTGTCCGTTGCCTTCGCGGCGGTCCGCAATTCCGGGGGTTGTGTGTTCTCCGGCCGGCCGCTGCTATCCGGAATAGGCAGTACAGACTGCTTCGCTGCAACGTCATCTGCTGACATTGTCTGCGCTGCCCCGACCGAAGCCGGGCTGACCGGACCGGATAAAGCGCCAGCCGCCGTTTTATTCCCGTTCCCGTCTCCGCTTCGCCCGGGGGGTGCCGGCCCAACCACAGCCTGGTTCTCTTTCCTGTCGGCAACGGCAAGAGACGATGCGACCAGGATTGCCATTCCATGCGCCGGGTTCGGGGTTGCCACATTGGGATCACTTGCCGGGCTTTCTTCTTTTTTCTCTTCCCGGGCAACAGGAGAGGTGCCCGGGTCACTCCCGTTGTCATTTTCTTTGCCGATAACCGCAGCGAAGACAGCCGCAAAACCGTTCGCCGTCTCGCTACTACAACTTGCTGCAGCTTCCGGCGGCGGGGAAGAGCCTGGGATAGAAGAAATTCGCGACATATTATCACCTCCTTTCAGAGAATTGAGAAATTATTCGTGCAAAGCCTGAAGCAGCCGGGCGGCGGCCGTCGGATCCATAACGGCCAGAATGGCCGCCCCATCTTTGTCGCTCATGGCAGCAATTACCTTTACTGCCAGATCATCACCGAGATTCTCCAGAATCGGCACAGCGTCCTTCGGCGGCATGCCCGCCGTCATTCGCGCCATCCGGGCGATGCTTTCTTCTTCGCTCAAGAGTCCGGCCCGGGCGGCGGCTAATTCTGTTTCCGCTGCCGCGAGAGCCGCCTCTCGCGCCTCCAACTCGGCCCGGAGCGCATCCAAAGTCTGCTTTTCACTGGCTGCCGCCGCTTGAGCGGCAGCCAGGGCGACTTTATCCGCTTCCAATTCCATCCGGGCTTCTGCCAATTCTTCTTCCGGTGTTTTTTCCGCCGCCGAACCGGATGCAAAATTGCGGCCGATTATCGGCACCCGGCTCAAGATATCATTCCTTCCATAACGGCCAAGACCCCAAAAGGCAACGCCGGCAAGCACCGAAACAACGATGATAGTAACTGAGATAACGACAAACGGGTTAGGGCGGCGCTTCTGATTGTTTGCCGAAACTGCCGTCTTATGTTTGCTGGCCACTGCTCTTCCCCCTCAGTCCCGGTTCCGGTTTACCCGCAGATAATACGTCCCGGCTGCTTCGTCTGTCTGCTTCTGTTCCTGGCGGTTCTCCGCTTGCCGGTAACGGGCCTGATGCTTGTCCTTCAATCGGCTCAACACTCTGGTCTCCTGTCGGGCAACCACCAATTTTTCCCGGCCTGCCGCGACGGCCTGAGTGCTATCCGCCAAAACTCTCGCTTGCTCGGAAACCAAGCCGTTCAGAACTACTGAGTACTCATGATAAAGGCGCAATTTTGCCGCCGTCAGCGTCTCCCGGATTTCCTTTCTCTGAGCGGAATAATGATCTGCCCGTTTTTCCTGCATTTGGTTCAGGCATTCTTTTTCCTTTTCCTCCGCCGCCCGCAATCGCAATAATTCATGCCGACGTATCTCTTCTTTAATCCCCTTAACCTTCAGCACTTTCCTGAATTTGAAGACAAACCCCGCCAAACCCATCACCTCATCATCAATCGCGCTCAGTCACAAGCCCCGTTCAGTTTAAGAGAGGAGGACAGACAAAGCTGCTTGGGTTTGCTCAAAATCCGATTTCTCCGCCACCGCCTGACGGAGGAAGGCGTTAATACTGTCAATACTCTCCAGTGCAGCATCGATTCTTGGGTTGGCGCCTTTTTGATAAGCGCCGATATTCACCAAGTCCTCTGCTTCCCGGTAGGTTGCCAACAGGCTCTTAACCTTGCCGGCCGCGGCCTGCCCGGCCTCCGGAGCGACGGACGGCATCAGGCGGCTGACACTCTGCAGCACATCGATTGCCGGGTAATGATTTTGATTGGCCAATTCCCGTGTCAGAACGATATGTCCGTCCAGGATACTCCGGACGGCATCGGCTATTGGGTCAGTCATGTCGTCCCCGTCCACCAGAACAGTGTAAAATCCGGTAATAGAACCGATCTCAGCCGTCCCGGCCCGCTCCAGCAGCCGCGGGAGCAGGGCGAAGACAGAAGGCGGATATCCTTTCGTTGTCGGCGGTTCGCCGTTGGCCAAGCCGATCTCCCGCTGCGCCATCGCAAACCGGGTAACTGAGTCCATCATCAGCAGAACATCCTTTCCCTTGTCGCGGAAATATTCCGCGACGGCCGTGCCGGCCAGCGCCGCGTACACCCGCAGCATTGCCGGCTGATCCGAAGTTGCCACAATGATTACTGAACGCCGCAGTCCTTCCTTGCCCAGGTCGTTCTCGATAAAGTCACGGACTTCCCGGCCTCTTTCCCCGACTAAAGCGATAACATTGACATCGGCCGCCGTGTTCCGGGCAACCATGCCGAGTAAAGTACTCTTCCCGACCCCGCTTCCGGCGAATATTCCCAGGCGCTGGCCTTTGCCGCACGTCAGCAGACCGTCGATTGCCCTGATCCCGCAGGCGAGCGGTTCCCGGATGGAGCGACGTTCCAGCGGAAGAGGCGGACTGTTTTCCAGAGAGTAATGCTGCCTTGCCCGTATTGGTCCCGCTTCATCGAGTGGGCGCCCGAAGACATCGATGACCCTGCCTTGCAAATCATCCCCGACCGGAATGGCCAAGGGGCGGCCGGCCGCATAAAGCTGACAGCCAGGACCAACTCCGTTCATCTCTCCCAGCGGCAGCAGCAACATCCGGTCTTCCCGGAAACCGGCCGCGACAGCCGGCGAAAGGTGATCGCCGGAGCCTTTAATGTAACATAATTCGCCGATATCGACCCGCGGGCCGATGCTTTCAATCGTCAAGCCGGTGATGCTCAGAATCTGCCCCCGCCGGACATAAGGGTCAGACCTGCGCAAAAGCGCGTGGTATTTAGTTAAGTCAATGGCAGTTGTGCGATTAAGGTTGTCCATCGGTGCATTCCGGCAGCATCGCCTTGGCGAGATTATTTATCTGTACGTCCACCCCGGCCTCCAAAATGCCATAATCACTTTCGATTTGGCATTCCCCCGGTTCGAAGGAATGTTCTTCGGCAATAATCACTCTGGCTTCGGCGCCGGCTGCCCGGCTAAGAGTCCCTTCTTCCCCGACCAGTTTTTCGGCTAAGGACGGGTGAGCCCGCACTGTGATTTTCTTCGCGCCGGCAAGTTCCGCAATGGCGCCGCGGACAAGGCTGATGGCTGCTTCCCGATTCGTTTCTGTCTCAGTTTTTATTACTTTGGCCGCCACGGCCAAGACCATTTCGACAATTTCGCCTTCAGTGCCCCGCAGTATCTCCTCTCTTTGTGTAGCGGCATCCTGACGGACACTCTCGGCTTCGGCAAAAAGAGCATTCGCCGCGGCCGTAATTTCCCGTGCTTCTTGTTCACCTTTTTCCCGGCCGGCGCGATAAGCGTCCGCCTCGATGTCCGCCGCCTGCTGTCGGGCCGCCGTCAGAATGGCTTCTTTCTCAGCCTGTGCCGATTGGACAATCGCATCGGCCTCGGCCGCTGCTTCAGCAATTAAAGCGCGGACTTCGGCTTTCGCTTCGGCCAGAAGGACTCCGCTTAACTCTTGCTCCGGGTTATCCTGCGTCTGGATATCACCCGAATCGCCACCGGCCCTACCGAAGTCGCCAACCGGCAGCGGCAGGCCAATGGAACAGCAATCCGCCTTGAATATTCTGGACACTCATCTCACCTCCCAAATAGCATTCCTCTCGGTTCAAACCCGCTTTGGCGTTATGCTCCGGGCAACCCGTGCTTCGTTCGCCAGCCTTATCAATCCTGGTCTTCGCCCAACCAAGCCTTGACGAGCTTGGCCGCTTCTTCCGGTTCCAGCCGAATAAGTTTCTCGATTTCACCCTGCAGTTTCGCCGCCGGCGCCTCTTGAGCGGTAGCCGCGACTTCTGCCTCAGCCGCAAAAGAGGGTTCTGCCATCTCTCCCATTACAAGTACTTCACCCGTGCCGGCGATTTGACGGCGGCGCGCCATCATCCGGAATAAGCCGAACAGTAACAGGAGGAGGGCTAACGCTACGCCAACCGTCACCGCCGTCCGGGCATTCATCCCGCCTGGCTCCGCCTGACGCCTTAATTCCTCCCGCAACGTATCCACCAGAGAGGTGTCAAACGGGAAAGCCGCCACCGTAATCTGGTCGCTCCGCGCCAGATCTACTCCAATAGTCGAAGCCACAGCGTTTTCGATAACTGTTTGCTCTTGTGCCGTCAATTGCTCACGGTTAAGCATTACCGCTACCGAGAGACGTTTAATGCTGCCGGGAGCAACAACCATATTCTCGGTCGTCTCACTGATTTCAAAATTCATAGTCGTCTCGCTGTGGGAAAATTCGCTGCTGCCGCCGTCGGCCGCTGGGTAGCCCGGTATTCCGGGCGTGCCGGCTGCCGTGTCCGGCGGAGTACCGGTCCCGCGGAAAGTCTCGTGTAATTCTTCAATACTCCGAAGCACGCCTTCTCCTTCCACCGGCTCAAAAAAGCGGCGGCTGACCGTTTTCTGGTCAAAATTCAATTCCGCGTTGACTCTGGCTACGACATTCCCCGGTCCCAAAACTTGTTCCAACATGCTCTGAAGCTTATGCTCCAGCTCTTCTTGCACCGTATTCTGCATCTCCATCTGGGACAAAGTCAAAATTCCGGTCGCGGTGTCAGCCTCACTCGCGAAACCATTGGAAAGAATCCGGCCCGAGTCGTCGATGACGGTAATATTGTCAGTCAGCAAACCCTCCACGCTGCGCGAAATTAGGTGAACAATTCCCCGAACTTGCTGCTGTTCCAACGCGGCTCCGGCCCGCAGATTGAGCAAAACGGCAGCTGTGGCTTGTTTTTTTTGTTGTGTATACAGGCTCTCTTCCGGCAGGACGATATGCACAGACACCTCCTCGACCCCGTCAATCTGTCTGATGGTTCGGGTCAATTCCCCTTGCAGGCCGCGGATATATTGGACCCGCCGCACGAAATCGGTCGTTCCCAATGCGGTCCGGTCGAAAATCTCAAATCCCACAACGCTGCCTTTAGGCAGGCCTTCCCGGGCTAAAGCAAGTCTCGTTTCGTAAACAGCCTCGCCCGGCACCAAAACTGCGCTTCCTCCCTCGGCCAATGCATAGCTGACATTCATCTCGTCGAGCTTGGCAACCACTTCCCCGGCGTCGTTCGCTTCTAACTGCGTGAAAAGCGGGACGTAATTACGCTGTGAAGAAAAAAGGCTCGTCCCGATGACGATGCAGAGCGGCAAAAGAACGATGGAACCGCCGATAATAATTTTTTGGGCTCGGTTCAACCGCCCCCATAATTCAGCGACTTGTTGTCTGAACTGATTGAATAAATCCATCGTTCCGTCACCTCGACTCCCTGGATAACTGCTGAACACAAGGACTGAATCACTTAGTCATATTCGCCGGCACGTGGGCCGGCGGGAAGAACTGGCCGGGCAGGAAGATTCGGCGTACTCTCGGGCGGCCGAAATTATCCGGCCTCATCTACACTTGCATTCGCATGATTTCCTGATAAGCTTCAATAATCTTGTTCCGAATCTGAACTGTCAGTTGCAAAGACAAGTTTGCCTTTTCGGCCGCCACTGAGACTTGATGAAAATCAATATCCCCGCCGGCGGCCAAGAAATTGGCGGTTGCTTCCGCATTCAGCTGCAGTTCATTCACCTGCTGCAGGGCTCCTTCCAGCATGGCTTGAAAAGATCCGGCTGTTTTGGCTCCATCGGCCAGTCGATTTGTTTTCAGAGACGTCGCCGCCGAAACGGGCATCGTCTGTGGTGTGATTTTCATCCCGCCATCTCCTTATCAGCGTCCGATTTCCAGAGAACGCAAAGCCATGCTCTTAGCCGTGTTGATTGCCGTGATATTCGCCTCGTAAGCCCGGGAAGCCGTAATCATGTCAACCATCTCGGTAACGATATTTACGTTCGGCATGGCCACATACCCCCGCGCATCGGCATCCGGGTGCGTAGGATTATAAACATATTTGAAAGGCGAAGGGTCGACACGGATATCGGTAACTCTGACGCCAGAGCCGCTTGAATTGCCGTCGGTCAGGTAACGCGACAAAATATTGTTGAAGCCGCTGCGCGCTGCGAAAACCGGCATTTGCCGCTGGTAAGGTCCGCCGTTTTCTGTCCTGGTCGTGTTCACGTTGGCAATGTTATTCGCGATGATATCCATCCGCAAACGCTCGGCCGTCAAACCGGAAGCGCTCGTCTCAATCGCCCGGAAAAAGCTCACGTTTAATTCCCTCCCCTGATGGCAATCCGCAGTCGTTCAAAGAAAGCCGAGGCCTGTCGCGCCACCGCTTCATAATAAAGGCTATTCTCTACCATTTTCGACATTTCCACGTCAATATCCACGTTGTTTCCATCATTGCGCATACTTAGTGTCCGGTCAATGACAATGCGCGGCTGTCTTCTCCCTGCTCCGTCGTCAGCCGGCGACTGGTGGCGGGGGTGGGTCAATGCCAGCTGGGCGCCTTCCTGCAAGCTCCGCATCAGGTGAGTCCCGAACTGGACGTCAGAGCGTTTGTAATCCGGCGTATTGACATTGGCAATATTGTTGGCGATTACTTTATGACGCAACGACGATCCATCCATCGCCCGCTCCAAAATCTTGAGTGATGGTGCATTAAAAATCTTCCCCAGCAAATCTCCCACCTCCGGTTGCTTAACAAAAAGCCCATTCTCGCCAGGAATAAGGCAAAAATAGGCTTTACCTCAGGAAACCTGGCTATCTTAGCTAAACTTAGCCGTAGACCCATAGTTTTGCGTCCTTGTTTTTCAACAAGTTTGCCTTTCGCTGAACTGTACGAGTTTTTTACATCTTGAGCGCAATTATTTCACTTTCCTCTACAACATTTTAACTCTTTCTACATAATAAGCCAGTATACTCCTTATTGCCGAAACTTTACCACATTTTTCTCCTATTTTCCTTCTTCGGTTTTTACTAACTGACTTCCCTCTGCTTTCCAAAAAATAAAGAACGCCGGGCGGCGTTCTTGTCGGAAGCAGCTATCTATCTTCACAGTCGTAATTTGTCGATTTCCTCCAAAAGTTTATCATTTATAATTTTGATGTAAGTCCCTTTCATGCCGAGTGATTTTGATTCAATCACTCCAGCGCTTTCCAGCTTGCGGAGCGCATTGACGATAACGGAGCGGGTTATCCCGACCTGGTCGGCAATCTTGCTGGCGACCAGGAGTCCCTCCGTGCCGTCCAGCTCGCGGAAGATATTGTCAATAGCTTCTAATTCGGAATATGATAAAGTGCCAAGCACAATCTGCACGGCAGCTTTGCGGCGCGTTTCCGCTTCGGTCTGCTCCGCCAAAGAGCGGAGAATTTCCATACCGACCAAAGTAGCTCCGTATTCGGCCAGAATCAAATCTTCTTCGTCAAATTTTTCGGTAAAGCTGGCGAGAATGAGAGTACCCAGTCTATTTCCGGCCCCGTTGATGGGCACGAGCGTCACATACTGGCTCTTGAATTGGCATTCGACATTTTCCCGAAAAACACATTGACTGCCGGTCACCTCCCGATTGGCTTCCGTTTCGGTAGCCGCCAGGAAGCGCTTGACATTTTCCTCCGGAAATCGCTCTTTCCTCAGAATTACATCGCACATCGTATCACATTTGTAGCCCCTGCCCAGCGAATAACCTAATATTTCCCCTTCTTTACCGGCGATATAAACATTGGCATCGATGATTTCGCTTAGGACGCCGGTCATATCGTCAAAATCAACCGGCAGCCCGGCCGACTTCTGCAGCAGTTTATTGATTAACCGCGTTTTCTCAAGCAGTGACTTCATTTAGCTCTCCCCCTCATCCCATTGTCACCATTCTTTTCTCTCTTTTCTGCTTTCTCAGTCTAACTTTCCCTTTTCCTAAAGGATATATTTACTCAAGTCTTCATTTTTAGCGATGGCCGTCAGTTTTTCCCGGACGTATTCCTCGCCAATTTCTATCATCTGCCCGGCCATATCCGGAGCGTTGAAAGAAAGGTCCTCCAGAAGTTTTTCCATAATTGTGTACAGGCGGCGCGCCCCAATGTTTTCCGTCTGTTCATTTATCTGGCAGGCTATCCCGGCAATTTCCCGGATTCCCCCCGGTGTAAAACGGACTTCCACTCCTTCACTGGCAAGCAAGGCAGTGTATTGTTTTAACAGAGCGTTTTCCGGCTCGGTCAGAATCCGCTCAAAGTCGGTTTGCGTGAGGCTCCCCAGCTCCACCCGAATCGGAAACCTGCCCTGCAGCTCGGGAATCATATCCGACGGTTTGGAGATATGGAAAGCTCCGGCCGCAATGAATAGCATATGGTCAGTCTTCACCGGCCCGTATTTAGTCATTACTGTCGAGCCTTCCACAATCGGCAAAATGTCACGTTGCACGCCTTCCCGGGAAACATCGGGGCCGGTTGTATACTGTTTGCCGGTGACTTTGTCGATTTCATCGATAAAGATTATCCCGGATTGCTCCGCCAGATTGACAGCCTGAGCCGCCAATTCGTCCATATCGATCAGCTTCTGAGCTTCTTCCTGGGCTAATATTTTTTTCGCTTCACCTATCGTCACTTTCCTTTTCTTTTTCTTCCGTGGAAGGAGCCCGCCGAGAACATCCTGGAAATTGATTCCCATCTCCTCAATTCCCGACCCGGTGAACAACTCAATGGTTGGCGACGCATTGTTTTCCACCTCGATTTCGATGACCCGCCCATCAAGTCCGCCGCTGAGAATTTCTTGCCGCAATTCCGCCCGCCGCAGCTTTTCCTGCCGGCGCTCATCTTCCGCCGCCGTACCGTTTTCAGCCGCTTTCGGGCCCGGACTGCCGCCGAAGAGAAGTTCCAGCGGATTGCGCGAGTGGGACTCTCGAGCCGGATCAGAGGTCATGATATCGACAATCCGATCCACTGCCAACACGGCCGCTTTGTCTCCGACCTCCCGGAGCTTATCGGCCCGCAACATGCGGATAGCCGTTTCCAGCAGATCACGCACCATTGCTTCCACATCCCGCCCGACATAGCCGACTTCGGTAAACTTCGTCGCTTCCACTTTCAGAAACGGGGCGTTGACAAGTTTTGCCAGACGCCGGGCGATTTCAGTTTTGCCAACCCCGGTCGGCCCGATCATCAAAATATTCTTGGGGACAACTTCTTCCTTCAGGTCGTCAGAGAGCTGCCGCCGCCGGTAACGGTTGCGCAAGGCGACCGCGACGGAACGCTTGGCATCGTTTTGACCGACGATGTATTTATCAAGCTCGCGCACGATTTCCCGCGGAGTTAGATCTTGCATAGCCAACCTCCTTTACAGCTCTTCCACACTGATTTCACTATTTGTGTAAACACAGATAGCCGAAGCGATTTGCAGCGCTTCCCGCGCAATTTCCCGGGGGCTGAGCCGAGTATGGAGAACGAGCGCCCGTGCAGCCGCCAAGGCGAACGAACCGCCGGAGCCAATAGCGGCGATACCATCATCCGGCTCAATTACTTCTCCGCTGCCGGACAGAAGCAAGAGATTCTGCCGGTCAGCGACGATCAGAAGCGATTCCAGACGGCGCAACATCCGATCCATCCGCCACTCTTTCGCCAATTCGACCGCTGCCCGCTGCAGATTGCCGTGGTATTGCTCCAGTTTTTCTTCGAATTTACCGAACAAAGTAAAGGCGTCAGCGACTGAGCCGGCAAAACCGGCCAATACTTTGCCGTCGTGCAGACGGCGGATTTTCTTCGCTTTATGCTTCATCACCGTATTGCCGCCGAAAGTAACCTGGCCGTCCCCCGCAATCGCCACTCCGTCCGGCATACGGACTGCGATTACCGTTGTTCCCTCAAACATTCATTCACCCCCACACTTATTAGCCGGCACTCCTGTTCACGCCCGCGGATGGGCCTGACCGTAGACCCGTTTCAGCTGTGCTCTGGTTACATGTGTATAAACCTGCGTAGTCGAAAGGTTTACATGCCCCAACATTTCCTGCACCGAGCGCAGATCGGCGCCCGCCTCGAGCAGATGCGTGGCGAAAGAGTGGCGTAGCACGTGCGGGCTTATTTTTCGTTGCAGCGCAATTCTTTGTGTGTATTTGTCAATACAGCGACGGACGCTTCGCGCCGTCAGGCGCGTGCCCATATTGTTCAGGAAGAGGGCTTTTTCGGCGGAACCGGACCGGCCGGCCGGCCGCAACGCTTCCCGTCCGCGCCGCAGATAGTCCTGTACGGCCGCGATAGCTTTAGCGCCGATTGGGACGATTCTTTCCTTGGCTCCTTTGCCAAAAACCAAAACGTATTCCATGCCGAAATCAATATCACCCAAGTTAAGACCAACCAGTTCGCCCACTCTGATTCCAGTCGCATACAATGTTTCCAGTAAAGCGGCATCCCTTAACCCGAGCGGAGTGCTGCGGTCCGGAGCCGCCAACAAAGCATCCATTTCCGACAGATAGAGGAAATTTGGCAATCTCCTCTCAATTTTTGGCGTCGCAATCCCGGCCAGCGGATTATCCTTAATTCGTTCCTCACGGAGCAGCCACCGGTAAAAAGAGCGGAGGGAAGCGAGTTTTCGGGCGGTGGAGCGGCGAGAATAATCCCGGCTTTGCAAAAACGCAAGATATTCCCTGACCAGCAGGCGGTCAACAGCGGTAACGGAAAACTCAACCGCGGTCTGCGAACCGCGGCAAAAAGCAAAAAATTGTTCCAAGTCACTTCGGTAGCTCTCCAGCGTCCGGGGCGAAGAATTCTTTTCTACCCGGAGGTAGAGAAGAAAATCGGTCAGATTTTCCATGGGATTTAATGACATAGTTACCCCTCTTTTCCCATTCAATCTTAACACAACAATTATTGCGCCGCAAGCTTACAGGCTTCTCCGGAAGACGCTGAGAACCGCCAAAGCTCTCTCGCTGAGCCGTCGATTCCTTTCCCGTTTTTCTTTGACCTTATCGGGCAGGGAAGGCAGCAATCCGTAAGTAATATTCATCGGCTGAAAAGACTTAGCCTCGCTCGTGGTGATATAATGACAGAGCGCGCCATGGGCTGTCTCCGGCGGGAAGACCACTGTTTCTTTGCCCGCAAGGAGTCGCGCCGCGTTAATGCCCGCCATCAGACCGCTCGCCGCCGACTCCACGTACCCTTCCACACCTGTAATCTGACCGGCAAAGAAAAGACGGGGCTTCTTAATCATCTGCAAAGTAGGCTTGAGAACCTTCCTGGCTTCAATATAGGAATTCCGGTGCATGACTCCATAGCGGGCGAACTCCGCTGTTTCCAAACCGGGTATCATCCGGAACACTTTTTTTTGCTCCGGCCATTTCAGGCGAGTCTGGAATCCGACCAAGTTGTAAAGTCTTGCTGCTTGATCATCCTGACGCAGTTGGACGACGGCGTAAGGCTGCGCCCCGGTCCGCGGGTCGCTCAACCCCACCGGTTTCAGCGGTCCATACGCCAAAGTTAAAGGGCCCCGTTCCGCCAGTTTCTCAACGGGAAGACAGCCTTCAAACAACAGCTCCGGCTCGAAAGCTTCCAGAGGATGCTTTTCCGCCGCGATGAGAGCGTCACGAAACGCAGCATACTGCACCTCATCCATCGGACAGTTCAAATAATCATCGCCGCGCCCATATCGGGAAGCCCGGAAGATCTTGCTCATATCGAGCGTATCGGCGTAGACAATCGGGGCGGCGGCATCATAGAAGTAAAGATGTTCCGCTCCGGTCAGGTTCTTAAGTGCCGCCGCCAGCCGCTCCGACGTCAACGGCCCGGAGGCGATGATAACCGGGTTGTCTTCCGGCACCTCAGTCACTTCTTGCCGGACAACGGTGATTTTCGGGTGAGTCGAGACGACCTCCGTCACGGCCCGGGCGAAGCCTTCCCGATCGACGGCCAGGGCGCCACCAGCAGGAATCCGGTGGGCGTCGGCGCATCTTATGATAATTGAAGAAAGCAGCCGCATTTCTTCTTTGAGAAGCCCGACCGCATTTTCCAGGGCAGTAGCCCGGAGTGAATTGCTGCAAACCAATTCCGCGAAATCTCCCGTTTTATGGGCCGGGGTCATACGTTCCGGCCGCATCTCATAGAGCCGAACGGAGATGCCGCGTTCAGCCGCCTGCCAGGCCGCTTCTGACCCGGCCAGCCCCGCGCCGATGATTGTCAATTCCATTATTCCCGCCTCCCACCGTGTCTGCCTCCGTCATTCCGCGTCATCTTCGGCTGCTTCTTCATAGCCACATTCCTTTCGGCTGCAGCGATAATATGTTCCCCGGCGGCGCGATCTTTTTTCCACGAGATAAGCGCCGCATTCCGGGCAGGATTTCGCCACCGGTTTTTGCCAAGAAACAAAGTCGCATTCCGGATAATTGGCGCAGCCGTAGAATTTCCTTCCTTTTTTTGAGGTTCGGGCTACAATGGTGCCGCCGCAGACAGGACAGTCCACGCCCGTCTCTTCCAGATATGGCTTCGTGTTCCGGCAGTCAGGGAAGCCGGGACAGGCTAAAAACTTGCCGAAGCGCCCATATTTGACAACCATCATCCTGCCGCAATTGTCGCAAGGAATATCCGTTTCCTCATCTTTCAACTCTATTTCCACAATATTTTTGTCGGCTTCCGCCAGTTCCGCGGCGAACTCTTGGTAGAATGAAGAGATAATGTGCCGCCAGGCCAGATCACCCTCTTCAATCCGGTCCAGCTGTTTTTCCATGGCGGCTGTAAACTCCACGTCAATGATTTCCGGAAAAAAATCCTTCAGCAAGTCAACGACGATTTGGCCAAGTTCGGTAGCATAGAATCTTTTCTCCTCGAGAGTAACATAGCCACGCTGCTTGATAGTCTCAATCGTCGGAGCGTATGTGCTCGGACGGCCGACCCCGTTCTCCTCCATTGTCCGTACGAGCATCGCTTCCGTGTAGCGAGGCGGTGGCTGAGTGTAATGCTGGCGCGGCAGAAACTCGGATACGGTGAGGGACTGTCCGGTTGCCAAATCAGGTAGCAACCCTTCGCTGTCCTTTTCTTCTTCTTCGCTCTCCTCTACATAGACGGCAGTAAACCCAGGGAACTTGATCTGGCTGCCGCTCGCCCGGAACAGGCAATCGCCCGCTCTGACATCTATCGTCACTGTATCGTAGACGGCCGGACTCATCTGGCTCGCGATGAACCTCTCCCAGATCAGCCGGTACAGCCGGTATTGGTCCCGCGCCAAATATTCTTTCAGTCCGGCCGGTTCATATTCGATGTACGTCGGCCGGATCGCCTCGTGCGCATCCTGCACTGCCGCTCCGGCCGGAGCCGTTTTTTTCTCCGTCGGGCAATAGTCTGCTCCGTACTTGTTGCCGATGTATTTGGCCGCCGCCGCTTCCGCCACTTCGGCAACCCGGTGGGAGTCAGTCCGAATGTAAGTAATCAATCCCACCCGGCCGGCCGCGCCGACCTCTAAGCCTTCATACAATTGCTGGGCAACATACATTGTCTTCTTGGTAGTGAAGTTAAGTTTGCGGAAAGCCTCCTGCTGGAGACTGCTGGTCGTGAAAGGCTGGGCCGGACTCCTTTTCTTCTCCCTTTTCCGGACATCAGCGACAACGAAAGAGGCGGCGCGGAGACCGGAAATAAGTTTTTCCGCCGCTGCCTCGTCGGCGATTTCCGCTTTTTTCCCACCCCTCTCCCACAGCTTGGCTTCAAGCGTCGCCCCATCTTTGGCCTGCAGCCGGACGGTAATCGACCAATATTCCCGGGGAATGAAATCGCTGATTTCCTCTTCCCGGTCGGAAATCAGACGGACGGCCAATGACTGAACCCGGCCGGCGCTCAGCCCTCTACGGACTTTTCGCCAGAGCAGCGGACTCAGATTATAGCCGACGAGGCGATCAAGGATACGGCGAGCCTGCTGTGCATCGACCAAATTCCGGTCAATCGGCCGCGGATGTTTCATGGCTTCCCGGATGGCGCCTTTGGTAATTTCGTTGAAAGTAATCCGGCACGGCCGCTCCGGCTGCAAGCCGAGAATATGCGCCAAATGCCAGGATATCGCCTCGCCTTCTCGGTCCGGGTCAGCGGCCAGCAGCACTCGGTCGTTCTTCTTGGCCGCCTCGCGCAGCTCTTTGATAAGAGGACCTTTGCCTCGGATAGTGATGTATTTCGGTTCGAATTCATTCTCGACATCAACGCCCAACTGGCTTTTCGGCAAATCGCGCACATGCCCCATAGAAGCCTTAACGGAATAGTTGCGTCCCAAAAAACGTTCGATGGTTTTAGCTTTGGCCGGTGATTCGACGATAACGAGAGATTTTGTCAAATTCACACCTCCATACAGAGCGGAGACTGTTGCCGGAACAGACGGCAGATTTCTATTTATAATATTAGATCCTCGTTAAAATTTATTCTGCCGCCGGCATTATGAGAACCGGCCTTCATTATACCTCGCTCCGGCGGAAAAGCTGACCCGGCAGTCGACGGACCAGACCTTTCAACTCCAGATACATCAAAACGGCCGCGACCCGATCGGAAACAAGTCGGCATTTCTGGACGATCTGGTCGATATGAAGCGGGTCGTCGGTGACGCATTGCAGGACCTGAGTCTCTTCCGCCGTCAGGCCGGCCGCGGCGACGGAAGAGACGGCCCCCGCTGCCGGCGAGGATCGGTCAGACAGCGGGGCTGTCCGATTAAGGCGCGGCAATTCTTCCAAAATGTCTGCCAAGCTTTCGACGAGCTTCGCTCCTTGTTTCAAAAGATAATTCGTCCCCCGGCTGTTCTTGCTGGTGATATTGCCAGGTACGGCGAATACTTCCCTTCCCTGCTCAAGAGCAAAGTCGGCAGTGATCAAGGCACCGCTTCTCTCTTGCGCCTCGACGACTACCGTCCCGAGGGAAAGACCGCTGATCAGACGGTTGCGAGCCGGGAAATTCCCGGCTTCCGGTTTGGTCCCAAATGGAAAAGGGGAAATTACCGCCCCGGCGGCCGCTATCCGCGCCATGACCGCCCGGTTTTCCGCCGGATAGACAGTGTCCAGACCACACCCCAGAACGGCGAAAGTCCGGCCGCCGGCTTCCATCGCCCCGAGATGGGCAGCCGTATCGATCCCGCGGGCCATCCCACTGACAACGGTAATACCTCTTCCCGCCAACTCCCGCGCCAGAAGCGACGCCACTGTTTTGCCGTATTCGCTGGCCACCCTGGTGCCGACGATGGCGAGAGCGGTACCGTCTTCCGGACGAAGCTCCCCACGGAAGTAAAGGACCGGCGGCGGATCGTAAATGTGACGCAGCAATTCCGGGTACTCAGTGGCCGCCGTCGTGACGACTCGCGCCCGGTAACGTTCCAATAAGGCTAACTCGCGGTCCGGGTCGGTCTGGCGGCGAAAGGCGGCAATCCCGTTAGCGACGCCGAGGCCGATATTCTTCACTTTGGCAAGTTCGGGTGGAGCTGCCTCCCAGACCGTTCGCATAGACCCGAAGTGTTCCCGTAAGAGTTGGAACCGTTTCGGCCCGATACCGGGCGCCCGGTTCAAGGCAAGCCAATATTTCAGCTCATCCACTGCCGTCCCTCCTCTTCCGACGGGGGCGCTCCGCCCGGCCATTAAAATACCAGTATTCTACCAACAGCGGGACAATCCTGCCACCGCCCGCAATCTTATTCATTACCGCTTAACATGCTCACCTCTGCCTATAGCACCTCCCAATGACGGCACGAGCGCTGTCTCCTCTTTTCAGCCAGCCATACCGCAACTGCATCGGACAGGCCGGATAGTTGAGACGATTATTGGTGCACACCTTTTCCCGATATACGAAAGAGGACGTGTTCCGACACGTCCTCTTTCGCCTTATTCACCAAATGTCCGATACACAGCCGGCATCCGGTCCTGAAACACAGTCATCTTCTCCCGCGTCGCCGCCACCTGACCGAGATCGAAGTCGGCTGTGATGACAGCTTCCTCTTCTCCGCCTTCGGCGAGAATCTCTCCCCACGGATCAATCAGCATGGAATGGCCGAAATATTCCAGATGTTTTACTTTTCCCACCCGATTGCACCCGACCACGAATGTCTGGTTTTCGATCGCCCGCGATTGCAAAAGCACCCGCCAATGATTCAGCCGCGGGTGGGGAAGCTGTGCCGGGACGAAAACAATCTGGGCGCCCCGGACGGCGAGCGGCCGGAACACCTCCGGGAAACGGATATCGTAACAAATGGTTGCGCCATATTTCACCCCGTCCGTTTCCAGGAGCGGCGGCAGGCTTTCCCCGCCGGCAAGAAAACGTTCTTCCCCGGAATAGCTGAACAAGTGGATCTTGCGGTACTTCTCCAGAATTTCTCCCCTAAAATCAATCACATAGGCTGTATTGTAAACCTTGTCGCCGTCCGTCTCCGGCAAGGAACCGGCCACGATGGTCATCCGGCAGCGCCGGGCAGTCGTCCGCAGGATGTCCAAGGCGGAAGCTCTGGCCCGTTGCCCAAACTCTCTGAGTTCCCGGAACGCATATCCGGTCAGCCACATTTCCGGGAGAATGGCGAAGTCGGCCTTCCGGGCCGAGCATTCATCGAGCATTTCCAGCGCGTGCTTAAAATTGGCATCCGGGTCTCCATGCTTTACATCCATCTGGACTGCGGCTACTCTTCTCTGCTGCATAATTTTCAACTCCTTGCTTGGAATCACTGCTAAGTTATCCGAAGCCAAGGTAATTATACTATAACAAGTAGGCGCAGGCAAGGCTGTCCCCGCCAGACCGGCAGGAAACGGCAAAGATGGCAAGAATAATGATAACAGGCCCGGTGTTCCGGGCCGTCATTACCGCGAATATGAGGTGAAGACATGGAAAAAAGAGCGGATATTGGCGTCTTCGGCGGCTCCGGCTTCTACACGTTTTTAGACAACATTGAGGAAATCAAAGTCGAAACGCCATACGGCGCCCCCAGCGATCGGATCGCTCTCGCCCGGATCGGCGACAAAAGCGTCGCATTTCTTCCCCGCCACGGCAAAGACCATCGCCTGCCGCCCCATATGATTCCTTACCGGGCGAATTTATTCGCCATGAAATCGCTCGGCGTCAGCCGGATAATCGCCCCGACGGCCTCCGGCAGTCTGCAGCCCCACATCAAACCGGGCGAATTCGTCGTTTGCGACCAGTTCGTCGACCGGACGAGCGGCCGGAAAGACACTTTCTACGATGGTCCGGTGACGACCCATATCAGCACGGCCGATCCTTACTGCCCGGATCTGCGCGCCTTGGCAATTGAGACAGCCGGTGAATTGGAATTGCCTTGCCACGACCGGGGGACGGTCGTCGTCGTTCAAGGTCCCCGCTTTTCCACCCGGGCCGAAAGCCGCTGGTTTACGAGCCTCGGCTGGGAAGTAATCAATATGACGCAGTATCCGGAATGCGTCCTCGCCCGGGAGTTGGAAATTTGCTATGTGAATATCGCCCTGGTTACCGACTATGATGCCGGGCTGTCCGGAAACCCGGACATCACTCCCGTCTCGCATGCAGAAGTAATCGATGTGTTCAACCGGAATGTGGCCAATATCAAAAAGCTCCTCTACCGAATGATTGAGAAGATGCCAGGGCAGAACGAAAGGAACTGCCCCTGCAGCCGGGAATTGTCCACGTCCCGCCTGGACTGAATCTCCGGCGCCGCCCAATGGGCCTCTCCATTAAGGAAGGAGCTTTCCCCGCCCGGGAAAGCTCCTTCCAGCTCAGATATCATCTGAGATCAGTCCGGCCCGGATGAAGGCAAAGCCGGTCTTCCGGACAAGATGCAGGATAATTGTCATTACGGCGGCATTCAGGCCAAGCATCCCCAGCCGCAGTAAGGGCCGGGCAAAAACCATAGCCTGAGGAACAGCAAAATAATTCAATACAACCGGGGTTACCACCGTCTCAACCAAGGACAGAACGCAAATTCCAGTCAAGCTGGCGATGAGCGCCACGAGCGGCCGGACTCGCAGCAAGTAATTGATGAGCAGCATCATCGTCACAATCAGAAGAATTGAGTGGATACCGGCCTGAAAGGGCAAAGCGCGGGCGATGCAGAGCAGAATCGCCTGCAAAAAGCCAACTCGCAGAACTGCGCCCCATTCATAATCCAGCCCGACCAGGGAGAGGCCGACAGCGGCCACTGCCGCCGCTTCGGCAAAGCCACCGACAAACAGTACTGCTACGGTCAGAATGTCCATACCCACCATCCCATTGTTCCTACTATTCCCACTGCCCGTCGCAAGCGGGCTTTGTCTAAAATCTCCGTTCCGTATATCGGTCGGAGTTGAAGCAAATTATATCCAACAGCATAGAGCCGACTCAGCGCCTTTAATCTGAGCTTTCCCGACGGGCAGCCAGCACTAAGGTCAGAGCGAGCAGTTTCGCCTTGGCAAACACGCTGTCCACTTCCGAATATTCACTCACTCCGTGGGCGAGACCGCCCACGGTTCCCATCGAATCGATCGTCGGAGCGCCGGCAGCGGCTGTGAAATTACCGTCCGAAGCGCCTCCGCTCGCGACGTCTTTGATGCCTAATCCCAGTTTCCGACCGGCTTCCTGCACCAAGGCAAGAAGGGAAGCGGTCGCCTCATTCTTCTCCATCGGCGGTCGATTCATCCCGCCGGTAAGACGAGTAACTGCGCCCGGCAGATGAACTTTGTCCGCCGCGACCTCAATTGCCCGGCAGGCCCGCTCAGCTTCGGCCTTTGTAAAGACACGCAGGTCAATATCGGCTTGTGCCCGCTCCGCCACAACGTTCGAGCGTGTCCCGCCGCTGATGACACCGACATTGACCGTCGTCCCTGTCTCATAATTGGTAATATCGTGCAGTTCAATAATCTTGCGCGCCAACTCCTCAACGGCGCTCACCCCGGCCTGAGGATCAGCCCCGGCATGTGCCGCCCGACCCGTTACTTCCAAGTGGAACATTCCCACTCCCTTGCGCGCCGTCACGAGCGAACCGTCAGTCCGGGCCGGCTCCAGGATAAAGACGGCGTCGGCTTTTTTCGCTTCCGCCTCGATTGCCGGGCGGGAAACGGGCGAACCAATTTCCTCATCTCCGTTCATGAGCACACAAATCGATGCATAGGAATCAAAACCGGTATTCTCAAGGGCCGCAAGAGCGGTCAGCATAACAACCAAGCCGCCCTTCATATCGTGGACGCCGGGTCCGTACGCTTTCCCGTCTTCCATCCGGAACGGCCGCCGGGCAGCTTCCCCTTCCGCAAAAACAGTGTCGTAATGCCCGACCAGAAGATAACTTCCTTTCCCGGCACCCTGCTTGCGGCCGATAACAATATTGCCGTTCTCGGCCTGAGATGTTACCGTGACTGTGAACCCACCTTGCTCCAGCAGTTCGGCCAGGTACGCAGCTGTTTTGTCGAGTCCGGCTTTGTACAGAGATCCGCTGTCCATGTTAACCAAAATCTCCCAGCGGCGAAGCATTTCCTCCCGGTGAGAATCCACATACGCAATAATTTTCTCTTCCATGCTTTATCTCCTTATTCTGAAATAATCTACAGTAATTCGATTATCGTTCCCAAATTATCCCGGCTCGCCCGCTCATAGATGAGCCGAGCGACAGCCAAGTCCTGGACGGCGTGGCCGACGGTTTTGAAGATGGTAATTTCACTGTCGCTCTCCCGCCCGGGCATCAGACCGGCAGCGACTTCACCGATTTCACCGTAAATGTCGGAACGGGCAATCTGGCCGGCCGTCAAAGGAATAATCAGGTCGCCCGCTTCTTCCAAAGCGGCAGACACCGCGTCGACCACTATCTTGTCCGCCCGCTGCAGGGCCGTCAAGTCAATTTCCCGCATTTGTGGTGTGTAAGAGCCGACTCCGTTGATATGCGCCCCGGTTTTGAGGAAGCTGCCGTTGAATACCGGCTGCGTCGACGTTGTGGCTGTGATGATGACATCAGCGTCTGCAACAGCCGTCTCCGGTGTCGCCGCGGCGCTGAAGGCCGGAACCGGGTCAGTTAATATGCTCTTCATGTCCTTGATATATTTCTCCACTGCCGCCGGGTGCAAATCAAACACACGGACTTCACTGATTTCCCGGACGGCGTGCACAGCTTCAAGTTGAGTGCGGGCCTGAGCACCGGCTCCGAAAACAGCGACAATCGGCGTCTCTTGTTTGGCGAGATGTCTGGTGGCCAGGCCGGAGGCTGCTCCCGTTCGCAAAGCAGTCAGGTAGTTGGCTTCCATTAAGGCAAGCGGTTCACCTGTCTCCGGGCTCATCAATAGGAAGACTGCGTTGATCGTCGGGATTCCCTTGGCCGGATTATCCGGGAAAACGGAAATCGCTTTCAGGCCAAGCGCTTTACCCGCCGGCAAAAAACCGGGCATAAACAGGGCTACCCCGTTGTTTTCGGGCACCGGGACAGGTGTCCGCAGCGGGACGGCCGTTTCTCCTTTGGATAAGGAACGGAAAGCCTCGCCGACGGCATCAATTGCGTCAATCATGCTAACAGCCTTTTGGATATCGTTGCGGGTCAGGACAAGAATGGCACCCACCTCCTCAGTATTTATACGGCAGCCGGGGCTTGCGGCCCGGCTTTGCTTATTATTTACTTGCCTCAAACAATTTACGCCACATCGACAGATAACCGGGGATAGTCATGGGCGGTTTCGCTTTTGCCTTGATTTCTTTTCCTGCCGCCGCCCCATCCCAGAGGAGATCAATGATTGTCATCGCCATCACCTTGGCCGGGACGACATAAACCATTTCTTTGTCAGCAACCGCAAAGTCACGGGCGTGCGCCCGGCCGGCGGCACCGCTGGCTTCCGGGTGGATGGCTGGCATAATATTGCTGATGTCTCCCATGTCGGTGGAACCAGCCATATGCTGTCCGGCACTGACGTTTTTCGCTCCAAGCAGAGCGACCGCATTGTCCCGGAAAAGCCCGGACAGAGGCGGATCGTTAATCAAAGGCAGATAGCCGGGGATTTCTGTGATCTCTACGCCGGCACCGACGGCCATCGCCCCGGCACGCAACGCCCGGTTCACTTTGCCGTTAGCATCCAGGATAGCCTCCATCGTCCTCCCCCGGATATAAGTCTCCATGCGGACATCGGCCGGGACGATGTTCACCAGATCCCCGCCTTTGGTGATAATGGGATGGACGCGGATAGAATCCGCATCCCGGAACGTCTCGCGCTGAGCGTGAACCCCCATTAACCCTAGCATCGCCGCATTCAAGGCGTTGACGCCAGTATGCGGTGAGCCGCCAGCGTGCGCCTCCTTGCCGATATATTTCACGGCTTTGCCGATGAAGCCGTTGCTGCCGCCGCCGTAGCGCACCTGTCGGCCCGGCAGACTGGAACTGGTATGAACCATCATTGCCATGTCAACATCGTCAAGCAAACCAAGACGAATAAATTCCTGCTTGCCGCCGAGGAATTCAATTTTCCCCTGCTCGCGCAGTTTCATCCGATACTCGATTTCCACATATTCTTCCGCCGGGACGGCGAGCAAAGCAACACTGCCGTCCAAACTTGCCATCGCGCCCCCTTCGCTCAGTCCGTACGCTAGCCCCAGCAAGTTTGCGATCTGAGCGTTATGTCCGCAAGCGTGAACAGCGCCGGTAACTGTGTCTGCCGCCGGGTGATCATGGCACAGAACGGCGTCGAGTTCACCCATTACCGCCACTCGCACATTGTCGCTCCGGCCCGCCATTTCCGCCCGCAGTCCGGTGACGGCAAGATTATCGCGGTGCGGAAGACCGAGTGCGGTAAATCTTTCTTTGACCAAGGCGGCTGTTTTGAATTCTTTAAATCCCAACTCCGGCTGACGGAAAATTGTTTCGCCGATTTCGATGATATCTGCGGCACGCTTATCAATTGCGGCGCAGACTTGCGCCTTCAATTCTGCTTTATTCATTTATCTGCCCTTTCCGCCTAAGTATTGGAAAATACTGTTCAATACTTCGACGGCTAGCTGCTTTTACCTGCCGAAAAATCAAAAAGCAAGGAGATACTCCTCACTTTTATGATAATCGCCTGATTACGCCCGTTTCTGCCATTATATATAGGGGCTTTCCTCCAGAGGAATTAACCCAATCCTAACCGCGTATAAGGCTGCCTGCGTCCGATCATGAACTTTGATTTTCCGCATGATATTGCTGACATGATTGCGGACGGTTTTATCACTGATAAACAATTGTTTCGCGATTTCTTTATTCTTCATCCCCCTGCCGACAAGAGCAAGCACTTCTTTTTCCCGCTCTGTCAGTACATGCTTGCCGTCGACATCCTGAATTAACGAATCACCCAATCTTTCCGTCAATCGGTTGAATTCCTGCAGCAATTTGGTGGCGATCATCGGGTCGAAAAGTGATTTTCCTTCATAACCGGTATGGATGATACGCAGCAATTCGCTTGAATCAATATCTTTGAGTACATAACCGATGGCGCCAGCCTTGATCATTTCCAAGATATATTCTTTATTGTTGTACATAGTCAGAACGATAATTTTAATGTCCGGGTTTTCCTTTTTGATTGCCCGGGTTGCTTCCACTCCGTCCATTCCGGGCATTTTGACATCCATTAATATAATATCCGGCGCCAGATCTCTCGCCTGGCTGATTACTGCGTGTCCGTCAGCCGCTTCACCAACAATTTCGATGCTTTCGTCCAATTCTATAATTTTACGCAAGCCTTGACGCAGCAGCGTGTGGTCGTCGGCTATTAGTACTTTTATTTTCCCCATCCTCATCCCCCTATTCTTCGATCTTGCGACCGTTATTTACCTTCCTGCTCCCTTAGCTCACTGCTTGCCTGACGGAGCGGCGCAGCGACTAAAATTCTGGTTCCTTTGCCCAGGGACGATTTAATTTTCATTTTTCCGTTGATTAGTCCGACTTGCTCCGCAATCCCCAACAATCCGAATTTATGGAGTTCGCCGGAACCAATCCCGTCTTGGGGATAATCAAAGCCAATTCCATCGTCGCGGATATAGAGAAACAGCGTCCTCGGAGTATATCTGAGTGTAATAATAACGTTGCTGGCCTTCGCGTGCTTTCTGATATTCGTACAGCACTCCTGCGCGATGGCCCGAAGGCAGCCTTCTGTCCCGGAAGGTATCTTGCTCTCTTGACCTTTCACGCAGTAGCGAATGCGGCGTACCCCGGCGGCTTGCAAGGAGTTGGAATATTCAGCGAGGGCTGCGGTCAGCCCACCTTCCTTCATGCCAGCATCCCGCAGCTCACTGACCGCATCACACAGTTCCCGCAAGGCATTTCGTGCCAACTGCTTTAACTTTCCCAATTCTTTCTTCGCTTTGGACAAATCGATTTCCATCAGCTGCTCGCAAATGCCAGCGGCCCAGATAATGTTCGTCATTGACTGAATGGGTCCGTCATGTAAAGAGCGGGCAATCCGCCTTCTCTCCTCGTCCCGCACTTTCTTGGCTTGAATAATATCCATACAGATACCATCTCGGCTTCCCTTCTTAAGTTCAGTCTTCCTAACCGCTGGATAAGCCTCATGCTGCCGTGTTTCTGCCGGACAGAACTATACACCGGGGCAGTGAAGTATAACGGGCGAGAATTTTTCAAGTGTACACATTAACGCCTTTGCATCTTCAGGATATATTATGCGGTGCAAAAGGCAATTGTTAACCTTACCCGGGTTGCCACGGACATAATCTGGCGCCGTTGCGGCTTTGCGGCCTACGTCTTCATTACCATGATATGTTTAGGGCCGGCGAACTTCCATAGGCAAAAGTCACGATTTTCCGGGCCGGCAAAAACCGCCGCCGCGAAGTAATCCTCTCTTGCCGGAGTACTAAAAAAAATAACCGGGCTATCCCGGTTATTTCCATAATTTGTCCTTATGCTTTTTTGAGAGCAGCAATCATTTCCGATAATATTTCCACGGCATCCCCGACTATTCCGTAATGCGCCACCGAAAAAATAGGCGCCTCCGGGTTTTTATTGATAGCCACAATCGTCGCGGCCGAACGCATCCCAATCAGGTGCTGTACAGCACCTGAGATGCCGCAGGCGATGTACAGCTTAGGTGTGATCGTTTTCCCGGTCTGCCCGACTTGATTCGCGTAAGGCGCCCATCCTTCGTCAACTGCCGCCCGAGAGGCACCGGCCGCCCCGCCAAGCAGTCGCGCCATTTCTTCCACCAGACGATAATTCTCGGCTTTACCGAGGCCGCGGCCGCCTGAGATGACGATATCAGCCTCATCCAGTTTGACGAGGCCGGAATCCTCGCTGACAGCTCCAATAAGATCGACCCGCGGTGAAGAAACCGGCATAGCGACCTCCGGTTGGATTACTTCTCCTTTCCGGTCCGGCCTGAACACCGCTTTAGGAAAAATTTTGGGGCGGACGCTGGCCATCTGGGGACGGCGGTGTTGGCAGAGGATTGTCGCCATAATATTCCCGCCGAAAGCCGGGCGGGTCTGTAAAAGAAGCTTTTTTTCCACATCAACATCCAGTTCGGTGCAATCGGCAGTAAGTCCGGTCTGCAGACGCACAGCCAGACGCGGCGCCAATGATCTTCCGTTCGCCGTCGCACCGAAGAGAAAGATGTTGGGACGGTAAACGCGGACGAGCGCCGTCACAGCGTCAGTATAGGTCTCATCCCGGTAAAGAGAGTACCGCGCGTCGTCCAGGAGATAAACCTTGTCGGCACCGCAGCCGATAAGCATCTGAGCAGTGTCCGACACTCCCTCTCCCAAGAGAACAGCACAGAGCTCTTCACCGGTTTTATCGGCTATTTTTCTTCCTTCACCGAGGAGTTCATAGACAACGCCGGCAACCTTACCCTTTCTCTGCTCGGCAAAGACCCAAATCCCGCTGCTGTCTCCGACATTGTCAACGTTAGCCTGTGGCCGCGGCAGCGCCAGCGCTTGCCGGCCGCAGGCTGCGACACACGCCCCGCACATAGTACATTTCTCTGTCACGACGGCTTGTCCGTCTTCCAGCCGGATGGCGCCGTAAGGGCAGCAAGCGACACATTCGGCACAACCGTTGCATTTATCAGTAATAACAGTAACACTCATATTCAACCCTCCCAAACAGCGCTGAAGATTCTCTAAATGATTTTTCTGTCCCGAAGAAGCGCGATTAGTCTTGCCGTATTTTCTTCACTGCTGCCGCGCCAGATCTCGCCTTTTCCTTCCGGCAACGGCGGGTTGAATATTCTAACCACTCCCGTGGGAGAGCCCTGCAGACCGATTCTTTCCGGATCGGCGTCGATTGTCGCGGCCGTCCACGGTTCGAAATTCGCCTTCTTGGCCCGCATCATTCCCCGCAGTGAAGGCAGACGGGGGGTATTAATCTCCCGGATGACCGTAAACAACGCCGGTCCTTCCACATCCAATGTCTCATATCCGTCGTCCGTCATTCGCTCCACCCGGAAGCGCCCCATTTCTGTCACAGCAAGGGACCGGATGCACGTGACATGGGGAATACCCAAGTGTTCGGCAATGCCGGGGCCGACTTGAGCTGTGTCGCCATCGATCGCCTGACGGCCGCACAGAATGACGTCATAACCGATTTTCTCCACCGCCCGGGCCAAGGTGTACGATGTCGCCAAAGTATCGGCGCCGGCAAAAGCCCGATCGCTCAGCAGAACAGCTCGGTCGGAACCGAGTGCCAGCGCTTCCCGCAAAGCTTCCTTGGCTTGGGGCGGTCCCATCGTCAACACCGTCACTGCCCCGCCGTGTTTTTCCCGCAGCCGCAGTCCTTCCTCCAGGGCATGGAGATCAAATGGGTTGATGATACTTGGAATCCCTTCCCGGATGAGGGTGTTCGTTTCCGGACTGATTTTGACTTCCGCCGTGTCCGGTACTTGCTTAACACAAACAATGATTTGCATTCTTTCCACCTGCCAGGGCTATATTTGCTGCTTCATGCTCTCCTTGATTACTTCAAGGGCGATAACATTGCGCTGAATCTGGTTCGTCCCTTCGTAAATCTGTGTTATCTTGGCATCCCGCATTCTCTTTTCCAGCGGATAATCGCGCATATACCCGGAGCCGCCCATAATCTGGATCGCGTCCGTTGTGACTCGCATTGCCATGTCCGAGGCGAACAGTTTCGCCATCGACGCTTCCTTGGAATAATCTTTGGCACCGCTGTCAATATGGCGGGCAGTCGCGTAAAGCAAAGCCCGGGCGGCCTCAATTTGAGTTGCCATATCAGCCAGCATATGCTGGATGGCCTGAAAGGAGGTAATCGGCTGTCCGAACTGCACCCTTTCCCGGGCAAAGCGGAGGGCGTAATCGAAAGCTCCCTGCGCGATGCCAACTGCCTGCGCTCCGACGCCGGGGCGGGTCTTATCCAGGGTGCGCATGGCAATAATGTAACCGGTGCCTCGCCGTCCCACCATATTATCCCGAGGGACGCGGCAGTCTTCAAAAATCAATTCACTGGTTGTTGATGTCCGGATACCCATCTTTTTTTCTTTTTTCCCGAACGTGAAACCGGGAGTCCCTTTCTCAACGATGAAAGCGGAAGCTCCCCGCATGCCTTTCGCTTTGTCGGTAATGGCGATAACGACGTAGGTGTCGGCTTCCCCACCGTTAGTTATCCATTGTTTAGTCCCGTTCAGGACAAACTCGTCGCCGTCAGCTGTGGCGGAAGTCCTGATGCCGGCAGCATCGCTCCCGGCATTCGCCTCGGTCAGGGCAAACGCCGCGAGTTTTTTCCCGCTGGCCAGATCCGGCAGATATTTTTTCTTCTGTTCTTCGTTACCGAACATGAGCAGAGGACAAATGCCCAATCCGCTGGCGGCATATGTAACGGCGACACCGGCGCACGCCTTGCTGAATTCCTCCATTACAATACAGTTCTCCATGACTCCCATCCCGAGCCCGCCATACTCTTCCGGAATAAAAACGCCAAATAGATCGGAGTCGCCAATGATTCTCATTAACTCCCGCGGAAAAACTTCTTTCTCATCGAGTTCCGCCGCAACCGGAGCAATCCTTTCCCTTGCAATAGTTCCGGCCAGTTCCTTGAGCATTTGCTGTTCTTCAGTCAGAAAATAATCCAACCCTCATCCCCTCCGGCACAAATTATGTTTATTCTTGTGGTTAAAGGCTCATCTTATGACCTACTCATAAGCATATTCATAGTTTAGCATAGGGGTATTGGTCTGTCAAGTTTTCCCACGCGTTTTGTGCGGTTGGCGTACGGCAACAAAGCCAGGTTCAGAAACATTCCAGATGCATGATCTCGCTGACCGGCCGTCTTGCCGGCATCGTCGGAAGCAAGGCCGGATAACCGACGGCGATGACCGCCACCGATGTATAATCAGCCGGAATCTTGAAGACCTCCTGCACTTTGTTCTCGTCGAAATCTCCTACCCAGCATGTTCCCAGGCCAAGGCCGCAGGCGGCCAGCAGCAGATTCTGGACGGCCGCAGCCGTATCCTGAAATTCAAAATAAGGCAGGGCGTTGTCGAAATCAACGCGTCGGGGCCGTCGCAAGCGGGCGCAGACAGCAATTACCGCGCCGGCCTCCGGTAAAAATGCCGCGTATTTGCGGTCGGCCGCCAACGCTTTCTTTTTAGCCGGGTCCCGGGTGATGCAGAATTCCCAGGGTTGTCCGTTGTGAGCCGACGGCGCGTACGATGCCGCCTCTACCAGTTGCTGCAAAACCGCGTCGCTGACTTCCTGCGTCGTAAACCGGCGGACACTCCTTCTTTCCTTAATTGCCCGGATAACCTCCATAGATAAAATCCTCCTAATTTTTATTATTCATGTATAAATTACTGAAATCCGGCAATAATTATAACGGTTAGCCAAACCAACCCAACTCATTCACGGTGACGATTCATCAACTGTACTGCTTATCCAAGTATCTCCATAATCACTATATCCCTAAACCCTTCAGCTAAGGCCAAGCCTTAGCCCTTTTTTTGTCCGTGGCAACCCGCTTGTGTAATGTATATTATATACTATGCCGCGACGGGATAACAATATATTTCCACCCGCGGCGATAATTACCGCGTGAAGGAGGTCCGAACATGTTCGTTTCCCATCCCCCGAAAATCATTTACAAATACCCGGCAGTTGAATACATACCTTTATATCCGCGCCTCTTAGCCGGTGGAGTTTTAATGTCCACCGACTGTAGTAACGGCGCTCCGGGCATCCGTATTGCTGATTCCGCCGCAGCCTGGCAGGAAATCTCCGGACAATACGGAATTAATCCGGACTGTACGGTCAATTTCACAACTGATTTTGTCGTCCTTATCCTCCACTGCGCTGTCAAGGAATGCAAATACCGGGACCGTCAGGTTAACATAGTCGCCTTGGCCGCCCCCGGTTCATTCCAGGTCTTCTCACTGACAAAACGTCATTTTTACCAGTCCAGCCTCGAGTTCATCCTCTTCTACCCGGACGGAACCAGACTAACAAAAAGCCGCCGGTATTTCTAACCGGCGGTTAAAGAAAGAGGTGTCACCAACGACACCTCTTTCTTACTCCCGACATCTTTCCGGATCTTCCACTTTGACCCGCAATTGGATTGTCTCGGTTACTTTGATGAAGAGTTCCAGGACGATTTTCTGATGCAGCATTCGGAATGCCATTTTCTCATCTTTATCGCGATCGGGACGGCGGCGTTCCGTTTCGATGTTCTCGGTTGCCTCTGCGTGCATACGTGTCTCATGCTTTGCAGGCATCAGTTCCGGCTTAATATACTCGACCCGCCCGTGCACTTGACAATTCATTCCCGGCATTGCTCCCGGCACATCGACGAAGGTCCCGAAATGAACATCCTCTCCCATGTGTCGAATCAGGCACTCACAGTCAGCGAAATAAATCTGTTTGTGAATATGCCCCTGAATGATCACCTTGTTCTCAATTACTTCGCAGTGAATATCGTTAATAGTGGCATGAATGTCCGAAACACGTAAGGCCGGCTGACAAAGCTCAACATCGTTTTCAATCATAACCTGTTTCACATTCTCACCGACAACATGCTCCGCCTTGATCAAAGGGCCGTGCGCATTCTGGCAGACATTGATCTGCACTTTCTCCATCACTTTCGCAAAAATGTTCATTATTACCCGCTGCGTCAAATCTCGGGAAGGCAACGGTGCTTCCAATTGATAATTAACCCGTTCGATTCTCGGTTCGATCATTACGTCCATCCCCGGTTCGGCGCCCGGAACGGGAATGACGGTGCTGAAAGGCATCTTTTCCACCTGACGGTACTGCAGATTATTGCAGCCGACATAATAAACATCTTTGTGAACAATACCTTCAACCATAACCTGATCTTCGGCCGTCTCATAGCTCACATCCTCGAGATGAGCGTCAATCCGGACAATCTTGATGGCTTCCCGCTCCAGTTCCGTTTCCCCCGAAACGACAGTTGGAGTTGTCTGTTCGGAAACGACCCGATCGACTTTCAGAAGCGGGCCGGTCGGATTGATCACGACGGAGAGCTGCTCCGGCATGGTCACTTTCACAAAGACTTCCATATCAACTCTTTGGTACAGTTCCCCTCTCTCAAAGCGATGCGCAACATTGAGAATGTGAGCATTGACATGGACTTCCATATCCATACCGGGTTCGGCGCCGGTGATCATTACCACATCGACAAAAGGCATATCTTCGGCGTGATAATGAATCATCCCGCCTTTGCCGACATAATAGATGTGTTTGCAAATTAAGCCGCTGATTTCTACCTGATTATCGTCAATCACCTTGCCTTTGACGGCAGCGATTTCCGCGGAAATTTCCGATATGTCGTCCGCGCAGTCCAGACCAACAGTCCTTTCCACGGATACTTCGAAAACTTCCTCGCCAACTACCCGGTCAGCTTTGAGCATAACGCAGTTCATATCCATCCCCGTTAATCCCTCCTTTTCATTTTTATTCAAGGCATCCACCGCTGCCCCCACCACCTCATTGCTCTCGGTTTCCATCCGCCAGAAATCCCCCTTTCCCGAAACGTCGGACTTATGAATGGCTGCTTTTCCAAACAACCCGGGTTAAACTAATCTTTGCTTGGTACATTATATGTTAATGGCCTAATTGTGTCATAGGAAAACTGTTATTTTTGGGATGCGTATCCGCCAATTCTGTCCTGATTTTGACGGGACAAAAAAAGCCGGGCTTGTTTTATCCCGGCGTTAAACATTTTTCTATTTTCCGATAAACGACTGAACAAACATTTTTCCGTATGGTCCGCCTGTTACCACGCCTATACCGATATGGGTGAAATTTGGGTTGAGGATGTTTTTCCGGTGTCCTTCGCTGTTCATGAGGCCACTATGCGCCTGGTCAAGCGTCGGCGCTCCGGCCAAATTTTCACCGGCATAACGGTAAGAAATACCCGCCGCTCTCATTTGCTCGAAAGGTGAGCCGTATGTTGGCGACTGATGTGCGAAATAACCTTTATCAATCATATCCTGCGCTTTGGCCCGGGCGACCAGGACCAACTGTTTGTCAACTGCGAGGGGTATCAAGCCCACTAGCGCCCTCTCCCGATTTACCATTTCGACCATTTTGGCTTCGTCAACTGAAAGTGAAGTCGGCACTGCAGCCACAGTCGCCTTTGTTGCGGTATTGGGATTTTGGGTATTGATTGCTCCCAGCGTCTGCGGCCCGGCAATTCCGTCCACAACCAGGCCGTGATCCGCCTGAAAAGCAAGTACACCGCTTTTCGTTTTGGGGCCGAAGATTCCGTCGGAAGGGCCAACATCATAACCGAGACGCGCCAAGTCTCTCTGCAATTCGGCCACTAGCGGCCCACGCATCCCCTGCTGCAAATGAACTCTTCCGCTGCCAGCCGGGTATCCCCCGGCAACAGCCATAAGCGGCTGTACGGCAGAAAAGCTTAAAAGCACGACGGTAAGCAAAAGGATGCTGCTCAATTTCTTGTTTCTGAGCATTGACCGACCTCCTTAACCAGATTTGCCCGCCGAAACGACAAGCTTGTTTACATTATAGCATATATTATGTAAAGATTTTTTTGCTTTGGCCGGTAATATCTGTAATTGTCAATATATTGACAACGAAAAGCGGGCCGCACCATCAACCAGGCCCGCCCCCGCGCATACTTTTTCCATGCTGTCTTATTCGCCATCGCCAATTATTCCCGCTACTGCCGCCGCGGCATCACTCGCCGAAATTTTTCCGGACCAAAACTCGGTGCAGATTCCGCCGATTTGGCTCAGCGCCGCTTCATCCGGGCGACACCGGCCGATTTCACCGGCCTGCCAGGCGAAACCATTTTGCAATGCTTGACGGCATATCCGTCTATTTACGTAAGAAAGCGGGGCATCCGCCAGCCACGCTTCGGCAATACGAAGCCGGGCCGGCACGAAAAACAAATGATCCGCTATGGTCCTCTCCAATTCGCGGCTAATGAAGGCGGCAAATTCGGCCGCTGCACGAGTGCAATCATCACCGCGGTAAGCCGACTGCCGGAAAACAGTCACAGAACCGACGTCAATAGGAAGCAGGTTTTCGGCTCCTTCATCATGGGGTATCGGCAGGAGGACGGTTGCAAAAGTCTCGTTTTCGCCTGCCGCCGGTAATAAACCTTGCGCCCGCCGCTGCTGCCGCTCCCTCTCCTTCCCGAGCAGCCACATTCCCAATCCGCCGGCAGCCATGACTTTTCCGTCCCCATATGCCGTCAGCAGCATTGATTGCATGTTCGTCCCAGCCGGCAGAATCTGCTTTTGCCGGAGCGTATCAATCCTCGCGAATGTATCTCCCAGAGCGGCACCGTTCCATATTCTCGCTTCTCCTTTGATTGCTGCTTGTGCCGCGGCACTGTTCAGGAGGACATCTTCAAACATGGTCAGTCCGGCATCATTGAGCAGCAGAGGATAGTTTTTACTTCCCGCCGCCGGCAGTTGCACCGCAGCCTGCTCGAACTCGCCCCAAGTCCATCCGTTTCCGGTTACGGAAGCCACGTCCACCCCTGCCGCTGCCAGTAAACTTCCATTCCCAGTCCAACAGCGGGGGCTGATCCACCGCGGCCAAGCCTGAATTTCGTTGGCGGCCGAAACACCCGCGAGAGCGGCCGGGGCATACTCTGCCCGGGTCGCCTCGTCGAAATATAGGCCGGCGGGAACCTGCAAAACTGAGTCGATAATGGCCGGTTCGTGACGGCCCCCATAGACATCGGGAGGCGTCCCGGCGGCGAGGGCCTTTTCCAATTCGGCCCGGCCGTCAATAACGGACAGAAGCCGATATTCTATCGTCACATTCGGGTAGAGCGTCTGAAACGCCGCAATCGCTTCGGCGACCAATTCCTCGTAGCCGCTCCCGTCCTCTGTCACCACCGGCAAACGGTAATCCCAGAAAACAAGTCGGTATTCTTTCGCCGAGTCAAGCGCAGCCGTCGGATCAATTCTCAATTCGTCCTTACCGCCAGTCCGGTCGGGACGCCATAAATCCCCCGGGCAACCCAAGATAAAAAGGACGGCAGCAAGCAGGAGAACTGTCGCGATCAAACCACCAATTTTTCGCATTGCTGTCATCGCCTCCCTTTCTTATCCTCGCCGCTGTTTTATTTCAGGTTCAGGAGACGCAACATATTCTGATTGACAATCCCGTCGTCACGGAAGCCGTAGAAGATCTGCAGTTCACGGACAATCCGCTCAGTCTCTGCGCCAAACCGTCCATCCGCCGGTCCGGCTGGAAAGCCGCTTTCCCGCAAGCGCATCTGCAAATAGACCACATCCTGCCCGGTGCTGCCCTGGCGGAAAACGGGACGAAAATTGGTAAATTTCTTCTCGCCAACAATCCGTACGGGAGTACCCACTTCAACCATTGCAAACAGCTGCTCGACATCACGATTGTTCATCCGGATGCAGCCGGCGCTCGCTTGCCGTCCTATGGACCAAGGCATGTTTGTGCCGTGAATACCGTAAGTGCCCCAGGGCACATTCAAACCAAGCCAGCGGGTACCGAAAGCTCCGCCCAAGCCGGAAATCTTGCCCGTGATTTTCCATTCACCGAGAGGTGAAGGCGTGTTGCTCTTGCCGATAGCTATCGGATAAGCCCCTTGCGTCAAGCCTGCTTCGTAATAAATCAGCCTTCGTTTATCCGTGTCAACGACAATCTCCGTTCCATCGGCTGTTACAGAGTTGGCTATCGCCTCAGCCGGGTTAAATAAGGCTGTGGCCGCTGTAACCAGCACATAAATAGCAGTAGTCAATAAAACGGCCAGAAGCTGCTTCATCACTTTTTTTGCATATCTTTTCCCCCCCGCTCCGGACTAATAAAGCGTATGTCCCGGCAGTACGGGGTAGAATTGAAAAAGCGCCGGCTCCGGCGCTTTTTCTCATTTCTTCAAATAATGAATACCTTCAAATATTATATTTTCGTCTTTAATCACCCGCTGCACTGCCGCTTCCTCCGCGGCGGCAAACTGCAGAGCAAGACCGCAGCCGGCGCTAATTCGGCGCGGGACCGGGATAGTGACAAAGGGGATACGCCGCACCGCAAAGATTTTTTCGGCCCCAAGCGCCCGATGGGTTGAGGCAAAGGTGAGGATGATTACTTCTTCCACCGGCCGCCTCCTTTCTGTCTCCGCTCAGTCTGCCTCAACGCACCGCTTCCTCCAGCATTGGCAGGAATTCTGAGTTGAGAATCTTGATGTACGTTCCTTTCATACCAAGGGAACGCGAATTGATGATTCCGGCACTCTCCAGTTTGCGTAAGGCGTTAACGATGACAGAGCGGGTAATCCCCCCCTGATCAGCGACTTTTGCAGCTGTGATGACACCTTCATCCCCGTTCATTTCCTGCATCACCGCTTCAATAGCAATTAACTCCGAATAGGATACTGTCTTCAGAACCACCTGGACGGCCGTTTTCTGCCGCTCATTCTCTTCTGCGCGCTCAATACGCAGGCGCATCATCTCCATACCGACCAAAGTTGTACAGTACTCACCCAGCACCAGATCAGCTTCGGTGAAATCCTTCGTAAAATTGGTCAGTACGAGCGTTCCAAGTCGCTGACCGTGATTCTTAATTGGAATATAGGTGCTGATCTGAACTTCAAACGGACATCTGACCGCAGAATCAAAAACGCAATGCTCATGACTTTCTTTGATGTTGGCTTTCGTTTCTTCGATATCCAGCAAAGCATGAATAAACTGCTCCGGGACTTTCGTTTCTTCTTGCAGCAAGACATTCATCTTATCACATTCATAAGACTTCGCCAAAGCATAGCCGAGTAAGTTTCCGGCTACGTCAACTATATAGATGTTTGCTTCGAGTGTTTCACTCAGTACTCCGGCGAGTCCGACGAAATCTACTTGTCCTTCTTGCGGATGCAAAATCAATTTGCTCACACCGCGGATTCTTTCCAATAGTGCCTGCATGCTGCCATCCCTCCCGCTGTAATCGAAACAGAAGTCTAAATACATCTATTGTTATTTTACCTTATAATCATGATTTTAACAATCTTTACATTGCGCTTTCTTTGTTTCCTCCCTTATTGCGCCAAAATCGCCTGTCACTAAACTAGGCGCATTTTTCGCCATCTATTGGCAATAGATGGCAGGAAAGGCGAAAACCGGGGAGAATAGTTAACGCAGAAGAAAGCTGGTAGGGGGAGTTATTTTGCTGGCTACTGTTTTAAGCTGCGCCATCCTCGGCATCGACGGCTATATCGTCAATGTGGAAGTCGATATCATGCAAGGACTCCCGGCTTTCGAAATTGTCGGTCTGCCGGACGCCGCCGTCCGCGAAGCGAAAGAGCGGGTCCGCTCGGCCGTCAACAACTCCGGCTTCGTCTTCCCGATGAAAAAGATAACGGTCAATCTGGCTCCCGCCGATGTGAAGAAGGAAGGTCCCGGTTTCGACCTGCCCATCGCCTTGGGCATTTTAGCGGCGACTGGGCAATTGGCAACAACCGGACTACTGACAAATGCTCTGGTCTGCGGCGAACTGTCCCTGGACGGGACCGTCCGTCCCATCAACGGTATTCTGCCGATGGCGGTCACCGCTCTCGCCCGCGGCAAAAGATATTTCGTGCTTCCGGAGAAAAACGCGGTTGAAGCCGGCTTTATCGACGGCCTGGATGTCCTGCCTGTCAAGGCTCTCCGGGAAGCGGCCGGACTCTTCGACAACGACGCCGCCCTCATCCCATACCGTGCGCCGGCCAGCGAAGAAACTGCGTCCGCGGCGGTCGGCGGCGACGACTTCGCCGATGTTAAAGGGCAGGAGAACGTCAAACGGGCACTCACGGTCGCGGCCGCCGGCGGCCACAATATTCTGATGATCGGCCCACCCGGCTCCGGAAAAACAATGCTCGCCCGCCGTCTGCCGTCGATCCTGCCGCCGCTATCATTCCCCGAAGCGCTGGAAGTATCCAAAATTTACAGTATCGCCGGTCTGCTCCCCGGCGGAACCGGTCTTCTGCAGACACGCCCTTTCCGTTCACCTCACCACACTATCTCCAACGCCGGTCTCATCGGCGGCGGCCGGATTCCCCGTCCGGGCGAAATCAGCTTAGCTCATCTTGGCGTCTTATTCCTGGACGAACTGCCGGAATTCCACACCGACATCATTGAACTTCTGCGCCAGCCCCTGGAAGATCGTCAGGTGACCATCGCTCGGGCAGCTGCCGCCATCACGTACCCAGCCGGATTCATGCTCGTCGCCGCAATGAATCCCTGTCCGTGCGGCTATTACGGAGACCAAACATCCGCCTGCACATGCACTCCGGTCCAAGTGCAACGTTATGTCGGCAAGCTTTCCGGTCCCCTCCTTGATCGGATTGACATTCACGCCACCGTACCCCGTCTCCATTACAAAGAAGTTTCCGACGGCCGCCGGGGCGAAACATCTGCCCGGATTCTGAAGCATGTTCTAGCAGCCCGGGAAAAGCAGGCCGGGCGTTTCGCCGGAATGGACATTTTCACGAACTCCCAAATGAATGTCCGCCAAGTTAAGGAATTCTGCCGTCTGGACAATGAGTGCCAGGCACTCATGCGCGACGTCTTCAACCGTCTCGGCCTCAGCATGCGAGCCCATGACCGGATTCTCAAAGTTGCCCGGACCATCGCCGATCTCACCGGTGTAGAGGACATCGGCTTACCGCATCTCGCCGAGGCTGTGCAGTACCGAGAACTGGACAGGACTTATGCACGGTGATGACAGATACAGTGTTTTGATTATTCCTCACGGTCATGAACTGCTTCACTTCTCCGATTATTACAGATTGCGTGCCAATACTGAACGATTATGGAGGAATTTGATATGCATTTCGTTTTGATAATTATCTTGTTAGGCATAATTGGCTTCATTTTCAAATCCGTTGCCCGCACACCGAACAGCGGTACCGATGAAACTGCTGCCGAAGGAACTCCTTATCGGAAAAGAACATATTTTTTCTCGAAAGCCGAGAGATCTTTTTTTGACGTCTTGACCTTAATATCTAAGGAGAATAATTGTTATCTGTTCGCGAAAGTAAGGCTGGCTGACCTCCTCTCAATCGAAAGGGGAACAAAGGAGCGTCAGAAATATTTCAATAAGATTGCTGCCAAACATATTGACTTCTTGATTTGTGATCAGAAATACATTAAGCCGCTCATTGCGATTGAATTGGATGACAGTTCACATCAGACCAAGAATCGCACCATGCGTGACGACTTCGTTGTCACGGCGATGGCGAAGGCAGGATTGCCTTTAATGCGGGTTTCTGTTCGTACCGCCTACAATGTAAATGAGATAAAACAACAGATTAATTCTTTGATGTCTGGAATATAATCCGATCAGCCGCATGAATTAACCCTCACTTCCAGTACGGAAACGGATGTTAGCAACGCGGATATGGCGAGCATTGCGCCTCGATTACTGCTTGCAATTGCCCCATTGTTTGCTTGACGGGAGGTCGTCCCGAGGTGCAAAATTGAAAACCTGTCCGGCAGCGAAATGAATAAATATGGCCGCAGACGCCCTGACATCCCTAGACCTGCTGCAGATGTATTTGGGGCGGATAGCCCGTCTCACAAATCCGGGCCCGGACTGAACTCAATCAGGGAAGTTAACCCGGATACCCCACTCATCGCCACGGTGATGGGCTGGGAATGGAAATATAAAGCAAAACGCAGTACCCTGCGTGGAATCCCCGCCGTCCTAAAAGACGATGGCAAACCGGCGACATGATGGACACGAAACACGGCACCCTCCTTATCTTGAAAACAAGAGTCTTGCCACCGTTGCCGGCTATCCGGCCATCATTATATCAGTTGGTTTCGGGCCGAATAGAAAGCCGTATGGAATTAAGTTCATCAGTAAGGCCTTCAGTGAGATAATATTGCTGAAACAATTTGCGCTTAATAAAAAGCGGCGTAAAAGCGGAACCCGCCCGGGCTGGAATGAATAAGCCGCTGGCGGGATGCTATCCTTGCCAGGCGCAGGGACGGCGCCGGTAATGGCGAAATCCCTGCATATTAATTATGGGAGAGTGATAATGTGGAAATTGTGGTGCGCAAAGCCCGGGCAAAAGACCGGGCAGCCGCGGTCGCAGCGGAAATGAAGGCGATGCCAGGCCTGCACTATCTGGATGCTGTTTACGATGACTGGTTGGCTGACCGGGAAGGCGAACTACTGGTTGCCGAACTGGACGGCCAAGTTGTCGGTGTCGGCAAGTTCTCCGTCGTTCCCGACGGTTCCGCCTGGCTGGAAACACTCCGCGTTGCTCCCGAGTATCAAGGCCGGGGAGTCGGCAAACGATTCTATGAGCGGTTCCGCGAACTCGCCCGCCAGAAGAATATCAATACTATGCGGATGTATACAAATTTGGACAACTATGCCAGTAAAGGACTGGCGGAACTCTACGGCCTGAAGCTGGCCGGCATTTACCAGGAAGGAACCCTGGACGTCCGAACTGCGGCCGCCGGCAGCATAGCGGGTGACTTTCGGCCGGTAGCCGACCCGGACCGGGCGGCAACCCTCTTGCTGCCTCTGACAGAAACTTGGGCCGGGTATGCAATTATGAATCGCACTTTCTACTCTCTGACTCCCGCCCTCTGCGCCGCTTTTGCTGTCGAAGGAAAAGTGTATGAAGATACGGCAACAGGAAGTGTCATCACGCTCGGAGCTCGCTTCCTGCCGCAGCAGGCCCTGCACATCGCCCTTTTCGGCGGTTGCCGGCAAGCATGCCTGGAATTTGCCCGGCAAAAAGCGGCCGCCGCCGGCATTCCCGCTCTCAAGTGCATGTTCTCCCCTGACGCCCTGCCTGAACGGGCGGCATTGGAAGACTATGGCTTCACCGTCGGGCCAGCCGATTTTATCGTCATGGCGGGGCAAGTCATCGGCTGAGCCATTACCAGGACGCGTTCGCGCCAGCGGAACGCGTCCTTGATACTGATCCTTGAAACTGTTGTTGCGCGAACATATCCGATTAACCGTCCTGGCTTCCAGTTCCGCTGAAATAATTTCCTCCCCATCTAAGACGGCAATAATCTCCGCGATTCCGAGTGCAGGAAAGCGCAGCGGCGGCTAACGCGACAACAAAAGAATAAACAATGCTCACTTCATTCTGCCGCACCTCCTCTACCCCATCTCTCCGCGACAATTCCAAACCGGCCCGGCTACACCATAGCAGAATTACTGCCGGTCATTCCCTGGCCCCGGCTACGTAATCCCGGGTTAACAAATCACGTCATTAAAAGCATCGGAGACGCGGTTCCGCTCCCGCATTAACTGCGTTTCTCATAACCGGTATTCATACGAGCCGACAGGGCACTCAGAAAGGCGCCGATCAGCCAAGTTCAGACGGGGGCAAAGACTATTCAGTCAGCAGGCTGTCACAGGCGGTCCCGTCCATACCAACCGGAGTAACACCGGAAAATCGGATACAACTTCCGTTCAAGCCTGGTGATTAATTCGTTCAGGCGGAAAGCCGTTTATCTGGCAATTGGCCGGTTTCGACCCAATGTGGAGCCGTTTTGCCGCCGCGGCAAATTCGCCGACCGGATGCGGAAGGTCGGACAGATGCGAGCTAAATATTCTGGAATTCATTTCCCGCAACCGCTCCAACCCTTTCCTGATTTCGGCCGCGAAATCTCGGAAATCGTACGACAATACGGACATCGTCGCCATTTCCGCCGTCAGATGAACGACATGCTCCGTTGTCTTCCGGTAAATCGTAAAACCAATTCTATCAATGGTATCCTCGTCTGTGCGGAGCCAGCGGCCATAATAGCACAATTCAGTTCACGGAACCGCTCCTCCGTGTATTTCGTAGCGAAGGAAATATAGGAACGCCCACCCCAAAGAAAGATGAATCGCCGCCGCCTTTGTACGCCTCAATCCAATGCCCTGGCGTTCCCCGGACACAACGGAGCAAGCCTTGTAGATAACGTTTCATTTCCCGGTTGCTCTCGGTTGTTGGGACAGTCGCACCTCGGCTGGCCAGATCGTCGCAATTGGTGTAAGCGATACAGCCTCTGGTTATCCGGTCCCAATACTTGCCCACGAAATAAGTCGACCCGGTCCCTCCGGCAACTTCGTGACTATCCCAGAAGACGAAATAGATGCTCCTTATCAGATCTTGCCTTCTCGCCGCGAGTTGTCTGGCAATTTCTCATACCAAAGCGTTGCCGGTCGCATTGCGGATTGCGGACCTCCCCCAAGCATCAAGATGGAACCCACAATCAAAAATGGCGCGTCCGGCCGGGCGCAACCCAAAAAGACGGCCGTCTCCTTGACAGTCACCCAATCCCGTATTGCCTTCGCTTGCAGCCAAATCTGTACAGATTCGCGCCGACACAAATCTTTCAAATATTCGCCGTGATAGCGAGAGATGGAAATAACCGGTATGTCGGGAATCGCGGCGAGTGACGCCGCTGTCGGGTTCTCTCATTGCGATTTTACCGCACCCATCTGATAATCGGTTTTCTTTGTCCGCCAGGCCCCAATTCATGATAAGGAGGGCGGCAGCGCCCTTGGCGTAAGCGATGACGGCTTTCTCGGGCCGCGCGGGCGCCCAGTTCATATCCGTCAGCACAACCTTGCCGCGAACATCGAGCCCGGCATAATCTCCTTCGCCGCCGATGCCGGCATAGACCAATTCGCCCTTGATCCCAGTCGATTCTGTCGATTTGATGTGATAGGCCGGTTCCGCCGGAATTGTCTCTTCCCATGGCGAAAGAATCTTCAACCCGGCCGCGACGGGATAGCTATGGTCCATGGGAATTTCTTCCGCTCAGCCCTCCAGCCCAAAACAGCGCAGTTCGCGGTAATATATGCCGCAGCCCGCACTGTTAACCCCTTTCTGCCCTACCAAAAGATGGCATGAGCGGATAACAGCAACTTTGTTAAAATTACACCAAAAGCGTTGAAGAGGAAGGTGATGAAAGAACGGCAAAGACCCTCTTGGCTACGGTTTTCTGGCCGGTTTAGTTACTTTAGGGCTCATCGCACTGGCTCTGCGTCTTAATAATACTTGTGATACCGCCATGGCCAATGCGATACCATTTCAGATTCTGATTTTTTTGGTTATTGGCGGCATAACCGCTGTGATTTACGGTGGCCCGGGGCAGAATATTGCCGCCCGGCACAAGCGGGCAATCGACCGGATTTGGCGGGAAGGGCCGATACTGGCGGAAATAAGCGGCGTTGCCGTAACCGGCGGGAGCATCCCCGGACTGAAACCGGCAACTGTCCTCGTCCATTTTGTGCTGACCGATCGTTTCCTAATCATTTTGGATGATGATCGGCAGGAAATCGGCCGGATGACACGCCGATTCTTGACGGTAGCCAGACCTGACCCGAATGGCCTTCTTTCACTCCCGGTTCAAAAGGAAGGCAGATGCAATGAAAAAGCAAAGATGATCTTGCGCAGCGGTGATACCGGCAAACTGCTTTGCCGCGTTGATAACAAAGACAACACCCTGCTTGCTGATCCGGAAAACCGAATTTAGATATCGTCCGATACCATTCGGCAAAGGCCGAGAAGCACCGACAGGTGCCTAAATAAGAAGCACGCGTACTTTCCTGCCGCGTGCTTTTGCGCTTTGATTTTGGTCAAAACCGTTATTCCGGCTCGCCTAATATTCCATCACCTGAACGCCTTCCGGAACGGTGAACGTCTCGTCCGGGATTTCGCCGAGCTGCATGTTCTTGTATTCTATTGTCATCACCACACCGGAATCATCGAATTCAGCCTTGACCGGAACACCGTACTCACCGTGCACCCATAGTTTCACGATAGCTTCGCCTTCCGTGTAGGAGAGAAGATAGCATTTCACCCCTTCGAGCATAACGACCTCAGCCGTCTCCAGCATCTCCGGAGCAATTTCGCCCAGAAACTCCTGCGGAGTCTTCGTTTCAGCATCATCCTCGTGGCTTATGGGAACTTTCATCGCTATGTTCTGATCCGGCATGTAAGTGTAACCAAACCCGGCTTCCGGGTTGACGATAGAGACGACTTTCTGTCCTTCCGTCTCCATCTCCATTTTCACCTTTGTCCCCGCCACCCAGACCTTGCCGGTCATTTCATATTCCGGACTGGTCATTAACATGTCGTACGTCATCCCAGAGACGTTCTTGCCTTTCGTCAGAAGTTCGGCGACCGTTTCTTCCGTCGCAGGCGGCTCGGGCGTCAATTGAGGCGACGATTCCGGCTCGCTCTGGCCACAGCCGGCAACACTCAAGAGAAGCATAAAAATGATGGCCCAGACTACAGTTTTGCGCATGCCGATCCTCTCCCTTCAATATGGATCCTGCCGTCAGATGTTATTCGCCAGCAGGCAAAGATTCCCTGCGTTGTCAGGCTTAGCGTCAAAGATAAATTTTTTCTTATGTTTGTCATCCGGCGCCGAAAGCACCCCGGATTATTTCTACCTGCGTCAGACTCCTGTTCGCAGCCAGATGTACTGCCACGACGTCGAAACGGCAGCCACCTTCCGTCGGAGAATGGCTTTGCAGATAATGGGCGGCTACCCGGAGCAGATGCTCCCGTTTCCGGGGGCCAACTGCCTCAGCCGGATGGCCAAAGGTGCGAGAACGGCGAGTCTTGACTTCAATAAAAACAAGGTCTCCGCCTTCCCGAGCGATAATATCGACTTCCCCGTATTGACAGCGATAATTCCTCTCGATTATGGTGTAGCCGGCTTTATCCAAAGCCGCAGCGGCCATCCCTTCTCCCATTCGCCCCAGTTCCTGCCTCGCCCCGGCCATGGCTGCTCCCTCCCCGCGTCGGACGGATATTGATTAATCCCGTTCTTCAATCGCGCCCGATGGATCCGCATCAGTTCCGGTCTCCGGCGGCAGATCCAACGAAAGGCGCCCGAGACACCCGGTCTGAAAATCCCGGATAATTAAAGCTGCCGCTTTTGTCGTGTCGACGCTGCCACCCGGCCCAAGGCAGCCTCTTTTGCGACCAAGAGCTGCCAGATTATCGGCCGGCACCGGCGCAAGGCTATCCAAGCCATACCGCTTCTGCAAAACCAACGGCGCGGCAGCGGCGAGAAAAGCAAGTAATGCAAGCACGACTGCAACCGGGTCGTACTCGCCAGCCCCGATGACTCCAAGAAGGGCAAGATTATTGATTGTCGTCTCCTCCTGCAGTTGCGGGCAAAGCACACCGGGAGTGTCAAGCAATTCAAAATTGCCGCCAATGCGGACCCATTGTTTACCCCGGGTTACTCCCGGCTTATCACCGGTCCGGGCCGCCGCCTTCCCAACGAGACGGTTAATCAGACGGGATTTTCCCACATTGGGGATACCGACGATCATCGCCCGGGCGGACGGGCGCCGGATGCCTTTCTCAGCCAGACGTCGTCGCGCCGGTTCGGCGAGGCGGCGCATGACGTCTCCAAACTCCTTCATTCCCTGCCCCCCGGCGGCACTGACAGAGACGGCTGCTACTCCCTGACCCCGCAGATATTTCAGCCAGCGGCCGGTCACGGCCGGATCGGCCAGATCGGCTTTGTTCAAGACGACAACCCGGGGCTTTTGGCCCGTAAGACGGGCGATATCGGGGTTGACCGTGCTGCGCGGCGCCCGGGCATCGAGGACTTCCACCACCAAGTCGACGAGGCGGATGTGCTCCGCGACAGTTCTTTTCGCTTTAGCCATATGCCCGGGAAAACCGGCCTCGAACATTGTCTTCCCCCCTACTCCGCCATTATCTTTCACCGGTTTCAGGCCGCTCTCAGAGAAAACGCCACCGCTGCAGCGGCCAATAGACAAAGAGCGCTCTGCCTTTGATATATCCCCGAGGAACGGCCCCGAAAAAACGGCTGTCCTCGCTGTTGTCACGATTGTCACCCAAGACGAAGATCATCCCCTCCCCGACTTCAACAGCCGGAAAGTCGGCGTAGTCTCGATCGGGCTGATAAGTCTCTGCCAATCTTTCTCCGTTGACGTAGACGGTCCCGTCCCGGATTTCCAATGTATCACCCCCGCAGGCGATGACCCGTTTGACAAAGTCCCGCCCCGGGTCTTTCGGATACCGGAAGACAATAATCTCTCCCTGCCCCGGCTCACGAAGCCGGTAGACAATTTTATTGATAAAAAGTCTTTCCCGGTTATGAAGATTAGGCTCCATAGAATTGCCGAGAACCAGAAAGGACTCAACGACGAATGTCCTGATGAATAGTGCCAAAAGTACGGCAGTCAGAATTGCTTCCAACGTTTCTCGCACCATCTTCCCGGTCGCAGACAATTGTGATCTCACCTCCGCGCCCGGAAAGCCGGGCATAAAATCCCCGTGTCAATCGCCGGCCGGCAACCTTTGGTATTATTCCCAACCGCGGCCGGATAAATGAAGGGGAACCGTTATCCAGTTCCCCCCGACCTGCTCAGATTCTTTTCTCTTTGATTCGCGCCGCTTTACCGGTCAGGCTGCGCAGATAATAAAGCTTGGCGCGGCGCACTGCTCCGTGCTTTGTGATTTCGATTTTAGCAATCCGCGGCGAATGCAGTGGGAAGGTTCTTTCCACTCCGATTCCATAAGAAACCCGGCGGACAGTGAACGTCTCCCGCAAGCCGCCGCCCCGACGGTTGATAACAGTGCCGATAAATGCCTGAACTCTCTCCCGGCCGCCTTCCACAACTTTTACGCTGACCTTGACGGTGTCGCCGGGACGAAAATCCGGTAAGTCTTTTTTAATTTGTTCTTCTTCGATCATACGAATAATGTCCATTATTCCTCCTCCTTCCCACCCAAGGTTGATATGTGAAAAGTTTATGTCAAAGTTACAGAAAGATTATAGCATACCGCTCCGCCCTTTACAAGGCGGACCCGCTATCGGCTTCTCCGGCCGACTCAGTCTTCACTTCGGCGAGAAGACACCGGTCCTCTTCCGTCAGCCCCGCCGCGGCCAGCAGATCCGGTCGTCGCCGATATGTGCGGCGGATGGCTTCCTTCCGCCGCCAGAGCCGGATAAGCTCATGATTGCCTGAGAGGAGAACGTTCGGTACAGTCAGGCCGCGAAAAACTGCGGGTCTCGTATAATGAGGATAATCAAGCAAATATTCCGAAAAAGAATCCTGTTCGGCGGATCTCGCATCACCCAAAACCCCTGGCAGCAAACGGGCCACGGCATCAACGATGACCATAGCCGGCAGTTCGCCGCCGGTCAGGACATAGTCGCCGATGGACAACTCATCCGTCACCAGATGCTCCCGGACTCTTTCGTCAATGCCTTCGTAATGACCGCAGAGAAAGACGAGCTGCTCTTCTTGCGCGAGTTCCCGCGCTTTAGCCTGCGTAAATGTCTCCCCCTGCGGGCACATCAGCAATACCCGTGGCGAGCGGCCCAGTTCGGCCGCTTCGGCGCGGACAGCCGTGACGGCCGCGAAAAAAGGCTCCGGCTTCATAACCATTCCGGCCCCTCCGCCGAAAGGAGCATCGTCCACCGTGCGATGGCGGTCGGTTGTATAATCACGCAGATCTATCAGGTTAATATCAAGGCAGCCTTTTTGTTGTGCCAGTTTCAAGATGCTTTCGGTCAGCGGGCCGTTAAACATCTCCGTGAATATGGTGATGATATCGATTCGCATCTTACCCGCCTCCCGCCGCTACTCCAGCCCTTCCGGCAGTTCCACCGTCATCCTCCCGGCTGCCGGGTCGATTGTTTTGACCACATCTTTGATGGCCGGGAGAAGGATTTCCCGCGCCAGTTTTCCCGGCGCCGCCTCTGCCCGAACAACATAGACATCGTTGCCGCCGGTCCGCAGTACCTCGCTGATTTTACCAAGGTACTCCCCGCTGTTGGTGAAGACGGCAAGGCCGATAATCTCAAAGAAATAATAATGTCCTGTCGGCAGTTTGACCGTCTCCCGGCGATGGATATTCAAGGTGCCGCCAACGAGAGTTTCCGCCGCCGCGATATCATCGTAGCCGCCGAATTTAAGAACAACCATATTCTTATGCCGGCGTGCTTTCTCCAAGATAAGTTCGACGGCGGCATTTCCTTTTTGCCAAGTCAATGCTTTAAGCGAAGTAAACCGATCTGGGAAATCGGTCAGAGGATAAACGCGAACTTCGCCTTTATTCCCCTGCGTTGCAACAATCTCGCCGACCGTAATCATTTTCTCTGCCATCTTATCATCCTTTATCCGCCGCTTTTGGGTTCGCATAGCGGATCTCGACCACGACGCCGTCCTTGACGACGATTTCAGCGGCGCAGATATCTTCCCAGCGGTCACCGACGCGGATTTCCGTCACTCCGTCAACCGTTCCCTGGACAATTTCTTCGCCTGGTTTTAGACGGCTGACTTTCTTAATGCTTTCCAGCAGATTCGTTCTGGCTTCTTCCCGTTTTGCTTTCTCCGCCGTCATCTGCTGCCGGAATTCGGCCAGACGCGAAGGATTCTGTTTAGCCATTTCGTCCAGCAGGCGACGACCGTGCTGCTCAAGATGCTGCAGTTCTGCTTCCGCCTTACGCAGGCTATCCTGCAGCTCGGTCACAGTCTGCCGCACGAGTGCCTCGGTCACGACCGCTTTGACTGTTACCGGCCTTTTAATGGTCAATGTTGGGAGCATCGCCGCCACCTCCTCCCGTCGACTCCTTTGGTTGTCACCGTCAGCCGATTTCGACAGTGACCCGTTTGCCGGTCCGGGTAGCGGCGGCATTGACGACAGTCCGCATAGCTTTGGCAATACGGCCGCTTTTGCCGATTATCTTTCCCATATCGTCCGGGGCAACTTGCAGCCGCAACAAAATCGCGCGGCTGTCTTCCTCGCAATTGATCTGAACGTCCTCCGGATGATCAACAAGAGCCTTGGCGATGTACTCGACCAAATCCTGCATGATCACACCTCCCGCTTCTCGCCCTTATTTCTCGGCTTTGTCGGCTTTCGTCCCTTTTTCAGCTGCAAACCGGCTCATAATCCCGGCCTTGCTGAGGAGAGCGCGCACCGTATCGGAGGGCTGTGCGCCTTTTTTCAGCCAGTCCAGCGCTTTTTCGGCGTCGATATTCACTACTGCCGGCACTGCCGCAGGGTTATAATGCCCAATCTCTTCGATAAATCTTCCGTCCCGGGGTGAACGGGCATCGGCAATGACTACTCGGTAAGCCGGGTCCTTCTTTGCTCCGATTCTTTTCAGCCTGATTTTTACCGCCATTATTTCACCCCCTCTCTCTCATAATCTCTATTTAAAAAATGGTAGTTTCGCAAAATTCTTCCCTTTTCCTTTCCTGGCCATGCCGCCGAATTGTTTCATCATTTTCCGCATACCTTCGAACTGATTGATGAGACGATTCACATCCTGAATGGAAGTTCCACTGCCTTTTGCAATCCGGCGCCGGCGGCTGCCGTTCAGGAGCGCAGGGTTGCGGCGCTCCTCCGGCGTCATGGAACAGATAATCGCTTCCGTCCGTTTCAATTCTTTCTCATCAATGGCGGCGCCCTGCACCGGCTTGAGTTTGGCAAAACCGGGCACCATTCCCAACACTTCGTCGAGGGGGCCCAGAGAGCGCACCTGGTCCAGTTGGGCCAAAAAATCTTCGAACGTGAATTCGTCCGTCCGTAGTTTTCTTTCCATTTCTTTCGCTTTGTCCAAGTCATAGTTCGCCTGGGCTTTTTCTATCAACGTCAAGACGTCGCCCATTCCGAGAATACGCGAAGCCATCCGCTCGGGATAGAACGGTTCTAGCGCCTCTATTTTTTCGCCCATGCCGGCGAATTTTATCGGTTTGCCAGTGGCTGATTTGACAGACAAAGCCGCTCCGCCCCGCATGTCGCCGTCCAGTTTCGTCATAATCAGGCCGTCAATGCCCAGCTTGGCGTCAAAATCACTGGCCATGCGAACGGCGTCCTGTCCGGTCATGGCGTCCACAACGAGCAAAATCTCATGGGGCCCGACCGCCGCCTTAATCTCCACCAACTCTTCCATCAATCCCTCGTCGATATGCAGGCGGCCGGCCGTGTCAATGATGATTGTGTCTTCCCCGTGCGTGCGAGCGTGCTCCACAGCCCCTTTCGCAATATCCGGCGGCGGCACGTCGGTGCCCATCGCGAAGACCGGGATTGAAATCTGTTTGCCGAGAACAGTCAACTGCTGTACAGCCGCCGGGCGGTAGACGTCAGCCGCTGCGAGCAAAGGGCGCTTATTCTGCTTGCGCAGATGAAGCGCCAGCTTGCCGGCCGTCGTCGTCTTCCCGGAACCCTGCAGTCCGACGAGCATGATTACGGTGGGCGGTTTGGGAGCAACGGCGATCTTGCTCTGGGTGCCACCCAGAAGAGCAGTAATCTCGGCATGAACAATCTTGATGACTTGCTGAGCCGGTGTCAGGCTCTGCATCACTTCCTGTCCGAGCGCCCTTTCTTTGATCTTATTAACAAAGTCCTTCGTCACCGCGAGGCTGACATCGGCCTCGAGCAAGGCGAGTCGCACTTCCCGCATGGCGGCGTTAATGTCGGCCTCGCTCAATTTGCCATGCCCGCGCAGTTTCCGAAATGTGTTCTGCAATTTCTCCGCAAGCCCCTGAAACAACAATGCAATCCCTCCTCCGGACGCAACCCGGCTCATTCAGCCAGAAATTCGTCCAGAATATCGGCGATATCCCCGAGTTTCGACTCAATTGTCGGGTCAGCCGCGGCCGCGCCGGAAAGAAGCGTTTCTGCAAGCAAACGGCGGCACTCCGCCAACCGGGCTTTTTTCTGCCGGTATTTTTCCGCTAAAGCGAGTTTTTTTTCGTATTTTTCGAGTAGCTTTTCCGTTCTCTGCAGAAGGTCATAAACCGCCTGCCGGCTGATACCGTACTCAGCCGCGATTTCGCCGAGAGATAAATCGTTGTCGTAATAAAGTTCGACTATCCGACGCTGTTTTTCGGTCAGCAGCGAACCATAAAAAGCGGACAAAGTTCCAATCCGAACAATTTTTTCTAGCAATTTGCATCAATCCCATGTTAAGCTGTTTTACTTTACAGAAACATTTTAGCTTAATGGCCGACCGGTGTCAAGGGAAATTGCCGGTCAGAAAAAAATATTAAACAAAAACAACTTCCGCCGCGCAGCGGAGGCAATCGACAATTATTCTCCCGGATTCACAAAACTCCCGGCAAAAGGACCCGGCCGGCAAGAGTTCCGGTATGCTCGCCGTCTCTGATGGCCATTTTGCCGTTTACGATAACGTGCTTTACCCCGGCAGCATACTGATGCGGCGCAGTGAACGTCGCCCGGTCAATGACGGTGTCCGGGTCAAAAACAGCGATATCAGCGTGCATTCCGGCCGTAAGGCTCCCTCTCCCTCTTAAATTGAATTTCGCAGCCGGTTTGGCCGTCATCTTGCTAATGGCTTCCGGCAGTTCCAAGACTCTTCTTTCCCGGGTGTAGAAGCCGAGCACTCGGGAAAATGTTCCGTATGCCCGAGGATGAGGCCGGCCAGCGCTCAGAACTCCATAGGTTGCGACGGTGCCGGAATCAGAGCCGATCATCGCCGCCGGATGGCGCAAAGCCATCTCCACATCCGCTTCCCGCATCAGGAAGAGCACCGTCGATATCGTCTCTCCGTCCTCCTCCAGTGTTAAATCGAAAGCGGTTTCCTCTGCCGTCTTCCCGCGTTCGGCCGCAATCTCAGCCATCGTTTTGCCTTCCAGGGATTTATTCGCCGCGGACTCAAGCCGGACAACGAGAACATTCTCCCACCCGGCCGCCCCGGCGAAGTTTTCCCAACCCGGAATGCCGTTCCGGATTTCCGCCGCCAGACGCTGCCGGGTTGCCTTATCGCGCAGGCGGGTGAGCAGGGCGCTCATTCCGCCGGAATGTGCCCAGGCAGGGATTAAGGTGGCGAGCGAAGTGCTCGCGGCGATGTATGGATAGACGTCAAAGGTCACATTGATACCTTCCGACCGTGCCCGGTCAATCATGGCTAAAGTCTGCTCAATCTTTCCCCAGTTATTTTTACCGGCTGCTTTATGGTGAGAAATCTGAACAGGGACGGCAGCCCGGCGGCCGATTTCAATCGCTTCCTCCACCGCTGCGAGCAAAGTATCACTTTCTCCGCGGATATGGCTAACATAGATTCGGCCATAGTCGGAGGCGACGCGAGCCAGTTCAATCAATTCGGCGGTAGGCGTAAAGCAACCAGGCGGATAAATGAGACCGGTCGAAAGACCGAAAGAGCCTTCTTCCATAGCCTGAGAGAGGACCCGCTTCATCCCGTTCATTTCCTCCGGAGTCGCCGGGCGCTCTTCCTGCCCGACAACACCCATCCGCACTGTGCCTTGCCCGGTGAGAGGCGCGACATTCACTGCTACCCCATTCCCATTCAAACGTTCGGCATAATCGGCGAGCGTTTTCCAGTCCACCCGCAGTCCATGCTTCTCATAGCTCCGGGCAACGACCGCCGCCGCCTCGCCGTACAGCGGAGCGGCCGAAGATCCGCACTGTCCGATCACTTCGGTCGTCACTCCTTGGCGGATTTTGCTCTCCGCCCGCGGATTGGCAAGCAGGGTCGGATCGGAATGGGAATGACTGTCGATAAAGCCTGGGGCCACTGCAAGCCCGGCCGCGTCGATTGTCTCCGCCGCTTGCGCTCCTTCCAGCCGGCTGATTTCCACAATCTTACCGCCGGCAACGGCGATGTCGCCGCGAAAAGGCTTCCCGCCCATACCATCGTAAATCTCGCCGTCTTTAATTAAGATGTCCAGCATCACTATCGCCTCCTCATCTTATTTGCCGTAATATTCCATACGGCGGGACATTATCCTTCTCCGTCCTCGGCACGGTTAATACGTCACTGAAGTGAACGCATATTTATAATATGAATGCACCCGAGAAGTAATGTCCTAAGTGCCAGCTTCAAGTTTCTGCCGTTGAAAGGATACCCCCGTCCGAGCTGCGACGGTTCTTTGTTATGCACAGTAAGAAAGAACAAAATAATGACCTGCACGGGCAGCCAAATGACTTGACCGGCTTTTGTCAGCACTTAAGCCCATCGACAAATACAAATGAAGAGCGTCCAGCTCTTCATTTGCGAATGGCCTTCTCAGTTCAGCCCAGTAACACGAAATTGCCAGATGAGGATGGGTGACCGGTTAGTTTTTTTAGGTTAACGGCCGCGATTTTTTGCGGCAGATTCTCGGAATCGCCGTTTTCCAGGAGAGTAAACGCCAAAGCAGATTTACGGGCGAAAACCAGCGGATCTTCAATCGAAAAGAAGTGGATATACATCAATCTTGGATCCTCAAACAGCCAATGGTTATGAAGAGCAGTAACCTGGATGTTCAGCGCTCTGAGGATGGAGATGAACGGGTTGATCTCATCCTGGAGGATCACTGTTTCGCCCAGGTTTAAGGTGTTACCCTGTGCATTGGGGGATTCGAAGGAAAAAAGAGCGTTGATGGCTAGAGGGCTTTGCGCTGCCTTCCCGTCAATTGTCGCCATAATGTTCCTCGCCCTTGTCACAGTGCATACTCCGGGGGGGGATGGCAGAATCGCACTCTCCAGGATCTCGGCAAACATTTCGCATTACATAGTCTGCTGTACCTTCAAATGGTTGACCTCCTTTCTTTTGCGTTTTAGCGTCCGGCATATTTTATTAGCCGCACCGAAAGAAAGGTATGGGCGAAGAATTCATTTCCTTTGTCGGTTGATAACGAATATTTTGTGGTAAATGCCAGCGCTGGCTCAGTTTATGCCCACCAGCGCGCTGTAGGAAGCAGGCATATAGACATACCATGAAAAGAAAGCTCAGTATCGCCAGAGGGAATTGCGCATCGGTACGGAAATCAGGGTGTCTGGACGCAATGTTGTGATTGAACCGGACTAGCAAGTAAAAAGGAAGGTATTGCCTGGCAATACCTTCCTTTTTACTTGCTAGCCTCCCGCCAGGGCGGAGAGGCAAACGAGCGTCGCCCCGTCCGGCGGAACAAAATCTTTTTTTTTCCGTTCGCCGTCCACCAAGACGGCCATCACCAAGTCCGGATTGATGCCGGCGGCCGCGAGAATCTCCCGAATGGTACCGGGTTCCGGGCGGGTGACGGTGATATCGCCGTTGCCCGCGGGGATTACCTCCCGCAGATGGCCGACTATCTGCAGAATGTAGCGCATACTACTTCCCCCTCGCCGCCTCCATGTCGGAAATCAGGAAGTCGAGTCCCAATTCCCGCAGCTTGGCGGTTGTCGGTATCCCATTATTATCCCATCCGCGCAGACCATAATATTCATCGAGGAGGGCGTTAATGCCGCCCCTGTCAATGAAATGGCCTTTGCTGGGGCCGGTCGGAATCGGCTCCTCGTAGAAGCGCGCCGGGGGATAATCCATCGTCCGGTCGAATTTGCCGTATTCCCGGATGGTGAAAGCCCGGGTGAGATTCCAAACCTTCTCTGAGATCCGCAGCAAGCCATCCAGATCGTAATCGTAACCGGTCACCGCCTGCAGAATTTCCGGATAATGATCCAACGGGAAACCGATTTCCACCCAGAGGAGGCGGCAGGCGCCCAGCATATCGAACATCGGCCGAATATGCTGCAGTTCGATGACTTTCGACGCCTTCCCGGCGATTAGGTCCCGGCCGACCGCGACATCATGGGTGATAGCCCAAGCCCGGTTGTGATGCGCCCCCACGTCGCAAGTCATATAGGCTAGCATCATTGCCGGAGCATAACGGGCCTCGTAGCCGCTCCATTCTAGGCCTTTGACATGAATAGCGAATTTCTCGGAACCGCCGCCTAATTTGGCGGCCGCCGCTTTAACGCCATCGGCCAGAATATCGCCGATGCCCTCCCGGGCCGAGATTTTTTCTACTAAATACTGGAAAGTTTCGATATCTCTGAATTTCAATTCTCGGCCGTCAACATCGTCCTTAGTAATAATTCCTTTTTCGAAGCACTCCAGGGCGAAAGCGACGACATTGCCGCCGGAGATGGTATCGAGGCCGAGTTGGTCACAAAGATAATTACCGTATGCCACATCTTCAATCGTCGACAGCTCGCAGTTGCCGCCGATGAGAGCGCTCGTTTCATATTCAGGGCCTTCCACGAAAACATCATACTTGACCGACTTGGCGTGGGAGTACTTGCCGCAAGGCGCCGGACAACCAAAGCATGCCTTGTCGGTGACAACGATGCTGTCCCGCATCACCGGTCCGCTCAAGGCTTCATGCTTGTCAAAATAAGTTGTCCAGAAGTTTTTGGTCGGGAAAGCGCCTACTTCATTGACCCAAGGCACAACGCCCGGTGTCCCGAACTCCTGCCACTCCTTGGCGGCCGGGTTGGCAAAACACTCTTCGTACATTTCCTTACCTTTGGCGACAGCTTTTTCCGGGTCGGCGAGGGGAAAGCTGCCGGTTCCGCGGACAGCAATCGCTTTTACTTGCTTAGAACCGAGGACGGCCCCGATGCCAGTCCGCCCCGCCTGCCGCCCGAAATCATGGGAAACACAGGCAAAATAAACCTTTTTTTCGCCGGCCGGGCCGATGGTGACAATCTGAAAATCCTCGCCAAGATCTTCTTTCAGCATTTTTTCAGCTTCAATGGCGCCTTTACCCCAATATTTAGCTGCGCTGATAAATTTAACTTCGGCATCATCAATGACGATGACGCTGGGCTCAGATGCGGTTCCCTCCAGAATAATCACGTCATAACCGGCATATTTCATCTCAGCCGCTACCATGCCACCCATGTTGCTGTCGCCGTAACCGCCGGTAGCCGGCGACTTGGCGGCAAAAGTCACCTTACCGCTCGCCGGCATGAGGATACCGGACAGAGGGCCGGAAGCCATGAGTACCTTATTCTTATCACCAAGCGGGTCAGCTCCGGGCTCAATCTCGTCGTACAGAAGCCGGGCCGCAACGCCACGGGAGCCCAGATACTCCCTTGCCAAGTCTTCTGGCAGAGGGACAGCCGTCGCCTTTTTCGCCGTCAGGTCAATCCGCAGGATCTTCCCACCGTATCCGTTCATCTTCTGCTACCCCCCTATTCTTTCGCCTTGTCGGCGTCAAAAATAGCGCCGCGCGGGCAGTATTTGATACATTCGCCGCACAGATCGCATTTAATCGGCGCCTTTTCATCCTTATGCACAAACATCACTCCGAGCGGGCAGGCCTCGACGCAGACATAGCAACCGGTGCATTTATCGCTGTCAATCATGTATGCTCCGCCGACCTTCTCTATCGCCCCGGTCGGGCAGACTTCGGCGCAAACTCCGCACTGATCGCAGACAGCAATCGCGAAGCGGCCGGGCGCCGGAAACTTCCCCAAAATTTTCAGCGCCGCTTTTTTAGGGTTGTTCTCCCCGAAATGCTGCAGCGAGCAAACGAGCTGACAAACGCGACAGCCGCTGCACAAGGCTTCGTTTAAACCGATTTTCATGTCATGTCCTCCTTTCCGGATTCTCACCGTTATGAAAATATTCGACATAACGGAGGCAAGAACCTGCTTTCCCTAAATGCAAATATCGCCCCAATGTAAGACATTGGGGCGATACGCAAAGCGTTGCCTTATCGAACTGTAACGTTTCAGATAACAGCCTGGATGGCTTTGTCGAGCTTCTTAATCGCTTCCTCCGCTTCTTCCATCGTAATCACGAGCGGTGGAATGAGGCGAATAGCCGACTTACCGGAGCCGAGGACCAGAAGGCGCTGTTTATTCACGGCATTGTTCACAATCGCATCCCGTTTTTCCGGATCCTGTTTTTTGGATTTCTTGTCGGTGACAATCTCAATACCCTGCATCAGGCCAAGGCCCCGGGCATCGCCGACGCATTCGTATTTGTCAACCATTTCTTTCAGTTTGCCAAGCATGTAGCCGCCGACAGTCTTAGCATTTTCAATCAGTTTGTGCTCTTCAATATACCGGATGATAAAGAGGGAAAGGAGCGCCATTCGCGGCTCAGCAGAGAATGTCTCCGAATTACGGCCGCCGCCGGTGAACATGGGTGCGTCGCCGACTATTGCCCCCATCGGCCAGCCGGCTCCCAATGCTTTCGCCATGCAGACAGTATCGGCGACAACGTCGGAGTGCTCATAAGCCCACCATTTGCCGGAGCGACCCATACCGGCTTGAACCTCATCCGCGATCAAAACTGCGTCATATTCATCCGCAATTTTGCGCAATGTCTGAGCAAAGGAGGTCGGCGGGACAATGATGCCGCCTTCGCCGCAAATCGACTCAAAGAGGATACCGGCGACATCGGTCCCCTCCATACTCAAAGCGTCCCTGATTTGCGCCGCGCAGTACGCTTCGTTTTTACATTCTTCCGGCGTCAAGTGATAAGGGCAACGGTAACAGTAAGCGTAAGGCACCCGCACCACCGGGAAAGCGGTCGGGAAGTATTCGCGGTGCGTAGCTTTGGAAGCCGTCATTGTCAGCGCAAAGCCGGTCCGGCCGTGAAAGGCGGGCCGGAAACCGACAAAACGCTGCCGCCGTTTAATGTCCATCGCCGATTTAATTGCCGTCTCAATTGCCCGGGCGCCGCTGGTGGTAAAAAAGGCTTGTTTTGCGGTGCCGCGGTTCGGCACGATGCTCGCCAAACGCTCCGCGAGAACAGTCTGAGCGACGTAGTCAAAGTCCTGGCCGGAGTATTCTTCTACAACATTGCTGATTTCCTGTTCAAAAGCGACCAGATCGGGATTGCGGGTGCCAAGCGCCTTAACCGCAACACCGGCCGTCACATCCAAATACTCGTTCCCTTCCAGGTCATAGAGGCGCAGCCCCTGCCCGCGGTAAGGATCCATCACCGGATAGGTACCCCGGTCATGAGTGCTCTTGCCGATAAACTTCTCCGCCCGGCCGAGCCAATTGGCGGAAGTGTAATCAGTTTCTTTCATAGCCGGCCACAGCCGTTTCAGTAAGTCAGTGTGTTTTTTGTCCACGCATCTCTCTCCCTTCGGAAATTTGTCGAAGCTGATAAATCGGATAAATTCACTATCACTCTCCCCTCACACATTGCTGCCCGCGCCAATCTCATCCGGGCCGGAATACTTGTCTTACGGCCGCCTGCAATCCCTCCGGCAAATAATATGCGGCGTCCGTCGGAATATGATTGGCATATAAATGCAACTAAGCGTATTGCATACATGTATACCGTCGCGCAAATCAAAACCGCCTAGTATGTATTCGACATTTCGCCTCACTTTCCTGCCCGCTGCAAAATTAAAAGGAACCTGAAACGGTTCCTCAGTCAGCAAACAGAGCGGCAACGAATTCGTTGGCGTCGAATGGCCGCAAGTCTTCCAGACCTTCGCCGACACCGATGAATTTAAGCGGGATATGGAGCGTGTCCCTGATTGCGATAACGATGCCGCCCTTGGCCGTGCCATCTAATTTGGTGAGGACAATCCCGCTGACGCCGACGGCAACATCAAACAGTCTGGCCTGGGAAACAGCATTCTGGCCGGTCGTGGCGTCAAGGACAAGGAGAGTTTCCTGCGGCCCGCCCGGTATTTCCCGCTCGATGACGCGCCGGATTTTTTTCAGCTCCGCCATGAGATTCGCCTTGGTATGCAGACGTCCTGCCGTGTCCGCGATGACAACGTCCACTTCTCTCGCCTTCGCCGCCTGGATCGCATCGAAAACGACGGCCGCCGGATCGGCGCCTTCCCGGTGCCGGATTACCGGAATACCTATCCTCTCCCCCCAGATGGTGAGCTGATCAATGGCCGCCGCCCGGAATGTATCAGCCGCAGCAAGGATTAACTTGTGACCGTCAGATTTCAGAAGATGAGCTAATTTGGCGATGGTGGTCGTCTTTCCGACTCCGTTCACTCCCACCACCATGATGACGGAAGGTCTGGCGGTAAGGGCGAGACCGGTATTTTCGTCTTTCGTCAAAATCTGTTGAATTTCTTCTTGCAGTTTGGCCTTAACATCGGGTGACGAGATGAGTATGCCGCTTCGCATTTCCCGGCGCAGGCTGTCGGTCAGGCGCATGGCCGTCTCCACGCCAGTATCAGCCGTTATCAATATCTCCTCAATTTCCTCGAGCGCTGCTTCGCCCGCGGTGCTTTTCCCCGTCAATATCGTTTCTATCTTCTGAGTCAGACTGCTGCGAGTCTTCGCAAGTCCCTCCCTGAGACGATTGAGGAAGCTCAATTGTACCCCTCCTGTTCCCATGCTTCGTCCTGTTTGATTACATAATTCGCTCCCCGATAAGCCAGTCTCTTTCACAGGCGGCCAGAGCGAAATTATTCTTTCCCGGTCATTTCTATCCTATCCTGTCAGCTCGCTTCCTCCATAAACTTCACTGAGATTAGTTTCGATACACCGGATTCTTCCATTGTGACTCCGTACAAAACGTCGGCCGCCTCCATGGTACCTCTGCGGTGAGTCACGACAATGAATTGCGTTCTGCGGGCAAATTCCTTCAAAAAAGCGGTGAACCGATCGACATTCGTCTCATCCAGAGTCGCATCGATTTCGTCCAGAACGCAGAAAGGCGAAGGCCGATAGCGAAGGATGGCGAGCAGAAGGCTGATAGCGGTGAGAGCTTTCTCGCCGCCGGAAAGGAGAGAGATATTTTGGAGTTTCTTACCCGGCGGCTGCGCGAAAATCTCCAGGCCTGCGCTCCAGAAATCCGCTTCATCCGTCAGACGCAGATCGGCTTTGCCGCCTTCGAACAGCTCCGCGAAAATTTCCCTGAAATGGGCGCGGATGGCAGTAAACGCTTTCTCGAACATTTTTTCCATGACGGCGTCAATTTCGGCGATAACCCGGTTCAGTCCCGCCTGTGCCGCATCAAGATCGGCGTACTGCCGCCGCAGAAATTCGTACCTTTCCCGAACCCTTGCGTACTCCGCGACTGCGCCCGGATTGACCGGGCCGAGCGCAGCAATCTCATTCCGCAGAGCGGCGGCGGTCGCCGCCGCATCCCCGAGGTCGCCTACTTTTTCCCGGACGAGCTTGGCCGCTTCGTAAGAGAGATTATAGTCATCAAGCAGTCTTTCTTTACCGGTACGGATTTCCAGTTCCAATGTCGTCCGGCAAAGATCGTGCGCGTGCAATTCGTTCCGGAGCTCATTTAGAGCCCGCCCCAGTTTCTTAATCTGCTTTTCCTGCTCTTGCCCTGCGGCTTCGATCGTCATCCTTTCCTGCCGCACCTTCTGCAATTTTATATCGGCAGCTTGGCGCTGCCGCTCCGCCGCTTCCTTCTCCCGGCTCAGAACGGTGATTTCCATCTCCGTTTCGTTAATCTTATCGGTCGTTTCCTCCAACTGTGCCGTTATCTCCCGCGCTGCTGCGGCAAGATTTTTCCGCTCGTTCCGGTGGAAATTGATTCGTTCGCGTAGATTCTCCTTTTTTTGCTGCCACTTAGCGAGATTGACCTTATTTTCCGTCGTTCTCCGCATCAGTTCATCCCGGACGGCCCGATCGGCGTTGATTTCCGCCTGAAGAGAGGCAATGTCCTTTTGCGTTGCCGACGCCCGATCGGCGGCGGCGCCCGCGCTGGTTTTCTCCTGTTCCGCCGCGGCGATTATTTCGGCCAGGCGCTCAGCGGCGGCAGCCTGCTCATAATTGAGCAATTTGGTCTCTTTCTCCAGGCGCCCTGTCTCAGCGACAAACTGCGCCAATTCGCGCCCGGCCGCCGTTTTTTCCGTCTCCATCCGATATTTCGTCTGCTCCAGGCGGCCGATCTCCGCCGCCAGAGCAGCACCTTCAGCCGCAATTGCTTTGCTGGCCGCCTCAGCCTTCTCCATTTCGGCAGCCAGCGAAGCGACCTTTTTCTGCAACGTTTTGATTTCCCGTCCCCGGGCGAGCAAATTAACCGGCTGCCGGCTGTAAGTGCCGCCGGTGATAGAACCGCCGGGGCTTAGTAGCTCACCTTCCAAGGTGACGATGCGGTAGCGGTGCCCCGTTGCTGCCGCAGCGGCCAAAGCGCTTTCCAGATTCACCGCCACCAGGACATGGCCGAGAAGGTAATCGAGAACCGGTTTATAGGCCGGCTCTGCCGCCACGAGGCTGGCGGCAAAACTGATGATGCCAGGCATTTGGCCGGCCGCCGCGAGTTTAGCCGGGACGGGTGAAGGTTTGACAACGGCGAGAGGCAGGAATGTCGCCCGGCCGCCCTGATGCCGTTTCAAGTATTCGACAGCAGATTGGGCCGCTTTGGTGTCAGTGGTGACAATATTCTGCATTGCGCCGCCGAGGGCGGTGCTGACGGCTGTTTCGTATTCGGCCGGGACCCGGAGCAACTCGGAAAGAACGCCGCAGATGCCGTCGTTTTCCAAATGGCCCCGCCGCACTGCAAGAAGGACGGAACGAACGCCTTTTTGATATCCTTCGTAAGTTGCCTGCATCTCGGAGAGGGCGCGCTGCCGCGCCGCGGCAGCATTCATCTCATTTCTGAGCTCGGCCGCCCGAGTCCGCAGCCGGGCGGCTTCTGCTTCCAGGCGCCGCGCTTCCTTCTGACGCTCCTTGCTTTGCAACGCAGCGGTTGCGGCTGCCTGCTCCGCCTCACTCGCCGTCCGCCGCTTCGACGCCGCCTGCGCCGCCGCCGTTCGCCGTCGTTCGGCGGTGCGATCGGCTTCGGCCGCCAACCGTTCCTGAGCCCGGCGGACGCTTTCCGCCTCCGCCGCGAGAGCCGTCTGACGATTCTGAGCGGCAGCCGCCTGATTCATGATGTCAATCAAATCACTCTTAAGCTGGTCAAGCCGTTCCTCTTTCTCCCCAAGACGCGCGAGCGCGGCAGCAGTTTCCGCGTTTTCACGCTCCGCCGCCGCTTCCCGGCCATCCACAGCGTTCTGCAATTCAGCGAGAGCGGCCTCGCTGGTCGCCTGGTTTTCAGCCGCGGTCGCCGCCCGCTCCTCCGTTTCCGTTTTCTCCGCCGCGAGCCTTTTTTGCCGCTCAGCGTAAGAGTTCTGCCGCTCCCTGGCCACGGCAGCCTGTCCGGCGAGTCTTTCAATTTTCCCGTCCATTTCATGCAGTTCCTGAACCATTTGCCCCAGCTGCGTGTCGAGACCGATGATATCAGACCGGCGGCTCTCTGCTGCCGCCTCACAGCGGGCGTGCGCGGCTGTCTTTTCGGCAATGGCATCCTCCGCCGCCTGCATCCGGCCGCGAACAGCCGCCGCTTCCTTCTCCCGCGCCAAAAGACCGTCGACCAAAGCGGCCACTTCCAGACCCTCCAGGCGGGAATGGAGAGCGGTGTATTTTTCCGCCCGGGCGGCCTGCACCGCCAAGGGACCGACCTGTCCGGCCAATTCGGCGATGATATCGTTCAATCGCACCATGTTCTGCCGCGTGTCCTCCAAGCGGCGCAATGCTTCTTTCTTCCGGTTCTTATATTTAGTAATTCCGGCCGCTTCTTCAAGGAGTAACCGGCGGTCTTCTGAACGGACGGAGAGGATTTCATCAATCTTCCCCTGACCGATAACGGAATAAGCGTCTTTGCCAAGACCCGTATCGGCGAGCAAATCCTGAATATCTTTCAAGCGGCAAGGCGTCTTGTTAAGCAGATATTCACTTTCCCCCGAACGGTACAGACGGCGCATGATGTTGACTTCCCCATAGTCGATGGGGAGTGCGCCGTCCGAATTATCGAGCGTCAGGGAAACCTCGGCGAGGCCCAGCTGCCGTCGCGAAACGCTGCCGGTAAAAATGATATCTTCCATCCGGGCACCCCGGAGTGTTTTGGCACTTTGCTCCCCGAGCACCCACTGAATGGCGTCCGCGATGTTGCTTTTGCCGCTGCCATTGGGGCCGACTATTGCGGTGACACCAGGCTCAAGCTGGATTTCGATTTTATCGGCGAACGACTTGAAACCGAACATGTCCAATTGCTTCAGATACAAAAAGCTCCCTCCCCGCTCCGGATGAGGAAAAATCATACAAGCTAAATAATATTTTACCATAGGCGGCACGAAAAAGGAACTCCCGCAGCGGAAAGGGAAAGAGCCGTCTACGCACCGGATAATTGCTGAACAAAAAGTTAAAGAAAGGTAAGAGGCGGAAAGCACCTCTGGCGCAAAATTACCATAAATGCCGTCGTAAACGCCAAGCAGAGCCGCATTTTTGCTGCCTGGGGCAGTTATATCGGGCTGAACGGCTATGCCAAGCTTTGGGGATGGCATCCACGCCAATAAGACGATGCTCGGGGGGAGAGTCCGGCCAGGACGAAAGAGAAAGCAAGACGCCGTCAACATCAGGCCAGCTAAAATAACCATGGTCCTTTTAGCAGTAATCAGCCACCCGATAGCAGCAGTTTGAGGTTTTCCCGCCAATTGAGGCAAGGCGGATTTCTCCCAGCGGCACGGCAGCGTCAGTATGAAGATTGACGACCTCCCAGCTGGAATTTTTCCGCAGCCAGGCTAAATTCCCGTTCTTTCTACCCCGCGCTGCCGTTTCCTCTTTCGGATTGACCAGAATATCCGCTGTTTTCGCCCCCAGATGTTCCCGGGCAGCTGCGGCGAATGCATCCCGGAACATCGCGCTTTCCACCAGCTGCCGGAAAGAAGGATGAAACGGTCCGGCCAGCACTTGGGCATCCGCAGCGATGTCCTCCGTCGGCTGCAGGCCGACCCGGATGACGGGGATTCCGGCCCGGCGGAACGCGCCAAGGGCCTCCTTGGCTTGTTCGATCGCTGCCGGAAGCGTCAGTGGAACGTAGCGGCCCTCCCGATACATATCAGCCAACTCCGTCCCTTTCAGGACAAGGGTCGGGTAGATACGGACAAAGTCAGGCTGCAGAGCAATCGTCTGTCGTACCGTTTCCCGGAATTGTGCCGGTGTATCTGCGGGCAGACCAATCATCAGTTGGAGGCCGAGGATAAAGCCGTACCTCCGGATGAGTGACACGGCGGCGCTAACCATGGCGGCAGAATGTCCGCGCCTGGCCGCCGCCAGAACCGGGGCGGCGAGCGACTGGACTCCCAGTTCGATTGTCCCGACCCGGTATTTTAGCAGATTGTCAAGGATATCTCGGCCGATATAATCGGGACGGGTCGAAAGACGAATCCCGTCAATCTGGCCGGTTGCAATCGCCCGCGCCGCCGGGGCGAGAAGCTCAGATTGTTCGGCCAAAGGGATTCCGGTGAAGCTGCCCCCGTAAAAAGCGACTTCCACCGTCTTGTCCGCTCCGGTCGGAATTGTCCCGAGCCATGATTTAATCGCTGCCTGAACCGCCGCCCCGTCGACCGGCGCCTTCTGTCCGGTGATGGAAGATTGATTGCAAAAAACGCAAGCGTGGGGGCAGCCGCGGTGCGGGACAAAAACGGGAATAATATAATGTTTTTTCACAGCGGTCCCTCCTCTCCCGGCAAAAAGAACGACTCAAGCCGTTCCGCCCGAGCCGTTCTCTTCTTCTGCCTCCAGCCGCCGGAGCGCCTGCGCGGCGGCGGCCTGCTCGGCTTCCTTCTTGCTTCGTCCGCTTCCCGTACCGAGCGGCTTCCCGTCGCATACTACCTGCACGGCAAAAACCTTGGCATGATCCGGTCCGGTGGCGTCGAGTACCATGTACTCGAGGCGCCTTTCTTCGCCGCGCTGGAGTAATTCCTGCAGATAAGTCTTATTATCCTGACGATGTTCGCCGGCTGCCGCAACTGTGATTTCTTCGGCCAGTTCCCGTCGGATGAATTCTTCCGCCGCCGCCAGTCCGCCATCCAGATAAACGGCGCCGATGACCGCCTCAAAGGCATCGGCCAGAATGGACGGCCGCTGCCTACCTCCGGTCGTTTCCTCACCTTTGCCAAGGCGGAGAAAGCGGCCGACGTCACAGGCACGGGCCCGCCGGGCAAGTGTCGGCTCGCTGACAACAGCTGCCCGCAGTTTCGTCATCTCACCTTCTGCCAAGTTCGGATAGCAGCTATAAAGATAATGGCTGACGACCAATTCCAGCACGGCGTCGCCGAGAAACTCCAGCCGTTCGTTGCTTTTCAGCGCCCCATTCGTTTCATTGACGTATGATGTGTGCGAGAGAGCCTGGGCCAGCAAAGCCGGAGAATGAAAATTGTAGCCGATATTCTCTTCGAGTTCGTGTAACTCATTCTTCATTTCCGGCAGTAACCTCACTTGGAGCTACGGCTAATTACTCCATATATTTTTTCATAACTAAAGTCCCATTCTGACCACCGAAACCGAAGGAATTGGAGATAGCGATCTGCACAGCGGCATTGCGGGCCGTGTTCGGGACATAATCAAGATCGCAATTCGGATCAGGGTTCTCATAATTGATGGTAGGATGAATTACCCCCCGCTCCAAAGTCAAAACAGAAGCGATAAATTCAACGCAGCCGGCTGCCCCGAGAAGATGTCCTGTCATCGACTTAGTGGAACTGATGGGAATCTGATAAGCGTGTTCACCGAAGAGCCTTTTGATGGCCATCGTTTCGAATTTATCGTTGTACTCGGTCGACGTCCCATGGGCGTTAATATATCCGACGTCCTCCGGCCGCACCCCGGCGTCAGCCAAAGCAGTCTGCATCGAGCGGTAAGAACCGTCCCCTTCCGGCGGCGGCTGCGTGATATGGTAGGCGTCGGCCGTATTGCCGTAGCCAATTACTTCGCCGTAAATATGAGCCCCGCGTTTTTTGGCGTGCTCCAGAGTCTCCAGAATAACAACCCCGGCTCCTTCACCCATGACAAACCCGTCCCGATCCCGGTCAAAGGGCCGGGAGGCTTTCTCAGGCGCTTCATTCCGGGTGGACAGAGCTTTCAGGGAGCAAAATCCAGCGACTCCCGCCGTGACCACAGCCGCTTCCGAGCCGCCGGTTACGACGACGTCGGCATCACCGCGCTGCAGAGCGCGGAAAGCCTCGCCGATAGCATGGGTCGAAGAAGCGCAGGCAGCAACTAGCGTCGAATTAATTCCTTTCAGGCCGTAAACGATGGAAATGTGGCCGGCCGCCATATTCGTAATCATCATCGGGATAAAGAAAGGGCTGACCTTGCCGACTCCTTTTTCAAACATTACCCTCATCTGGTTTTCCAGCGTTTCCAGACCGCCGATGCCTGAACTGAAGACGACTCCGGCCCGTTCCCGGTCAATGTGCTCAAGATCGAGCCCGGCGTCCGCGAGAGCAAGAGAAGTACCGGCAACGGCGAATTGCGTGAAGCGGTCCATCCGCTTGGCTTCTTTTTTATCGAGATAATCGAAGGGCTCAAAATCGGGGACTTCCCCGGCGATTTGGGTTGCCAACCCGGAAGGGTCGAAACGGGTAATCCGCCTTACTCCTGACTTGCCGGCAAGCAAATTATCCCAGAACTTCTCTTTCCCCGTGCCAATCGGGGTTATCATGCCCAGGCCGGTTGCTACGACGCGATTTTTCAATCGTTTTCACCCCGCTTGTATAGTCTCGTATTTTCCCGCTTACGACAGCCTAAGTATCCACCGTTTTCAGCCGATGGGAAAGCCCGGATAAGCTTTCTCCGCTGCCGGGTCCGCCTGCCGGCGGTTAAGTGCAAGCAGGTAAAATTGCCTTCTTATTTTTTGAAAGTCCCGTGAAGAACACGGGACTTTCTATCACCAGCTTAAGCATTCTCCTTCACATAAGTGACCGCATCGTTAACAGTAATCATTTTCTCGGCATCCTCATCCGGGATTTCAATGGTAAATTCTTCTTCTATCGCCATGATTAACTCGACTATATCAAGAGAATCAGCCCCGAGGTCATCCACAAAGGAAGATTCAAGCGTAATTTCGTCTTCCTCAATTCCGAGCTGTTCGGCGATAAGTTCTTTCACTTTCTCGTAAACGTTTTCTTTTGCCACCCTTCTCACCCCCCTTCCGGTTTACGCTAAAAGGATTGTTGTCACATCACCATCCCGCCGTCAACATTGATAGTCTGCCCGCTGATGTAGGCAGCCGCCGGTGAGGCGAGAAACACAACAACCCGGGCCACATCTTCCGGAGTACCGCCCCGTCCCAGGGGAATCCGACCGAGGAAACTTTCTTTAGCCTCTGCCGGCAGATGCTCGGTCATCTCGGTAAAGATAAACCCGGGAGCAACAGCATTTACGGTAATGCCGCGCGGGCCGAATTCCTTGGCCGCCGACTTCGTCAAGCCGATAACACCTGCTTTGGATGCGGAGTAATTAGCCTGCCCGATATTTCCGGTCAGACCAACTACCGAAGTAATATTGATAATGGCGCCGGAACGCTGTTTGAACATTGGCTTGGCTGCGGCTTTGATGCAGTTGAATGTCCCTTTCAGGTTGATACCCATGACTGTGTCCCAGTCATCTTCCTTCATCCGCAGCAGCAAAGCATCCCGGGTAATCCCGGCGTTATTGACTAAAACGTCTACCCGGCCAAACTCGCTGACGGCTGCGTCAAGGAGCCGCCCGGCCTCAGCCGAATTGCTGACATCGGTCCGGACGGGAAAGGCCCGTCTGCCCATGTCTTTGATAGCCGCGGCCACAGTAGCAAGCGGCGCCGGGTTCCGGCCGGCCAGAACAACATCGGCTCCCGCTTCGGCCAGAGCCAGAGCTATCGCCTTTCCGATACCGCGTCCGCCGCCGGTTACAATAGCCGCCCGGTTTTCTAAAAACATATTAGCAGACCTCCTTCCAATACGCAAGCACTTTTTCCAACGTTTCCGGAGTCCCGGCATTATATGTAACGGCATCTTTCGACACCTTTCTGACAAACCCGGTAAGGGTTTTCCCGGGCCCGATTTCTATAAACGTCGATACTCCGTCGGCCAGCATCCGGCGAACGCATTCCTCCCACCGGACCGGGCTGCTGACCTGCTTTATCAGATTATCCTTTACGGCCTCCCCAGTAGTCACATAATCGGCCGTCACATTGGCCAGCACCGGCAGGCGCGGGCCGCCCACGGTGATGTCAGCCAATTCCGCCGCCAATTTCACCCCGGCCGGGTGCAGCAGACTGCAGTGGAAAGGTGCGCTCACCGGCAGAAGAACCGCTTTTTTGGCCCCCATCCCCGGCGCCAGTTCCATCGCCTTCTCCACGGCGGCCGTCTCCCCGGCGATGACGATCTGTCCGGGGCAATTGTAATTCGCCGGTTCGATAATCCCCGTCTCGCGGCACTTCTCGCACAAGACGTGGACCTGATCCCGCTCCAGGCCAATAATAGCCGCCATTTTGCCCCGGCCGGGCGGGACGGCTTCTTGCATAAAGCGGCCTCGTTTGCGCACAAGGCGTACGGCAGTTTCAAACGGCAGCGAATCCGCCGCCACCAAAGCGGAATATTCTCCCAAGCTCAGCCCAGCTGCCACGTCCGCCACCATGCCGGCCTGCTGCAAAACGCGCAGCGCCGCGACGCTGACGGTGAGAATAGCCGGCTGGGTATTCTCCGTCCGGTTTAATTCCTCCTCCGGTCCCTCAAAGCAAAGCCGCTCGATATCAAAACCCAAAACGCGGTTGGCCGCGGCAAATGTTTCCCGCGCGACAGGATATGACTCTGCCAGTTCTTTTCCCATCCCGACGTATTGGGCTCCCTGCCCGGCAAATATCATAGCTATTTTCGGCATATTATCTCCTCCCAGGTCACCATTCCATTACTGTCGCGCCCCATGTCAACCCGGCTCCAAAAGCAACCATGACAATCCGGTCGCCCGGCTTGACTTTTCCGTCCCGCAGCGCTTCATCTAAAGCAACGGCAACGGAGGCGGATGAGGTGTTTCCAAAATTGTTTAGATTAATATGCACCTTCTCTCGCGCGATCTCCAGGCGTCTGACCGAGGCATCGATAATCCGGGAATTTGCCTGATGCGGAATCAGATAATCGATGTCCGCTTTCGTCAATCCGGCTTTGGCGATAGCGGCAAGCGCGGCATCACCCATGGCCCGCACAGCGAACTTGAAAACCTCGTTGCCGGCCATGTGAATATAATGCTGTCCGGCAGCCACTGTTTCGGCCGTTGCCGGCAGTCGCGAACCGCCCGCCGGAACTTTCAGCAAATCGCCGCCGCTACCGTCCGCCCCGAGGACGAAAGACAGAAAACCTTTTCCGGTCTCCGTCGGTTTCAGTACGGCGGCTCCGGCCGCGTCGCCGAAAATCACACAAGTGCTCCTATCTTTCCAGTTGACTAACTTTGAGAGCGTTTCGGCCCCAATAACAAGAACCGTGTCGTACATCCCAGTCCGGATAAACTGGGCCCCCGTCGTCAGTCCGTAGAGGAAGCCGGTGCAACCGGCGCTCAGGTCAAAAGCGGCAGCCCGGGCTGCCCCCAGCTTCGCCTGAACAAAGCAGGCAGTGGAAGGAAACAGCATATCGGGCGAAGCTGTCGCCACCAGTATAAGATCAACTTCTTCCGGCTTTGTCCCGGCCGCGGCGAGCGCTTCCCGGGCAGCGGCGGCAGCCAGATCGGAGGTTGCAGTATCTGCGTCCGCAATGTACCGCTGGCAAATACCGGTCCGCGTCCTAATCCATTCGTCGCTTGTGTCAACCATCTTCTCCAGATCGGCGTTTGTGAGTATTCGCTCCGGCAGCGCCGTGCCGGTTCCCGCTATCCCTACAGCCCTAACCATTGTCTTCGCCCTCCTGCCCTGAGATATTTTTCTCAATTTCCCGCAGAATATTATGTTCAACGAAGCGCCAGGCAATCAGAAGACCGTTTCTGATCACTTTAGCGTTGGAATTTCCATGGCTTTTGATACAGACGCCGTCGACGCCGAGCAAAGGGGCGCCGCCGTATTCCGTATAGTCAAGCCGGTGCCAGATCTTTCTTAGAACTGGCAGTAACAGGGCCGTTCCGATTTTGGCCCGCAGTCCCCCGGCGAACTCTTCCCGCAGGATGCCGAATATTGTTTCGGACAGCCCTTCACTCGCTTTCAAGACAGCGTTGCCCGTGAAACCGTCGCAGACGATGACATCGGCTTCACCCTTAAATATGTCACGGGCCTCGATATTCCCGATGAAGCGGAGGCGACTCTCGCGCAAACGGGTATATGCTTCCTGATAAAGGTTATTTCCTTTCGTGTCTTCGGTACCAATATTCAGAAGGCCAATCCGGGGCGCCCGCACACCGATAATCCTCTCCGCGTACAGACTTCCCATAATGCCGTACTGTAGCAAATTGACTGGCGCCGGACTCAAATTTGCTCCGACGTCAAGTAAAATCACCATCCTTCCGGCGATGCGGGTGGGCAAGGCCGGGCTGAGCGCCGGACGGTCGACTCCCGGCAGGCGTTTCAGGGCAAACAGGGAAGCGGCCATAAAAGCACCGGTGTTGCCGGCAGAAAGCACAGCGTCGGCCGCTTTGTCCCGGACAAGGTTCACCGCCACGACCAGCGAAGAATTCTTTTTTTTGCGTACCGCCGCAACCGGAGCCTCGGCAGATCCGATAACGTCCGACGCCGGGACAACAGTAAGACGCCTCCCGGCTGCCGGCAATCCGGCCAGCTCAGCTTCGATGGCGGCCGGATCGCCGACCAGAATACATTCCATCGCAGTGTCAGCGACAGCGAGCGCGGCCCCTCTGACAATTTCAGCCGGGGCGTTGTCCCCGCCCATGCAATCCACGGCAATCCTGATCAATCCATGGTCCCTCCCGGTTTTTGGCATCCTTGTACGAAAACGACAAATTTTCCCCGGAAGACCTGCTCCTGTTCTACCCGGGTCACAACCGCCACCACGAAATTATTCCGAATGCGGCGCAAGATTTCCGCCTTGGCGACCAGTTTCTCTCCGGCGCGGACCGGCCGTTTGAATTTGATGTTCGCAAGTCCGGTCAGAACAACATCGGCGTCGATGATGGCGACCGCCAGCATGGACGCCTGGGAGAAGATATAATGAGTTTTGACAATATTGCTTCGGGCAAAACACATATCCGGTGTCGTTTCCAGCATCGACAAGCCGCGCGTATTCAGTTCCAAGTCAAGGATTTCACCGACGATATCTTCGCTTGCCAGGGATTTGATGCGGCTGTATGTCTGTTCTGCCATTTGTTTGGTCCGCTCGCGCAATTCCGGAATGCTCAAGGCCAGGCGGTCCAGGCGGACAGTCTGAACGCTTACCTTGAATATCTGAGCCAAATCCTCATCTGTGCTGAAAGGATTCTCCAGCAACAACTCCTGCAAGCGGGATTGCCTTTCTTTTTTGGATATCTGCTTCATTGTACCACCATCCGAGTCTGCCGCCGGTCCCATTCCCGATTGCGGGCAATTCCCGGCTGATGCGCCGGATAAATCTGTCGACGGCCATACTACCTCCTATTAGCACTTACTACTAAAACAGTATAACTCATCATTGGCCGGTTGGCAAGTAAAAAAAGGAAACAAGCGCAAATCGCCTGTTTCCTTTTTTAGTCTATCTTCGATTACTTTACTACGACCTCTTTATTCTTATAGTAACCACATTCCTCACATACCCGGTGCGGCAGCTTCGGTTTGTGGCACTGCGGGCACTCAATCAGACTGGGAGTTGTCAGTTTCCAGTTTGCCCGGCGCGAGTTCTTCCTTGCCTTCGATAATTTATTGCGTGGTACTGCCATTTCTATCCACCCCCTTCAGCCGACTGAATGTCAATTCTCTTTGTGCAACAGTTGCTGCAAAACAGCGAACCGCGGGTCACCTTTTTCTTCCGAGCAATCACAGCTGCCGGTGTTCCGGTTCTGCCCGCAACGCGGGCAAAGACCCCGGCAATCCTCCCGGCATATCGGTTTCATCGGTACGGCCAGAACAATACTTTCCAGGACAACACGGGTGAGGTCGATAATATCACCGCTCAGCGGATAGACATCAAAAAACTCCTCCTCCGCATCCTCTTCTGGTACGGCGTCCGCCTCGCGGTAAAGGGCCGCGAACTCAGCCTGCAAAGGCAATTCGAACGAAGTAAGGCAGAGGCTGCACACACTCGACAGAGCGGTATGAACTGTCCCTTTGACCAGAAAAGCGTAACCGGTATTCACCGCCTGCCCGGTCACTTCGACCGGAGCGGCAAAAGGAATCTCCTCACCGCCAAAGTCGAGATGAGACATTTCCTCGCGAAAAGTGAAAGTTGCGGCTGCGCCGCGCTCCTGCCTCAGTTCCGAAATATCGATTAGCATCGCCGCACCCCTATCTATCTGGTCACAGCCACTCCCATAATTTCCCGCGCTTCCCGGGCAATCATCAGCTCTTCGTTTGTCGGGATGACATAAACTTTCACTTTTGCCCCGGGACGGGAAATTTCCTTTTCGATCCCTTGACACTCGTTCAGTGCCGCATCAATCTCAATTCCCAAAAACCCCAAGCCGCGACAGATGCGCAACCGCATGTTCCTGGCGTTTTCGCCAATCCCGGCCGTAAAGACGATGGCATCAACTCCACCCATGGCGGCAGCATAAGCGCCGATGAACTTACGGACATTATATGCGAAAACTTCGAGTGCCGTTTCAGCCCGGACGTTTCCTTCCGCGGCCGCAGCTTCAATATCCCGCATATCGCTGCTTACTCCCGAGAGTCCGAGCAAACCGCTTTTTTTGTACAAGATATTATTAATTGTGTCAATTGTCATGTTTTCTTTGTCCATGAGAAAAGGGATAATTGCCGGATCCACATCGCCGCACCGCGTTCCCATCGGGAGTCCGGCGACGGTCCCAAAGCCGAGACTTGTGTCGACTGAGACGTCGTCACGTACTGCCGTGACACTGGAGCCATTGCCCAAATGGCAAGTGATGATGCGTGCCGTCCCAATGTCCGGGCCGAGCAGCTGCCGGGCGCGCCGGGCGACGTATTGGTGGGATGTGCCATGGAAACCATACCGTCTGACTTTATATTTCAGGTAATACTCGTAAGGGATAGCATAAAGAAATGCCTGGCTCGGCATACTCTGGTGGAAAGCCGTGTCGAACACTCCCACCTGAGGCACGTCCGGAATTAGGCTACGGCAGGCCTCAATTCCTATGATGTTGGCCGGATTGTGCAGAGGAGCCAGTTCAATGCACTCCTGCAGGACGTCCATAACCGTCGCGTCAATCAACACCGGCTGCGCGATTCTCTCCCCGCCGTGGACTACCCGGTGGCCGACCGCGCCGAGTTCACCAAGATCGGTGAGCACTCCGCCACCCCGGTCCGTCAGCGCGGCAAGAACAAACTTGATTGCCAGCTTGTGGCTCGGCGCTTCGATTACTGATTTTGTCTTCGCGCCGTCTCCGGTCTCATGGGTCAGCGTTGTTTCGCCCAGACCAATCCGATCAACCAGCCCCTTCGCCAGGACTCTTTCGTCCGTCATGTCGAAAAGCTGATACTTCAGCGAGGAACTGCCGCAGTTTAAAACTAAAATCTTCACCACTTTTCCCCCACATATTAAATTATATCCTCGCTACTGCCTCTCTATCTCTCTGGCAGGAGGAAACCGGAATCTCGCACTCAAAAAATTAAGCAAAATTCCGTTGTAATCGTAACATACTGCATTTTTGTTGTCAAGGATTTTCCATTAACTGCCGCACCGTTGCGGCAACAGTCATTATTCCGGCCGCGGACGGGCAATGCTAAAGGGAAAAGAGATTTCGGGGCGAATGCTATGCATATTCCGACCGGAGCGGAGGTGTCAGATCTGAATATTGTCGGTTTGGTTGTCGAATACAATCCTTTCCACAACGGTCATCTTTATCATCTGCAGCGTTCCAAGGCCGAATGCGGAGCCGAATTTGCCGTCTGCGCCATGAGCGGTAATTTCCTGCAGCGCGGCGAGCCGGCCGTCGTCGATAAATGGACCCGGGCGGCGATGGCCATAACCGGCGGTGCCGATGTGGTCTTGGAACTGCCCGTAGCCTTCGCCGCCCACAGTGCCGAATATTTCGCCGCCGGCGCCGTCGGACTGCTGAGCGCCGCCGGGATAGTCACTCATCTCAGCTTCGGCAGCGAGAGCGGCGACTTGACGGCGCTACAGAGCCTGAGCCGTCTCCTAGCGGAAGAGCCGGAGCCGCTGGCTACCCAAATCCGGGAAGAAATGGCGGCCGGAGTATCGTATCCGGCCGCCCGGGCGAAAGCCGTCGCCCGTTATCTGCGCGATACGGCGCCCATTGCGGGCTTGACACCAGAAAAAGCATGCGAAATCCTCGCGCGGCCGAACAACATTCTTTCCGTCGAATATCTGAAAGCGCTGCACGCCACCGCCAGCCCCCTCCGCCCGGTCACCGTTACTCGGGTGAAAGCCGATTACCACAACCCTCATTTCGGGCCAGACAATATCGCGAGCGCAACGGCGATTCGACGTACTCTGTTGGAAAAGGACGGTACGGCGGAGGCTGCCATGACCGCAGCCGCGCCTTTCATCCCACCCGCAGCCGGGGAAATTCTGGCAGAGGCTTTCCGGCGGGGGCGTGCTCCCATCTCCTGGGAGTCGCTGGCGCCAGTCCTGCTCGCCATTCTGCGCCGGGCCGACGCCGCCACCCTCGCTACTGTTGCCGGCGTCGGCGAAGGTTTGGAAAACCGCCTGCTTGCGGCAGCCCGGCAGGCCGCCACCATACAGGAATTCCTGACGGCTGTGAAAACAAAACGATATCCGTGGACGCGCCTGCAGCGCATCCTTGTCCACATCCTGCTGAATTACACTGCTGACGACGCCGCTGCCTTCCGGGCGGCTGGGCCACAATATCTGCGCGTTCTCGCTTTCTCGCCCCGGGGACGGATGTTATTGCGACGGATGCGGGAGGAAGCGACAATACCGGTGCTGCACCGTCCGGCCCGCTATTTCGGCACCGGTACCAACGTTGGGGAAAGAATGCTCCGCCTGGATATTCTGGCGACCGACCTCTACACCTTGGCACTGCCAGACCCCGCCGCCCGGCGCGGCAACCTTGATTTCACTCACCGAGCCAATTCTCCGCTCTGAGCCCCCGCCGCCGTCAGTCATAATTCAGTGCCGGCCTCCATATATTTTAGGGAAACAAACGGCAGGAGTGCCGGGAGGAGGCCCGCAATGAAAAGGAAAATCGGTTTAAACCATTTTCTCGTTTATCTGATGGCGCTCGGGGCTGTATTCATCACCGTCTCGATGGTTAAATATCCGGAAATCGCCTTCAGCTCCGCCATCCGGGGGCTTCAGCTCTGGTGGGATATTGTCTTCCCCGCTCTGCTGCCGTTTTTTATTCTCTCGGAAATTCTAATGGCTCTCGGCGTCGTCCATTTCATGGGTGTCTTCCTTGAACCGCTGATGCGCCCCCTGTTCAATGTGCCCGGTGTCGGCTCTTTCGTCATGGCGATGGGTCTTGCCTCCGGGTACCCGATTGGGGCTATTTTGACGGCTAAGCTGCGGCGGCAGCACCTCTGCAACCGCTCGGAAGGAGAGAGGTTGATGTCCTGCGCCAACACAGCCGACCCCTTGTTTATGGTCGGCGCCGTTGCCGTCGGAATGTTCGGCGATCAGAAGGTGGGAATCACCATCGCCATCGCCCATTATCTTTCGAGCCTGACGGTAGGCCTTCTAATGCGATTCTACCGGCCGCGTGACTCGATAACGCAACAGACGGAGGACACGGGCGGTAATGTTTTTGTCCGCGCTTTCCGGGCTCTGTACAAAGCCAGACAGGAGGACGGGCGTCCTATCGGACAGTTGATGGGCGACGCCATTCGCCAATCCCTCAACAATCTCATGACCGTTGGCGGCTTCATCATCCTCTTCTCCGTCTTCATCCAAATCCTAAGAGCGGCCGGGGTAGTCCAATACATTGCCCTCGCGCTTGCCGCGCTTTTCCGCCCGCTCGGGATCACCGATGCCATGTTCGAGGCGGTAACGGGCGGCCTGTTCGAAATCACTCTCGGCGCTCAGATGGCGGCACAGGCGGCGGCGCCCTTAAGCCAGCGCCTCATCGTCACCGGCGGGATTATCGCCTGGAGCGGTCTTTCCGTCCACGCTCAAGTCGCCAGTATGATTAACGGTACGGATATAAGGATGGGACCGTACATCGTGGCCCGCTTCTTCCACGCCCTTCTGGCGGGCGGCATAACCGCCCTCCTGCTCGGACCGGGCGGCGATTATGTCAGCGCTATGGCGGGAGCCGTCCCCCTGCCGGCGGCCGTCCCAGCCTGGAGCAGCTGGCTGTCCATCTGGCAATACATGGGTGTAAAATTCCTGATGATTTGCTCTCTACTCCTCTTGGCCGCCATCGGTCTGGCGCTAGCCCGCACTCTCTCCCGCTGGCGTATTCGCCTGATCCGATGAAATAAGGGATGCCGGAAAGGCATCCCTTATTTCATCGCTTTTAGTTCGCTCCGGGCTTTATGGACAGCCTGCAGAACTACCTGCAGATTCTCCATCGTCTTCGCCAGCAATTCATCGGCATAATCGTTCGCCCCGACCCGGATTTCCCGTGCGACTTTTCGGGCCTGCTGGAGAATATCATTCGCCTGCTCGTTCGCCAGACGGGTAATCTCGCTCTCTTCCGCGATGCGCTCGATATAATGCTTCGTTTCTTTGACAACGCTTTCCGCTTCTTCCTGGGCCGCCTGCAATACTTTCTGTTTTTCCTGGACGATGCGGCAGGCTTCCTCAACTTCGTCGGGCAAGGCGCTCCGCAAAGCGTCAACCAGTTCAAGGATTTCATTCTCACTGACAATGACTTTGTCGGTCAGCGGAATACGGAAACTGCCGGTTATCAAGTTCTCAACTCTCTCCAGAACGGTCAAAATTTCCAAACCTCTTCCTCCCCCGCAGACAATTTAACTGTTTTTGTTGTCGCCGAATTTTTCCCGCAATTTTGCCTCCACCAGGTTAGGGACTAAGCCGCTGACGCAACCGCCCAACTTAGCAACTTCCTTGATGATACTTGAACTGATGTAGATATTCCGACTGCTCGCCATCATAAAAATGGTCTCCGCCCGAGGGTTAAGCTTTTTGTTCATCAAGGCCATCTGCGATTCGATTTCAAAGTCGGCGACCCCCCGTAAACCCCGGATGATTACCCGGGCCTTGTTCGCGCGGACGTAATCACTGAGCAGCCCCTGAAAAGAATCGACTTGAACGTTCGGCAGATGGGCCGTCATGGCCTGGAGAATTTCAACTCGCTCATCCATAGTGAAAAGCGGCTTCTTATTAGAATTGACAAAAACAGCGATAATGACGGTATCGAAGACGGCCGCCGCTCTCTCCACAATATCAATATGCCCGTTAGTCACCGGGTCAAAACTGCCCGGATAAACGGCGATCAGGTTTCCCATTTCAATTCCCCCGCTCTGCGGCGCCGTGCCAGAACGTCAGCACTGTGTCGCCATATTTTTCCCGCCGTCGAAGAACAATTCCCGCACTCTCCGCTTCCGGGACGTCTTCACGCCGGCTGTGTTCCGCAATCAGAAGGGCGCCGGGGGCCAGAATTCCACTCCGGGCGACCAACTGCAATGTCGGCAGGACCCGGCCGGCTTCGTAAGGCGGATCGAGATAAATCAAATCGAATTGCCGCCCGTCTCCCGCCAGGCCGGCGATAGCTTTACTGACATCAAGGCGCAGAACTTCGGCCTGCGCCGCAAAACCGGTTAATTCCAGATTGGCTCGGATTATCCGAACGGCCGGCTCGTTCGCTTCGACGAACACGGCCTGCGCCGCCCCGCGACTCAGAGCCTCAATCCCGATATTTCCCGTACCGGCGAATAAATCAAGGAACCGGGCCGCGGCCACCCGGCCGCCCAAGATAGCGAACAGCGATTCTTTAACCCGATCCGCCGTCGGGCGGGTCGCCCGCCCCGGCAACGTTTTGAGACGTCGCCTGCCGGCCGTTCCAGCGATAACCCGCATGCATTCCATCTCCTTTATCAGCAGGTACACCGGCCATCCCAGGCATATTATAGCACAATTCGGCAACGCTTACGACATGTTTCAGCACTATTCATTTCCCGGCGTCTCCCCCGTTCCCGTTCAGCCGGCCACATCCTGCTACAGCGCCGCATATTTATTTCCAGCTCCGGTTAATCTACAGTTAGATTTGCCATTGTTTACAGCCGACCGGACCAGCCGGTAACGGACTGAAAATGGAGGAAGAAAAATGTATCAAAATAAACCGTTCCCGGGCGTCCGCACCGACCTGGCGTTGGAAGCCCACCAATTATTGAAACAGCAGGTCGCCCGGGAAGTCTCCGGGATTACCAGCGAAGAAGCCCAAATCGAAGGTTGCCAAGTGACGACGGTCCGGGTGCACTCACCCGAAGCAGGAGAAAGACTCGGTAAAGCTCCCGGAACGTATGTCACGATTGAAACTCCGGATCTCCTGAACAAAAACCGCCTGATGCAGGAGAAGGTCAGCGGCGTTCTGGCCGGGGAACTGGGCAAGCTGCTCGGACTCAAGCCCAAGGACGGAGTCTTTGTAGTCGGCCTCGGCAATTGGAATGCGACGCCCGACTCGCTCGGTCCCCTGGTAGTGGACAGAATGCTGATTACCCGCCATCTGGCCGGGTATGTCCCGAAAGAACTGACTAATCGTCTGCGCTCCGTCTGCGCCGTCGCCCCAGGTGTTTTGGGCATCACCGGCATCGAAACAAGTGAAATTGTCCGGGGCATCGCGGAAAAAATAAAGCCGGCCGTCGTTATCGCCATTGACGCTTTGGCAGCCCGGAGCATCGGGCGGATCGGCACAACGATTCAACTAACCGACACTGGCATCCATCCCGGCTCGGGCGTCGGGAACAAAAGAACCGGGATTACCAGGGAAACACTCGGTGTTCCGGTCATCGCACTCGGGATACCAACGGTGGTCCATGCCACTACCGTCGCTAACGATACCATCGACCTGTTGCTGAATGAATTCCGGCAGGAAAACCGTTTCCTTGACGTTTTGCGGTCGATGGAGGCTGAAAACAAGCGGGCGCTCATCAACGAAGTCCTTTCACCCGCCGTCGGAGATTTAATGGTGACCCCCAAGGAGATCGATCTGCTGCTGAACGAAGTCTCCCGGATTGTCGCGAGCGGGATCAATATGGCTCTTCATCCCGGTGTCGACATGGAGGATGTCTCGCGTTACATCTGAGGCCGCTCAGTTCAGCTGCACCATTTCCTGCAGCCGCGGCATCTTCCCGAGTAAATTCCGGCGCAGAGCGGCGTGCTCAGGCGCTGCAAGCCGTCCGTCCCGGGCGACCAAAGCGAAAGCTTCGGCCCGGGCTTTTTCCAGGATGACGGCATCCCGGACAATATTGGCGAGTTTCAGATCCGGCAGACCGTGCTGCCGGGTTCCGAAAAATTCTCCCGGTCCCCGCAGCAGCAAGTCTTCTTCGGCGATGATGAATCCGTCATTCGTCCTGGCCATGGTATTCATCCGCTGCAAAGCCTCCTCCGTCTTGGGGTTGGCAACCAGAACGCAATATGACTGGTGGCCGCCCCGCCCCACCCGGCCCCGGAGTTGATGAAGGGCGGCAAGACCGAACCGTTCCGCTCCTTCGATGACCATCACCGTCGCGTTCGGTACGTCGACCCCGACTTCGATCACTGTTGTCGCCACAAGGATTTGGGTCTCCCCGCTCCGGAAAGCCTCCATCACCGCATCTTTTTCCTCTCCTTTCATCCGACCGTGCAAAAGCCCGATGCGCAAGGCGGGGAAAACATCCCGCTGCAGACGCTCCGCCAGTTCAGTCGCCGCTTCGGCTTGGAGTTTTTCCGATTCTTCCACGAGAGGGCATACGAAATAAGCCTGCCGTCCGGCCTTGATTTCCGAACGGACAAAATTGTAAATTCGCTGCCGCGCTGTATCGGTTACCCAGTAAGTCTTGATTTCTTTGCGGCCCGGCGGGAGCTCGTTCAGGACCGAAATATCCAAGTCACCGTAAAGAGTAAGCGCCAAGGTACGGGGAATTGGAGTCGCCGTCATGACTAAAATGTCCGGATTCTCCCCTTTCTGCTGCAAAGCAGACCTTTGGGCGACGCCAAAGCGGTGCTGTTCGTCGGTGATGGCCAAACCCAGCCGGGAGAAAACAACCCCGTCCTGGATAAGCGCGTGAGTGCCGATGACGATATCAACCGCTCCGGCGGCAATATCTTCAATAATCGCGCTTCTTTCTTTTTTGCCGGCGCTGCCGGTCAGCAGTACAGTCCGGACGCCGCACCCGGCAAGCAAAGGAGTGAGCTTCTGATAATGCTGCTCCGCCAGAATTTCCGTCGGTACCATCAGCGCTCCCTGACAGCCGCTTTCCACCGCTTTCAGAAGCGCCATCGCCGCCACAATCGTCTTGCCCGAGCCGACGTCACCCTGCAGAAGGCGGTTCATCGGAAACGGTGCTTCCATATCCCGCTTGATTTCTTCGCTGGCCCTCGCCTGCGCCCCGGTCAGAGAAAATGGTAGAGCGGCGAGAAACTGGCGGCTTTTTTCTCCGTCCGGCCGGTGCCGGATGCCGGCTGCCCGCGCTGTATTGTCCCGCTTCAGCAAAGCGAGACCCAACTGCATAATAAATAATTCTTCAAAAACAAGACGCCGGCGCGCTGCCGCGAGCGCGGCGGCGTCATCCGGAAAGTGAATATGCCGCAGAGCGAAGAGGCCGGAAGGCAGTTCATATTTCTCAGCCAGATACTCCGGTAACACCTCCTCAAACAAAGGAGCGTACCGGTCAACAATTCCTTTCATGATCCGGCGCAAGCCTCTTTGCGGCAGCGATTCCGTCAACGGGTAAACCGGCACAATCCGCCCCGTGTGCAGATTGTCACCATCGTCACTGATTTCATATTCCGGGCTCCTGATTTCAATATTATTATACTTGCGCTCCACCTTCCCGCTGATGAAAACCCGGATGCCTTCCCGAAACAGTTTCTTTAGAAACGGTTGATTGAACCAGGCGGCATAAACCGTCCCCGTTCCGTCGCTCACTCCGACCTTCAAGAGAGTGAGGCCCCGCCGCACCCGTTTCAGACTGACGGAAACCACTTCTCCCTCAATCGTTTCTGTCTCCCCGTGGACGAGACGGACAATCGGTTTGAGGCTGCTCCGATCCTCGTAACGGCGGGGATAGTAAGTAAGAAGATCGCGCACCGTCTCGACGCCGACTTTGCGCAGTAATTTGGCGCGCGCCGGTCCGACTCCGGGCGCATATTGGGCCGGACGGAGGAGTTCATCCGCCGTGACCGGCAGCGCCGCTTTCGCCGGTTCCGCCGAATGAGCAGCCT
>JBMNPB010000058.1:0-4490 GCA_050943375.1 bacterium
ACCTCGATTACTATAACAACCGCCGTATCAAGGCAAACTTAAAGGGCTTATCGCCTGCTTTACACAGACAACAAGCCCTATCAGTCGCTTAAACAATTTTTGTCTAACTTTTTGGGGTCACTTCACACCTGGGTCCCTTTGATTTTAATCGTATATTGATTTGGCTTCAGCTGGAGATTATCCCGGATACGCACGAGCGGAACAATTAGACCGAGGTCGAGAGTAAACTGCTTGCGGATAGCGACGATTCTGTCCAGCAAATCCCCTCCCTGTCCCGCATCGCCCAAAGGGATCAGGCCGTATCCAAGTTCAATCTCGAGCGGATCGATGGGGAGAAGACCTAAGACATTTTCCGGAGTGGCTTTAATTTCCCTTTCCCCGGCCGGGACATTATCCGCCAGTTCCGCCGCCTCCCTCTCAGCCCGGCTCATCAGGTAACACGGAAAGCCAATGAGCAGCGCCAGCAAAAAGAAAGGCAAACTTGGCAAGCCCGGGAGAAGACCGAGCAGCAGTAAGGCCGCTGCCACTATCTTCAAAACTTTAGTGCGGCTGAAAATCTGGTTGACCAGATCGCTGCCCAGATTGGCACCGGAAGCGGCCCGGGTGACCATAATGCCGGTGGCCGTTGAAATTAACAAAGCCGGAAGCTGGGAGACTAATCCGTCTCCCACCGTCAGCAACGTATATTCTTGCAACGCGGACTCAAAAGGCTGCCCCCGCTGCACCATCCCGATAATGAGTCCGCCGATAATGTTAATGATGGTAATGATGATGCCGGCAATGGCGTCCCCCTTGACAAATTTACTGGCGCCGTCCATTGCCCCATAAAAATCTGCTTCCTTTTCCACTTCCCGGCGCCGCTGCCGCGCTTCCTGCTCGCTGATGAGACCAGCATTTAAATCGGCGTCAATGCTCATTTGCTTGCCAGGCATTGCATCCAGCGTGAACCGAGCCGCAACTTCGGCCACCCGCTCCGCACCGCGGGTAATAACCATGAATTGAATGATAACGAGGATGATAAAAATCACGAAACCGACGACTGGATTACCGCCGACAACGAACTCCCCGAAAGCAGCAATCAATTGGCCGGCATTGCCGTGCAAAAGGATGAGACGGGTGGAAGAGACATTCAGAGCAAGGCGGAACAATGTCGCCACCAGCAACATAGCAGGGAAAGCAGAAAACTGGAGCGGCTCGGTCGTATACATCGTCACGAGCATTATCAACAGCGCCAGCGTCAGATTGAACGTCAAAAGCAAATCGAGCAGCAGTGTCGGCACCGGAATGACCATCATGACGACAATCATCAGCATGGCCGCGGCGACAACAACATCGCTGTGGCGGAACAAATTTCCGATTGGGTTTTGCGAATCGGGCATACTCAGTCCGGCCATTATTTTCCTCCTCAAGCCCGTCCCTGGAGACGATAAACGAAAGCAAGCACCTCAGCTACCGCCTGATATAGCATCTCGGGAATGATATCGCCAACCTCCGCGCTTCTGTACAAACTGCGGGCCAGTTCCCTTTCCTCCACAATGGTGACCTTGTGTTCCCTGGCTGTTTTCTTGATCCGCTCCGCCATATAGTCAGCTCCTTTTGCCACTACCTTCGGGGCCGACATGCGGGCAGGATCGTAGCGCAGTGCCACGGCGAAATGGGTTGGGTTCGTTATTATCACATCGGCTTTCGGCACCTCGGCCATCATGCGCCGCATCGCAATACTGCGCTGAATTTGCCGGATTCGGGACTTAATCTGCGGGTTGCCTTCCGTTTGTTTTAATTCCTCTTTAACTTCCTGCTTCGTCATCCGCAGCTGCTGTTCATTCTCCCACCGCTGATAAAAGTAGTCGCCCGCGGCGAGGATGAGCAACGATGCCGCCGCTTTCAGGCAAATATTATATGCTAACGCGGCGATTTGGGCTGACGCCTGGTTGATCTCCATATCGGCCAGCAGAACAATTTGGTGGATTTCCCGGTTGATGCTGACGAAAACGGTTAAGCCGACTAAAAATAGTTTGCAGAGCGATTTGGCCAATTCCACCCAAGCACGCTTAGAGACAAGTCGCTGCCAGCCGGAAACGGGATTCAGACGCTCGAAGCGAACACTGAGCGGCTCGACAGTGAACAGAAATCCGATCTGGAATAGATTGGTTGTTACGCCGGCAGCAACCGATAAACAAAGCACCGGCAGAATAATTCGTAAAAAGCTATAGATGACCGTAATCACCAAAGCCCAGAAATCTTCCCTTGTCATCTCGGAGGCCGACAGTCCGGACAGGATCTGCCGCATCAATTGCATGGTTTCTCGGCTCATATAACTGCCGAGATAACGCAATGACAGGAATAACACCAGAAGAGAAACAGCAGTGGAAACCTCGTTGCTGCGGAAAACCTGACCTCTTTTTCTCGCTTCCTGCCGGCGCCGTGCCGTCGGTGCTTCCGATTTTTCAGCGAACAGCTGGAGGTCAAGCTTTCGGCCGTTAATGAAATAATTGTTCATATCCCCTTCTCGTCTCATGTTGTCAGGACGTTCAGGAAAGCAATGATATATCCCGTCATCCGTCCGAACAAGTTCTCCAACAACAAACCATACAACGGTAGCATGAACACCAAAACTATGAACCCGACGATGATTTTTAACGGCATTTCAACAAAATAGACATTCATCTGCGGCATCGTCCGGGAAATTATCCCCATGCCGATACTCGTTATCAAAAGGATGCCGATCACCGGCGCACTCAGACTCAAAGCGACTGCGAGGAGACCGGCAAAATTGTCAATTACAGTTTGAACGCCTGCCCCGGTGAACCCAAAGCCGGCAGCGGGAGTGATGGCAAAACTATGTTGTATGCCCCATAGCAGCAAGTGATGTCCATTCGTCAGCAGCAGCGCCATGAGCGCCAGGATATAAAGGAAATTACCCATCAGCGGCACCTGGATACCGAACAGTGGGTCGATGACATTTACCATGGCGAACCCCATTTGCATATCAATCATCTCGCCGGCCAGTTGGACAGCGAAAAAAGCCAATGAGGCAATTAAGCCGATTGCCAGCCCCAGCATAAGTTCATGCCCCAGGCTTAAAACAAAAGGGATAAGAGCGTCCGGCAGTCCGCCGGTGGGATACTGGACAGAAGGAAAGACAAGTATTGTCAAAAGCGCGGCCAGTCCGATCCGGACCCGGCCTGGAATAATACTGTTCCCCAGGATCGGAGCGGTGGTAAACATTCCGCTTACTCTTGTAAACACCAGAAGAAATAAATCCAGTTGCGTCAGCAGACTCCCGATTATCTCCATTATTCACCTCCAGCCGGTCAGCGAGCCAAAGTGTGCAGTTGTCCGAAGACACCGGCCGTGAATTCCAGCAAAATATTAATCATCCACGGTCCGAACAGAACAATCGCTGTCAGAATGACAATTATTTTCGGGACAAAGGTGAGAGTCTGTTCATTTATCTGAGTTGTCGCCTGAAAAATACTGACAGCAAGGCCGACAAGCAGACCCAACCCGAGAATCGGGGCGGAGACAAGCAGAACGGTTAGCAGGGCATCTTGCCCGAGTCCTATGACAAATTCAGCGGACACGCTTCTTCCCTCCCGGCAGACGGCAAAGACTAACCGCCGTAACTAAGCAGCAGTGAACGCACAACCAAATGCCAGCCATCCACCATGACAAACAAGAGCACTTTGAACGGCAGTGAAATCATCATCGGCGGCAGCATCATCATTCCCATTGACATGAGTGTGCTCGCAACTACCATGTCGATGACAATAAACGGAATGTAAATCATAAAGCCGATTTGGAACGCCGTCTTCAATTCACTGATAATAAAAGCGGGAATCAGTGTGACAAGGGTAATATCTTCCGGTCCCGCCGGCGGTGGCTGCTGCGACATATTCACAAATAAAGCCAGATCCTTTTCCCTGGTTTGACGCAACATGAACTCGCGCAACGGCTCTGCCGCCCGGCCGAAGGCTTCCGTCTCACCAATCGTACCGGCAAGGTAAGGCTGCAAAGCGTCTTGATTGATTTGTCCCCATACCGGTGCCATGATAAAGAAAGTGATGAAAAGAGCCAATCCGATCAACAGCTGATTTGGTGGAATCTGTTGAGTGGCGAGGGCGTTCCGGGTGAAACTCAAAACGATAATGACTCTGGAAAAAGAGGTCATCATGACCATAATAGCCGGCGCCAGCGACAATACAGTCAGCAGGAACAAAATCTTAAGACTGTCGGCGATTTCGGACGGCGATTCCGTCCCGCCGACCGAAATATTAAGATCCGGGAAAGGCACCGTAGTTGCCGCCGCCGGCGAAAGCCACAAAAACAGAGAAAGAGCGATGAGAATTGCGGTAACAAACCGTCCTTTAACTGAGCCAGTCACCGTCGTCACCCTCCTCCTCCCTATCCTGTCCGCTGCTTAGGGTATACGGCCGAGAATCGTCTTTTTCTTCCCGCGCCAACCGCTGTAAACGGTGAATTTGCTGGGT
>JBMNPB010000038.1:0-22640 GCA_050943375.1 bacterium
TTCCGGAATTACTAAAAGGCCTGGCGGTCACTTGCCGTCTGAGTGCTGTTGCCCTGCTCCTGGGGCTCGGTCTCGGACTGGTGACGGCGGTGTTGCGAGTGTACGGATCGGGGCTGCTGAAAGCGGCTGCCGTTGTATATTCGGAGGTAATCCGGGGGACGCCGCTGCTGGTGCAGTTATTCATATTATATTACGGGCTGCCGGACGCAGGAATTAATCTTAAGCGGATGACGGCTGGATACCTGGCGTTGGGGATCAACAGCGGAGCCTATCAGGCTGAATATTTCCGGGGCGCCATCCAGTCCGTCCAGTCCGGACAGATGAGCGCAGCCCGCTCTCTGGGGATGACTAAGCTGCAGGCGGTCATTTATGTGATTTTACCGCAGGCTCTGCGGCTGGCGCTGCCGACATGGGCGAACGAAGTCATTTACATGATCAAATACGCTTCGGTGGTGTACACGATTGCCGTACCGGAATTGCTGGCGCGGGGGCAGATGCTGAACGCCAAATATTTTAAGCCGGTGCCGATCTTTTTCGCCGTTTCGGTTATTTACATCACTGTGATTACGTTGATTGCCATGTTTACGGACAGCCTGGAAAGAAAACTGCGCATTCCCGGCCTGGCGATGGAAAGCGCCCGGGACTGAGCCGGCCAGTCTGACTAGGCGGCAAACTGGGCATTTGCCGCCGCCGGTGTTATAATAATATTGCGGATAGACAGCCGGCACCAGCGGCGGGACAGCACCGCGTCGGAGGCAAGGAGGAGCGGCATGAATTTTCGGGCGGTTTGGCAGGAAATGCAGAAGGAGCAGGGGAAACGAATTTTTCTGGACTGTGGGCCGGATGATTTCTTCCGGGAGGAAGCGCTGGCGCAATTGAGACAAGTTCTGCTTAATCCGGATTACGCCATTTACAACTATTCCGTTCTGGACGGGAAGACAGCTGGCCCGAATGAAATTGTCGAAGTCGCTTCCACCATGCCGTTTTTGGACAATTACCGTCTGGTGGTTGTCCGGGATCCCATTTTCCTGGCCGGCGCCAATAATAAAAAAGTGAATAGCACAGATAGCAGGCGGAATGACGGCTTCTTATCTTATCTCCGCGAGCCGATGCCGTCGACCTGCCTGGTACTGACGGCGCCCGCCGCAGACCGGCGGCTGGCGTTGTTTAAAGCGATCAGCCGGGCCGGAATGGTGTTTTCCGCCGCCGCGGCGGGCGAGAAAGAGATTGTCGCCTGGGCGGTGCATAAAGCGAAAACTGTCGGTAAAACAATCGATTCCGGCGCGCTCAGACTGCTGATTGAATACACGGCGCGGGACGTGCGTCTGTTGGGACAGGAACTGGAGAAGTTGTTCAATTATCTCGGGGACCGGACGGCAATCAAAAAAGACGATGTCCTTGCAGTTGCCAGCCGTCTGCCGGAGAACAACGCCTTTACACTCATTGACAATATTGCGCAGCGACGAAAAGATACCGCTTTGGGTCAACTCCGGGAAATCCTGCGGGGCGGAGAACCGCCGTATCGGCTGCTCGGGCTGCTGATCAGCCAAGTGCGCCTTATCCTGGAGGGAAAGATTTTACAGGAACACGGCAATACCCCGCAGCAAATCGCCGGGCAATTGGGTGCGCATCCGTTTCGGATCCAGAAAAGCCTGGCTCAGGGGAAGCGGTACACCACGGAGGAATTGCGCCGGATGCTGCAACTCCTGCTGCAGACGGACGAAGCGCTGAAACGCGGGAAGAGCGACCCGCATCTTGCTCTCGAGTTGTTCGTGCTGCAGGCCGGAAATAAATAAACCCTGTTTCCTGAAAAGGCGAACAGGGTTTATTATTTATGCGTTGTCGGCCGTTTGGCCTAGAACGTTGAACCGTTTGGTGAGGCGGGATTTGCGGCGGGCCGCCGTATTTTTATGAAGGATACCCTTCGTCACGGACTTGTCGATAATCCGGGTTGCATTCGTCAATGCACTTCTGGCTTCTCCAATATCGGTGCTTTGCAAAGATTTCTCAAATTTCCGGATGGAAGTACGCAACAGTGATTTGGCCATTGCGTTGCGGTTTGTCCGGATAATAGTAGATTTGACGTCTTTAATGGATGATTTGATGTTCGGCAATTGCAGTTCACCTCCTTTGGCGGCACCCAGCCGCTCGTCACAAAGAAAAAGAATGCCATCGCAGTCTGCACTCAGCACACTACATTTTACCACGGAAAGTCAAAAAATGCAACGTCGGAGTTACTCTGTCCTTCGGCGCGGCAACAGCGGCAGGTTGCAGCGAACAGTGCATATTCTTTGCATGGCTGGGTAATCTATGAATGAATTCAACGTAACACATTTTACACTAGGGGGTGAAATTATTGCTGAGGATGATAATTCGATTCATTGTCTCTGCCCTTGTTCTTATGTTCGTAGGATTCCTGATTCCCGGTTTTGGCGTGGCTGGTTTTACCACTGCGCTGCTGGCGGCGATTGTCATCGCAGTTCTCGGATATATCATTGAGAGCCTGCTTGGTAAGAATATCTCTCCGCAAAGTCGTGGCCTGGTCGGGTTCATTACTGCCGCAGTTGTCATCTATCTGGCGCAGTTTATCGTACCCGGCATGCAGGCATCAATCATTGGGGCATTACTCGCTGCCTTCGTAATCGGGCTGATTGATGCCGTCGTACCGACGACAATCCGGTAACGGGGTAATGCCGCTAATTCCGGCACAACTAATCCCAACGCAAGTTGGGATTTTTCTTTTCCGGCATATCTTCCGGTTTGTCCGCATATATTCGGTATATGGGTAAAGGCGGTGATAACATTGGCGGCAACTTTGGATCATCTGCGCCGGAAAATACGCAAAACATGGAACCGACGCAGGTTGAGCCGGGAATATGGACGGTTAATCGGCTTCTATGGAATCGTCCTGGTGGCACTCTTTCTGATTGGCTTGCGCCTTCCCGGTAGCCGGCCAGCAGAAGAAGCAGTCCCGGCTTTTTCGTCTGATCTGAGTCTTTCACTGCCGCGAGCGTCGGGAGCGGCGGAACCTTTTTTCCGCCGCTGGTTCGCGGCCGACGTTGATGTTCCCCGTTTTCTTCTGCAAAGCGAAATTCCGCTGCTGGCCCTGATGAGCCACGCCGACGAAGATCTGGAACAAATGAGCTTCCGCCAGATTGTTATTGACGGAGCAGTTTATCAATTGACCGGCATTAACATTGCCAAACCAGTGACGTTCCTCGCGAGCCAAATCCCGCTTCTAGCGGGTGTCGATGCGAACGTGGCCGGGAATTGGCGGCCGGCGGGCAGCGCTCGCGTAATCACTCCGGACAATATCAGCCGGGCGGGGCAGGCGGGCGGTACTGACGGTGCGGCGCCGGCCGGCAAGCCGGTGCGTGCGGCATTGCCGCCGTCGGATAAGCCTGATGTAATCATTTACCATACGCATACGACGGAGTCTTTCCAGCCGAGTTCCGGGCAAGATTTTACCACCGACCTTAATCTGACAGTCGCCGCCGTGGGCGAAGAAATGGCCCGGACGCTTAAGGCTATGAACGTCGGGGTGGTGCACGATAAGACGGTTCATGACGTGCCCGGTCGAATCGGCGCTTACCAGCGGGCGGAGAGCACCATTGCCGCTCTGGTCAGGCAATATCAGGACGCGGCGATTGTGATTGACTTGCACCGGGATGCTTTGCCGAAAGAGACGGTCACCGTGACTATGAATGGCCAGACATATGCACGCATTTCACTGCAGGTCGGCACCGATAAGATTTACAGCCATCCTAAATGGCGGGAAAACTACGAGTTTGCCCGGCAATTGGCGGACGAAATTGATAAGTTGTATCCCGAACTGCTACGGGGAGTTCCACTACGAGAAGATCGCTTCAATCAACACTATCACCCGCAGGCACTTTTACTGGAAATCGGCAGCAACGAAAGCACTCAGCAGGAGGCGGAGCGGACGGCCCGCCTGATTGCCGGAGTGCTGGCAAAGTTTATCAAGCCTTAATAGCTGCGGCGGAGGGAAACCTTCGCCGTTCGTATTTTACCCTATGTCCGCACTAAGGGGAGCAATTATTGCCAGGCGGGGAGAAAAGCGGACAGCAGGATATGGGCGAATTATGTTGAATACGTGTTTCGTTTTAGTCCACAAAAACCGCGGCGAGGAAGCGAGGCGAATAGGATGCTTCTGGCGATTGATGCCGGGAATACGAATATTGTGCTGGGATTATACCGGGATAAGGAAATTGTCCGGCAGTGGCGTGTCAGTACGGACCGCCGAAAAACTGGCGATGAATACGGGATGCTGCTGCTGCAAATCTTCAATGAAAGCGGCATTCCGCCGGCGGCGATCGACGGAGCTGTGATTTCTTCCGTGGTGCCATCGCTCAACGCCGCCCTGCTGCCCGCCATAGAGAAATATATCGGGCAGGCGCCGCTGCTCGTGGGGCCAGAGGTGACGACCGGGATAATTAATCTTTATGATATTCCCGGACAATTGGGCACGGACCGCCTGGTGAATGCCGCCGCCGCTTTTCATTTGTACGGAGGACCGGCGATCGCGGTGGATTTTGGGACGGCGACGAAAATTGATGCCGTGTCCGCGGCGGGAGAATATTTGGGCGGGGTCATCTGCCCCGGGATTCGAACGGCAACCGAGTCGCTGTTCAAATTTACGGACAAGCTTCCCCGCATCGAATTGCTCAAACCGGAACGCGTTATCGGCCGGAATACGACTGATTGCATGCAGTCCGGGGTTATCAACGGATACGCCGGTATGGTCAGCCACCTGATTGGGCTGATGCGGAAAGAGATCGGGACGGCTGTGAAAGTAGCGGGAACGGGAGGTTTAATCGGTCTCATGGCCGGGGAAACGGGGATTTTTGATGTCATTAATCCGGACCTGACTCTGGAAGGGCTCCACCATATCTATAATCTGAACCGGCAGTAAATCGTTTTTTGGAAAGCCAATTACAGATGGCAAATTTGCGGAGCTCAGCCGGCAGGAGACGACACAAGATCGACGCCTGCCGGCTTTTGTTTCATTAATGATTGTTGTTCCGGGCGCCGGGAGAGCAGCCGGGAGTGAAGAAAGAAATGCCGCGGTCCGGAGACGGGCAGTTAACAAGTAGCGGGGAAGGTGAGCCGACTTAAAAGTGTTTGTCGAAAAACAGAAGGATTTAGGAAATGATGCAATATATACATAAAATTTCTTGTATATCCTGGAAATGTATGATAGAATTATGTCGAAATATTATCCTTACGCATCATCTCAAGAAGACTGGCTGCCGGCAGCAGAGAAACCTGTTTCAAAGTTTGCTACAATCTGGGAGGGGGAGCGGAAATTGAAAGTCGGGATTGATGTGGGGTACGGGTATCTGAAAGCGGTAGACGACGCCTACCAATGCAGCAAATTTCCTTCCGTGGCGACTAAGGCCGTTGAGTTTCCTGGATTGGAGGCGAATTACGGCCGCTATTTGTTTGAGTACAACGGGCAGCGGCATTTTATCGGCAACGCCGCTCACAACGCCAGGACTAAATATCTGCGGACTGCGTATGAAAAAGACCGCCTTAACAGCGAGATATATAAGCATCTTTTCCTCTGCGGAATCGGCAGCGCGATGAAACGGGACGGATCGGTGGAAGTAGTGGCCGGCTTGCCGGTGAATTATTTCAAGACGAACCGGGAAGACATTGAAAAGTTCCAGGGTGTTCATGCCATGAAAATCAATGGCGTCGATCTGGAAATCGAAATCACCCGAATCCGCTGTGTGCCGCAGCCTTACGGCAGCTATGTGAAACTGCTGGAGAACAAGCCGGAGATGAAGGATCAGCTGGTGCTGATTTGCGATATCGGGTTCAGGACAAGCGACTTCCTTCTCGTCGATCATAATCGGGTGCTGCCTCAGTCCCTGAGCATCGACTTCGGCTGGGGGGATGCCGCCAAGGAAATCGTCAGTTGGGTGAATGAGCATACCGATGTCACTTACAACATAAATCAGGTGGATAAGCTTCTGGATAACGGCTACGTCTACCGCGGGACAAAGATGGCAATTGACCCGGGGTTTCTGGAAGCCACGCAGGAAGAATTGTTCGATAATATCTGGAATCGCCTCAAAGAAGAATTTCAGGATTATTCGACGTTTGAACAAATTGTGTTCACCGGCGGGACGACGGAAAGACTCCAGCCGTACATTGAACGGATCAAGATGAGTTCGGTCACGACTGGTTCGGATCTGCAATTCGCCAATGTAATCGGTTTTCGCAAAATCCTCGATGTTATGCTGTAAACTGTGAGTCTAGCCGCCGCGGCAATGCCGCGGCGGTTTTGCGCCGACCGGAGGCATGCCGCGAAGTCGAGATGCGGTGATGTTTTGTAACGGGGAGCCGGCACAGCCGGGGAATTCGGGCGGCGGTCAAAACCGCACCGAACGCCGGGAAACGCAGATGCTCGTTCCGCAGACCGGAATATGGTATCTGATAGGCGGCGGAAAATTGCGATTGCCATTAAATGATAGCGGCGATAATCCGAGGGGAAGGAGCGGCTTGCGGATGTGGCGGCGGAGAAGAGCGGTAGGGGGATTGGCCATATTGATGCTCTTGCTGGCTGGGTGTGTCGGTGTAGCGGACGGCCCGCAGGACCATTTTTACGATAATGGAATTGACCCGGAAAAGCTACCCCAAGCCCCGACGGAGGCGGATTTTCCCCATTTTTCTTTTGGGCACGTCGACCGGATTGTTGGTCTCGCCGGAAAAGATCTGCGGGAGAAGGATTTGCGAGGGCTTTCCCCATCCTTCCTGGCGGCGATGACCTTCGACACCAACACGCTTTGGCCGGAGGCAGACCGTCTGCCGCCGGAATTTGCACCGGCAGAGTGCCTCGCGGCAGCGCGGAATCCGGGTTTGGGGATACGCCTTCTGCACCGGCAGGGGATAACGGGGCGGGGCGTCGCCGTGGCCGTCTTCGACAAACCACTGCGGGCCACCCACGCCGAATTCTCCGGCCGCCTCCATTATCAGACGGTTGAGACGGAGCATCGGAAAAATAATATTTATCATTTTCACGGGATGGCCTGCACTTCGATCCTGGCCGGAACCATGACCGGCGTGGCGCCGGAAGCGGAAATTTATTATTTCGCCATACCGGACGCGGGGAAGAACTTCTTATATTACAGTCGGGCTCTCGCTGCTCTTGCGGCAATTAACGCTTCGCTGGCGCCGGAGCAGAAAGTGCAGATTGTATCGATATCGGACGGTATCAGCCCGGAGGATGCGGACTGGAAAACCTGACAGGCGGCTTTGCGCCGGGCGGAAGCGGCCGGAATTGCCGTACTCTGGTCCAATTGCGACGAGCTTAAGCAGTTTTTCTGGGGCGGGTGCCCGCCGGATCAAGACCAGGATGACCCTGATAATTACCGCCACACCGGAGCGATTGAGGCGCTGCCGTCCGGCGCCGTTATCATTCCGGGTGATTATCGGACGACGGCCGGAAACGCCGGGGACGATGTTTATGTCTATTGGGGTGAAGGTGGCTTCAGCTGGGCAATACCTTATGTGGCGGGGCTAGCTGCTTTGGCCCGGCAGTTAAGTCCCGGGCTCTCCCTGCCCGAGATTACGCGGCTGATCGCGGAAACAGCGGCGGTAAAGGCGGATGGGACCCGTGTTCCCGACCCGGCCGCGTTTATCGGGGTAATAAGGGAGAATTGACAATTTGGGCGCCAGTCAGAGAGAGAAATAATTGCGGGATCGCCGGCGGCGGTCCCGCAATTATTTCATTAGCATGATGGAAGTCGCTTTGATCAAAGCTTTGACTGGGTCGCCGGCCGCGACTCCCAGATCTTCCACCGCATCCTTAGTGATTATCGCGGTAACAGACTGCCCATTGCCGATGTCAACAATTACTTTGGCCATTATCGTCCCGACCGCGACTTCCCGCACTTTTCCGGCAAGCTGATTGCGACAGCTGATTTTCATAGCGCCGCCTCCTTGTTTCTTTTTGGTTAATATGCCTATTTCCGGCGAATACTATGCGACGGGTCAGCCGGTGGCGGGGCAGGAGATGAGGCGCCAATCGCGAATCTGTGTTGTAACGGAGAAGAGGGGAGGGGTGGCAATGCAAATGGGGTACAAAATCTGGCTGGAGGAGAACGGACACGTTTTCGGGGACGGCTTGGCCGCCCTGCTGGAGAGCATTGCACAGCACGGTTCGATTTATCAGGCAGCCCGCCACCTGAAGATGTCTTACCGTTACGCCTGGGGAACGGTTCGGAAAGCGGAAGAGAGGCTAGGGTACCGGCTTCTGACAAAACACGTCGGCGGGGAAGGCGGCGGCGGTGCCGAGTTGACTTTGGCCGGGAAGGAATTGTTGGATAAATATTTAGCTTTTCGCGCTGCGGCGGATACGGAGATGAAGAGACTGTTTGAGCTTTATTTTCCGGCCGGATAAGGGGGCGAAGCGGGCGTATGAAGAAAATCAGCCTGCACGTTACCGAAAAAAATGATGGGACCCGTTTGGATCGATATCTTGCGTCTGAACTGCCTGGTTTATCCCGCGGCCAGCTTTTCCGGGCTTTGCGGCACAAGGATATCCGTCTGAACGGGATCAGGATAAGCCACGCCGGTCCGGTGCGGAGCGGCGATACGGTGACTGTTTTTCTGGCAGATACTTCTGCCGCGGGCAGCCGGGGCGGTGAGGACGGCCCGTTAATAATCTACGAAGACGAGCATTTGCTGCTGGTCAAAAAACAGCCGGGAATTGTTGTTTTGCCGGACAAGGGACGGCCCGGACCTTCGTTGACGGAGATGGTTGAGGCTTATTGGCGCGGCCGGCCGACTGGAGAGAAAGGGGGAGCTGTCCCTTATCCCTGCCATCGTCTGGACCGGAACACGGGTGGGATTGTCATTTACGCTAAGACAGAGCAGGCTTTGGCGGAAATGCGCCGGCGTTTTGCCGGTCACGAGGTCAGGAAGTATTATGAATGCGTCGTCCGGGGGCGGCCGGCACCCGCAAGGGGGGAACTGCGGCACAATCTGCGCAAAGACAGCCGGGCGGGAAAGGTTTATATTTACGACACCCCCCAGGCGGGAACAGTACCGGTAATCACAAGATACCGGCTCCGGCGGTCCGGCGCCGGCAACAGCCTGCTGGAAGTGGAACTGGTGACTGGCCGGACGCATCAGATCAGGGCTCATCTCGCATATATCGGCTGTCCAATTATTGGCGATCGCAAGTACGGCGCCTGGGAATGGAACCGGACCCAAGGCGAAAAAAAGCAGGCGCTCTGGGCAATCCGGGTCTGTTTCGACTTTGCGACGGGCGGAGTGCTCTCCTATCTTAAAGGGCGCTGTTATTCTGCCCCGGACCCGGAATGGGAACGGCGAAAAGCCGCTCTGCTGGGAGAAGACGGGTGATTAGAAGAAAAAGCGAGCGGCGGGAGCAACCCGCCGCTCGCTTGAAAAACCGGACAGTCCGGATAATAATCAGTCACAGCAAAAATAATTTTCCCGGATTTCCCGGGCTACGGCGTCCAGCCGGTTCGAGACTTGAGTAATGGAGAAGCCGATGAAGAGGGGCGAGGTAACGAAACGGGGCATGACTTTGGCAGCCAGCCCGTCGTCCAGACGATAAAAGAAAATATTGTAGCTGGTGCAACGGTTGTGAAAACCGTTCAGGGCATAGTGGGCCGCCTTTTGGATGAAGTCAGCCATTGTATCGATTTTGTCCTGATCCGTCAAAATAATGTTGAACTCAAAAAAACCAACTCGCGGGCGGTCCGAGACGTTGAACATTACGCCCGACTCCTCCGCAACGACCGGACCGAAGAATTGCCGAGGCTTGATTTTCTGGCGGTAATCGACATTTTTGAGGCCGACAATCTGCATATGGGGATGGGTAATCGTGCCGCCGGAATAGGGACCATGATTCTTGTAAAAAAGAACTGAGGCGAATTCACCGCTTTCCTGCATAGCGATCCAATGTTTAACACCGAACCGTAGCAGGCGATGCATGTGGTCGGGCGAGTAATTGGAAAGCTCGTCGTTACAGACGTTCGTTTCGATCAGGACGGTCTGGAAAGTGTCCTCCAGTACCGGATATTTGTTTTCCAGTAAAAGGAGGGGCCATTCTTCGGCAATGATGCCGGTGAGGCTCTCCCGGTCGCAGAAAGGGCATTTTACCGCCCGGTTGTGCATATTCTGCGGCTTTTGTTGTCCAATCGCTGCATTAAAGATAAGATAATCCAAGCGCGCCATTGTATCTCCCCCGCATCAAAATTTCCGTCTCTTCTATCATACTGTTTTGGGTGACACCTGTCCAGAGGTAACCGCCGTTGATTGCCTGCTTTTGTGTCCCCGGGCGGGCAGACGGCTGTAGTCTTTCCGGGGGCAAGAAGTGATTTGTGGGCGGGAAAAAAGGATAATTTATGCGGATGGCGAAATATTGGCATAAATTATCCAAAATGAGCTTATTCTGTCCGGGAAGGTGGCTGGAAGATGACGAAAGCGATCGAGAATGCCGGCGGAAGAAAACGTTTGCGTTCAGGCGGTAAAAAACAATCAGTCAGCCGGAAGGATAGCCCGGACAACCGGCCAGAAAAGGAGTTTTGGCCTTCGGGCCGGAGGGAAGGCGCCGCCGGGCCGGCGGAAAAGACCGGAGAATTCCGGGCCGGCGGCGGCCATTGGACAGACCAAGCTTTAAAGGAAAGCGAAGACAAGTATCGGGCTGTCTTTCATAACGCCAATGATGCAATTATGCTTTACAGCCTGCTGCCCGATAAGACAGCCGGCCGTTTCCTCGATGTCAACGATGTCGCCTGCGTCTTATTGGAGTACAGCCGGGAAGAAATGCTTCGGATGACTCCCGCCCAATTGGACGCCCCGGAATACGACGCGAAAAAGCCGGGCATCCGCCGCCAGCTTCGGGAGTTGAAGCAGGCAAAGTTTAGCATGGAGGTTATCACCAAAAGCGGCAGCCGGGTTCCGGTGGAAATCAATTCGCATGTTTTTACGCTTAACGGTAATGCGGTTGTTCTTTCCGTTCTCCGTGACATGACGGAGCACCGCAGGGCGGAGCAGGCGATGGAGCATCGCCTGACTGTGGAAAAAGCGGTTGCCCGGGTCGCCAGTCTGCTCGTTGCCCGCGACGGTGTCGACTTTGGGCAGATTGTGGAAATTCTGGGCCGGGCGGTGGGAGCGAGCCGGACTTATATCTTCCGCTATCGGGATGAATTGCGCTACGCGGACAAGCTATGCGAATGGTGCGCCGAGTGGGTGACAGGCCAGATGCAGGCGATGCAAAATGTTCCGCAGGATAAGTATCGATGGTTTGCCGGCAAAATGCTGGCGAAGGAAACGATTATCCTGTCCGATATTACCTGTCTGCCGCCGGAAGCCGGTCCGGAGCAGAGTTTATACTCGGCTCTCGGCGTCCGTTCGTTGCTTTGCGTGCCGATATATTCGGGCGGCGCGTTATGGGGGACGCTTGGCTTCGTTGACACAGATAAGAAGCGCTGCTGGTCGGAAGAAGATGTCCGTCTTCTGCATACGCTTTCCGAAATTATCGGAGTTTATATCGAGAGGGAAAAAGCGGCGGCGGAATTGCAGCAGTACATCGATGAACTGCAGCACACCCAGAATGTCCTGCGGGAAAAGGAGAAACTGGCGCTTGTGGGCCAGATGGCCGCCGGGATGGCGCATGAAGTGAAGAACCCATTGACGTCGGTGCGTGGTTTTGCTCAGCTTCTGATGGATGACTGTGCGGCCGATAAAGAATTGAAACGCGATTATCTGGAGATTATTTTGGAAGAAGCCGATCGGGCGTGTGGTGTGATTTCCGATTTCCTGCAGCTTGCCCGTCCGGCCCCGCCGTCTCTGGTACAATACGACATGAACTGCCTGTTGGAAGAAATTATGGATCTGGTTGGGCCGCAGGCTTTCATTAAGAACTGCACAGTCCGCTGCGAGGCGGCAGCCGGGCTGCCGTTTTGCTGGATAGACCCGCCGCAAGTCAAGCAAGTTCTTCTGAATATGTGCCAGAATGCAATCGAAGCGATGCCGGACGGGGGAGAAATCGTTTTGCGGGCCACGCACCTTTCTACCGCGAGAGAGGTGATTATCGAAATCGAGGATCACGGTTGCGGAATCGCGGTGGAAGATCTGGGGAAAATTGGCCTGCCGTTTTATACGACAAAGGAGAGCGGGTCCGGCCTCGGCCTTAGTGTTTCCTACAGTATCATCGAGGCGCACGGCGGCCGGACGGAAGTTTACAGTCAGGAAGGGCGCGGAACAATATTCCGGATATATTTACCGGAAAAACCGCCGGAAGGCGAAAAAGGATCGGTGCGCAGTCTGAAAAATTGGTAAACGGGCAGGAGGAAAATGGGAAGTTTTGGCGAACATGGTTAAACAATCTAATGACAGTTTTGTCCGAAACGGTAAACCGGCTGAAAGGCCGGGACACAAAGCTATTGGACCTAAGGCTGAACAAGCTATGGTTGCCTGGCTTCCGAAGGAAAGCAGTGAAAGCGGTGCTGGGCCGCAGAGCAGCTGTACCCGTCGGGAAAGCTGTTTTTTTCGTCCGGGGCGGGATTGCAAATGTCGGGAATAACCGCCATACCGGATTTTCAGTTAAGGAAGCCAGAAACCCGAAGATAATCAGCAGACAGGAGGTGAAGTGAATGAGGTGGCGTCTGGCTTATGTGATGTTGGCGCTTCTCGCCATGGTGGCAGCATCGGGCGCCGGATTCAAATGGGTGTAAAGGAATGAAACAACCCGCCATAAAAAGGCGGGTTGTTTCATTCCTTTACGGAGAAGCCGGGCACCTGGCTTAATTCTGTTACCGGGATTAATTTTGCGGGAAGATGAGCATAGTAATATTGGAAAATGCCAGCAAGGAGACGAGTGGAATGGGAATGGAAGTAAGAGAGAAAGTCGTTGTTCCTTTGGGGTACGGAAAATATGTCCGTTCGGACAAAATCGTCGGTATGGAGCCAATTGAAGATGAACGGGGGCCCGGCCGCCGGACACGGGTCTATATCGAAGGAGTCCCGTCACCGATAATCGCTTCCCGGACGGAAAACTCGATTCTGGCGAATATGGTCTCAATTCCGCGGGAAGTGATGGAGGCGACGGCGGCATTGGAGTTGCTCAAGGATATCGCGGACGATCTGCGGCGTATCGGGCCGATGCTCCGGACAAGTATCAAGCAGGAGTCCCGGCTTGACTTAAATCACATTGAAAAAAGGATTGAGGAGATTCTGCAGCACGAAATGGACTTCGACCAAGTTACTGTCTGACCGTAATTCAACATCCGCCGCCAATGAACCGCCGGCACGGCCGACGGAAGAGAAGATGACGCATCCCTTGTCGTCCCGACGCTAAACGAATAATATATTAGAGACGGAGCGACAAGCAACATTAACTGGAGGGGTGGCGGTGGAAAGGAAGCTTTATCTTGCCGAGCAAGATAAAAAATTTGCCGGTGTCTGCGGCGGCATCGGGGAGTATCTTGGAGTCGACTCGACTGTCGTCAGGCTGCTTTGGGTGCTCTTCACTCTGGCGTACGGGAGCGGTATCTTTGGTTACATCATCTGCATGTTTCTTATTCCCAGACGAACGGAAAACTGAGCCGGTGGGAAAGGGGAGGAGCGCTCCCGGAAGCGTTCCTCCTGTCTTATTAGTCCAGGGCGACTTCCGTTTCCCGGACCAGTTCCTTTATCAGGCAAGGTACGGTGGTCAGTTTGTCAAACCGGCTGGCGCTGCTGCCGCAGAAAACAAGTCCTTCTTCCGCCTGCCCGGTAACGGAAGCAACAAGGGCCCGGGAAATGCAGTAAGGAGTATCGGCCGGACGGCAGGTGCGGATGCAGTCGTAACAATGCTCAATGGGGATATTCCCATGCTCCAGAGTGCGGATAAAACGGTTGCGAATGGCCCGCCCGGGCATTCCCACGGGGCTCACGATGATTTTGATGTCTTCCGGGCGGGCATCCAAGTAAGCTTGTTTGAAATTGGGATGAGCGTCGCATTCCTCCGTCCCGACGAAACGGGTTGCCATCTGGACGCCGTCGGCCCCGGCTTTGAGGCAGGCGGCAATGTCTTTTCCGTCATAGATGCCGCCAGCCGCAACGACGGAAATATATTTTTGATATTTCTCCCGGTATGGACGGAGAGCGTCGAGTACATCCCGGACAATATCAAGTAGCGCCGGTTTTTGCCGTGGGTCTTGCAACTGCTCCGGGGAAAATCCTAAATGGCCGCCGGCCTCCGGTCCTTCGACGATGACCATATCCGGGGCATAAGCGTGCTTTCGGTCCCAGGAGCGGGCGATGACAGCGGCGGCGCGTCCGGAAGAAACGATGGGAACGGCTTTGGTGCGGGTGCCTTTGACGAGAGCGGGCAATTCCATCGGCAGTCCGGCACCGGAAATAATCATATCAATACCGTTCTCAACGGCAGCCCGCACCGTTTCTTTATAATGATTAATCGCGACCATGACATTCACACCGATTATTCCCCGGGGAGCCATTTCCCGGGCTTTGCCGATTTCCCGGCGCAGCGCCCGCAGATTCGCGGTGAGATTGTTGCTAACAAAATCCGGCTCCCGGAAGCCCGTCTGGACACCGGAAATTACCCCGACTCCGCCGGCACTGGCGACGGCAGCGGCAAGGCGGGAGAGGGAAACTCCTACGCCCATCCCGCCCTGAATGATGGGGATAGGGGCAACCAATTCTCCAATTCGCAGCTGCGGTAGTTTCATCATTTCAACTCCTTTTGTACGGCATCTTTTCTATAAGCAGGTACTATAACCAAAGTATAAATGAGAAAAAGAATAAGTGCAAGGAAAATCTGTCGGGAACGGCAGCAGGGAGAAACTACCGGGAAATAATTCTACCGGCCGATGAATAATATATTTCTTCTAATTCACTTCCGGGCTGGATAACTCCTTTTTACAACGGGCGCCCCCGGTGATAATTCTTGCTACGACGCCGGCGGCGGTATAAAAGAATGGCCTGATGTCTGGCTTGGAGATTAAGCAGCCGGAAAAACAACAATATATTTCTGGGCACGGCTGAGACCATAAGCGCGGGTGAACGGAGCCGTACAACCGGGAAAATGCCGTTTTCCAGACACTGCCGCGGCGGGAAGGCGGTACAGAGCCAGCGATAGACCTTGACGTGCAGCGCTGTTGTGCTAAAATATAACTAATTTAATACGGAAGATAACCTTCGGGGTACTGTGACGGGAGAAATCCCCATTCATGACCGGCGGTGATGCGTCCTTCGGGATGATCAGCCCGCGAACCAGCAATGGTTGACCTGGTGCGAAGCCAGGGCCGACGGTATAGTCCGGATGAGAGAAGGCGTTTTTTCACGTTCGTATCCGGGGTTATTGTTCCGGATATTCTATTTTCTAAGGAGGATTTTTTATGGCGGGAAAAGGGTTGCGTGACTCGCAGTTTCTGGTCCGGGTTGCCGTTCTCGGAGCGATGGGCTTCGCATTGATGTATATTGAGTTTCCCTTGCCGCTTTTTCCCTCGTTCCTGAAGTATGACTTGGGGGACGTGCCGGCATTACTGGCTGCTTTTGCCATGGGACCGCTGGCTGGCCTGCTGAGTGAGTTAATCAAGTGCGCGATTTTTTTCCTTTCCGGCAAAGGAGACGCGGGGCTGGTAGGGGCGGCGGCTAATTTTGTTGCCGGTGGGGCATTGGTTGTCGCCGCCGGCTGGGTTTATCAGAAGTATCACGATCTGCGCGGGGCGCTGCTGGGATTAGCGACTGGGTCGGTCGCAATGGTCGCCGCAATGACGGTGGTAAATATCTACATCTTTTTGCCGCTGTGGGGAGTACCGGCGGAACAGGTCGTGCCGATGGCACTGACTGCGACGGTGCCCTTCAACCTGGCAAAAGGAATTTTGACCTCCGTGATTACATTCGTTTTCTACAAACGGGTGCGCCACTTACTGCGCTAATCTGCGGGAAGAGGAGAGAGCCGGATCTGCGTCGGTGCGGAACCGGCTTTTTCTATCTGCGCGTGGCTTGAAGAGAACAGATTGGCAAGGCTGTGGCAGGAAGAATCCACCCGGGCAGAGAATTAAAACGGAAAGCGTTGAGCACAGCAGAACATATCTATGTCGCGGCAGGCTTCAATCCGGCCGGCTGTGTGACGGAAAAACAAGGCGGTGGCAGTTATGGAATTAATAGCATCGGGGGTAGTGAAAGCAGTTGTCCTTCTGGCCCGGGGCGACCCGGAGATTTTACAGATTACATGGCTTACCCTTAAGATCTCCGGCCTGGCGACATTGCTGAGCGTCCTGATAGGCATTCCACTCGGCTTCTTTCTGGGGCTGAATGTTTTTCGGGGCCGGAAAGTCTTTATCAGTCTCGTGAACACCGGGATGGGCCTGCCGCCGACGGTCGTGGGCCTCTGGGTGAGCATTTTCCTCTGGCGAAGCGGACCGCTTGGAAGTTTCGGCTTGATGTACACCCCAGCGGCTATTTTGATTGCGCAATTAATTATCGCCTTGCCGCTCGTCATCGGACTAACAATCGCCGCAGTCCAGCAAATCAGTCCTAAACTGCGGCTGCAACTGCTCGCTTTGGGCGCGTCCCGCTGGCAATTCTTTTGGCTGCTGCTGCGGGAGGCACGTCTCGCGCTGCTGGCGGCAGTGATGGCCGGTTTCGGCGGAGTAATTTCGGAAGTTGGCGCTTCGATGATGGTCGGAGGTAACGTAAAAGGATATACGAGGGTTCTGACGACGGCTACAGTTATGGAAGTGTCGAAAGGAAATTTTGATGTGGCCATCGCTATCAGCCTTATCCTGCTTCTCCTTGCTTATCTGGCCACTCTCGGGTTAACGATGGCGCAACAGAAGGGGAGTTAATATGCTGGCAGCGGAAAATATTCTCTGGCAGGTGAAACAAAAAATAATTTTGGATATCCCCGCTTTTGCTGTCCGTCCCGGGGAAACGGTCGCCGTTATCGGGCCGAATGGGTCCGGAAAAAGCAGTCTGCTAAAAATCCTGGCCGGTCTGCAGCGCCCTTCGGCCGGCCAGGTTAGCCTGGCTGGGGAGAATGTTTATGCGGCGGTGGATTCGGTGCGTCTCCGACGGCGGACAGCGACGGTGTTTCAGGAAGCGGTGCTGCTGGACGGGACGGTGGAGTACAATGCCGCGCTGGGATTGCGCCTGCGCCGCCTGCCGGAACGGGTCGTGGCGGCCAGGACAAAGGCTTGGCTGGGTGAGTTCGCTGTTGCCCATCTTGCCAACCGACATGTCCGCCATCTTTCCGGCGGTGAGGCACAGCGAGTCTGCCTTGCGCGAGCATTCGCGGTGGAGCCGGACGTCCTTTTTTTGGACGAGCCATTCGCTTTTCTGGACGCCCCGACGCGGAGCGGATTGCTCGGCAGTCTCGGCCGCATTCTGCGGGAAACGCGGCAGACGGCTGTCTTTGTCAGCCACGATTACACTGAGGTATCCATTCTCGCCGACCGGGTCGCCGCTCTGCTGGACGGGAGGATTGTCCAGACGGATACGCCGGCGGAATTGTTTGCGGCACCGCGGACGGTGGAACTGGCCGGCCTGCTGGGGTTCGAGAATATCATTCCGGCCCGGTGCGTTGCCCCGGCAAAATGTATAGCCAGCAGAAGCGGACTTTCTTTCATAACCCGTGAACCGGGCGGGAGCGGGGAAGGGTGGATTGCGTTTCGGGGCGAAGACGGGCGGGTAACTCCGGCGACAGCAGTTTTGTCGGAAGAAGATGTTAACTGTTACGCCGGAACGGTAAGGGAGGTATTACCACGGGGGAACAAATATGCGGTTGCGGTTGACTGCGGCGAACCGCTAAAGACTGTTGTAGGCCAGTCTGAATATTGGCGCTATCGTTTAGAACCGGGACAACCGATCAATCTGACGGTACGACCCGAGTTCGTCCATTTCATCCGGAAGTGAAAAGCGGATTGCTTCCGGCCGGACGGAGCACCCCATGGATACGGGGGGTGATTGCCGGCGTTCTTCTGATTGTCCCGTGGTATGTTTCGCCGGTCGCCGTAGACTACAGCTCTGACGGCAGCCTGAGACGGTACGGTTATCACCGGAGGATTAATTTGCTGTTAAATTCGGCTTGATTTGCCCGGGCGGTTCCCCCTGGATGAAGGTAAGGTTAAATGAAGTATCCTATCTTCACGCGGCAGGTGAAACGGCTGCTAACAGCCAATTATACTGAAAGGAGGGAAGGGGGATTCAGTATGGAACTGGCAATCATTACGCTTCCTTATAATGTGGACGGAAAAGGCACGAGTGGAGCTTCGGGACCGGCCGCCCTGCTGACAGCCGGTCTGCCTGACCGGCTGCGGGAGCAGGGGCATACCGTGGCCGATGTGAAGACCGTAGATCTGTCGCCGGAAGAAGAAAAACAATATGGCGGCTGGAACCGGGTCGGGCTTGCCGGCGCTCACCTGGCCGAGCTGACAGCGGCCGCCCGGCGGGAAGACCAATTTGTCCTCGGTCTCCTGGCTGACTGCAACGGTGTCCTTGGACTGCTGGGCGGACTGCAACAACCGTCTGCTGGTGCTCTGCCGCAACGAGTCGGCCTTGTGTATATTGATGCCCACGGTGACTACAATACACCGGAGACAAGTCCCAGCGGCATGCTGGGCGGAATGCCGGTGGCGATAGCCGCCGGAAAGACGCTACACCGTCTGCGCCGGCAGAATAAACTGCACCTTCCGTTGCAGTCGCCGGATATTGTCATGATGGGGTTGCGGGATCTTGACGAACTGGAGCGGGAAGCCGTCGAAGCCGACGGTATCGTCACGCTGAGCGAAGAAGATCTGCTGCAGCGGAGCGAACACATCCACCGGGCGATGGAGGCTCTCAGTCAACGGGAAGATATGATTTACATTCACATCGATCTGGACATTCTCAATCCGGAGGCGGCGCCGGCCGCCGGCCTACCGTCACCGGGCGGTCTGACCGGCGCTGAACTCGGGGCGGCTTTGCGGGAAATGATGGCTTATCCGAAAGTGGCGGCCCTGGCTGCGGTGTCCTATCGGGCGGATGCAGATCGGGACGGACGGACACGGCAGGAAGTCATGGATGTTATCCTTGGCGGGATGCAAGGTTTGAACGACCGGAAATAATTCTCCCGTCAAAAAGCAGCATCATCCGATGCTGCTTTTTGACGTTTATTCCGCCCGGCCGCTACCGTCGTAATTAGTCAGCACTTCTGTATAGCTGCCCCCGGGCGTCCCGTCATCCGGAGCATAGCCGACTTTGTTCAGGACTCCGGTTCCGGCATAGTTGCTCTCGTTATTGACCATGTTGGATATTCTTGACAATCCGTCAGCCGTCTGTTGCTGGCGGTTCGCAATTTCCTGCAGCTGGCGGGCGAGATTGGGATCCTTGATTTTGGCGCTGATAATGTTTAATGTCTGGGCATCCTGTTGCTCCTGGCGCAACAAACCGCGCACAATCCGGTTAATCTCGGTCGCATCGGACAAAACAATCACCTCCTTGGTTTTATTCTATCCAGAAGGTCAGAGTAAGTATGAGGAAACTGATGGAAGTTGCTTAGGAATTGTTTGATAAAAACCAAGAAACCGGGAAAACTAGAGCCAATAATCGGATGAGGAGGTGTGCTTTTTGCGAAAAACAGCTCTCGTTCTGGTAATAATCGGCGCTTTGAACTGGCTTCTTGTCGGTTTGCTGCAGTTCGATCTGGTGGCGGCGCTGTTCGGCGGAAGTGCAAGCTGGTTAAGCCGGATTGTTTACACCTTGGTGGGTCTCGGCGGATTATATCTTCTTCCGACCCTCTTTGGGACGGAAATAAGAGAAAATGTTTAGCTGCAAATCAGGATTTTTTGTTCCAGGAAGGTGCCGCCGGCACCTTCTTTTTCGGTTGGCCCTGCATGGGCGATAACTTGGTGGTGAAAGTCCACTACAGGCTTGGCAGTAGGAACTGTTAGCAGAGGGCAAGGGCGTCCGTTGTGCGACGGAATCGGAAGGAAGCCTAACGTAAACCCTCGGTCTGACGAACAGAAATCACAGCCATGGCATTTGCGGGACGGACGAGCTTGCCGGACAAAGCAAAGTCCGATACTGCCCGAATCCCAGGGTGTAAATGCGGCAGATATATGAGGGGAAGGTTATCGTTCTTAGCAGGGGAGGTCTTGCGGGGGGCGCCGGCAAGAGGGATGGTTAGACAACCCACAGCGATGCGGGGCTGGACTGCAAGAAGTATGGATACCTTGCATCTATCGGGCATATTAACATATCCAAAAGGTACGAGGTACTGCCCTTAAACCATTGAACCGCCGTATACCGAACGGTACGTACGGTGGTGGTGTGCTGCGAAAGCTGCACCGAAGATGGAGGGAGGGGACTGGTCAGGCAGACCTGCCAAACAACCTTCTGCTGCTGTAGTCAAAAGCTATGGTAGTGAGCGACGAAGGAAAAGTCCAAAAGAAATGGGCATGTGAGTTCTATGAAGATGAGCGCAAGCGAACCGCTGACGAGATGTCGATAGCGTAAAACGATGTCAGAACCTATCTTCCACCACCCGATAGGGACAAAAGCAGAGAAAAATCCTGAAACCGTCTGTTTGACATCCGGCATTAAGGCGGCATGAACATAGAACAGGCTTCGATGTGGAACGCAGGAACCTGTGCACTGATGGGAATCGAAAAGGTGCAAGTCACAGAAAGGCAAGGCCAAAAGTAGAGATACAGTGTACAGGGGCGGAGATGCTCGTAGTAGTGATGAAATTCCTGTAATGGAAGGGAGCAAAGGGGCATCATCATTCAGCTGATACATATGTCAACTGTGAAAACAGGAGGAACACATGGAAAACAGCAAGCCATACAAGATTCCCAAACAAACTGTATGGATAGCCGACAAAAAGGTGAAAGCGAACAAAGGCAGTGCAGGTGTGGATGGGATGGATTTTGGGAAATACGAAGAAAATCTCAAAGACAACCTGTACAAACTGTGGAACCGAATGAGTTATGGATGAATTATTCTGGCAAGTTCAATCGCTCCGCAATGAAACGCGCGCTAGACTGCGTGCAAAGGCGTTTAATAAAGTGGGCTATGTGAAAGTATAAGAAATTTCGGGGACACCGTCGGAGAGCCGAAGAATGGCTATGTCAAGTTAGAAAAAGAGAACCCAACATGTTTGCACATTGGGCTCTCTAGGGGAAAATTTAGTATGAGTGAATGATAGGAGCCGTATGAGCCGGGAGATTCACGTACGGATCTGTGAGAGCCTTGGGGTGAAACTCCCCTTGGCTACTCGCCTGAGAGGTCGGCTGCTCAACTAATGGATAGTCTCCTACTCGATTGCGGCATGGAACGGCAGGATTTAGTCAGACCGGCATGGAAAAATAATTGTTATGGCACGAAGGAGGTGAGACAATGGAAACGGAAGCTTATCGGGAGAAGATTGGTGCCTTGCGCCGGGAGAGCGGTTCTCTCCTGCGCTATGACGCGGCTGTCTATCTCGGCGTACTACCGGTTTCCGGTCCGGAAATCGACGGGACTCTCGAGTTCCGTTCCCGGGGAATTGTTTTTTGCAATGCTGCCAGCAGGCATTTTATTTATATACCGGCCGGCGAAATCGCCGATGCGGTTGTGATGACCCCGGCCGTTGCCGGCCTGCCCGCAACGGCGGCGCCCGAGGAAGGGGTACTGATGATCGAACAGATGACGGAGAATGGCGTAGCGAAGCATGTTTTTCGGGTAGAGAACCCGCTAATGCTTGCGGACGGAGTTAAAAAAATTCGGGACGACAGCCGCAGGGCGGCACCGCCCGGAGAAGACGTCTTTGCCCGCATCAAGAAACTGGCCGAGCTGAGAGATGCCGGCGTTTTGACGGAAGCGGAGTTTTCTGCCAAAAAGACGGAATTGCTAAAGGATATCTGAGGGGGCGACGAGATTGGTTATTGAAAAATGGTCAGCCCGGATCTGGCCGATGCATTTGCGTCCTTTTCTGGCAGTGCTGGCGGACCTGAACGAATTGTACGTTCAAAGCGGCCGTGTACCGTGGGGCAGGACTCATATTCGTCTCTACAGCGGTCACGAAATTATCATGGAGCGGGAATTCCCGACCATCGCAGACCTGGATGAGGATGAAACAAGATCGCAGCTGCCGGAAATCCGGGTACTGAAGGCAAAGCTTTTGGAGCATATCGTCCCGGGTACGGTTCTGATCGAAGTCTACCAGTCGGTGGAAGCGAAAAAACAGTAAAAAATACCCCTCGGCGGGGAAGGTGCCGCAAGGCACCCGTCCCGGAGGGGTATTTGTCTGCCGTGCTATTTTAAGCCGGCGACTGTTTTGCGGATGAGGTCAATCTGCTCCGGCGCCGTATCGGTGGGGATGGCGCAACCCGGCCCGACCATGAACTTTTGCTCACCTGCTTCCGCAAAAGCGGCGCGAATCTGTTCTTCCAGAACATCAGGATGGAAGGTGTCCGTCCTAAGTTCGCTCACACCGCCGATGAGGCAGGCGTCCGTCATTTCCCGCGCCGCCGCCAGGGACGGTTCGGAACGGATATGTGACCAGTTGAAGGCATGGGCCGGATAATCGGCAACATCGGCAAAGCGGAGATTGATGCCGTGGACGTGGACAACATTGCACACACCTTTGTCTTTGACGGCATTTAAAATCT
>JBMNPB010000039.1:0-22427 GCA_050943375.1 bacterium
AGCAAAGGTTAGCATAGTTGTCGTAACTGTCTGTTGCAGCCGAAAGGTTGCTGCAGGCGGCGCAGGCAGCTGTGTTAGCTGTAGCGTAGGTCGTTACAGGCTCTTTTCTCTCCCACGCTTTGCCCCGCCCGCTATCGGGCGGGGTTATTATTATTCGGGTGCGGGGACAGCGGCACTGTGGTGTGTTTCTCCGCCTGAACCGGCAGGTTCTTGCTCAAGGCTACTTTTCCGGGGAAGAAATAGTCCGCTTTTCCCCTGGCCGAGGACAGCGGCAAACCATCCCGGGTCAATATTGCCCCCGCTGACAATGACACCGACCGGGCCATCGGGGCGAAGTCGGCCGGATTGCAAAGCAGCCACGCCGACGGCACCGGCGCCTTCCACCATCATATGATGCTTTTTAGCAAACCAACGGATGGCGGCAACAATCGCCGCTTCCTCAACGAGGACAATGTCATCGACGAATTGCCGGACCAGTTCGAACGGCGCCCCGTCGATCCCGCCGGCCAGCCCGTCCGCCAATGTATCCCCATACTCCATGGCGCCGCTGTCTTCTCCCCGCAAAGCGTAATACCACGGCGGCGAAGCAGCGGGCTGAACCCCATAGATCTGGATGGCCGGATTAATGGTTTTTGCCGCTACTGCTGTCCCGGCGATTAATCCGCCTCCGCCCACCGGAACGACAATCGCGGCCAAATCAGGCTTTTCTAGCAGCATTTCCAGACCGACCGTGCCTTGGCCGGCAATAACCCGCGAATCACCGTAAGCATGAACGAATGTCATCCCGCTCGCCCCGGCCGCAGTATAGGCAAGCGCTGCCGCCGCATCGTAGTCCCGGCCGGCGACAATCACCTTTGCTCCGTAACGGCGGGTCGCCGCGATTTTCGTCGCCGGAGTATTTTCCGGCACAAAAATTTTCGCCTTCACCCCGAAGCGCCGGGCGGCATAGCCGACACCCTGGGCGTGATTGCCGGACGAAGCGGTGATAACTCCGGCCGCTTTCTCCTGCTCAGTCAGAGTGGCGATTCTGTTGACTGCGCCTCTGATTTTAAAAGAACCGGTTTTCTGATAATTTTCGAGCTTAAGATATACTGGACCTGGGTAATCGGCAAACTCTTCGTTCGGTTCCAGAGGTGTCTCCCGAACAATCCCCCACAGCCGGCGGCGGGCGGCGATAATGTCCGGCAACGTGACAGTCATAATCTCCCTCCTATCGTTTTTCCCTTCGGCAGATAGCAAAATGGCACCCTGAGGGTGCCAAAACTGGGCGGATAGCGGTTCAAACCGCGCCTTCAGCCGAATTGCAGTCGAAGAATGCCGGTTCGCTTTCCAGCAGCTTATAATCCACTTGGGTGAGCAGCGCTGCGTCATAAAGCCGCGCCGCCGCTTTCGATATTGCTTCCTCCGGCTTCGCCGCCGGCTCACCGCCGATAATTGTCCCGATTGGCATACCGCTGATTTTGCTCAGAACCGTCGCCTTCACAGCATAGCCGGGCTCAAACAACCGCTGGCAGACTGGGCATTCTGCCGGCTGCATCGTATCTGCCGTCGTGAAGTCATGGTTGCAGGCGCAATTAATCAGATATCCCTGCGGTGTAGACGTGGAACATATCCGCGGTCCGCCGCTTTTAGTCGGACTGCTCATAATCGACCCTCCTCCGTGTTCAATTTCCGCGTTCCTTCTTTCGCCGCCGCTTTGTTGCTGTCCTTAAAACATATTCACCCGGCCGCCATTTTTTTCCTGCCTGGTACAGTCGTCCCCTCCTTATTCCGCTTGTTCATACCAAGCGAGAATATCAAAAAACGTCGCGTAAGGATGAAAGGCGATGCCTTTCTGCCTGCAGTAGCGGGCCAGACTGTCTTTAGCAAACAGGATATCGGCGGCGGCGCCGGCACATTGGTCAGAAGCGCCATCCCCGATGTACACGGTTTGCGCGGCCTCTCCCTTCAGCTCCAGCATTAGGCTCCGCTTGCACGTGCCGCATGTCCCGCAGTCCGGATTGCGGCGGCCGCTTTTCATGCCGAAAGAACGACCGTTAATTTCCAGGCAGTTGCTGAAGAATGGAATATCAGCGATCCCTTCCCGCCGGAGAATACTCTCGATACAATAATCGTAACCGTCGCTGAGAATATAGAGACAATCACCTTTTTGCCGGACAGTCCGGGCAAAAGCGGGAAAACCGGGATCGATCTGGATCGTCCCGAGCAGTTCGTCGAGCTCTTTCCGATCCGCGTCGAACAAAGCGAAGGTCCGCCGGGCGACCTCTTCCGTGTCGAGAATCTTCTGTTCCCAGAGATCGTTCAGTCTTTGCCAGTCCCCTTTGGCAAAGGTCTGCACCATGATGTAACACGAGTCGGCAAGCGTTACCGTCCCGTCAAAATCAGCGAAAAATACCCTTTTTATCACTGCGCTGGCTTCTCCCACAGGCAGCAGAGGAAACCGCCATTTTCCGTCCCCGCATAATCGGTTTCGGCCTGCCGCTTAAACGCGTCCGCCGGCGCTGTCGGCGGCACAAAGAGGCATTCCTCCGTCCCGACCAGAAATTCGGGCGCTAAACGCTCCATCTCGGCCAGCGTCTTCAGCTTCGCGTATCGGAAAACAGTGTCTTTCTGGTACTCCTCACTCATATATAATTTTCCCCAACTGCTCTCCCGATTAATCGTGCCGATCAGAAGACGGCCACCCGGCCGCAGAACGCGGAACATTTCCCGGAAAGCCTGCTCCGGCTCACTAAGGAACTCAAAGACAGCCAAGGAATAGACGGCATCAAATATGTTGTCCGCAAACGTCAGCCGGGAAATGTCCATCCTTTCAAAAACAATAGGAAATTGGCTGCCGGCCTTTTTTGCCCGAGCAACGGCGAGCATCATATCCGAGATATCTATCCCGACGACCCGGCAACCGTGTGCAGCCAGCTTGTAGCTGAAATTACCCGTGCCGCAGCCGGCGTCGAGAACATACCAGCCGCGGTTCGGCGGGAGAAGATTGAAGGCAGACGCCGTCTCCACCGCATCAACATATTGCCCCAGCGGGGTCTGATACCAACTGTCGTAATCGCCGGCCGCATTATCGAAAATCATCGCTTCCATTCACCTTCCTTTCCTGCCCTGATTACTTTCTCCTCCGCCGGCTGTTTTCCTTTTGCAGCGTCTCACTCGGCAGTCGGAACTTTTCCCGTCGACTTTATTTTAAGTTATTCGCCCGATTTTAACCGTACCGGACGGTAAAAAAATGCCGGCGCCAGCCGGCCGGATAATCGTAAAAATGGAATGATACCGTTTAAGATAAATTCCGCAGATAGTCGTTTATGAAAGGAGTGATATCCCCGGTCCCTTCCTGCCAGAAGCCGGTGCAGCTACGGGCCTCCCCGCTGCTTTTGTTCCCGGGTAGCTGCAGCGGTCGCCACTCCCGGTCACAAAGGCACCAGTTTCCCCATACCTGCGTCCCGGGGGTTTCTGATTCTTGACGCAGATTTTGGTCGGTCACCAGGGAAAGGAAAACATTCTCGCTCTTTTTGTACCGACAGACAATGTTTTGCCGCGAGCATTCGTAAAGTATAAAGCCGGCTTTTTCAACCACGGCGATAAATTCCTGCTGCAATGCTTTCTGCTGCAGAACAGTAATATCGCCTGTTGCCAAACTGGAGAGCAGTCTTTTTTTATACATGAATCGCACTCCTTTATCCCGGTTTCCCACCCCCTTTCATAATTATAAAACAAATTTTCCCTACCGACAAGGCGGGGTATTGGCTGTCAAGACAGGGACGTTCCCAGTCTGCTGCTAAAAATGTCGTACTAAGGCTGGCAGTCGCAATTGTTATCGATATCACGCAAAAGCGGCCGGACTCTTTGAGTTCCGGCCGCTTTTGCGTTATTTACCAGTTACTTCTTTGACAAGAGCGACGAATTCATCCGGGGTGATGTCCCGGTGCAAAGCAAGTGCCCGGTCTTTGACCTTGCCAAGGATTTGCGGCACTTGCTCTTCGGTCGCTTCCAAACCGGTCATCTTCAGCCATTCTTTAATATTGTCCTTACCGCTCTTTTTGCCCATATACACTTTCGGCTCGGTGTTGCCGGTCATCGTCCACATATATGGCAACATGGCGAGCGGTACACCCTTGTCGCGGCTGTTAACCCATAAACTAACTGGCATTCCCGTCTCCCAGCCAAACAATTTCTCCCCAATAACCGGACGGTTAGGCTGAACCGCGAAGCCGGATAATTCTTCCATCAGGCGCGACAGCTCCAGCATTTTTTCCAGTTTAATGCCGGTATCGTAGTTGTACAGTACTTTCAGCGCGAGGCATAGCTGCTCGTAACTGACGCTGCCGGCTCGTTCTCCGATGCCGTTGACGGTCGTATGAGCCACTTCCGCCCCGGCAGCCAGGCCGGCAATAGTGCTGGCGACCCCCAAACCGAAATCATCGTGAAAATGTACTTCTACCGGCTGAGCGAAAGCCGCTTTCAGCTTTTTAACCATGCAGGCGGCGCCTTCCGGTGAATAGCAGCCGAATGTGTCAACTAAGGTCAGCGAATCCATGTGTCCGCCTTCCGCCACCTGCCCCACCGTATCGATGAGAAAATCCGGGTCGGCGCGGGAGCCGTCCGCCGGGAAAAAGTTCACATACAAACCTTCGGAATGGGCATACCCGGTAGCTTCAATCGCACTTTTTATCGCCCGGTCGGCTGTCCAGTTCTTGCCGAACTTAAGCAGATGCTCACTGCCCGGCACTTCGGCAATTACTCCGTCAACCCCGAGGGATTTTGCCAGTTTCATGTCTTCGACCATATTCCGGACAAAGACAAAAACCTTCGGTCCAAGCTGCAAGTCGACGATTTCCCGGGCCGCGTCCGCATCGGCCTGCGATACGGCCGGAGTGGCGACCTCAATCCGGTGAACACCGATTTCCGCTAATTTTTTGGCCAAAGTAAATTTGTCTTCTTTTGTAAACGTAATACCAGGCTGCTGTTCACCGTCCCGCAACGATGTGTCAAGAATTTCAATTTTCGGCGGAAAACGGTATTGCTCTGTCGCCTCCGGAGCGAAATTCGTGGGCGCTACCCACCACTGACCTTCCTTCATCCAGGGTGTGCTCATGTCAATTCCCTCCCGTCAACTTTTTTCGCGCCTTGCCTGTCCTTGCCTATGTATCAGCGTTACCATCAACAGCATATCTCATTTTGTATGCCTTGTCCACCTCTCATTCCAGCCAGGATCGTGCCAACTTTTTATCGGACATTTGATGGAGCTCATCCTTTTTGAATCTATCTTCAGAGCAGCCTTGCCGCTTTGAAGCCCTCTCAAGAAACGGAACAACGGTACTGTTTTACCGCGATTAAGAAGAGTGACATTGTCAAAGTGTTCTTGCGCTGTTTGGGTAAAGCTTCTCCGGGCTCGCTTTTATCCGATTTTCTTTAGTTTGTATGGAGATACACTCTGCTTCAAATGCTTGGCTTCAATCTGGCCACCACTGCTTTTGTTGGCTCGCAGCTCCGCCATCACCCGCTAGTTTGCCCGGCTCCAACTCATGGGACGACTGTTTAACCGTTTTGACAATACATGGCTGACATATCCTTCGGTGCAACTACCGTCGCACGGCTCTTGATTGCAAATGGCTATCCCAGACCGGTTTCTTTCAATGCAGCGGCGAAATCCCCAGACACGCTTCTTTTCCGTGTTCTCTCTGGCAATGGCCCCCTCTCCCATGCCGTTCGATGCCTTCATGGATGCTAAGCAGCGGAACGATGGTGCGGTTGTCGTCCTGTAGAGTGAGATGGAACTATGCAACCTCACCGATGAACTTTTCACAGATTTGCTGTATAGTGGTACTGAGGAGAGATCCTCTCCTTTTAGTGGTGTGTTTTTAACGATTACATCTTACCAAAAGGATGCTCTCTTGTCTTTTTTCTCCTACAACAGCTTTACGCTATGCCGGCTGCCGCTTCCTGGCAGAAAAAAAGCCGCGCGGCCGCGGCTGATCGTTATTATTTTGTCACTTATCACCTTAAAATGCGCAAAACAGAAAGCAAAGGCAGAATAATCGGCAGCGCCGTTTCTCTCTTACCGCTTTGCCCAGTAAACATAATCCGGTTCCAGTCGATTGTCGTCCAGCCGGGGAACCGGCACTTCCGTACCATTCCCGAAAATATCCCGCAGGGAGGCCAAAAAATCGTCGCTCCGCTGTCCGGACCAGACCGACAGCACGCCGCCGGTCCGCAGCCGGTCACGGAATAAACGTAGTCCGTCCGGTCGGTAGATATTAACGTTGCTTGCATACAGCAAAAAATCAGGCCCATTGTCCACATCCAGAAGAATGGCGTCATAGCAATCCGGCGTATCCCGGGCAAACGCAAGCACATCGCTCTGCAGCAACACGGTCCGGTCGTCCCGCAGGGCGTAATTATTATACGGCTCGAAATATTTCCGGCACCAGTCGACAATCACCGGTTCCAGCTCCACCACGGTGACGCGGTTCACCCTTGGGTCCGCAAGTGTCGCCGCCAAAGTATAACCGATGCCAAGGCCACCGATCAGGACAGAAATCTCCCCGGCCGCCGGAACGAGCGCGGTGAGCGCCGCCGCAGCCAGTATACGTTCGGAAGCTCTGTTGTAAGTAGCCATGATAAACACACCGTTGGCAATAATTTCGTACTCTTCGCCCCGCCGTTGCAGTTGCAGTTCGCCTTGCGGCGTCGGCACCCTCTCAATTATTAATTTTTCCATTGTCTCCCCCAGAAAGATTCATGACCATTACCGCGGTAATGGTCATGCCTTTGCTTATTTTTCCTTAATCGCGTCGACCGGGCAGCCTTCTAAGCCTTCTTTCGCTTCCCCTTCCTTGCCGGGGGGAACTTCGCCGTCGTTCTTGGCGACAGCCTTGCCGTCATCGCCGAATTCGTAAATATCCGGGGCGGTACTGACACAGAGGCCGCAGCTGATGCACAGATCGGGGTCAACAAAGACTTTCATCGCTATCCCTCCTTCGTTCTTTTCCCGTAACGGTGTCGGTCCGGGGTTCTTCCAGAAACATTATACCGCATCCAGGATTTGCTAGCAAGTCCCTGCGTGACCTACATGAGCGGGCGGCTGGGCTGGGAGATTTCGCTCAAGGCCATTCCGGCCTCGTTTTCGTACGGTGCTTCCACGGCCAAATCCCCAAGCGCGACCATCCCGACCAACGAACCGGCATCGATTACCGGCAGGCGGCGGATTTGTTCATTCGCCATCAATTGGGCCGCTTCGTGCACATCCATCTCCGGATGACCGAAGACCAGTTCCCGCGACATGATTTCGGACACCGCGAGGGAAACCGCATTTTTGTTTCCCGCCAGCGCCCGAACGGCAATATCGCGGTCGGTCAAAATACCGACGACTTTCTCGCCTTCAACGACCGGTAGAGCGCCGACGTTATGGTCGCGCATTAGTTTGGCGGCTTCGGCCAGTGAAGCTTTGGGCGAAACAGTGAATAAATTGCGGCTCATAATCTCGTACAGATGCATTTTTTTCGACCTCCTTTACTGTTTTAGCGTACCCACCCGGAAAAAAAATAAACGCCGGCACTGCCGACGGAAAACACTCTGGATAAGTAGAAGCCGAACAATTTATTTAGCGTAAGAAATGTAAAAGACCCAGTCGGCACTGAATGTTCTGATACCCCCGGCGGCGGAAATTGGACGACAGAGGACAGCGGTCGCGGGAATCATTAAACTAATAATCGATCCCCGATTTTTCCAAAGCCCCCCCGCCAGAGCCAAAACGGCATTTCTCCCTGCTCCCGTCTGGTCCGCTCATCACCGCCTGCCGATAGAAAAAATACAGCAGAACCGTTTCGGCTGCGAAACCGGATACTTGGGCCACTCCCCCAACCAGACTGCCCAGTTCCGGCGTGAGGCGAGTCAATCCGGCAACAACAAGAAGCACGGCCACCGTATTAACCGCTTTCCCAAAACTGATGATTCGGGTCTCTTGCCGCAACAACAGAAGGCCGGCGTAGAATTCGCTCAGACTCTGCAGTGGTGGTATCAGACTGAAAACCCGGACGACGGCGAGTGTCGGCGCCGTAATCGCCGGGTCTACCCCTATCAGATTCCGGAGAATCCACGGCCCGACGGGAGGACAAGAGAGAAGAAGGAGAGCTGCAAAACCGAACAAGCCGAAACCCCGGACAAAGGCACGCACCGCCTGCGGCCCATTCGGCTCCCGCCAGAAAACCATCGTCACTTGGTGGACATTCATCGCCGGGGCAATAATGATAAACCCCAGCGCTGTAGCAACTGAAAATGCCGCGAGCGCCGCCACCGAGTCATGGGTCCGGGCAAGTCCGGCATTAATCATCGGCTTGGCCAGGCTAAACAGTAAGGCCGCCAGCACCAGCGGGTAGAAAAATTGCGCCGTGCCGGTATAGTCAAGTTGCGTTCCCTCCCCGTCGGCTTTATCTTCCGCCAGCCGGCTGACGTGTCTGAAACCGCGGAGCGCATTAAAGACAGCTTCGGTGCTCATCCCAGAGAGGATTACAATTGCCCCGACCATCCCTCCCTTTACCCAACCAAAACGGGTGAAGCAATAGACAAGAGCTGCCATTACGGTAATCCGGGCGAACATCGCCTGAGTAACAAGAAATGTTTGGCGGCGCTTTATCAGTGTCGCCTGATAAAGCGAGCGCAGTCCGGAGGCAGCCGGGGCGAACATGGTTACCCGGAACACAGCCAGTGCTTCCCCATAAAGCTCTGGCGGCAAGCTAAGAAGCCGACCGAATACGGTACGGCTGAGCGGGGTATATCCTATCAGAAGAAGTACGCCAAGAACGATCCCGAGACAAGTACCCGCCACCGCGGCCACCGTGCGGAAAGAATGACGGTCATGCACCAGCGCCAGCGTCATCTGCCGAACCATCACCAACGGTGCCTCACCCATGAAAGCGACGGTCGAACCAACCGCGTACGCCGCCATGGATGCTATCGGCTGCACGGTCCGGGCAATGCCGCCGGCAATTATGGAATGGGATGTCATCATCAGCGCTGAAGTGAGGGCCAATGGCAGGAAGAATTTTACAACCGTTGCCAGCGTCAGTTCCCGTCCGGCCGCTTTTCCCACCGTAGTCAAAACATCCGCCCCCTGCCTGTGGATAAGCTTATTCACCGTCGCCGGCCAAACTCCTCTATTCATACGCCGTAACTGGATTCTCCCTCAGAATAAAGGCAAATCATTGTTGGTCCGGACGCCGGATAGCAGTCAGCAAGGATGCTGACCGGCTGGTTGAGACTGAACAAAGGGTGTGGCTGGACGGACAATCCATCCGGAAAGCAGCATGTTTCAAAACAAGCGAGACGGGTCCCGGAAATGGGAAATATGCCTGTCGACAGCGACACCGGTACTGCTCGGCGAATATGATATAGTAAGAAACCCATTGGAGGTGTGCCCAATGAAATTCAATCTGGAAATATCCGCCACACGGCTCAACCGGGGAAAATCGCCGGCACCGTCTCGCCATCCAGTACCCCCAGAAATCACGGCAACTCCGGCAACTTCGGAGTTCACGGAATCCACGGCAATACCGCCCCCGCCCTATGACACCGTCGTCCAAATCAGCCTGCCGCCGAAAGCAAGCGCCGTCATCCCCGAATGGTTTGAACTGAGCTCACCCGGGGGCGCTTCTCTGCTGCTCCGTCTGCCGGGGAAAAGTACCGGTTTGACATTCGGACAGTTGTACAAAGCCGTCAAAGAAGCTGGCGGAACGATAACCGCCGACGACTAAAAAGGGCCGGCTCTGATCTACATCCGGACAAAACAGCTACCGCCGATGAATTCCCGCAGGATGGAATTCTGGGTAACTTCACTGTCATCCATGGACAGAAAATAGCCCAGGAAATGCAGCAGCCGAATCGCTTCCGCGTATTCCGGCTCGCGGGGACTGACGGCCGCCAGCAGCGGCGCAGCGAATTTCTTCAGCACGGCCAGCTCGTAGACGAGAGCGGAATTGAACATCACATCCGCCTCTTCCTGGAAAGGAAAAATATTTTTCTCCTCGCCCCGTCGGACGGAATTCCAAAGGCGAATGGTCTGGAGAGCATCATGGCTTCGGAACAGGCTGTCCCGGACAATCCGCCTGATAATCCGGGCATCCGTGGTCGGAATCCGATTGTACCGGTCAATGTTCAGCTGAGTGAGAGCGCTGACGTAAATCTTGAATTTGTTCTCTTTCGGCACGGCAACAGTCAGCCGCTCATTGAGCCCGTGGATACCCTCGATGATAATAATCTGGTCTCTTTTCACCGCAAGATTGTGTCCGCGGTATTCCCTTTCCCCGGTAGCGAAATTGAAAGCGGGGATTTCCACCTCTTCCCCTCGCATCAGGCGGGCCAGATGGTCGTTAAACAGTTCAAGATCAATCGCCTCAATTGCTTCGAAATCGTAATCACCGTTTTCATCCCGTGGTGTCTGCTCCCGGTTAACAAAATAATCGTCCACGGAGATAGCCACCGGACGCAGCCCGTTCACCTTCATCTGCACTGAAAGACGCTGCGCGAACGTTGTTTTGCCGGAAGAGGACGGTCCGGCGACGGTGACGACCCGCAATTCCCCTTTGTGCGCGCTGATGCGGTCGGCGATGGCAGCGATTCTCTTTTCGTGCAGAGCCTCGCCGATCCGGACCAATTCTCCGCCCTGGCCGGCCGCAATCAATCCGTTCAGCGAACCCGCATCTTCCACTTCCAAAATCTCAGCCCACTGTTCGGCTTCGAGGAAAATCTCCGCCAATTGTATCTGCGGGACGAACGGGGGCACGACGAGGGGGTTCTCCACGCTCGGGAAACGGAGCACAAACCCCGGCGGATAATCCTGCACGAAGAATTTGTCGATAAAGCCGGTGCTTGGGACCATACACTCATAAAAATGTTCCAGTGCCGGTCCGCAGCTGTACAAATCGACATTTTCCCCTTTCCGGTACGAGAAAAGGCGAACCATGTCCTCCCTGCCCCGTTCCGAGTACAAACGGATTGCTTCCTCCCATGCCACCGTCCTCCTGACGAACGGCTCATCATCCCGGACAATGGCGCGCATCCTCTCTTCCAACAGCGGCGCATCAGCACCCGAGTGGGATTGGCCGTAGTGAATCTCGCAGTAAAGCCCCTTACCCAAAGAATGCTCCACCCGCACCTCACAATTGGGATAAAGTTCCTGCGCTGCCCGAATGAAGACATAGGACAAGCTCCGCGCATAAATCTTCCGTCCCGCCTCCGTCCCCAGATGAATAAACTCCACCCGGGCTCCGGATTCCGGTACCTCCAAGAGTCCGGTTACCACGTTGTCCAGCAGCGCCGCCACTATCGGATAAGGATAGCGGTCAGCATATTCCCGGCTGACGGCAAGAAGGGTAGTTCCCGCCGCATACTCTTTTGTCTGCCCGCCGGGCAGCCGCAGTCTGATACCGGCCGTATCTTCCGTCATTCTTTAGCCTCCCTGCCGTTATCAGGATAAGGGAGCCCCGCCGGTAACCCCGCACATCCGGGTGACCGTGAGACCTCTTTTCTCCAATTCCCTGATAATAATATTAATGCCGATGGAATCACTCGCCATGTGCCCGGCGACGATAATGTTACCGATATTCTGCTCAATAACCGCCTTGCGGACATCATCCGGCACATGCATACAGACGATAGTCCCAACCCCGGCCTCGAAATAAGCTTTGAAGACTTTCTCTCCGCCGTTCGTACCGCCGGCCATCAAAACCATGATTTTACCGGCAAAATCACTTTCTGAGCCAACCCGGATAACGGGGCCGGCGACAGCGTTGCTGTATTCCGGAATCTTTTTGAGACTGGCCGTCACTTCCCCGAGAGTTGCCCTCGGGTCGGTAATTTCCCGGTCCAGGTAAGCCTGAACATAATTCTCGGTAATTATGTCAGCCGGCATATGAATATTCATGAACGGGATACCTAACAGCCGGGCGGCCGAAACAGTCCGGTCATAATTGCCCGCGTGAGACGACCGCGCCACTTTCTCTTTCGTCTCTTTCAGCGCTTTCTGCGCTTTATTGATAGGAATACCGGCCCGGACCATGCAGTCAATCTGCCGTTCCATTACCTTATGAAATTCCACCGTAGACGTGTCGCCCTGTGGGTGATGACTGATGACAAGATCAACGCCCGCCTGCCGGGCCAGCAAAAGTTCCGGCGTAGCCATATCGACGCCGAACATGACGCTGCAGATATTCTCCCCCGGCACGAAAATACCGGAATCGCTCGGCACCGTCTCGAGACCGGCCAAAGCCAGAGCCATATCCATGATTTCCTCAGTGTTCATCCTATACTCCCCTTTCCTCGCGGCAAAAATTGTCTTGCTGCGGCCGAACGGACAAAGCCAATCTGCTCTTGGCCGGCAATTAGATAAATATGGCAGATGCCCGTTCGTTTACTTTCTCTGCCGGCTATCCGATTCCTGCCTGCCGCCGCCTTGCCCTTCTCAGCCCAAGATTTGGCAAAGCCGTTAGCATCGGTGTCAGCCGCGGGCGCAACAGCTTTGCACAACTGACACACAAACCGCAACGGTCAAATTTGCGGCGTCGACGACAACGGGGAAAACCGCCGCAGCAAAGCAGTTGTGTAAACGCAGGAAACGCGATGCGGAGGATGCAGCCGGAATCGGGGCGGCGGCAGTCTCTATCGCTTATACTTTTCTCTTCCCTGTTCCTTTTCTTTTTTCGCTCTGCCGCCGGTGCAACAAACCGAAAAAAGACGTATCCCGCTCCGTATACAATCGCGGGGCGGGAACATACTAATAACGGTAGAAAATGTCAATCAACCCACAGCAACCAGCGTTCAACCTTTCCTCCCCGAAAAGCGGCCTGTGGCAGCGGGCCGCTTTTCCTTTAGCCCGTACCCGACTTTTATTCAATCCGGTCCAACGGCTGCAGATCTTCCGGAACAAACGCCCCGTCGCGGCGAATCAATTCTCCGTCGAACCAAATTTCGCCGCCGCCGAATTCCGGCCGCTGAATGAGGACCAGGTCCCAGTGAATAGCCGATGAGTTACCATTTGGGGCATCGTCGTAGCACGACCCGGGAGTCAGATGGATACTGCCGGAGATTTTCTCATCGAATAATGTGTCTTTCATCGGTTTCATGATATGCGGATTGACTCCGAAGGCGAATTCCCCAAAAAAACGCGCTCCCTCGTCACTGTCTAAAATTCCGTTGATTCTTTCCGTGTCATTGGCGACGGCTTTGACTATCCGGCCCTCCCGGCATTCCAGGCGGATATTCTCGAAGGTGAAGCCTTGATATTGTGAGGGTGCATTGCAGGAAATCACCCCATTCACCGAGTCGCGCACCGGAGCCGTAAACACCTCGCCGTCCGGAATATTCATTTCACCGGCGCATTTCACGGCCGGAATCCCTTTGACTGAGAATTCCAGATCAGTGCCTGCCCCGACGATGCGCACCCGGTCGGCCCGCTCCAGCCGGCGAACCAGCGCGTCCATTGCCCGGTTCATGCCCGCGTAATCGAGACAGCAGACCCGGAAATAGAAATCCTCGAAAGCCTCCGTGCTCATCCCTGCCTGCTGCGCCATCGAATAATTCGGGTAACGAAGCACGCACCATTTGGTATGCGGAACCCGCTGCTCCAGGTGCACTGGTTTGGTATAGTGCATATTGAACAGGCGCATCTTCGCTTCCGGAACATCGGCAAGTTCATTCGTATTCTCACCGGCACGAACACCGATATAGGCATCCATATCCTTCATTTGCCGCAGCGCATGGGCGGCCATCAGATCGATTTGTTCTTCCGTGCCGCCGAGCAGGATTTCCCGAAATACCTCATTGCTGCGAATGCTGACAAAAGGCAGGGCACCGGCCCGGTAAGTCATTTTCACCAGCAGACAGGCGAGCGGCGTCTCAACACCTACAATATCAATCAATACTTTTTCGCCCGCCGCCAGACGCGTCGAATAATTAATAAGGATATCCGCCAGCTTTTCCAATCTCGGGTCGTACATAACCGTCTCCCTTCCGCCGCTTAACGGCAAAGCATGCTTAGTCATTCTCAAATTTCAGGGCTTGCATCCGGCCGGTCCTCTCCGCCATTTCAGCGTTAAATATCAACTCATTCCGGCGGATAATATCCCGGTCAAACGTCAGATGCAAAGGGCTGTACCCCTGCTGGCTGTCACCCCAGCCGCGCAGGCGTCCCTCCGCGATGTCCTCAGAACGCATGTGGACAAATGTTTCGTCTTTGTGCAGGAGAACTGTCGTCAGACGCCGGCCGCCGGCCGCATCCAGATAGTTAAGTAAGACGGTGTGCCGATAAGGACAGTTGCGGTACTTCTCAGCCAAAGCCGGCTCGCACGACTCGCATTTTTGGCCGAACTGACGGCTGTAGTGCAGACAATAAGCGCACCGGTCGCTGCTGACAGGCTCCTCCGTTCCGTCAAGAATGAGAGAGAACTTTCCATCACGATAACGGCGGTCCGGCAGCAAATCGAAGACACGCATCAAATGGAGCAAGTGAATGGCTCCCGGCAGACGCAGAACGAGGGCGTTTTGAATAACCGGGGCGAGCGTCGCCAGCGGAGCGTCCGGCGGTAGGACGAAAGCAACGAACTCTCCTTCCACCGACTCGGGGAATGCACCGTGGGCAGTCCGGTAAAGAGCAAAATCGACCATGGCCTTCCTCCTAATAAGTCCGGTAATTAGTGAACTGAAGCTCGACGCCGAAATCCTTCTCCCGCAGGCTCTGGATGACCGCCTGCAGATCATCCCGATTTTTCCCGGTGACCCTCACCCGGTCTTCCATTATCTGAGCCTGGGCTTTTCGCTTCAGGAGCTTAATGGCGGCAACGACTTCCTTGCCTTTCTCCTTGCTGATGCCGCGCTGAACGGTTATCTCCTGGCGGACGGATCCGCCGGCCGCTTCCGACGGCTTGCCGTACTGGAAAGCACGCAAGGCAATTCCCCGCCGGACCGCTTTTGTCTGCAGGATATCGACAACACTCCTCAGCTGATATTCATCATCGGCAATTATCTTTATGCTCTCATTCTCCCGGTTGATGACTGCTTTGCTGCCCTTGAAATCATAACGTTGCGACATCTCTTTCCGCGTCTGGTTCACCGCATTGTCAACCTCCTGCATGTCCACTTCCGACACGATATCGAACGAATTATCTTTCGCCATGTTCTGCCTCCTGTCTATCCGGCTCAAAGTATTTTTTTCAGTTCTGTCAAAGATGTGATTTCAAAATCGGGGGCCGGGTCAGCCCGGTGCGGCCGGCGGCACGGGTTGAAATAGACAGCCGGCAAACCGCATTTCTTGGCGCCCAGGATATCGTTCTCCAAGTCGTCGCCTATAATTAACGTGGCCTCACGCGCCGCTCCCCCCTGCCGGACGGCCGTCTCGTACATCGCCGGGTGCGGTTTGGGATGGCCAACTGCCTCGGAATTGACGAAATAGCGAAAATATGCGGCGATACCGCCCGCTGCAAGTTTGGTTTTCTGCGCCGTCAGAAAACCGTTCGTTAATATTCCGAGGCGATAGCGGCCGTGCAGATAGTCAAGGACGTCCCGGGCGTGATCGACAAGATGCGGCTGCCGCGGATATAGCTCAAGATAAGCTTCGCTCAGTTGTCGGGCCAGATTGGCATCGTCAAGACCGAAATTTTCCAGAGTATGAATAAAGCGGGTCAGTCGGATAGATTCCTTCTCAATCCGGCCGGCCCGGTATTCGGCCCAGAGACGCTCGTTTTCACGGTTGTACACATCCCAGAATTCCGCCGCTCCGGTCCGCCGGTTTACGGCGGGCTCCGCCCGCCACACTTGCTCCAGTGCCGCGGCGGAGTTCCGGGTATGGTCCCAGAGTGTCTCATCCAGGTCAAAGAATACTACTTGGTATTTTTCCATCCTTTGCTTCTCCTATTCGCATATAGTTTCTACTCTTTTCTTGGCCCGGCCTGATTCTCCTGCCGCCCGGTTAGACAAGCCGCATCGGTCGAGGTACAATAGAGATTGGCGAATATCGCCGGAAGGAGGAACAACCATGAACGACATGACGGACATCATCAGCCGGCTGCCGCCGGAAATGATGAAAAAAAGCGGACGGCAGGCAACCGTTATTTTCCGGGACGGAACGGAGGAAAAATTGTATCATTTAGCCCGTCGCGGTAATTATCATATTGTGAGCCGGGAACCTTACGCGGCGGTACGGAGATATCGCGACATTGAGTTGATCGCAGGATCGGAAATCGAAAGAATTGTGTTTGCCGAATAGAAACGGGCTGCCCGTCACAATCCGGGCAGCCCGCGGCCAGAGCTCGACTGACAGCTAGAGACCGGCTGCAGCCACATATTCAGTTAAATCAATCAAACGGCAGGTATAACCCCATTCATTATCGTACCAGGCAACAACCTTGGCCATATTGCCACCGGATACCATCGTATACGGGGCTTCAACCACCGCTGAAACGTCGCTGCCCCGGAAGTCATCGGAAACCAGCGGCAAATCGGTTACTGCCAGTATGCCCCGCAGAGCATTCTCCGCTTCCTCCCGGAAAGCAGCATTAATTGCCTCGGCCGTAGCTTTCTTCTCCAGCAGCACCACCAAATCAACAACGGAGACAACCGGAGTCGGCACCCGCAGGGCGAAACCGCTTAATTTGCCTTTCAGAGCGGGAATAATTGTTCCGATTGTTTTCGCCGCGCCCGAAGTCGTCGGAACGGTCGACAGGGCGGCTGCTCTCGCCCGCCGTAGATCCTTATGCGTCTTGTCCAGGATTTGCTGATCGTTCGTGTAAGCGTGGACCGTCGTCATCAGACCTTCCGTTATGCCGAATCTTTCGTGCAATACTTTCGTAACCGGGGCAAGACAGTTGGTCGTACAGGAAGCATTCGAGATAATGGTGTGCTTTTCCGGGTTGTAAACAGTCTCATTGACTCCCATTACAATTGTCGCGTCCTCATTTTTCGCTGGAGCGGAGACAATTACTTTTTTGACGCCTTCCCGAAAATGTCCGGCAATCATATCCCGCTCCCGGAATTTCCCGGTGCATTCGAGGACGATATCGACATTCGTCGCCTCCCAGGGGATGGCGCTTGGTTCTCTTTCCGCGTATTTCGCGATTTTCTTGCCGTCCACAATGATGTAATTGTTTTCTTCGGTCGTTACTTCACCCGGATAAGGTCCGTACAGGGAATCGTATTTGAATAAATGCGCAGTCGTGGCGGCGTTAGCTGAGGAATTTATCGCCACAACTTCCAAATCGGGACGCTGCATCGCGATTCGTACCGCCAGTCTCCCAATCCGCCCAAAACCATTGATTGCCACTCGCGTCGGCAACTTCAGTACCTCCTTTGAATTGTCCTGAGACAATATATGCTTTACTCTAACGGGATTGTGATATAATATATTCTCTTTTACGTGGCGTATTCCTGCCGGAATTGTTGGTTATCTCCGCATAAGCAGCTAAGTTTGCTACGTAGCCCCATCTCTAATTCTTATAATATGCCAATCCGGTAAAGAATAACCGATACAAGTACCGACTGCAGGCAAATGCATCGCCGGCGCCTTCTTGTTTATTTTGCCCGGACATTCCCGTCGGTCAGACAGCGGCCAGATGCAGTCCGAGCCCTTTCGCTTCCGCCAAGGCGGCGGCGTTTTCCGCCGCTTCCCCCTTGGCCGAGGCCGTTACTATCAACTGCCCGGCGCTTTCCATTTTCAGATATGACATTATGTCCTCGAACATGCCGCTGATGTGCCTGGCGGTACCCGGGTCGTCATCGCCCATTGCGCAGATCAGGACGATTTTTTTCCCGGCCAGGCCGGCAGTTTTATTCCCAAGGAATGCGTACCAGCGGTCAATGAACGTCTTCAATTGCGCCGACGGCCCCCACCAATAGACGGGAGTACCGATAATCATGCCGTCGGCGGCCAGAATCTTCCCGTACAATTCCTGCATATCATCCTCCCGGCAGCATTTCCCGGGAGTGCGGCTGCGGCAATTGCCGCAGCCGCAGCAAGGCGCAATGTTCAAATCAGCGAGGAACACTTTCTCTGCTACCGCGCCGGCAGTCCTCGCCCCGGCAATGGCCGCGTCGACCAGAATATCGGTGTTGCCACCGCGGCGCGGACTGCCGACAACCGCCAGAATTTCTTTCATGCCATATACCCCCTTCCGTTTCCGGCAAAATAGACTGCTTCTATATTCCGGGCGGGGCGGAGAAGTTCCTGCTGTCCTCAGACAGGCATATCCCGCCGGCAATACCGCTGAAGGAATATGCGGCAGCAACCGGGAATTTTATGCTAACTTGACACAGGAGGCTATCTAATGATTAAGACAGAACTAACCGACCGCGACCGAAACACCGTCCGGGAAGCACGTCTTGCTCTCCGGCGACTCACTGTTTACCGCGGCCTCCGGCAAGATTCGTCCTTCCGGGCCATGGCGGAACTTCTGGAAATGACGGAGAGGGATAACCCATCTACCGATGTTATTGACGCTTATCATCACCTCTTCGCCCAAATCATCACCTTGGCCGAGTTCAGCCGGGAGAAGCCCGTCGGCGACGCCTGGCAGAACCATCTCCTCGATCTGCTGCTGGCCGATGAGAATAGCTTCAGCCGCAAGTCAGAATTGGGCCCCGTCGCCGCCGGCTCCCTGCGGGCGGCGGCGGCCAGCGACCTGGCCGGCCTGCAATCGCTCTACCGCCTCGATGCGGCGCTGCTCCGCCGGCTGGCGGCGGTTTTATACAATACAGCTGCCCGGAAAGCGGGCGACAACACGGTACCGGCCGCTGACTGGCCGACCTGGGACCGCTGTTCACCGCTGCCCGGAGCGGGAAAAACATTCAACGGAGACCGAACGCGGCAAATCAAAGAACGGCTGGCTGCCTCACCGGCCTGGCCGGGCGAAATTGAGTCGCTGGCCGCCTTTTACCGGGCAGCCGGGAGCGGTATCTTCGGGCGGTACAAGGCGTTTCGCTGGGTACCCGGCAATACGGAAAGCGGGTTGGAGGGAGTTCCGGAGCCGGACCCGATTCGCCTGAATGAATTGATCGGCTACCGGGCGGAGCGGGAAGAAGTGATTGACAACACGCGCCAGTTCCTCCGGGGCTATCGGGCGAACAATGTTCTTCTGTACGGTGACCGTGGCACCGGTAAATCCTCCACCATCAAGGCTATCCTGAACGAGTACGCGGAGGAGGGACTCCGTCTCGTCGAAGTACCCAAACAATATTTGCGGGACTTTCCCCGCCTCGTCCGAGCCCTGCAGAACCGGCCGCAGCGCTTTATCGTCTATGTCGATGACCTCTCCTTCGAGGAGAACGAGTGGGAATACAAAGAATTGAAGGCAATTCTGGAAGGCAGCCTTGCCGCCCGCCCGGACAATGTCGTCATTTACGCCACATCAAATCGCCGCCATCTCGTGCGGGAATGGTTCTCTGACCGGGGCGCACCACGGGAAATCGCCGACGCTGATGAACTTCGCCAACAGGATACGCTGCAAGAAAAACTCTCCCTGGCTGACCGATTCGGGATTACCGTAACATTCACTGCTCCTGACCAGAAGCAGTACCTGGAAATAGTCGAAGGCTTGGCCACCCGAAGTAGACTGGACATCGACCCAAAAGTGCTCCGTCACCGCGCCATCCAATGGGAACTCTGGCATAACGGCCGCTCCGGCCGCACGGCCCGGCAGTTCATCGATTATCTGGAAGGCGAATTGGGGCTGACCGCGGATGACGAGGCAAATGCACCGGAGGGAGAAAAACGATGACTCGAAGCGATTAGTACAAAGCGACCGTTGGAAGAATCGAGACTGCCGGCACCGAGCTCGCTATCGGTGCCGGCAGGAAATTCCAAACGAATTCATTGGTGCGAGTCACCGCCCGAATAGACCAGTTTTATTCTGAAGCTTGCAGAGAGTGCAGTGATTTACGGGCAAGTATTGAGCAGTTGGCCGCCGATTCGGAACTGCTTGCCAACGGCAAAACCGTCAATTTCCGGCAATACAGGTTGCGGTTGCGACAGGTAATCAGCCACCTCAAGGCGAAACACGGATTAACGGAGGAAGGTGGTTATCTAAGCCTATGGATAGCCATCGGTCTCTGTTTCGGTGGAGTATTCAACAACATCCTCGGGCCGGCTTACATCGGTCTCGGTCTCTGCCTGGGTATTGCCGTCGGCACGGCGCTTGACGCGGATGCCAAAAAGAAAGGCAGGCAAATTTAGCCGGTTTAACTGTTGCCCAGAATCGTTGCAACAAAAGCACTACGGCTCCCGCTGTACAGCAGGAGCCGTAGTTTATCCGAACAAAGGAACAGGTTTGAGTTATAATCCGAGCAAGTGACTTATAGCCGTCTTCATTTCCGTCCGTTCGCAGACTATCGTATGCCGGATCGATTTCTCGTTCAAGTCGGCCAAAGCGGCAGGCGGTGCCATTTGGCTGATTTGCGCCAGCTCCCGCAAGAGGGCGAATTCATCCTTGCCGGTGACCGCAGCCGGCCCGGCGACAGCTTCGACCACACTGGCGGCGAATTTGAAAGGGCTCGCCGTGGCGGCGATGATAGACTTACGTCCGTCGCCCGTTGCCTGACGGTATTTATCGTACACGCACTTGGCGACGCCGGTGTGCGTGTCGATAGTATAGCCATAGCTGCTATTCGTTGCCTTGATGGCCGCAAACGTCTCCGCATCATTGGCGGAACCTGCCCAGAAAACGGACTGCATTTGTTCCAGCGCGCCGCCGCCAATCCGGTAAGTCCCTTTTTTTTGCAAACCGGCCATCCAGCCCCGTACAACCGCGGCGTCTCGTCCGGCAAGTTCGTAAAGGAGACGCTCCAGATTGCTGGAAATCAGGATATCCATCGAAGGAGAAGCGGTTTTGACAAAAGGCCGGTTCCGGTCATAGACACCGGTATTGATAAAGTCGGCAAGGACGTTATTCGCGTTCGCCGCGCAGATGAGGCGGTGCACGGGCAAGCCCATTTCCCGTGCATAATAAGCGGCCAGGATGTTGCCGAAGTTCCCGGTCGGAACGACAATATTGACCGCCTCCCCCTCTGTCAGCGCCCCGCCGCCCGCCAGCTCGGCGTAAGCGGCGAAGTAATAGACAATCTGGGGCACCAGCCGCCCCCAATTGATGGAATTAGCGGAGGAAAGTCGCAGACCGCACCGGGCGAGTTCCCCACCGTAAGCCGCATCGGTGAAGATGGCTTTTACCCCGTTCTGGGTGTCGTCAAAATTTCCCCGGACAGCCACGACTCCGACGTTGGTGCCTTCCTGAGTTGCCATCTGGAGACGCTGGATCTCGCTCACTCCGCCGTGGGGATAGAAGACGAGACAACGCGTACCCGGCACATCCCGGAATCCTTCGAGCGCGGCCTTGCCGGTGTCGCCGGAAGTGGCGACGAGGATGACGACTTCGCCCGCTTCACCCGTCTTGGCCACTGCCCCGGTCAGCAAATAAGGCAGAAACTGCAGAGCGATGTCCTTGAAAGCGGACGTAGGACCGTGCCAGAGTTCCAGGCAAGAGATATTATCATCGAGACGGCGCAGCGGGGTCACGGCCGCGGGAGGAAACTTGTCCGCACTATAAGCGGAATCAGCATACTGACGCAATTCTTCCTTGGAATAATCCGTCAGAAATAAACTGAGCAACTCAGCCGCCCGGGCCGGATAAGCCAGACTGGTGAGACCGCCCCGCTGTTCGCGAGAGAGCTTTGGTATCCGCTCGGGCACATAGAGGCCGCCGTCCGGTGCGAGGCCGGTTTTTATTGCCTGGGCCGAACTTACTTGCGGACAGCTGCCGCGGGTACTTTCATATCGCATCGACAAACCTCCCGTTTCATGGTTACTGATTGCATCACCATTATCATAATACAATTTCCCTAAATAGGAAAGCAAAGTATCCTGGCATTGGGCCCTGTCCGGCCGTTGTCGCGGCATTACGCCGTCCCGATAGCCCGGTTTGAGTGAACAGAAGAGGAAAATGAACCGGGGAAAAGAATATTACCAATATATCCTAGCGCAATTTGAGCGGAGGAGGTGAAAGCATGGAAAACAAAATAACGCTCGAATACTGTACCGCTTGAGGTTATCTTCCCAAAGCCGTCAGTCTGACGGAAAAAATCTTAAACAAGCATAAAGGCAAGGTCGTGTCCTTTGAGCTGCTTCCCTCGGGAGGCGGTGTCTTCGAAATTACCGTGAACGGCAAACTCGCCTACTCCAAAAAGGAAACCGGCCGTTTCCCAAACGAAGGCGAAGCGGAAGAGTTGGTAAGCAAGGAAATTGCCTGATATCGAGAAGACCCCGTAATGAAGTGACCCCAAAAAGTTAGACAAAAATTATTTAAGCGACTGATAGGGCTTGTTGTCTGTGTAAAGCAGGCGATAAGCCCTTTAAGTTTGCCTTGATACGGCGGTTGTTATAGTAATCGAGGTAA
>JBMNPB010000059.1:0-4067 GCA_050943375.1 bacterium
CCCTGCTGGAGAAGACGAATGTGGTGTCGCCGGATTCGGTTATGAAGGCGCTGGAAGAGCACCTGCCCAAACGGCACCATCACCTGTTGCCGCTGAACCGCCAGGCTCTCGATGCCGGCGCGGCGGCCGTTAAATAACAAAATTGCTGACAAAGGGCTTCTCAACGCGAGAAGCCCTTTTAACAATAAAGCGGAAAGACGCTGACGGCTGTCAATAAGGAAGGTGCGGATAGATGCTGATAAAAATTGGGCCCAAAGAGCCAAAGATTCATGCCGATTCGTTCGTGGCGGAAAATGCGACGCTGACCGGGGAAGTGACGATAGGACCCGGCTCCAGCGTCTGGTACGGCGCCGTTCTGCGGGGAGATTATGCCGCAATCGAAGTTGGTGCCGGTAGCAATATTCAGGATAATTGCGTTCTGCACGTCGTCAACGGCAAGCCGGTACTTGTGGGCGACCGGGTGACGGTCGGCCATGGCGCCATCCTGCATGGCTGCAAAATCGGCAGCGGTACGATAGTGGGGATGGGAGCGGTTATTCTGGACGGGGCGGAAATCGGGGAGGGCTGTCTGATCGGGGCCGGAGCACTCGTCCCGCCCGGCAAGATAATACCGCCGCGTTCGCTGGCGATGGGGTCGCCGGCCAAAATTACGAAAGAATTTTCCGGGGAAGAAGCCGGAAGACTGCAAGGCAATGCCACCGCGTACGAAAGACTGTGGCGGGACATGTATAAATAGAAAGAAGTGCCATTGCATCGCGGGGCGGGGAATATTGAGAATTATGCGGTACCGGGGCAGCTTAGCATCTGCTCCTTTTTTTGTCCGGTGCAGGCTGAGAAGTATCATTGGCTATTGAATGGGGCTGCCGGCCGGTTAACAACATAATTGCTGATTAGTAGCCGGAACACAATACGGAATATTCAGAAAATTTCGGAGAAGAGGCGGAAATTTCTGATAATTCTGCAATACTTGACAAAATTCGACCAGATTGGTATAATTCAATCTAGTGTAAATCTTCAGAAAGTTTGAAAACAAATGAAGTGCGCAAAGATTGGCAACATAAATACAGATTGCAGCAAACGCGGGAGGTGATTATGAACAGATAATTGGGTGAAAGAGTTTAATTAATAGAAGGGGGAAAAGAAATGCTAGCAATATTGGAAAACGTAGTTGGAACCATCAGTAATTTCTTCTGGGGACCGCCTCTTTTTATTATGGTTCTCGGGACCGGACTTTATCTAACCATTGCTTTTAAGGGAGCCTATCAGCGGAATTGGGGTTTCCACTGGAAGAACACTTTCGGTAAGATGTTCGCCGGCAAGGGTGAAGGCGAAGGCACTGTCAGCGGTTTTGCCGCCGCCTGCACGGCGATTGCCTCGACCATCGGCACCGGCAATGTTTCCGGCGTCGCCGTGGCGATTACCATGGGTGGCCCGGGCGCTATCTTCTGGATGTGGATGACGGCGATGGTGGGCATGTCCACCAAAGCGGCCGAGATCATCCTCGGGCAGCGCTACCGGGTCAAATTCGAGTCCATCGATGAATATCTCTGCGGCCGGAACTACGTAATGAAAAACGCGATGGGCTGGCACGGCCTCGCTTTTGTTCTTGCTTGGCAGGCTGTTTTGACGGCCCCGTGGAGCCTGCTTGTCCAGACGAACGCGGTGGCGGACTCGCTTAATCAGGCATTCGGTTTGCCGGTGATGTTCGGTATTCTTTTCGTCATCATTTCTCTGGGGGTCACCATCATCGGCGGCGTCCGCCGGATTGCTTCCGTGGCCGACAAAATCGTCCCGTTCATGGCTGCGCTCTATATCATCGGCGGTATCTTGCTTGTTTTGAAGAACTACGCATTGATTCCATCCGTATTCGCATCAATCGTCCGGCATGCCTTCACGCCGATTGCGCCGGTGGGCGGTTTTGCCGGGGCTTCCGTCGCGGCGGCGACCCGCTGGGGCATCGCCCGCGGCGTGTACTCTAATGAGTCGGGCATGGGTTCCGGCATGGGCGCACACGCGGCCGCCGTTACTGATCACCCGGTCCGTCAGGCCTCCTGGGGTTGGGGAGAGAACCTCATTGACACTCTTATTGTCTGCACGATTACCGGTTTTGCCATCCTGTTCACGCAGGTGCATATCACTCACCCGAACGCGGACGGTGCCGCGCTGACGACAGCCGCCTTCCAGGTTGCTTTTGGTCAATTCGGCGGCTATGTGGTGGCAGTGGCCAGTCTCCTCTTCGCCTGGACGACGCTGCTCTCGGCTTACTATGCGAATGAAAAGTCGCTGAATTACATCTTCGGCGATACGACTGCGAACAAGACGGCGACTTATCTCTTCATTGCCTACTTCCTGTTTCCGATTCTCCTTTCCGGCGCCGATACCGGTTTCTTGTGGCTCGTAACTGACACCGCGACTATCATCGGCGTCGTGGCAACCATTGTCATTATCTGGACGACCCGGCAGGAAATCATCCGTCTCCACAACGATTTCTATGACCGGTATCTGCCGGCTTTGGAGCGCGGCGAGAATCCGTCTGTTGTTTCCTATGTGAGCAAACCGTAAAGCCGGCAATTGAAGTCGGATAACTCGGAAGAGAAGGACCAGCTTCTGGCGGGTCTTTCTCTTTATATTTATTGGAGTCAATTAATTCGGACAATTGTAAATAATGCAAAAGATATGAAAATTAATAAAAGTCGCGATATTGCGAGTATTAATGTTAAAGGTTGACGAAATTCAGACAAATTGATATAATTTACCCTAGAATTAATCTTCTGAAAGTTTGGAACAGAAGGAAATATAGCAAGATTCCGTTTAACGAAAAATTCAGCGGCGGGAGGTGAATGCAGGCGGGCAAGATGACAGTCTGAATCAATAAAAAGGGGGAAAAGAAATGCTAACAATGTTGGAAAACGTAGTTGGAGCCATCAGTAATTTCTTCTGGGGACCGCCTCTTTTCATTATGGTCCTCGGGACCGGACTTTATCTAACCATTGCTTTTAAGGGAGCCTATCAGCGGAATTGGGGTTTCCACTGGAAGAACACTTTCGGTAAGATGTTCGCCGGCAAGGGTGAAGGCGAAGGCACTGTCAGCGGTTTTGCCGCCGCCTGCACGGCGATTGCCTCGACCATCGGCACCGGCAATGTTTCCGGCGTCGCCGTGGCGATTACCATGGGTGGCCCGGGCGCTATCTTCTGGATGTGGATGACGGCGATGGTGGGCATGTCCACCAAAGCGGCCGAGATCATCCTCGGGCAGCGCTACCGGGTCAAATTCGAGTCCATCGATGAATATCTCTGCGGCCGGAACTACGTAATGAAAAACGCGATGGGCTGGCACGGCCTCGCTTTTGTTCTTGCTTGGCAGGCTGTTTTGACGGCCCCGTGGAGCCTGCTTGTCCAGACGAACGCGGTGGCGGACTCGCTTAATCAGGCATTCGGTTTGCCGGTGATGTTCGGTATTCTTTTCGTCATCATTTCTCTGGGGGTCACCATCATCGGCGGCGTCCGCCGGATTGCTTCCGTGGCCGACAAAATCGTCCCGTTCATGGCTGCGCTCTATATCATCGGCGGTATCTTGCTTGTTTTGAAGAACTACGCATTGATTCCATCCGTATTCGCATCAATCGTCCGGCATGCCTTCACGCCGATTGCGCCGGTGGGCGGTTTTGCCGGGGCTTCCGTCGCGGCGGCGACCCGCTGGGGCATCGCCCGCGGCGTGTACTCTAATGAGTCGGGCATGGGTTCCGGCATGGGCGCACACGCGGCCGCCGTTACTGATCACCCGGTCCGTCAGGCCTCCTGGGGTTGGGGAGAGAACCTCATTGACACTCTTATTGTCTGCACGATTACCGGTTTTGCCATCCTGTTCACGCAGGTGCATATCACTCACCCGAACGCGGACGGTGCCGCGCTGACGACAGCCGCCTTCCAGGTTGCTTTTGGTCAATTCGGCGGCTATGTGGTGGCAGTGGCCAGTCTCCTCTTCGCCTGGACGACGCTGCTCTCGGCTTACTATGCGAATGAAAAGTCGCTGAATTACATCTTCGGCGATACGACTGCGAACAAGA
>JBMNPB010000060.1:0-4046 GCA_050943375.1 bacterium
TCCGGGAAACTAAAGGCGGAATTGCTTTCTTTCTCCCAGATTTGAACAGCCTGGTCCGCATTGTGTTGGACTCCTGCCGCACAAAGAGACCGTTACAGTTGGAATTCCCGTTTTTTACCTGATTGGGCGCTCATGTTTGTACAAAACTTAGGTAGTTAAGAGGTCTCACACACGGAAACAGATGCTAAGCCGTATAGTAAAAGTACTTTTCGGTACTATTTTCGGATACGAAGAGGTTTCAGCGAAGCTCCAGCAGCTTTCAGTTAGTAGTCAAAAGCATTTAATGGCGGTGTCTGAAGTGAACGATAGAGAGAATTACTGAAAGAAAAATACAGGAATTTATTTCTGAAGGTTAGGGCAATCTTAAAAGAGGTCGACCTATGGAATTATTTTCTGGGCTACTGGATGACGAAGATGATCCTGAGGCTGTTTAACTTTTGGCTTCTTTGCCAAAAGTTAAATCAGAAGACGATTTGATTATGATAATAAATCGTATATTTGTTAAGTGGTTTGGTTTAGAGACAATTGAGCCTCATTCCAAGGATATTGAATATGCTTGTAGGATATTGGAGATAAAGGTGAGTATTGAGCAGTCAAGCAAAGCAGCCGGCATGCGAGGATACCGGCTGCTGGCGGGAACGAATTAAACGGGCGGGTGGCTCAAAGGCTTTCCTGGATTTTCGAGAGCCTCTCGAGCAACGGGCCGATATCGGCCGGTACCCGCAGCCGGATATAGTTTTTACCGAGGGCAAGGAAATCTTCCCCGGCTTCTGTCAGGATGCCTCGTTTGACGAATTCCTCATAAAGATTGACTGCGGGATCCGGGTGGCCGATAGTCAGGATTGGAACTTCCGCGTCGGTTTTAGCTATGGTAAGTTTGCGGCAGGCGGCAATCACCTGCTGTTTCGCCGCGGCAACCCGCTGCCGGCAGTCGATAATAAACGTCTCGTCCCGCAAGGATATGGCGGCAAGGCGGCTTACATAGGACGGAAAAGTAAAAAGCATATCCACCTTCTCCAGAAACGGCAGCAGGGGGCCCTGGGTAACACCGTAGCCGACACGAAGGTTGGCAAGGCCCGAGCCCTTGGAGAAAGAGCGGACGACGATCAGGTTACCGTATTTTCCGGTCAGCTTCAGAGCTGAGTTGGCCTTGTCCATGAAATCACCGTACGCTTCATCCACAAGGACTGCCACATCAAATGACGCTGCGGCGGCGGTGATTGTCTCGATATCCGCCAGGCTGATGATTTGTCCAGTCGGGTTGTTCGGGTTGTCCAGGTAGACCATGGTGCATTCAGGACCAATCCGGCAGAGGATGTCTGTAGCATTGAAAGTGAAGCGCTTATCCGGCGAAAGAGCCGCGTAATCGTAATCTCCGCCGCTCGCCCATACCTCACTGATATACGAAGTGAACTGCGGCGAATAGCCGAGGACCCGGCTGCCCGGTCCGACGAGGAGTTTGTTGACCTTTTCCAGGACGCCCATCGAACCAACACCGAGAAAAATTTGCCCCGGCGTGAGAGTCACCACATCGGACCAGAACGCAATCAAGGCTTGTTTCAAATCGGTGTAACCCGGGTCAGGGTAATCTGATATAGTTTTCCAGTTCAGGCGGGAGGCTGCGGCATGGACCACCGGTGAACAACCGTAAGGATTGGTCCCCAGCGAGCAGTCGATTACAGCTTCCGGCTCGATACCGTGTTCCCGCAGTTTTTTGGTGGTGTCATGCACATAGGACATGGGCTCGAGGGTACGCACATGAAGCTTGACTCTTCGGGTTACACCGCTTCCTTCGCTCAGCATAGCAAACCTCCTCGTCGTAAATTCAGTGTCCGGGTGAAAGCGGGATGGAGACGGGGCGGGTGAAGCTGATTTGCGTATTCAGTTGACAACCCGTTGCCATTTGATTAGAATTATTATATATTAATCTACTAAATCTGTCGATAATGCGATGAAGGGGACGAGTAGGAGAAATCTTTTCCCCCAGGGAGGGCACGTCGTGACTGGAAGCGTGCCCGGGAAATTTTTCCGAAAAACACCCCGGAGCCGCCGGCCGAATTACAGTAGGCTGTGCCGGTCAGCACCCGTTACCGTGCCGAAAGCGGGGCAAAATGCCTAAGCAGGGTGGCACCACGGGAAATGATCCCGTCCCTGACATTGTTTCATGTCGGGTACGGGCATTTTTTATGTTCCCGCCCGGGCGGGAACTATCAAAGTAAGGAGGAAGCAAAATGCAAATCACACGGCCGCGGGGAACGAATGATTTTCTGACGGGAACGATTGAAAAGTGGCAGCAGGTGGAGGACGAATTCCGCCGCATCTGCCGGGAGTACGGATATACGGAAATCCGCACCCCGATTTTTGAGCATACGGAGTTGTTCCACCGCGGAGTCGGGGAAACAACCGATATTGTCGAGAAAGAAATGTATACTTTTCTCGACCGGGGCAATCGGAGCATCACCCTGCGGCCGGAGATTACGGCGGCTATCGTCCGGGCTTACATTGAGAACAAGCTTGGCGCCGGATTGCAGCCGACCAAATTGTATCAATTCGGTCCAGTCTTTCGCTATGACAAGCCGCAGGCCGGACGCTACCGCCAATTCCATCAACTCGATGCCGAAGTGCTGGGGACTCAGGACCCGGCTGCCGATGCGGAAATCATTATGCTGCCTTGGCAGTATTTCCGGCGGCTGGGCTTGGAGCCGGTCCAGGCCGACGGCACCGGGACGTTCACACTGCACATCAACAGCATTGGCTGTCCCAATTGCCGGCCCGTCCATCGGGAAAAGTTGCAGACTTTCCTGAAAGATAAACTCAGTGACCTCTGTCCCGACTGCCAATCCCGCTACACCCGGAACCCGCTTCGCATTCTCGACTGCAAGAATGAAAAATGTCAGTCTGTCACCGCCGGTGCTCCTGATATCGTTAACTGTCTCTGCGATGAATGCGCCGAACATTTCGCCGGTGTCCGCAAATATCTGGACGCCGTCGGTGTCGGATACATACTGGATCCACGGCTGGTGCGGGGTCTTGATTATTATACCAAAGTCACCTTTGAGTTTATGTCGAACGCGCTCGGAGCGCAAAGTTCCATTTGCGGCGGCGGGCGTTATGACGGCCTGGTGGATATTGTCGGGGGACAGCCGACACCGGCGACTGGCTTTGCCATCGGGGTAGAACGTCTGGTCCTGACGGTGGACAGCGTTGGTAAAAAGTTACCGGAGCAATATCCGCTTACGGTGTTTATCGCCACCATTGGAACCGGGGTGAGGGAAGCGGCTTTTGATCTTCTCTGCCGTCTGCGCGGCGCCGGGATTACTGCCGATCAGGATTTCGTCGGACGCAGCCTGAAAGGACAAATGAAATATTCCAATAAGCTGAAGGCACGCTGGACGGTCATTCTCGGCGAGGACGAATTAGCACGGGGGACAGCAACTGTGCGTGAGATGGCGACGAGTGAACAGGTGGAGGTTTCTTTGTCCGGCCTGGTAAAATATCTACAGGAAAGAAGCAAATAATTCATTCACGGAGAGAAGGAGAGGTGCTGACATGGCGGAAACAATTCATGGACTGAAACGAACCAGCGGCTGCGGTGGACTGACTATCCGGGATACTGACCGGGAAGTGACTTTAATGGGGTGGGTGCAGCGGTGGCGGGACCACGGCGGATTGATTTTCGTCGATCTCAGGGATCGCTCCGGCATCGTCCAGATTGTGTTTGATCCGCAGCAGAGCCGGGAAGTATTCGAAAAGGCCGGGATACTTCGAAACGAATACGTCGTGGCGGTGACAGGACGGGTGAACGCCCGACCGGCAGGAACCATCAATCCCAACTTGGCAACCGGGGAAATTGAAGTTGCGGCAATGTCACTGCGAATTCTGAATGCAGCCAAGACACCGCCCTTTAGTATCGGCGAATATGTAACGGTGGACGAATCTGTCCGTCTGCGTTACCGTTATCTGGATCTGCGGCGCCCGGAGATGCAGCGCAGCATTATCCTGCGCCACAAGGCGGCCAAGGCGGCCCGGGATTATCTCGACGCCCG
>JBMNPB010000061.1:0-3943 GCA_050943375.1 bacterium
GCATGCAAAAGCGTCAGCGAATCGGGCCCGCCGGAAACGCCGACAACAACCTTGTCACCCTCTCGCAGGAGATTATAACGGATAATTGTCCGCCTGATTTTCGCCAGAACGGTTGGAACCATTCTCTTAGCCCTCCGCGCAGTCTATTTTTTATTTCGCTGCGCCGACCTGTTTTCCTGTTAATAAGTTACCCGCTTCTTCCTTTTTCACACGGAAAGAAAAATCCCTTGCGGGATTAAAGACAAATTGCGCCGATTTCCGATGTTATCGCATTATCTGCCGACTGTCGGCTGTCCCGCAGCAGACGGGCCGCTGCCCGAATGGCCGGAGCTGTCGGTGTGCCGCCGCCGGAATTAATATCCTTCAATTTCTTACCCAGGTAGGCAGGGTCACGGCTGAAATCGGCCAGAAGCCTCGTCAATTCTCCGTTGTGGCCCGGATAACAAAGCAATGCCAAGTCACTCTTGCCCGTCCGGTTTTGCCAGGCGGCCAGCAAACTGATTACACCATCTTTCACCCGGCGCAGTTTGGCTTCCATACTCCGGCTGCAATCGACGGCAATAACACACCGCAGATAGACTTCATCGGCCAGCCGCTCTGCCATCTCCGCCAATTTCGCCGCCGTCCGGTCCGGCAAAATGCTGTCCTCTTGCGTCGCCAAAATTGACTTCAGCTGTCCGCTGATAATCCCATTCAGTTGTTTTGCTGTTGTCATCCTGACCACCCGGAGCAGCGCGTCGTTCAAATGGTGAATTGTCGCCATCTCGCTCACCCCGCCCCCGGCAGCACCAATCTTTTTTATTTCGTCAAACACCTCGTCCGCCGGGTCATCCGCGTCCACAATCCCGAGAGCGGAAACGGGGTAGCCAAGCGAATTTGCTTCCAGTGCCGCCTGCACCGGATCACCGCCGAAATTTGACCCGCCGTCGGTCACGACAATTATTAACTGAACTGTGGGGCAAAGTTTCAGCATCCTCCTCCCCCCTTTGGTAGAAGTGTTGCCGGGAACCATCCTTTATATACATTATTTTCCAACAAAAAAAGGGCGCGGCATATCACCGCACCGAATTAGGTTGGGGAGAGGCTTGTTTAAATAATCTTCCCGACAATGACCGCCATGTCGTCAGCGATTTCTCCCTGCCCGAGATTCTTCGCCCGCATGACAATTGCCTCGGCCAAGATCTGAGGATTATCGACGGCCGCATCCCGCAGGAAGCCAGACAGCCAGTCACCGCCCCGGCGTTTTCCGCCGGCGTCCGTCACTCCGTCCGTTGCCAGAATAATGACATCACCGGGAGACAAATCGCAACGGATAGTGCTGACATCAATGCTTTGCAGAATGCCGATCGGCAGAGACGATGCCTCAATGGCCCGGACTGTGTCGCCACTCTTAAGATAACTGGCGGCAGCCCCAATTTTGACGAACTCCACCGTGCCCTGTCGCTGATCAACAACAGCCATGTCAACGGTAGCAAAAATTTCTTCCGGCGAGCGCAGCACCAAAATAGAATTGACCGTCCGCACCGCCAGATCGCGATCGAACCCGGCGCTTAACAGCCCCTCCAGAAGAGCAATGGTTGCGTTGCTTTCCATCGCTGCCCGGTCTCCGGTTCCCATGCCGTCGCTCAGCATCAAAACGAGCTTGCCGTCCCGGAAACGGCGAATCGAATAACTGTCCCCCGAGACCCCACTGCCGTCTTTACCGGCCCGGCTGACGCCGATTGCCACCCGAAAAACCTGTTCCGTGCATATCCTAAACCGACAGCCGGCCTGCCAGACGTTCCGGTTGCAGTTGATTTTCTGCACCGTCAGACTTTGCCCTAACAAATTGGCGAGGGCGGGAACAACGACAGAACGGCAGAAATCTTCCCCCTGACAGGCAGTCCCCGACAAAATAATCTCTGCGTTTTCTTTTTCCAGACTAATAATCTCAATTTCTCGAAACTCAGTCCCCAAACGTTCAATCTCGCTGCGGACCGCAGCCTCCGCTTCGGCCTGGAAGTCAAAGTCCATTTTGGCTTCCGCCGCCAAGGCCCGGATGATTTGGGCAATTCCTGCTAACTGTCCGGATACTACTTCCCTCGTCTCGATGATTTTCCCGCGCCAATAATTATCCAGACGACAAAGCTCAGTCAGGTGATTGGCCACCCTAATCATTTCCGGAATCCGGATACAATGGCGCTTAACATCTTCCTTAATTCTGTCTTCGGTAAGGCAGCCTTGCTCTTCCGCTGTTTTCAGCAGGCTCATGATTGTCTGATGGGAATTATAGAAATCACGTTCCCAGCATGTTTTAGCCATTCCGCAGGTCCGGCAAACCCGGCCGGTGATGGCGTCAAGCATCTCGGTCCAATCCTGGTCGGGGCGGCTTACAGATCCTGAGACCTGACTGAAAGCGGCGGACAATTCGTGAAAGACATGCCCGAGCTCGCGTAGTTTGGCCGCAATTGTTTCCTGCAATAGTACCTGCCGCTGGCGATAGGCCGGGGGGGCCAGAAATGTATCCGGTAAGAAACGCCGGAACTGCTCAAAACAACGTTCCGGGATAATCATAAACACGGCACCGGCGAGGAGCGGCTCGGCCAAAGCATTATCTATTCCCGCCTCACCCAGGTAAACTGTCAAGAGAAGGAAAGAAACAGTGTACGCCAATCCGGTCCCGATCCGCCCCAGCCGTCGGAAACAACCGGAAAGGCAGCCGCAGAAGGCGTAAAGACTGATATTGGCCGGAACCAAGCCGCGGGTCAAATCAAGCAACACCCCCCCGACTACTCCCGCTCCGGCGCCGGCGGGGCCGCCGCCCAGATAAGCGAAAATTATGACAAGCAAACTGAGAAGAAGACGGAACGGCACTACGAAGCCGAACGGCTCATTTATCAAGGCGAACGCCAGAATAATGACCGCCGCCACCGCTAATACTACTTCATTCCGCTTTAGTTTCCTCCGGTAAACCGTTTCACACAGAACAGTTAACACCCGCCCGAACAGAGGCATAGCAAGGAAAGCGAGGAAACTGTCAGCCACAGCCAAGACATAACTGTCCACAGTCGGTTCATAGATGAGAGCGGCAATAACTCTGACGGCCGCGGCAACGCCAAAAAGACAAAAGGCAACCGCCCAAGTCCGCCTCCGATTGATTAAGCCGGGGAAACGCAACAGCCGGGAAAACGCTACCATTATCAGGCATTTTTCTATTGTCGGCCGCCAGCCGCCGGCAACTGCGCTGCCCAGCAGTACACCGGCGCCGGCAGCCAATCCGGCATCCGGAAAAACAATGGAAGCGGCGGCAAAATAAGCTATCCCGAACGGGGTGAAAGCGTCGAACAGCAGAAACCGTCCGCAGACGAAGCCTGCCAGCCCCAGAGCGAGGGACTGATACGGGCGTCGGCCGACGAAAGAAGCCTTACCGGAAGTATGGCTACCGCTCTCTCCCCCGGCAAAGGAAGTGTCGGCAGCCCGGCCTCGCATAAAATGCGTCGCTTTGGCTTTAATCCAGGAATCGGCCTGCTTTGTTTTGTGCATGAGAGGAATCTCACCGCCTTCGGCTGCCAAACCCTTGCTTTTTCTCTTTATTGTAATACAGACAAGCCAAAATATTTGTCAGGTTCAGGAACTCTCCGGTTGTGATTTGCGACAAGGATTTAGTATTTTTCAGTAATATCCGCCGCTGCCGGACAAATTCTGACGGAAATACAGCATGTATTTTTCCATTATTTCCCTGCCCCGGTGCTTCCTGCCGGCAAACTTGTTTAATTAAGCTTGTTTACAAAGGCGATGGCCACATTCAATCCAACAATTCCCCCGTGTTAAAAAAAATTTTCCGGCCACAATATAAACAGGCTGTCGAGAGCATGCGGCAGCCAACTCAAGGCGAGGAGGAGTCGGACATTGGCCAAGAACAAGGATAACAACAAGAGTGGCAGCAAGGGCAACTTGACGGGCC
>JBMNPB010000062.1:0-3903 GCA_050943375.1 bacterium
AAGCTTTATTCAGTTTTTTAACCGGCGATGAAATGGAGCGGATTCACGAAGCCTCCTTGATCGTGTTGGAAAAGACAGGGATCAAAGTAGAAAGTGAAAAGGTTCGTCAACTGCTGGCGCGGCACGGTGCCAAAGAAGACGGCAGCACTGTCAGGCTGCCCCGGGAGATGGTCAAGGAAGCGATCAAGCAGATCCGGCGTCAACTTATTCTGGCGGCCCGCGATCCCGCATGCCGTCTGACGGTTCCTTCAGGGAGCCCCTTGAATACCACCAGCGGCTATGCGCCTTTTGTGCACGACCTGGAGACAGGCGAAAAGCGGAGCTCTACCGGCCGCGATTTGCAGGATTTTGCCGTAGTTGCCGACTATCTGGACTGTGTTACCTTTTTCTGGCCGCTCGCCATGCCTACAGATGGGCCTCCCCCGCTGGAGGAGCTTTCCGCGCTTGATATATCGTTGCGGAATATCAGGAAACATATCCAGTGCTCCTGCTCCGTTAAAAAAACGGCGGAGTGGCAGGTGCGCCTTGCGGCAGCGGTAGCCGGAGGGGAGAAGGAGCTGCGTCAAAACCCCATCTTTTCCGCAGTTGCCTCTCCGGTATCGCCGCTGACTTTTGAAAAACACGCGGTCGAGGCGATGGTAGTTCTGGCGGAAGCGGGCATTCCGGTAGTGCCGATGAACATGGCGCTGGGGGGAACTACCGCCCCGGCAACGATGGCCGGGATTCTGGTCATGGCCAATGCCGAAGAGCTGGCCACGCTGGTAATTTTGAAGTGCGCCAACCCCGAAGCGCCCATGGTTTACGCATCGGACTCCGGACCGGCGGATATGAGAAGCGGCGAGGTTAATTACGCGGCTCCGGAGTACCCCCTTACCGGCGCTGCGCTGGCCCAGATGGCACGTTACTATAACCTGCCCGGCATGGTCGCCCACGGCTCCTCGGAGGAGCTGCCGGATGATCTGACCGCTTTTGAACGAAATGTATTAAGGGTGATGATCAGCCTGGCCACCTGGACCGATCTCTCTTCCTGGATGGGTTCGCGGGACAGCGCGATCAGCGGCTCGCTGGTAAACCTGGTCATGGATGCAGAGGTTTACGCGCATGCTTCCGCCTACCTGCGTCAGTTTTCAGCCGATGCCGGGACCCTGGCGCTTGATGTGATCAACGAAATCGGCCCGGCCGGTCATTTCCTGTCACATAAACATACTGTGCGCCATTTTCGAAAAGAGCTCTGGACCAGGAGGCTGCGGGACAGTTTTATCCTGGACCCGGGCGAGGGCAGCTATGCCGATAGGGCCAAACAGAAGGTAAAGGAGATTCTCGCCACGCACAGTGTCCCCCCCCTTGAAGAGGGGCTGCTTAAAGAGATGGATGAGCTGATGCAAGAAGCGCGCCGGGATATCCTGGGTTAAGGTTAAGGTCTGTAAACAGCTTTACAGATAAATATTTATGAGGAGGGATTGGCTATGTTTGCAGAGATCAAAGCAGCGATCCTTGACGGTGATGTGGAGAAAACTGAAACTCTGGTTAAAAAAGCGCTGGCTGAGGGCATAGAACCGCTGGAGGTTTTAAACCAGGGCTGTATTCCCGGCATTGAAAAGGCCGGGGCCCTTTTTGAAGCGGAGGAGTTCTTTTTACCAGAGCTGATCACGGCCGGTGAAGCGACCAAGGCGGCGATGGACCTGCTGCTGCCCGAGCTGAAAAAGAAAGAGGGCGCCTGGAAGAGCGCCGGGAAGTTCGTCATCGGCACCGTGGAAGGCGATATGCACGATATCGGCAAAAGCATTGTCGCCTCGATGCTCTCCGCGGCCGGCTTTGAAGTAACCGACCTCGGCATCGATGTCTCTACGGAGAGGTTTGTCGAGGAAGTGAAAACAAATCAGCCGGACTTTGTGGGATTGAGCGCCCTGCTGACCAGCACCATGCCGAAACAGCAGGAGGTCATTGACACTTTGAAAGAAGCGGGGCTGCGCGAACGGGTCAAGGTTCTGGTCGGCGGCGCGCCGGTGAGCAGCGATTGGGCTGAGAAGATCGGGGCGGACGGCTACGCGGAAGACGCCGTTGCCGCGGTGAAGCTGGCTAAAAAAATTCTCGCCTGATAGTTTAAGCCAAAGAAAAGTTCATAATCTGCGCAGGTGAAGCGGTTGCGGGTCCCTCTCCGTCCATCCGGGACAGCGAGAGCGGAAAAGGGGCCCGCCCTCTTTTAACCGGCGCCAGGAGTCCGGTCTGGAAAGGAGGAAGTTAAATGTTGAAAATCAATGTATTGACTGAAGACGACAAGGCCCTCATCCATGAAAAGACCCTGCAGATACTGCAAGAAACCGGGATCAAGATAAAAAGCAAGCGGATCCTCGACTTGATGGCCGAGCACGGCTGCCGGGTGGATGCGGCGCGGGAGACAATTAAATTTCCGCCGGGACTGGTTGAAAAATCCCTGAAGTCAGCGCCGGCGAAGTTTACCCTCGGCGGTCTCGATCCGGCGAAAGACCTGCAGATGGGCGGGGGATGTTCATATCTTTCTACGGACGGGCAGGGCTGCTACGTTAATGACCTGGAGACAGGTTTCCGCAGGGAATCGACGATGCAGGATTTTGCCGACAGCGTGGCGCTCTGTGATACCCTCGACTATATCAGCCTCTACTGGCCGATCATCAGCGCTCTGGATGCGCCGTCCGAGGTGCGCACCCTCAGAGAGCTGGCCACCGCCTACCGGTATACCGGCAAGCATGTTCAGACCGACGTATTTACCCCGCAGGAGGTCCCCTATTTCATCGATCTGCTCGAAGTTGTGCTGGGGGACCGCAAAAAAATCAAGGAAAGAAATATTTTCTCCGTGGTCTGCTGTCCGGTATCGCCGCTCGGGTATGATCCCGAGATGATGGAGGCGGGGCTGGAGCTGACCGGGTTTCATGTCCCGATCAATATCCTCCCGATGCCGATTGCCGGGGCGACCGCTCCGGTAAGCCTGCTGGGATCGGTTCTGCTCAACAATATCGAGGTGCTGGCCGCCCTGGCCATCTTCCAGAGCTATCAGCCGGGCACACCGCTGATCTACGGCTCCTCTTCGGGGATTCTCGATATGCGCACCGGGCTTTTTGCAGTAGGCTCCCCGGAGGAAGGCCTGCAGAACGCCGCCTGTGCCGAGATGGCCCGCTTCTACGGCCTGCCCAGTTTTGCCAGTGGCCTGGCCAGCGATGCCAAAGAGCCGGGGATCCAGGCGGCTCTCGAAAAGGTTGCTTCAGGGATCACGCCATGGCTGAGCGGGACAGATATCCTGGGCGGCGCCGGGCTGGTGGAAACCTGCCAGTGTCTTTATTTCGAGCAGTTGATTATCGATGAAGAGTTCTTCGGTTACATCAACCGGATCAAAGAGGGGATCCGCGGCGGCGAAGCCTATATCCTCGACAATGTCATCGGCGAGATCGGTGCGGGCGGGCATTACCTCTCGCATAAAACCACGAAGCAGCTTTTGCGCGACGGTGAACATTATATTCCCAGGCTGGTCAACCGGGAACCTCGTGAAGTGTGGCTGAACTCGCCGAAAAAAGATCCGCGCCTTTTTGCCCGGGAAAAGGTCAGGCAGATCCTCGGGGGGCCCGGAAAGGAGTACCTCGAGGCGGAGCTGCTTCGTGAAATGGAGCAGGTTCTGCAGAGCGCGGAAAAAGCGCTCTGTAAATAAAGAGGCGTCAATGTTGAGGAGGTGACTTGCCGTGCTGATTGTCGGCGAATTGATCAACAGCAGCCGTAAAATGGTTCGCCAGGCGATTGAAGGACGGGACAGCGCTGTGATCCAGCGGTTGGCTTTAAGCCAGGCCGCGGCAGGCGCGGATTATATTGATATCAATTGCGGGACCCGGATCGATGATGAAGAAGAGACGTTGCAGTGGCTGGTCCAGTGTATCC
>JBMNPB010000040.1:0-20543 GCA_050943375.1 bacterium
CTTAAGACCTTGCTCTTTGATGAGTTCCTTCAGTTTGTCCCGGTCGATTTTCGCCATAAAGAAACCTCCCTTTTCCAGTTCATTTTATCTGGTCTGGGAGGTTTACACAAGATTGTCAGCACTCTCGAACTGGGTGAATAATTTCTAGAGACCAGTCCTCCAACCGTGTCATATCTATATAGTCTAACGTTGGTTACATTATTTATTACGTCACCTAGGGGTACATGGCTTACAGTAATACTGATGGTGTCTGAGTTGTTTAGGCCACCTTTACCACCCATATATAGAGTAGACCCTTGACTCAAACTCATATCTGCAAAAGTATGAGTTTTGAAGCCAAACGATACCCGTTTTGCAGCAATGGCATTTTTTATAACTGTTTTACTTGATTTTGGAGGTGTAACGCTCCAAGTGCTTTTAACCCATGTCACAGCATCTAGTACATCTGCAGGATCATAGTGGGCATCACTACCACCAATCCCAATTACGAAGTTTCCGCTGCTGATAGTGTTAACGAGCCAATCTCCTTGAAGTAGATATTGATCCCAATAACCAATATTGCCTGAACTGTATACTCCACTATCACCGAGTTCCGTAGTTTTTATCGTTATATCAGCGAAATCATGTTCGTACCAGTAGTAAATCCCATTGTTCGGATGTGCTGGCCCAGCCAAGGCACCGTTCGATGCAGCCTGTGACATTTGCCCAACTTCAGTTCTTATCGCATTATCAAATGTACTATAACCAATAGCAATGCCATGGCTATCAACTGAAGTCGTAAGTTCATAACTATCATCTGCAACAATTGCAACATCGCTTGAGTTGCTTATATCATTTGCTCTTTGCGTGTATTCTGTGGAAGTAACCATGTCATTGTGGTCATTGAAGACAATCCCCTTAAACCCGCCGCAGCAGCAGTTTGCATCCATGTCCTTACACTAATAGTGGGCGCTCCATCACTGTACTTTGTGTGAACATGGGGAGCAATCTTGCTCCAGCCCGATGGAACAGCTAATACACTATCTCCTGAAGTATCGGAACTTTCTACTGTAGCATCTTTGATAATTGGTCTCGGAGCATAATAACCGACACCTTTATCTTCTACTGCGATCTCTTTGCCATCCACATTGAATCTGGCTATGGCCGTAAGCCGAAACACCTGGTCAGGTCTGATTTCATATAGAATCTCGGATAAATTGACTTCCTCGATACACATATACAGCTTATCGCCATTTACCTTGAAAAACTGTGCCCGGGCATTTTTATCAACCACTTCATCAATATTTGGATGAACCATTGTTTTGCAATCTTGCGAACTTAAGTTAGTATTAAGCTGCGTTAGTTCTTTACCTACTTGGATTTTTCGGAACGGTTCATCAGAACCTTCTCGAAAGATCGAAATTTCATCTAGTGTAATCCGTTTACCTGATAGATTCCCTGCAAACAGTGTAAGCATTGCTGAATCCGCAGGTTCTTCGACATAGCGCTGCAAACTTACCCCAAAATATACGTCGTCTGTCGATGCCATCACATTTGAGTAAATTGGTAACAAGCTTAAAATAGTTACCAGGCACACTATTAATTTAAACTGAGCTTTCATCTGATACCCTCCTTAATTTAAGTTGGAATATAAAGAGATACCAAAACCGTATTTTTTGCTTTCCCCTCCCCTCGGCATCCCCTTGTACTTGCCCCGATAAAATAGACACCAAGTTAGGCGGCTAAGCTCAGTTTCTCGTAATCTTCCGGAGATTTATATCCTAACTTGGAGTGCAAACGAACCCGGTTGTAAAACAACTCTATGTATCTGAAAATACTTGTCCTGGCTTCAGCCCGCGTCCGATAACGGTGGAAGTAGACCAACTCCTTCTTTAAGGTTCCGAAAAATGACTCCACACAGGCATTATCGTAACAGTCCCCCTTGCGACTCATGCTCGGGATGAACCCATAGGTGCGTAATAGTGCCTGATAATCCTTGCTGGCATACTGACTGCCCCGGTCTGAATGATGGACTACTCCTTTAGGTGGCCTGACTCGCTTGATAGCTTGAAGCAGGGCTTGGTGGACCAACTTCTCAGTCATCGTCTTATCCATCGCCCATCCGATTATCTTGCGGCTGTAGAGGTCTTCGACGGCCGCCAGATAAAGCCATCCTTCCCTGGTCGGAATGTAGGTGATATCGGCTGCCCAGGCGACATTTAGGCGCTTAGGGTTAAAGTTACGGTTTAGATGATTTTCAACTACCGGCAGGTTATGCCGGGAATTGGTGGTTGCTTTAAACTTTCGCTTTACTTTGGCGGCAATCTGGTTTTCCCGCATTAGTCTAGCCACCCGGTTCTTACTGCAGGTGATCCCACTTGCTTTAAGCTCAGCAGTGACCCTTGGATAGCCGTATACCGGAGTAGTCTTATGCACTTGTTTGATTGCCTGTAGTAGATGTTCGTTTGCTTGCTGTCGTTTGCTCTTAGGTTTCTTACGCCAGGCATAGTAACCGCTTCTCAGTACTCCTAGTACCTGGCACATCTTCGCCACCCGGAAAGTGAAGCGGTTATCCTCTATAAACTGATAGGTCAGCGCGGGTGTTTTGTGAAGATGGCCATGGCTTTTTTTAAAATAGCGTTCTCCTCTTCCAGGTCAGCATTGCGCCGTCTTAGCTTACGGAGTTCTTCATCCTCCGGCTTTAGATGACCTTTGCCGGGAAAAGCATCGTCCGGGTTATCCTTATACTGCTGCACCCATTTGTAGATAGTATTTGCATGTACCCCGATGTCTTTGGCTACTTGGATAGAACTCATCCCCTGCTCAGTAATTAAACGGACGGTTTCAATCTTGAACTAGGTATCATAGGTTCTCCGCTTCTCCATTTCCGACACCTCCTGCTGGTTTAATTATACTAGCCTTTCTGGCTGTCCACCAAATCGGGGTAACTTCAAAAGCGTTGAAGAACATGCAGTGTTCAGGTAGCTCGGCAGGATGTATAATAAAGAAGGATAATACGCGGAGACGCAGCGATTGTGCCCCAATCTGACGGCAGGAGGCGAGGAAATGCTGGAAACAATTCTGACCGGAATGGTTATCGGTCTGTCGGTGGCGGCGCCCGTCGGTCCGACGAGTATCGAGCTCATCAAGCGAGGCCTGCGAAGCGGCTTCGGGGATGCCTGGATGGTGGGACTGGGAGCGGCGACGGCTGATGCCGCTTATCTTATCCTGGCAACGCTGGGAGTGGCGCCGCTGATTACCAAATTCCCGGCGGTGAAGCTCGCCATGTGGCTCTTCGGCTTTTTGGTACTCGGCTACCTCGGCTGGTCCGGGATTAAAGATTTCCGCCGCGGCAGCGCGCCGGACCTCGAGACGGGTGGGGCAGCGCGGACCGACCGCAGTTCGTATCTCTTCGGTCTGGCGATCACCCTGACTAATCCGATGACTATCGCGCTGTGGCTTTCCATCGCCGGCGGAGTGCTCTCCACCGGGGTCGCGGGCGGCGCCGGCAGCGGGGCAGGGGCTAGCGCGGCCGCCTTTGTGGCCGGAGCGGCCCTCGGCGGTGTCGGTTGGTTCACCTTCCTGGCTTATCTCGCGAGCCTCGGCCGCAAGTACTTAAAGCCCGGAATGTTCCGGTATATCGCCGGTATTGCCGGGGTTATCCTGCTCCTGTTTGCCGCCCGTTTCGGTTTCCGGGCGATGACCGACATCGCCGGGATGTTCCAATAAATACTATGCATTGACCATATTTCCAGCGCTGCAATCAATGAACAGCCTGGAAAAGGGTAATTCGGGTTGAATGGATGATGGTAGAGACGGCTGTGTATTACCGCCCGACGGCGGGATGTCTAATAGATATCTGAGCCGGGTTGGCTGTTCTTCCGCCGCTCCGCAAGAAGCAAGTCGACCATTCTCCCGTAGCTCGCCACTCCGTCCGCCTGGCGGTTGGAGCGGAGGTAAGCGTCGTTAATCCGCTCGGATATCTCTTCAACGGGACCGGCGTACCGCTCCCGGTAAGCGCGGATGGCGGCGAGGTCGCGCTCGATTCCGGGTCCATAGGCGGCGCGCCGGACTTCGTATTCCTCCGGCGCGTACCTCTTCAGAGCGCCGGCGGCGTTCAGGAGGGCGAGGAGGACGCCGGAGTACCGGAAGTCGCGGTCCGGATGCCGGGTACAGACGAGATAGGCGATATAGTTCGCTTCGTCTTCCCGGGCGATGCCCCGCTGGTGGGCCATCTCATGGCAGACGGTGGCGGGAAACTGGGAAGCCGGGGTGTCCAGATTAACGTTCGCCTCGGCGGTAAACGGGAAGTAGACGCCGGAGATGCCGGCGTAGGACATAAGCCGGGAAAGGAATACACCCTTCGGCCGGCCGTAACGGCCGGCGAGGAAAGGATAGTCCGGAGCGGCGGCGGCAAAACCGGCCTCCGCCCGGCGCAACGCATCCGCTTTGCCGGCCGTCAAATGCATCGCCCCCGCCGCGTCTTCGCTCAGTCCTTCCCGCAAGGTATTCGCCCGGGCCGTCAGGTCGGCCACGAGCGCGGCGAGTTCGCCCGTTTGCGCCGGACGGACAACGAGTCCGGCGCTGGCGGCAAAGGGGAGGCGGTAATAGTTCAGGCCCCAGACGGCTATGAAAGAGAAATAGACGACACCGGCAGCGGCCGCGGCACTGGCGGCAAGGCTGGCGGCCTCGCGCCCGCCGCCCGGCTGCCGACGGATCAGATGCAGGATGACCCGGCCGAGCCGGACGGAGGCAGCGAAAAAAATTGCCGCGAGCATAGCCTCGGCGACCGAGAACGGAAAACGGCCGGTAAGGTGGCTGAGCGTTTGCCCCACCAGACGGTACAGGCCGCGGGAATACAATGTCTCCACGAGAGCCGGGCGCGCAGCGGCGTAGTCAGCCAGCAGGAGTGCCGCCGGAAATAAGAGAGCCCACCGCAAGCGGCGCGGCAAACCGGGTTTCAGGATTTGCACCGGGAGCACCTGCCTTTGAAAGCGAGTCGGCTGCCTTTAGCATAGCATGCGCCGGCGACGCCGGGCAAGGAGAAAGCGCGGGATGATGACCGTATCTTTTCATATTATAAACCGACCGGCGGAAAATAACCGCCGGGCAGGAGGGCAGCGGTTTCAGGGTGGAATATTACTTATTGAGAGATAAGATGAATGACGTGCGGGAGTCGGCGGTACGATTTACCGGAATCGGATCGGACGGGGCTACAGCCTGGTTAGAGGAAAGGCGGAACGGCACGGGGGCCGTTCCTTACAACTTAATGGACATGCAGGCCGGGTAGATAGAGACGTCTTTCTTTATATGGATGTAGAAACGGATTGCACGGGCGGAACGCGGGCGATGCTCTCCGCCCGTTCCGTTAATCGTGGCGATGGTGCCGCAAGGGCTTTCAAATAGGAAGGACGAGTGTAATGTTGCTTGATTTGCTCCAGGAGCGGCGCAGCGTGCGGCAGTTCGCGGACCGGTCGGTGCCGCCGGAAGTCATGACTACAGAAAAGCCGGGAGGAAGTTGTGTTCAGCGGAAAGCACCCGGACTGAAGGACAGGAAAACAGGAAGGCCATACCCGGAAATAATCGCGGCGGGCGGAAAGGTAATTGCCGGACAGCGGCGAACACTACTGCTAAAACAGTGAACGGGAGGGGTAGAGATGGATTTTTCCAATTTCATCAGCGGTGATGAGGCGCGGGAGCTTTTGTGCGAGCTGGTGCGAATCGACTCAACCTGCCCCGGCTTGGTCCCGGACGGGGCGGGGGAAATGGAGATCGCCCGCTTTGTGGCGGATTGGCTGGAAAAGGAAGGTTTCCCGGCCGAAGTAATTGATCTCGGCGGCAAGCGGGCGAATGTGGTCGGCCGGCTGGCAGGGAGCGGCGCCCCGGGCGGGCGGCGGCTGATGTTGAATGGGCATCTGGACACGGTAGGGCCGGAAGGGATGACAATCGAGCCGTTTGAACCGCGTGTGGAAGGGAACCGGGTATACGGTCTCGGGGCCTTCGACATGAAGTCGGGCATCGTTGCGGCGCTCCTGGCCCTGAAAGCCATCAAACAAGCCGGGGTCAGACTGAAAGGTGATGTCTTGTTTACCGGAGTGGCAGATGAAGAATATATGAGCATCGGGACGGAGGATATCGCCAAAAGATACCAGGCGGACGGGGCGGTAGTCTGCGAACCGACGGGAGGCGCCATCCAGGCGACTCATAAGGGGTTCGTCTGGCTCGAGGTTACTGTTACCGGGAAGGCGGCGCACGGAAGCATGCCGCAGGTTGGTGTGGACGCGATTGTGCAGGCGGCGAAATTCTTGGTTGCGATGGATAAATTTGAGAAAAATGTGCTGTTTAAGCGGCCGCATCATGAACTGCTCACTCCGCCGTCCCTGCATGCCTCGCTGATAACGGGAGGCAAGGAACTGAGCACTTACCCGGAAACATGCCGGGTCCATCTGGAGCGGCGGACCGTACCGGGAGAAACGGCGGAGAGCTGCCGGGCGGAAATCGAATCGATCATCGGGGCGCTGGCAGCCGAAGACCCGGACTTTAAGGCCGACGTCACTGTGAATTTCGTGCGCAGCCCGCTGGAATTTCGGGAGGACTCTCTTGTCTTCCGGAATCTGATCCGGGTTATTAAGGAGCAGACGGGACAGGAACCGGTCCTGATCGGCGGTTCCGGCTGGTGCGATACGGCAATTCTCCAGGATGCGGGTATTCCGGCGCTCGTGTACGGTCCGGCCGGTGATGGAGCCCACGCGGCTGTGGAATACGCCTGTCTGGATTCCATCGTAGAGGCGGCGGCGGTATTGGCAAGTCTTGCCGCCGAGTTCTGCGGGACCGAGTAATAAGGCGAAACGGGCAACAAAGTTTGATGTCGAATAATCGGGGAAAATGTTTGTCGATTTCCCGTAGGAATCGGCCGGTATTTACAGTATCAGTAGACGGAGGAGTTTTTGATGACGAAAATACCGGCTGGTGATGATAGAATGCTGTCAAAACAGAAATTGGGTGTGATCGAAAAAAAAATGGCGGAAGGGCGGATCTGGGCGGAAGAAGCGTTCATAACACCGGGAATCGCAATTCCCGCCAAGCGCGGGAGCGCTAATTCCCGTGACTTGATCCTGATGTTCGACCGGAAGGCCCGCTGCGTCTTTGTTTCTTCCGGGGCGGCGGAATTGTTCGGTCTGCCCCGGGAAGAAATCGTCGGCCGGGATATCGCTGCGCTGAGTCCCGAGGACGGGAGTCTGCGGGAGATGCAGGAAGAGATCGGGCGCGTGTTTCTCATTGGCACAATGCAGTCAGGCGGCTTCTGGCTTTCGACACCGGAGAGTTACCGTTATTTGGAATACACCCTGACACCGGTGATACCTTCACGGCAGGGAGTCGATTACGTGTTCGCGACGCTGGAGGACAAGACTCGCTACCGCCGGACGGAGGAAGCACTGCGCCTTTCCCAGGAGCGCTTCGCGAAGCTGTTCCGCCTGAGCCCGAGCCTGATGCTGCTGCAGGACGCGGCGGACGGCGTTGTCATCGAGGTGAATGAGGCTTGGTGTAACCAGACCGGATACGGGCGGGAGGAGATAATCGGGTTGACGCCGGCGAAGCTGGACAGGCTGCTGGGCACCGATTATTTCCGGGCGGGAGAGTTAGACCGAACGCCGCGGGATGCGCAGTCCGGCACAATCTTCGTTTACCGGACGAAGGACGGGGCGGCTCGCTCGGCTCTTGTTTCCCAGGATACGATCACTGTCAGCGGCCGGCTGCATATTCTAAGCGTCGCCCAGGATATCACGGAGCAGGAAAGATTGAGCGGGGAAATCACCCGGCTCGAACGACTTAATCTGGTAGGGCAGATGGCGGCCGGACTCGGCCACGAGGTCCGCAATCCTTTGACAACTGTGCGCGGCTTTTTGCAGCTATTGGCCGCCCGGGAAGAATACCGGAAAGACAGGGAATATTTCGAATTGATGCTCGGGGAGTTGGACCGGGCCAACGGGATAATTACCGAGTTTCTGAATCTGGCACAGAATAAAACGGCTGATCTGGCCTGCCGGAGCCTGAATGCCATCATTCGTTCTCTCCTGCCGCTGCTGCAGGCTGACGCCGCCCTGGCCGGAAAAGACATCGAGGTTGAGTATGGCGAGATCCCCGAACTGGAATTGGATGAGAAAGAAATCCGCCAAGTTATCCTAAACCTGTCCCGCAACGGCCTGGAAGCGATGCCGCCGGGAAAGACACTCCATATCAGCACTGCGGCTGATGCTGCGACGGTGACACTTACTGTCCGGGACACCGGTCCGGGGATGGCGCCGGAAGTTATGGACAAGCTCGGGACGCCTTTTTTTACGACGAAAGAGAACGGAACGGGGTTGGGGCTCGCGACGTGCTTCAGTATCGCCAGACGCCACGGGGCGGAACTGAAATTCACTTCCGACCGGGGCGGGACGACAGCATCCCTGGTGTTTGTCCGGGAAGATCGGACAGCGGCGTGCCAATGAGAGGATGCGCCGCCGTCATGTAAACGGGGGAGAGCGCCGCTCCCCCCCGAGCGATATTCGCCGGAACGGCGCGAGAAATTGCGCCGCGGCGGCATTGCTTCAAGCCCAGTAACTGAACATGCTGACGATAAGCAGGAGTAAAATCAGGAACAGGAAGAACGCGGGGTCACCGCTGTTGCCGCAGCCGCCCATGTGGATGCCTCCTTTCCAATGGATCGCTGGGAAGGCCGGGAAAGGCCTTCCTTCTCAATATATCGTATTGAGGCAGCCAGGCGCATGTTATAGTACATTGGGCGCATTTCTGTCCCGCTACGGGCGGCGCGGAGCCGGTGCGCGGGCGGATTGCTGCTGATGGCAACTGCCCCGGTGCAGCCGGCTTCGATTTTGAACCGCCGGGCCGGCAGTACGGGGATGAGGATGGGAAAAGGATAGTCCGGCCGGAATAGCCGGAACGGCAGAGCGGCAACCAAAGTGAAAAGGAGAGATGAGAAATGGGAGCCCCGGTTAAACCGGAAATCAGTTTTGCCGATTTGGAAAAGATTGACGTCAGAGTCGGTACTATTTTACGGGTGGATGACGTGGCCGGGTCGAAGAAGCTACTGAAATTGACGGTGGATTTCGGTGATTTTCAGAGGAGCATTTTGTCCGGCATGAAAGGGGAAAGGGAAGATCCGCAGGAAATTGTGGGCCGACAGACATTGTTTGTGGTCAATCTGGCGCCCAAGAAGATGGCGGGAGAGGTCTCGGAAGGAATGATTTTCGATATCGGTTATGCCGACGGGATAGTGCCGGCGCTGGCGCAGCCGGAGCGGCCGGTGCCGGACGGGTCGCGGCTTGGGTAATACGGCAAGTCCGCGGGGAACTAATTCCGGCGGCGGCGCGACGGACCGGAAGGAAAACCGGTTCCTCCAACGAATAGGAGGATAAGGAGGGAGTTGCCGTGGTGATTTTTATGAGCGATGACTTCCAGTACCGTCGCTGGCTGGCGATGAACCCGGACGGTTATGTACTGAATTGCTGTTATCAGGCGGAGAACACGGAATATCCCCGCCTGCACCGCGCCGCGTGCCGGAATCTCAACGCCCCGCGGGTGGAAGGGTACTCGCCCAGAGATTATTTTAAGGCTTGCGCCGCCGATACTGAGGAACTGGAGAAATACGCCGGAACGAAGTTCGGGCGTCTGAGGGTTTGTCCGCTTTGCTCGCCGCATGGGGACGTTCGTCTGTTGTAGCAGTGATGATTGAGACGGTCGCTCAGTTGTAAGCGCGGAAGGCGGTGGCGCGAAGAGAAATTGGGGCAGAAAGGAAAAGCAAATCGTTAATTGTCCGGAACGAAAGAGCGGAACCGGCGGTTGTTGCCGGTTCCGCTCTTTATCGGTTGGCCCTGCAGGGGCGATAACTTGGTGGTGAAAGTCCACGGCTTGGCGGTAGATACTGTTAGCAGAGGGCAAGGGTGTCCGTCGTGCGACGGAATCGGAAGGAAGCCTAACGCAAACCCTCGGTCTGACGAACAGAAATCACAGCCAAGGCATTTATGGGACGGACGAGATTGCCGGATAAAACAAAGTCCAATCCTGCCCGAATCCCACGGTGCAAATGCGGCAGATATATGAGGGGAAGGTTATCGTTCTTAACAGGGGAGGTCTTGCGGGGGTCGCCGGCAAGAGGGATGGTTAGACTACCCACAGCGACAAGCCCCACAGCGATGTGGGGCTGAACCGCAAAAGTATGGATACCTCGCACCGAACGGGCATGTTAACATAGCCAACAGGTACGAGGTACTGCCCTTAAACCATTGAACCGCCGTATGCCGAACGGTATGTACGGTGGTTTGGGTAGGCGGGTACTCAACGAATGGGCAGCCGCCTGCTCGACACGGGTAAGAATAACGAGTACCGGCGGTGTTTGGCACCGGGCGGCCGGCGAGGCAGATTCGCACCGCCGAAGCAATCCGGCTGTTGACAGCTTTATTCGTCAAGTTTCATATCGAAGACGGAAATGACCTCGTCCGGGCGCGGCTGCCACCGGAGCCGCGGGTTAAATCCGTACAGATCGTGCTGCTGGTAGAGGAGGAGAAGAGGCGCATCGTCGGCAAGCAAAGCTGTCGCCTGATGGTAAATTCTTTCCCGGGCTGGCCGGTCAAGCGTTGCCCGGGCTCGGTCAAGGAGTCTGTCTACGGCGTCGTTACGGTAAAAACAGATGGGTTCGCCGGAGCGGAAGTTCGGGTAAAGGGTCGCGTCGGCGTCGAAGAGCTCGCCGCCCCAGCCAATGAGGTAACCGCCTTCCATTTTCCTTTCCAGGATTTTTTGGGTGTGGATGCCCCAATCATTGATATTCAGGTCAACTTGGATATTGACGGCGCTGAGGTAACCGGCGACGGCCGCGGCGACTTCTTTATCCATTACGTAGCGGCCGACCGGAATATCGAGCGGGAAGGCGAAACCGTCAGGGTAACCGGCCGCGGTCAAGAGTTCCCTGGCTTTGGCCGGGTCATAAGGATAGCCGGTCAGGTCGGGATTGTAGCCGAAGTCCTGCGGGGTCAGCGGTTGGGTAGAAGGCTGCCCGTAACCACCGAGGATGGTGTCGACAATAGTTTGGACGTCGACGGCGTAATTGAGCGCCTGGCGGACGCGCGGGTCAGCCAGGGGGCCGCCCCGGTCGGTAACGAATTGGATAAAGATGAGGCGGCAGCCGGGAGTCGCGGTAACCCGGACGTCAGGGTCATTCGCCAGAGATTGAGCCAGATGGGGGGGAAGGTTGGCAATCAAGTCGACCGCTCCGGTTACCAGTTCGGCGGCGCGGGCTGTATTCTCCGGAATTGGGCGAAAAGTCACCTGCGTAACGGCCGGAACGCCGCGCCAATAATCTGGATTGGCTGCCAGGACGACGGATTCGTCTTTCGTCCAACTGACAAATTTATATGGACCGGTGCCGACCGGATTCGCGGCAAAATATGCGTCGCCGTGCTCCGTAAGATACGCCGGCGGCACCATTGGCAGGATGAGCCGTTCGCGCAGCAGGGGATAAGGCTCGACGGTAATAATATGGATGGTGTGGGAATCGATGATTTTGACATGCTTAATAAAGCTCAGGCCGGAAATCTGCGGCGACCCGGTCGCCGGATCGAGAATCCGTTCAATACTGAATTTGACGCTCGCCGCGTCGAATGGCTCGCCGTTGTGGAAAGTAACTCCCGGGCGGAGTTTCACTTCCCAAGTCAATGTGTCGAGCGGCTCGACGGACAGAGCGAGTTCCGGTTCCAGGCGCAGGTCCGCGCCGCGCCGCAGCAGACCGTCGAAAATCTGCCGGGTGATATTTGCTGAAGTCGTTTCGTTGTGCCGGTGCGGGTCGAGAGTGGTCGCATCGACTCCCTGAGCGATGACGACGCTGTTTGGCTTTGCCGCCGGCCCGGCCGGCTGGCAGCCGGTAAAGGTAAGGGAGGCGAGCAGGAGCAGGGCAAGCCCGGAGATGATTTTTCTTTGCAGCATTTTGGCAACTCCTTTCGGGCGGAACGCGGGAGAGGCGTGCCGCATTTTTTGTTTTGGTGCTGATTTTTGCACCCGGAGCGTCCGGGCGCGACAGGAAGTAAAACGGCAGAAATATTCACTTGGCAATACACCGCCCGGGCGGAGAGCCGCGGCGGGCAGGGCCGGAACAGAAAAAAACCCGCCCCCGAAGGGACGGGTATTACCCGCTGTGCCACCCTGTGCCGACTGATCCGGCCTTTAGTTCCATAGCCGCCGCCGGTGTGAAAACGGGGTGTGATTAAGAATTGGCTGGGCGGCAGAAAACAAAGCTCCGTCCCCACGGGACGGAGCTTCTCCGCTGTGCCACCCTAATTTGACTTTGCGCCAATCCTGACTAATCCACCGCCGGTTATGAGGAGCGAAGCGCCGCCGCAATCAGTTAAAGAAAGACATTAGCGACGGGATCCGCCCGGCACCGAGGGCTTTGCTCTGTAACAGGAGCGCCTGTCCCAGCCTACGCAGAAAATCCTTCGGCCGGCAACTCCGGGACCCATTCAGCCCGGCGCCGGAGACGGGATTCTCATCAGTTTCCCGCTCTCTGTATTCCGGCTGTCCGAGCTTACTATTTCCCGTCATCGTCTTTCGCCAAGTTAATTGTACAACAGTATAGCGCGAAACAGAGGATGTGTCAAGCGGGAAAGAGCAATATTAGCTGGACCGCAGCGGTGGCCGGCGCCGCGGCAGGAAAAAATTCGGGGGTGTGGAATGTCAGGCAATAGGAAAAGATATGGCTTGACAGTAAGGGAGGCGGTGTCCCTTGTTCTTTTTTCCGCGAATTGACTGGGAAGAGCGTTACCGGCGGACGGCTGGTGCGCTGCGGGAAATGAGGCATACGTTTTTCAAATACTGTGTAGAAACAATCGGGGAAATCGCCCCGGCAGCGGTTAAAGTAAGGCAGATGGATGAGGCGAGTGAGACGATGCTTATCGCCTGGCAGGCGGCGGCCGTCGGTTATGGTATGGCGGAACGCAGGGATATCGGCCGTTCCGGACTGGAGGCCGCCCGGGACAGATTGTTCGAGAAGATCGCGGCGATTGCGGGCTTTCCGGTTGACAAAGGCGCCTATCTGTATTTTCTGAACAGATTTGCAGTGGGGCATGAACGCTTCGGCCGTCTGGGGGCGCGGCAGTTGGCATATTATCTGGCCAGTTATATCACCGGAAACGAGCGATGGGATGAATACGGCATCCTGGCTAAGGAAGAAGACGATTTTGTGCCGGAGATTTCTATTCTTGCACACTGGCACAGCATCGCTATCGACGCAATGCTGGGGGCCGTGTTCAATAATAAAAAGAACGAACTGTTCTGGCATACGTTCGTGGAGGGATACCGGCGGGGCATCGTGCACGCGGAGGAGAGGATGCAATATGATTTTGAGAAAATTCTGCGCGGACTGCACTTGAAGCGGGGAGGAGAATAAGGATGAGCCGGACGTTGAAACTGACACGCCGGGAAGCCCGCCGGGTTTTGCTCGCCCAGCAAGGATTATTGCCGCCGCGGGCTCTGGCGGGTAAAGCGGGGATAATAAATTATATCCGACGGGTCGGTTGTATTCAATTCGACCCTCTTAATATTATCGGGCGCAGCCCGGAGATCGTTCTGCAGGCCCGGGTCGGTGATTTCCGACCGGCGATGCTGGCGGAACTGCTGTATCAAGACCGGGCGCTCCTGGACGGCTGGGATAAAATGATGGCCATCTACCGAACCGAGGATTGGCCCTATTTCCGCCGCCAGCGGGATACGGCGCGGCAGCGCTACGGCGGCGAAAATAAGCCGGTGACTGACGTCCTGCCGCTGGTGCGCCGGGAAGTGGCCGAACGGGGACCGCTGTCCTCCCTGGATCTGGAAATGAATACAATGGTGGACTGGGGCTGGGCTCCGACGCGAATTGCCCGGGCGGCGCTGGAGAGCATGTATTTCTGGGGCGAGCTGATTGTTCACCATAAAGTGAATAACCGCAAGGTGTACGATTTCGCCGCCCGAGAGCTGCCGCCCGAATTGCTGGCAGCGCCCGACCCGAATGAAACGGAAGCGGAATATCAGGATTGGCGCATTCTGCGGCGTCTCGGCGGCGTGGGGCTCCTCTGGGGCAAAGGGGGCGACGCCTGGCTCGGGCTCCGGGAAATCAAGAGCCGGGAGAGGAATGCGGCCATAGACCGCCTGAAGGAGCGGGGAAAAGTGATGGAAGCGGCAGTGGAAGGCATCGGCATGCCGTTGTATCTGAGGGGCGAAGATTGGCCGCACCTGGAGAGAGCGCTGAGCGGTGAGACGGAAAAGAAAGCCGCCTTGCTGGCTCCGCTTGACAACCTCATCTGGGACCGGCAGCTGACGGCGGCCTTGTTCGACTTCGATTATCGGTGGGAGGTGTATAAGCCGGCGATAGAGCGGCGGTACGGATATTACGTCCTGCCCGTCCTGTACGGAGACAGATTCGTCGCCCGCTGCGAGCCGGTGCTGGAGAAAAAAAACCGGGTGCTCCGCCTCCGGAATTGGTGGTGGGAGCCGGGGACGGAGAAAACGGAAGAGCTGCGGGAGGCACTGGCCGAGTGTTTTCGATCCTTCCTGGGGTTTTGCGGGGCGGCGGAATTGCGGGCGGAGGGAGGGACGGGAATGAAATGGCTGGAGAAGCAAATATAGCATCGACGGGCGCCAAAATACCGCCGGATGAAGAAGATAGCAACAGAATTGATTCGGGTTTGGGGAGAGTAGGTTAAGAACGCAAGCTGAGGAACTGTCGCGCGGAGTGAGTCAACATTGACAAAATAAGGTTTGTGGTATATATTATAAGATAACAAAAAACGCTATTCGATGAAGAGACTGCGAAAAGGGATGTCCGCAGGGAAAGAGGCCCATTGACTGCGAGGCTTCTGGACCAAACTTTTCTTCCCACCTCCGAGACGCAATCGAAAAGATTGCCGGATGTGCCCCGTTAGCGGCAGAATGAGCCGGGCTGATGGCCAATTAGGGTGGTACCGCGGATTAACCTCCGTCCCTGACCGGGACGGGGTTTTTATATTGGCGCGCCCGGTATTCAGAACCGGCCGGAAAAGGGATAATAGATGCAAAGGAGAGTGCTGCCGGTGGCCAAAGAGAAAAAAATGGTGGAGGAAATCACGGCCCGGGATGTGGATTTTGCCCAATGGTATACGGACATAGTAAAGAAAGCCGACCTGATCGACTATTCCAGCGTCCGGGGCTGCATGATCATCCGCCCGTATGGTTACGCAATCTGGGAATTGATTCAGAAAAAGCTGGATGAGATGTTCAAGGCGACGGGACACGAAAACGTCTATATGCCTTTGTTTATCCCGGAAAGCCTGCTGCAAAAAGAGAAAGATCATGTGGAAGGATTCGCCCCGGAAGTGGCCTGGGTCACGCACGGCGGCAACGAGGAACTGACTGAGCGGCTCTGCGTCCGCCCGACGTCGGAAACGCTGTTCTGCGAGCATTATGCGCATATAGTAAAGTCGTACCGGGATTTGCCCAAACTGTATAATCAATGGTGTTCGGTCGTCCGGTGGGAAAAGACAACCCGGCCTTTCCTGCGGACGCTGGAGTTCTTATGGCAGGAAGGACACACTGTCCACGCCACGCCGGAGGAGGCGCAGGAGGAGACAATCCGGATGCTGAACATCTACGCCGAGCTGTGCGAGAAGACGCTGTCAATTCCGGTTATCAAAGGAAAGAAAACGGAGAAGGAGAAATTTGCCGGAGCTCACGCAACGTATACCATCGAAAGCCTGATGCACGACGGCAAGGCGCTGCAGTCCGGAACGTCGCACAATTTCGGCGACGGATTCGCCCGAGCTTTCGGCATTCAATATCTGGACAGAAACAACCAGCTGCAATATGTCCACCAGACGTCATGGGGGGTGACGACGCGGATAATCGGGGCTATCATCATGGTACACGGCGATGACAACGGTTTAGTGCTACCGCCGCCGGTGGCGCCGGTCCAGATAATCATCATCCCCATCCAGACGAATAAGGAAGGGGTGCTGGAGAAAGCGGCCGAGTTGAAAGAAAGACTGGCGAAGACGGTGCGGGTAGACATCGACGACAGCAACAAGATGCCGGGCTGGAAATTCGCCGAGTACGAGATGAGGGGAGTGCCGCTTCGTTTGGAAATCGGCCCCAAGGATATCGCCAAAGAGCAATGCGTGCTGGTCCGGCGCGACACCGGGGAGAAAATGTTCGTTCCTCTGGCGGAAGTAGAAGTGCATGTCTACGAGACGTTGCGCCAGATGCAGGCGGACATGCTGGAAAGAGCGCGAGCGGCGCGGGACGAAAAGACATATGTGGCGGGGACGATGGCGGAATTTATGGAAATCGCCGAGAAGCGGCCCGGATTTATCAAGGCGATGTGGTGCGGAGACCGGGCCTGCGAGGACGCGATTAAGGAAAAGACGGGCGCGACGGCGCGGTGCATCCCCTTCGAACAGGAACAGGCGGGGGAGACGTGCATTTGCTGCGGCGAGCCGGCGAAGCAAATCGTGTACTGGGGTAAAGCGTATTAAGGGCGACGCGGCCGCCGTGCCGACAACGGGAAATCAGTCGAAATTGCTCAGAAAAGGTATATGTGTATACAGGCAAATTTGTATACAAAAAAAGGATATGGGACGAAGCCGGCGAAATAGATAATTAAGTATGATTATGGGGGGTATAGAATTGAGAAAAAGAGTTTTAGTCGCAATGCTGTGCACTCTGATGTTAGCGGCCACGTTTGCCGCCGGCTGCGGACCGCAGGAGCAGCAAACCTTCATCAACCTGGCCACGGGCGGCACCGCCGGGACGTATTATCCCTTAGGCGGCGCCATGGCGGAAATCTGGAACAATAACATCGAAGGGATGAACGCCACCGCCCAGAGCACCAACGCCTCGGTCGCCAATGTCAATCTGATGGTGGAAGGCAACGCCGACATTATCATGGTCCAGAATGATATCATCTATTACGCGGCGAACGGCGAAGAAATGTTCAAAGACGCGGCGGTGGAGGACATCAAAGGCCTGTGCACCCTCTACCCGGAAACAATTCAGATCGTGACCGTGAAAACAACGGGCATCACCAAGCTGGCTGACCTGAAAGGCAAGCGGGTGGCCGTCGGGGCGGCCGGCAGCGGGACGGAAGCGAACGCCCGGCAGATTCTGGCGGCGGCCGGAATTACTTACGACGATATCACCGAGCAGTTCCTGAACTTCGCCGACGCGGCGAACAGCCTGAAAGACGGCAACGTCGACGCCGCTTTCCTGACGGCCGGCCATCCCACGGCGGCGGTCCAGGATATCGCCGCCCAGCATAATGTGGTGCTGATTGAGGTTGACGACACGGTGGCGGACGCCTTGATTGCCGATTACCCGTTCTACACGAAAGTCACCGTTGACGCGGGCACTTATTCCGGCTTCGACCAGGCGGTCAAGACCGTGGCGGTGAAAGCGATGCTGGTCACCAGCAGCAAGCTGTCAGAGGACAATGCCTACAATATGATGAAGAGCCTATATGAGAATACGGACCGGATCATCGCCGCTCACACCGTCGGCAAACTGATCACCAAGGAAACGGCCCAGGACGGCATGTCGATCGAGCTGCATCCGGGCGCCGCAAATTACTTCAGCGGCAATTAAACAAGCCGCAAAGGGAGAAGGTGGCTGAGCATTGGAGAAATCCAATGCTCAGATTACATGAGGAACAAAAAACTGCTAATTCTTGCCTGCATCGTACTTTGTCTGCCGTGGCTGGCCGCGCGACTTCCCGGCCGGGGCCGGGTGTTGAGCCTGACCGATGTTGCCGGCCGGGAAGTCGCGGTCATTCCTCTGCCGGACCGGGAATTCACTCTCACTTATATCCATTCCGTGCACCGGTCCCCGGTGTATGAGAAGTATGAAACGGATGAGAGGCTTAATCTCGTGCTGCGGGAAACTAAGTTTGACGCGCTGGGAGTGGGCATGCCTTATGACGCGGCGGAGGGTGAACTGGAAAACAGGGACGGAGAATTTCGTCTGACCGGACTCACGCGGACGTATGAATACATCAATATCATGGTCACCGCCGTACCCGGACAGGGCATCGTCGTCGCGGGTGCAGAGTATCCTCTGCAACAGTTCGCCGTTCCCGGCAGCGCGGTTACGCTGCGGGCGCGACGAACCGGCTTATTCGAATTGAGTAAATAATCGAGGTGGAACGCGATGCTTGATAAGGATCTTGACAAAGATATCGAACAGGCTGCCCACGACAGCGAGGAACTGCTGCGGAAAGTCGACCGGGAAGCCAATTTCCGGACGGTCAAAGGTTTTCTCGCCGCTGTTATCGCCGCCATTGCCATCACGTTTTCCGTCTTTCAACTGTATACGGCAGCCTTCGGTACGCTGGAATCAATGCTGCAGCGCTCTATTCACCTGGCCTTTGCGCTCTGCCTGATTTTCCTGCTTTATCCGGCGCGGGCCAACTGGCCCAGGGAAAGAATCCATCCGCTGGATTTCCTGCTCGCCGGGCTCGGGGCGGCCATACCAATGTATATCGTGGTCAATTACCAACAGCTGGTGTTGCGCAGCGGGATAGTGACGCCGACCGATCTGGCGGTAGGGCTCCTGGGCGTGATCCTGGTTCTGGAAGCCGCCCGCCGGGTGGTAGGACCGCCCATGGTCATCGTGGCGCTGGGCTTTCTCGCGTACGCCTTTGCCGGACCCTATATTCCGGGCAGTTTCGCGCACCGGGGCGTTAATTTCCAGGCGTTGGTGGCACACCAGTTCTTTACGACCGAAGGCATTTTCGGTATCCCCCTTGGGGTGTCTTCCCAATTCATTTTCCTGTTCATCCTGTTTGGAGCATTTCTGGAGAGGACGGGATTGGGGCAGCTGTTCATCGATCTCTCCAACGCCATTGCCGGCTGGGCGGCGGGCGGTCCGGCGAAAGTGGCCGTGATTGCCTCGGCCCTGGAAGGAACCGTCTCCGGCAGTTCGGTCGCCAATACCGCCGGCTCGGGCAGCTTTACCATCCCGATGATGAAGAAGCTTGGCTACCGGCCGGAATTCGCCGGCGCGGTGGAAGCGACGGCGTCGACCGGCGGGCAAATCATGCCGCCGATTATGGGGGCGGCGGCGTTTCTCATGGCGGAGTTTGTCGGCGTGCCATATCTGCGAGTCGTGATGGCGGCAGTCATTCCGGCTGTCCTCTATTATTTCGGCGTCTGGACTCAGGTCCATTTTGAGGCGAAACGGCAAGGGCTGCGGGGTATGCGGCGGGAAGAATTACCGAAACTCTCGAAGGTCCTTTGGGAGAAAGGACATTTGCTCCTTCCCCTATTCGCCATCATTTATCTGCTGGCGCAGGGGCGGACACCGATGCGGGCGGCCCTGGTCGCTATTGTCCTGACGGTGGTCAGCGCTATGCTCCGCAAAAGCACCCGCATCGGTGTCGGGGATATTGTCCGCGGTCTCGAGGTGGGGGCGCGAGCGGCCCTCGGCGTCGTCGCCGCGACGGCCTGTGCCGGAATAATTGTCGGCGTTGTTACCCAGACGGGTCTCGGGCTGAAGCTTGGCTCGAATTTGGTGAAGCTGGCCGGCGGCAACCTGTTCCTGACTCTGATTTTTACGATGGTCACTTCCATTATTCTGGGGATGGGAGTGCCGACGACGGCCAACTATGTCATTACATCCACGATAGCGGCGCCGGCTCTGATTCTCATGGGGGTGCCGGTGCTGGCGGCGCACATGTTCACCTTTTATTTCGGCATTATCGCGGATGTAACTCCCCCGGTCGCTCTGGCGGCCTTTGTGGGGGCGGGGATCGCGAAAGCGAATCCCCTGAAAACAGGTATCGAGGCGACGAAACTGGCTGTTGCCGCATTTCTGGTGCCTTATATTTTTGTTTACCACCCGGCGATGCTGATGATTGAGGTCACCGCGGGCAGCCTGATTACGATAGTGGTGACATCGGTAATCGGCATTATCGGCGTCGGCACCGGAGTTTGCGGCTATTTTATGACGGATGCGACGGCAGCGGAGAGGGTGATGCTGATTGCCGGCGGCGTCCTAATGGTGATACCCGGGCTGCAGACGGATCTTGCCGGCGCCGCTATTCTGACCCTGGTTTACGTCGTGCAAAGAGGAAGACTGAAGCGCGGCCGCAAAGCAGTGGGAGAGGCAGGCTGAGAAACGCAGAGCTGAAGCGAAATGACGAAAACGCCGGCGGGCGGCAGAAATGCCGTCCGCCGGTTATTTTTTGCGCCGCGGGAGGGGAAAGGTGCGGGTCATACGGTGGGTCGGAACGCAGACAATAGGGACCCGGAGCAGCGAGCGGCCCGCGGGAGGGAAAAGAGGTAAGAAACGCGAGAATCGCCGCGTCGCCGTCCACGGCTCCTCGCGATGACAGAGCTTAGCTACACGGGCAAATAAGGGATATGAACAGCGCGGGAGATCGCCGCGTCGCCGTGCGCGGCTCCTCGCGATGACAGAGCTTCGCTACGCGGGCAAAAACACGGGCAAATAAGGGATATGAACAGCGCGGGAGATCGCCGCGTCGCCGTCCACGGCTCCTCGCGATGACAGAG
>JBMNPB010000041.1:0-20490 GCA_050943375.1 bacterium
AGTGTGATTGCCGCCGTCAGGGTCGTCTTGCCATGGTCAACATGGCCGATCGTCCCTACATTTACATGGGGTTTCGTCCGCTCATACTTCTTCTTTGCCATCTCGTCCTTCCTCCCTCGTCTTTCTTGCCGCCCCGGATTGCAGCGGATCCGAAGCACGCCGGTCCGGCTTAACGTCAAGCAGCATCCTCGTGGGTTACTATGTGCACTTTGCTACCAATTTATTACTTAGACATTTAAATGTGTTTCGACAACCGCAGGAATATTCCTTCCGGATAACCGGGATGAACAAAAAAACAACCGCCCGGCGGTTGCTGTCTGCTGCGAAAGTGGAGCCCATGACCGGGATTGAACCGGTGACCTTATCCTTACCAAGGATACGCTCTGCCGACTGAGCTACATGGGCTTGCCGTAGTTACCATAATGGTGGAGAGGGGTGGATTCGAACCACCGTAGGCGCTAGCCAACAGATTTACAGTCTGCCCCCTTTAGCCACTCGGGCACCTCTCCCTGCTTTCTTCATGCTGGAGCCGACGATGGGACTCGAACCCGCAACCTGCTGATTACAAATCAGCTGCTCTGCCAATTGAGCTACGTCGGCCTGCCTACTTAAATGTGACGATGAAAATTATAACGCGTTTTCGCTTCCCCGTCAAGTGTAAAATCTTGCTGCTCCTTAATTTTGGGCACTTGGATTGACTTTGCTTTTGCCGTCTTCTTCGTCCCGGCTATCAAGATAACGCTCCAGTTTGCGCTTTACCCGCTGCAGAGCATTGTCGATTGACTTAACATGGCGCTTTAAATCATAGGCGATTTCCTGGTAAGACTTACCGTCCAGATAAGCCATCAATACTTTCCATTCCAAATCGCTGAGAATTTCACCCATCTTCTCTTCAATATCACCAAACTCTTCCCGGCTGATAATTAATTCCTCTGGGTCGGAGATTTTTGAGCCGGACAAAATATCGAGCAACGTCCGGTCCGAATCTTCGTCATAAATCGGCTTATTGAGGGAGACATAAGAATTAAGCGGAATATGTTTCTGCCGGGTTGCTGTCTTGATAGCCGTAATGATCTGCCGGGTAATGCATAACTCCGCAAACGCCCGGAAAGAAGAAAGCTTGTCGCTACGGAAGTCCCGAATCGCTTTATATAGACCGATCATACCTTCCTGGATAATATCTTCCCGATCCGCACCAATTAAAAAATAAGAACGGGCTTTCGCACGCACAAAGTTCTTGTACTTATTAATTAAATACTCAAGTGCAACATCATTGCCTTCTTTTGCTTTGCAGATAATTTCTTCGTCGATCATTTCATCATATTCATCGCCAAAGTCCCTTTGCGTATTGTAATTCATGTCCAAATGCACCGCCCCCGTCAGATTTTTCCAGACTGTCACGGCTGCGTCCTTCAGCGGAATAGATGAATAAAATATCATAATTATTGTAAACCTACTACATTATTATACCTTATCCGTAAATAGCCGTCAAGCCTGTCCTGCCGCTTCGCCGCCGCCATTTCCTGCTTTTCTTTGCTTACTTTGCACATTTTTGTTGCCTTTGTCTCACCGCTTCATAAAGTAGAATTGCGCCGGCGACTGCGGCATTCAGCGACGCTATGCTGCCCCGCATCGGAATCCTTACCGTAAAATCACATTTTGCCTTGACCAGACGACTGATGCCGTGTCCTTCACTGCCAATAACGAGTCCGAGCGGCCCGGCCAAGTCGGCGTCGTAATAATTGGTGTCAGCCTCCATATCAGCGCCGGCAATCCATAAACCGGCTTGCTTCAAATCATCCAGTGTCCGGCTTAAATTAGTCACCCGCGCCACCGGGACGTATTCCACCGCTCCGGCAGAAACCCGACTGACAGCCGCCGTCAGCTGCACTGTTCGGTTTTTGGGAATAATCACACCATGCACCCCGGCGGAGTCCGCCGTACGCAACAATGAGCCGAAGTTCTGAGGATCTTCCAGATGATCCAGAAGCACCAACAGCGGATCTTCCCTTTTGGCTTTGGCTGCCTGCAAAATCGACTCTAAGGTAACATAATCTTTGGGCGCTGCATAAGCTATCACTCCTTGAGTGGCGGCCGTCACCCCCAAATAAGTGATTTGTTTGCGGTCGACTTCCTGTACCGGTATGCCCCTCTTCTTAGCCAAGGCAATAATCTCCCGCACCGGCCCGGCAACAGTCCCATTTGCAATCAATACCTTATTGACCGGCCGGCCGGAGCGAAGCGCCTCCAATACTGCATTACGACCCTCCAATTGTTCTTCCATCATATCCCACCTTTTGCACTGCTCCGCCACCCGGACAATAACGGCAACATACCAATCCGTGCTGTCCGCACGCCTGTCCGCATTATTCCCACTTGATTATTATTATTTCCCCGGGTCAGAATATACCAAAAATCGCACTGAGTATCAAAGACACACTGAAAATCGGAATGTCTTCACAAATCTGCTTGGTGAGCGACGTATTTTTTTCTAACTTCCGCCATCTTGCCGCAGGTCATTTTCCCTTCCGGGCAAGGCCCACTCAAACATCCCGGACCCGCATTCTTAAAAAGAGAAGGCGCAACCGATCGAACGAGCCGCAACATCACTTCCGCCAGCGCTCTGATTTCCCACTGCGCCCGGTTGCAGCAGCGAAGCCGGAAAAAATGGAGCAATTCCCTGGCATTCATCGTCACAAGCAGCTTCGTCTCGGCCGCATTCGGTAAAACAAAACGAGCATCCTCGTTCGATGTTTCCCCTTCGGCGCCCAGCCTCTCGTTCCAAGAGTCATACCACGCCTGAACCTGCCGCATCTGGCGGTCGAATTCGGCGACTGCTTCTTCACCCAGAGCGGCAATCCGCGGCGGGATGATGTAATCGAAAACCCCTTCTTCACTCTGTTTGCTTGTTTTGAGCACGTAGCGCTGGGATTGGACGCTAAAGCTGGCTATGCGGTGTCTTGTAATCTGAGCCAAGAGGCTACGAGACACTCCTTCCACGCCGAAGGTAAAAACAGAGTGCTCGATTGGTGAGAAATGTCCCATATCCACTAATTTGCCGATAAATCTGGTCTGATCGGAGGCTTCAACCCCGGCCCGCAAATCGCTGACTTGCGCCGCTGAGTAACAAAGCTTGGCTCCCATGGCAATCACCTCTTCCGGAGCCGGTGTGTAACGGAGTAATTCCACGTACAGCTCTTTTCTTCCCATGCCAATCCCCCCAGCCTTCTTTGATAAAACGGCCGGCTGGAAATTCAGTCGGCCTAATCGCTGTTTTTATATATTATACGACATCATGCCCGGGAAGAAAAGCAGTATTCATTCCCCGCTTTTCGGTGCCGCTCCGTTTTGGCCAAGCAAGTACAGCAAACGGTCGGTCCGCCCCAGCAAATAAAGATAGCCGATTAAGGCCTCCAAGGCCGTGCTGTAATGATATGTCTGAATATCGGCGTTTTTCGGAGTCCGGACAACTTTTGCATTGCGTCCCCGCCGAACGACATTTTTTTCCTCTTCAGTCAAAAGCGGCTCAATTACCCGCAGGAAGTCGGCCTGAGCGGCGGCCCTCACCCGCTTGATTGTCGCATTATGGAGAGTCGTCACCTTGGTGCTTCCCTGCCGCAGCAGCATCACCCGGATAAAGAGCTCAAAAACAGCGTCGCCAATATACGCTAAGGTAAGTGATGGGAGAGAAGACACATACCTATCGTTACCCGGGAAATTCCCGGTTCCGGTCGGTGCCGGCCAATCCGGCATGTCAGTCATGCTGCACCGCCTCACATTTTCCGTTTCCAGCGGACTCCCTGCGGGGTATCCTCCAGAATGATTCCTTTTTCCGCCAGCAAATCTCTAATCCGGTCGGCTTCTGCCCAGTTTTTCCGCCGCCTCGCTTCATTCCTCTGACTAATTAAATCTTCGATTTCCGCATCGATGCCTTCTTCCTGGCCGGCTTTTGGCAGCAGACCGAGGACATCGCAAATTTCCCGGAACAACGTTTCGACTTGCCCAAGCAATTCGCGCGAATTCCCGCTGCTGGTGCTGCTATTAATCTCCCGCGCCAGGTCGAACAAGACGGACACTCCGTCCGCCGTGTTAAAATCGTCATCCATAGCCGCGGTGAATTTCTCTCTGTACTCCATAAACCGCCGGAGAAGTTCATCCTCTCCCGCCAGGAATGTTTCGTTATTTGCCGTTTTGCGGCGATGCGCCAGACCCAAATAAGCGTTATACAGTCTCTCCAGCGCGCTCTTGGCGCTGCTCAGCTGCTCAGCGCTGAAATTGAGGGGACTTCGGTAATGGGCTGAAAGCAGGAAGAAACGGATGACTTCCGGGTCATATTTCTGCCGCACGTCCCGGACCGTAAAGAAATTGCCAAGGGATTTCGACATCTTTTCGCCGTCGATATTCAAATAACCATTGTGCAGCCAATATCGGGCGAACGGCTTGCCGGTCGCCGCTTCCGACTGGGCAATTTCATTTTCATGGTGCGGGAAGATGAGATCGGTTCCGCCCGCGTGAATGTCGAGAGTGTCCCCCAGATAATGCCGGGCCATCGCCGAGCATTCGATGTGCCAGCCCGGTCGTCCTTTGCCCCAGGGGCTGTCCCAGGCCGGCTCGCCCGGCTTTTGCCGTTTCCAAAGCGCGAAGTCCAGCGGGCTCTTCTTGCGTTCGTCAATCTCTACTCTAGCCCCCGACTCCAAATCTTCCGGGCACTGCTGGCTGAGTTTGCCGTAAGCGGCGAACTTGGTAGTGGCATAGTACACATCGCCATCAACCTCGTAGGCGTAGCCCAAGTCGACCAGCTTTTGCACTAAAGCGATTATTTGCGGGATGTGCTCAGTAGCCCGTGGATGAATATCGGCCCGCTCGATGCCAAGAGCATCCGCGTCGGCAAAATATTCATCAATATACCTGTCCGCCAGTTCCCTGACAGTGATGCCTAAGTTATTTGCCCGGTTAATCATCTTGTCATCGATATCCGTAAAGTTCAGCACATACTTTACTTGATACCCCCGGTATTTCAGATAGCGCCTGATAACGTCAAACAAAGTGAACGCACGGGCATTGCCGATATGGAAAAAATCGTATACGGTAGGCCCGCAAACGTAGAAGCCAACCTTACCCGCGTGCAGAGGCACAAACTCTTCCTTCCGCCTGGTCAAGTCATTATACACCTTAATCATTTTGCATCCTCTCCTTCAGAATAAATAAGCCCCTCCGCTTCCGTATCGCAACAATACAGAGACGAAGGGGACTTCGTGGTTCCACTCTGCTTTTGCCGGCCTCTGCCGGCACCCTCAGGACTGCAGAAAACAAGCAGTCACAGGTGATAACGGACCCGCCGGCAAGACCTACCCGGACTTTCCGCTCGGCCTGCAGCTCCCGGAAGCACTTTCGGCCCGCCACCCGGACCGCTTCCAGCCTCGGCGGTCTCTCTGTTCAGGTTGTTCGGACTTACTCTTCCCGTTCTTCGCTTTTTGTTATTCAGTCCGGCTGATTACCGGTTAATCATTATATTAATGTTGCGCCGGTTTATTGTCAAGATGCTCGGCGACGGTCGCGCCCAGCCGGTTCATAATTTTCTCCCGGCCAAGCAAAGGAATAACTTGATTCAACTCGGGACCATGCTGCTGCCCGGTTAGAGCAACGCGCAGCGGCATGTATACTTTCTTGCCGCCGAGGCCCAATTCTTTCGTCAATCCTTTCAGCAGAGCCTGAACGCTGTCCGGCGTCAATTCCGGCAGTTCCGCAATTCTTTGCATAAAAGCCCGTAAAACGAGTGGAACATGTTCGCCTTGCAACACTTCTGCCGCAGCCTCATTTTCCGGGACAACTTCGTCCAGGAAAAAGATGCCCGCATGTTCAGTAATCTGCCCCACATAAGACAAATATTCTTTGACCAAGCCAACCACTTTTTCCAGCCAGGCTCGTTCGGTGGGCGAAATTTTCTCGCCTATCAGGCCAGCTTTTTGGAGATGCGGAATTGCCAAATCCGTAATTCGGGCGTCAGAACTCTGCTGAATATAATGTCCGTTCATCCAGTTCAGCTTATCGATATCGAAAATCCCAGGATTATGGGCAATCCGGTCCAGCGTAAACTGGCGGGTAATCTCAGCCACGGACATGATTTCCTGTTCACCTTCCGGTGACCACCCAATCAAGGCAAGGAAATTCAGCATTGCTTCCGGCAGATAACCGGCCTCCCGGTACTGGCCGACATAAGCTTTCCCATGCCGTTTGCTGAGTTTGGTCCGGTCGGGGCCGAGAACCATCGAGACATGGGCGAATTTGGGTAAGTCAAGACCCAGGGCCCGGTAAATGAGAATCTGACGCGGCGTATTGGAGACATGCTCTTCGGCCCGTATGACGTGGGTGATCTTCATATCCGCATCATCAATGACTACGGCAAAATTGTAGATAGGAATACCATCCGGCCGGACAATTACAAAATCGCCGAGAAGGTCACTGTCAAACTCCACTCTGCCCCGAATTAAATCGTTAAAGACAATTTTTTCGCCGGGCGGTACCCGGAAGCGCAGCGCCGGCCGACGGCCCTCCCTGATATACTGCTTTTCCTGCTCCGGCGTCAGATCCCGGCAGTGCCCGCTGTAACGGGGTACTTCACCGCCGGCGAAGGCTGCCTCCCGCTCTTTCTCCAGTTCTTCCATCGTGCAGTAACAGCGATAAGCCCAGCCGCTGTCCAGAAGCTTTTGGGCGCTTCCCTGATATGTGGCGATTTTTTCCGTCTGGCGGTAAGGGCCGTAAGAGCCGCCGCAATCCGGACCTTCATCCCAGTTCAGACCAAGCCATTTAAACTCATCAATAATGATTTGCTCATATTCCGGCCGAGAACGGGAGATATCGGTATCCTCAAACCGCAGGATAAAACTGCCGCCCTGATTGCGGGCGTATAACCAGTTAAATAACGCGGTGCGGATATTGCCCACATGTACCGGACCGGTCGGGCTTGGGGCCATACGCACACGCACAAGGTTCTTCATTGCTTCACCTCCGGACAATCTTGCGGTATCTTCATCTGATTATTGTATTATATCACAAAAGTGGTGCCGTCTCCACATTCCCCATCTTCCCGCAACCAAACAAAAAACGGGAGTCACCCCGTTTTTTATTCGATTACTTTAATCGTCACCCTGGCGACTCCCTGGGCAGTCAGGCCGATTTCTTTGGCGGCCGCCCGGGACAGATCAATTATCCTGCCTTTCGTCCACGGCCCTCGATCATTGATGCGGGCCAGCACGCGCCGTCCGCTTACATGGCTGGTAACCAGTACGACCGTACCGAAAGGCAATGTCCGGTGCGCGGCTGTCAGGGCGTTTTGGTCAAACGCCTCACCGCTGGCCGTACCCCGGCCGTGAAACCCGGTTCCGTACCAGGAGGCTATTCCGGTCTGCTCCCTCTCTCCGCCGCGCGTAACTGCCGTTGTCCGCTCTGACCGGGAAGACGAAGCAAATGCTGACCGCACATTGTCGGTCCAGGCTAAAGCCAATTCGGCCCGGTTGCAGTTATTGAGAGCAGCAGTGTGCGCATCAACAGTCACGATTAATTCGTCACCGGCTTTGATGACAACAGCTTCCCCGATAATTCCCGGTGCGCAGATAGCAGCTAAGCCGCCTAAACGCCGCAGGCGGTCGGCAATAATCTCCGCCCGTTCGCTGTAGCTGTACGGTTCACTCCCGGACCTTATCCGGATAACCGGCACTCCGTTAACAATTATTTCACTGCTTGGCTCCTCCCCTTCCGTCCGGACCGCCGTCGTCACCATCAGGGCCGGACCGGAGGCTGCGGACACCGCGCTCATCAGCACCATGGTTAAAACAATCAGGCACCCGGCTTTCTTTGCTTTGGGAGAAATAGTAACCATCAGGCTCACTCCTTACTCTTACCAGGTAAATACTCTGCTGTTCAGTTTTCCCAGTTCCATTCACTTTATACATTTCCGGCCCATTCCGGCAGAGATTGCTCCGCCGACAAGCCGGACTATGTTTTCTCGATCAGCGCCGCCGCATAAGCGGCTATCCCTTCACCGGTCCCGGTAAAACCAAGACCTTCGGTAGTCGTCGCCTTGATATTGACACGGTCGGCGCCAATCTTGAGGGTATCTGCGATATTAATATTCATCGCCGGAAGGTATGGTGCCAGACGAGGCGCCTGGGCTACCACCACGGCATCGATATTGCCCGGCCGCCAGCCGGTATTACACAGCAGTTCCGCTACCTGTCCGAGCAAGGTGAGGCTGGATACCTCCTTGTACCTCTCTTCTGTATCCGCAAAATGCCGCCCGATGTCACCTTGCCCGGCCGCTCCCAACAATGCGTCCATAACAGCATGCAGGAGGACATCCGCATCGGAGTGGCCGAGGAGACCTGTAGCGAAAGGAACATGTACGCCGCCGAGAATTAGCTTCCGGCCTGGTATCAACCGATGGACGTCGTAACCGATGCCTACCCGCATCTACTCATCTCCCCTGCCCCGCAAAATCGCCGCCGCCCAAGCCAGATCCTCCGGCGTCGTGATTTTTATATTTTCATAGGAACCGGCTGTCAGTGTCACTTCCGCTCCGATCCGCTCCAGAAGAGAAGCATCGTCCGTTCCCCGGTAGCCGTCCCACCTTGCCTGTTCATGCGCCCGATATAGGAGCGGATAAGAGAAAACCTGCGGTGTCTGAGCCGCCCACAATTGCCGGCGGTCCAGAGTCTTCAGCACTGTTCCCGTCTCTCCGGCTACCTTGACGGTGTCTTTGACCGGAACAGCCAAAACAGCGGCTCCTTTCCGAACCGCCGTTTCAATAACCCGGTACACACATTGCCGGGGGACCAAAGGACGGACCCCGTCGTGGACAAGCACCAGATCGGGGGGGCAGCTCCTTAAAAATTCAAGTCCCCGGAAAACCGAAATCTGCCGTTCCGTCCCGCCCGGGACGACGGCTTTGACTTTGCTTAAATTATAGGCCGGAAGCAATTCGTCCCGACAAAAGGAAACATGCTCCGAATCGGCCACCAGGACAATATCGTCAAGCAACGAACAGGAAGCCAATACTTCGAGAGTGTGAATTAATACCGGTTTATCCGCCAACGGCAGAAATTGTTTGGGAGAAGCAGCGAGCATCCTTGTCCCCCGGCCGGCGGCGGGGACAATTGCCGTAATCTGAAGGGCCGCCATTCAAGTCAGTGCTCTTTCCGCCGAAGCAGATTTCGGTTTAGCAAAAATCATTCTTCCGGCCGCTGTCTGCAGTACGCTGGTTACCATGACGTCGATAGTATCCCCGATATGCTTTCTGCCGCCGTCGACGACAATCATCGTCCCGTCGTCCAGATACGCCACTCCCTGACCGGCTTCCTTGCCGTCTTTGATAACGTGAACGACCATCTCTTCCCCGGGCAGAACGACCGGTTTGACGGCGTTGGCGAGTTCGTTGATATTCAAAACTGTCACGCCCTGCAGTTCAGCCACTTTATTCAGGTTGTAATCGTTCGTCAGAACTTTTCCGCCGAGAATCTTAGCCAGTTTGACAAGCTTACTGTCAACTTCGAGATTGTCGCCAAGACTTTTCTCGTAAATTTGCACCGGCACATCCAATTCTTTTTGAATCTTGTTCAGGATATCAAGACCGCGCCGCCCGCGGTTTCGCTTCAGCAAATCGGAAGAGTCGGCAATATGACGGAGTTCATCAAGCACAAACCCGGGAATTATGAGAGTTCCTTCGATAAAGCCGCTTTTGCAGATATCGGCCACCCGGCCGTCAATGATTACACTGGTATCAAGAATCTTGCAGGCCGGCTTACTTTCCTGTTTGCTCTGCCGCTCGCGTCCGCCGAAGAATGGGAAACTAGCCAGGAAATGCGCTATCTCTTCCCGTTTGTGCAAGGCGATGCTGATCCCCAAATAGCCAAGGATAATGCTGCCCAGAGGAGAGAGGATAACTCCTACCCAGGGAAGCCGAGAAAAGGCAGAACCTAATAAATTAGCAATGATAAGTCCGATAATCAGGCCTATCGCCCCGGCAATAATATCCTGCATAGGAGCCCGCTGCAGGCGGGTTTCAATCCAGACCGTAATCTGCCACAACAATTTTGTTGTTTTCGGAGCCAGGATGAAGCCGATGACCCCTCCCAGCAAAGCACCCGCAGCCAGAAAACTCCCCACTGATATCATAGTTACTTGATAACCAACCAGTTCCGTTAAATACGGCAGGCTGTACAAGACGGAAGCATACCCGAGGCCGATGCCGCCAATTGCCATGATCGCTCGCATCGTTTTATTCAGCATAGCTCAATCACCTCCCAATTCAAGCACTCATTATTCTGCCGTCCGTCCGCGGAAAATATTACCCCGGCAGCCGACAGCGCCCAGTTCAAAAACAAAATACGCCAGGCTTCACTGACGTACTCAAGTACCGGACAAATACATCATCCAATATACTCATCAAGTAGCAACTCAGCCTTAGTCTCTTCTATCCCTTTCGCTAAAACGAGTTCGCTGATTAGGATTTGGCGCGCACTATCCAGCATCTTCCGCTCGCCGGTCGACAATCCTTTCTCCCGCTCCCGCAAGATTAGATTTCTTACTACTTCCGCTACTTCGTAGATATCGCCGCTTCTAATTTTCTCTAAGTTTGCCCGGTAGCGGCGATTCCAGCTTGCGGCCATTTTGCTTTTCTTATCTTTGAGGATTTGAATAACATTTTCAACCTCGGCTTCGCCAATTACGCCCCGCAATCCAATATTATTGACATTATTAATCGGTATCATAACTTTGAGGTCCCCAAGCGGCAACCGCATAATGTAGTATTTCTGCCGCTCTCCCAAAATTTCCCTTTCTTCTATTGCCTCGATAACCCCCGCCCCATGCATAGGATAAACAACCTTATCCCCAATTCTGAACATTGAGGTTCCCCCTCTGAACTTGCAAAAACTTCCTATAGTAAGGATATCATATCTGCCGGTCAATGTCAAATAGCACCAGGCTTCCGGATACGGACAGCGCAAGCATTCATCCCATTTTGCGCCGCTCAAAAAGCAACCGGCGGCAGCGTCCGGTCTGGAAGTAGCCGGACGCTGCGCTTCACTTGCCACCGAGTACAGCTGTAAGCACATCTTCCACCGTATCAACCGAGAGCAAGGTAAGCGACGAAAAATCATTTGCCCGTATCGTATTGCGGGACGGAATAACACAGGTCCGAAAGCCGAGTTTTTGCGCTTCTCTGACCCGTTGTTCAATCCGGCTGACAGCCCGCACTTCCCCGCTCAACCCGACTTCACCGACGAGACAAACCCCTGGGTCAGATGGTACATCGCGAAAACTGGAAGTTACGGCAGTTACTACCCCCAAGTCAACTGCTGGCTCCTCGATTCTGATGCCGCCGGCAACTTTCAGATATGCATCCTGGTTCTGCAGATGCAATCCGATTCTTTTCTCAAGGACGGCCAGCAAAAGCGACAGCCGGTTATTATCAATCCCCGTAGCCATGCGCCGCGGCGGCCCAAAACTGGTTGGACTGACCAAAGCCTGGATTTCCACCAGAACCGGCCGGGTTCCCTCCATGCAAGCGACGACTACAGAACCGGGAACCCCGTACGGTCTCTCCGACAAAAATATCTCCGAAGGGTTGACAACTTGCACCAGGCCGCTATCGCGCATTTCAAAAATACCGATTTCATTGGTTGAGCCGAAACGGTTCTTCTCCGCCCGCAGAATCCGGTAAGTGTTATGTCTCTCCCCTTCGAAATAAAGAACTGTGTCGACCATATGCTCCAACACCCGAGGACCGGCGACTGTGCCCTCTTTTGTCACATGTCCGACAATGAATACCGGCACATTTCCCGTCTTGGCATATCGCAAAAGACGTCCCGTGCATTCCCGCACTTGGCTCACACTGCCGGGAGCGGACTGCAGATCCGGGTTGTAGATTGTCTGAATGGAATCAATGATGAGCAAAACCGGAGCAGCAGACACTGCGGCATAGCTCTCCACGGCGGTCAAATCAGTCTCAGCCACCACATATAAATTATCGGACAGTGCGCCCAGTCGGTCGGCCCGCATCTTCACCTGACGAGCCGACTCCTCGCCGGTGACATACAGCACCGGGCCGAAGAGCTGAGCAAATGTGTTAGCCGCCTGCAGTAACAACGTGGATTTGCCGATCCCGGGATCTCCTCCCACAAGAACGAGAGAGCCAGGGACCACTCCGCCACCCAGAACACGGTCAAGTTCATCAATGCCGGTACCGCGGCGGACTTCAGATCCAGCAGTAATGGCGGTGATTACCTGCGGCCCTTCCCCGGCAGATAGACCGATTATCTTTTGCGGCTGTCGCACCGCCACTTCTTCCACCAATGAATTCCATTCGCCGCAGTTCGGGCAGCGCCCCAACCAGCGGGGAGATTCGTGCCCACAAGACTGGCAGACGTATTTCGTTTTGACCTTAGCCATTCACCATTTCCCCTTCGAAGGTGTTTCTCAGGCGCCTTATCCTTTGGGCGGCATCCCGGCCCGGCAATCGCGCCGAGGTTACCCTCCGGCCCTTCTCACCGCCTGGCATGCGGGCCCGCACTGGGAAGTTCCCTAAAGTTGATGAAGCTCCGAATATCGAACAAACAAGCTTTTCCAGCACTTGGCGCCTCCATTAGGAGGAAGCAAGTGCATTGCTTGCATTACGGGACATTTCCCTCAAGCCGCGCCGATTGTTTGCCATCATATCCGCCGCCCATTCCGGAACACCCAGAGCTAACAATCACCTCAGCCTGGTCCCGGTCTTCTTCCACTGCTTCCACAGACAAATCATTAATCTCCGGTATATCCTTACGGATATGGTCAACAAGTTACTTGGCATACCCGGTGGGCTTCTCCAGCTAAGAAAATCATTCTTCCGCTTATATACCTGCCCAGGTTAATTGCCACAGCCGTTGGCGGCTTTCAGATTCCGCCTCGCGGCGGACACCCATGCCTTTGGCTAACGGTGGGCGCTCGCCAGCCCTGTTCGGGGCCTCCATCCTATATATGCTGCCCGTACCGGACGTATATGGACAGGGCACTTGCCGAAACAAGTGCCCTGTCTCGGTCAGGAGCGTAAGGCCGTTTTTTTCCGAAAGACAATTTCTCCTTCACTGTAATCGGCCTCCACTTCATCCCCGGCAGTAAATTCCCCTTTCAGAACTTCTTCCGACAATGTATCCTCAATTGCTCTCTGAATCGCCCGCCGCAAAGGCCGCGCACCGAAATCAGGATCGTAGCCGCGCCGAGCGAGTTCTTCTTTTGCCGCATCGGTGACGGCAAGCTTGATATCGCTTTCCCGCAGCCGTTTTTGCAGTTCCCGCAGCATCAGATCGACTATCTGTTTGATTTCTTCCATGGTCAGGCTGTGAAAAACGATTGTTTCGTCAACCCGATTGAGGAACTCAGGCCGGAACGTCCGTTTTAACTCTGCCATAATCCTTTCCTTCATATCCCGGTAAGCAGCATTCGCCTGATCTTCGGGAGTCCGGAAACCGAGAGTCGCCTCCCGGCGCAGCATATGCGCCCCGACGTTCGAAGTCATGATGACAACAGAGTTGCGGAAATCAACCGTCCGCCCTTTGGCATCGGTCAGGCGGCCATCCTCCATGATCTGCAACAGAATATTGAAAACTTCCGGGTGGGCTTTTTCGATCTCATCCAAAAGGACGACTGAGTACGGTTTGCGCCGAACTGCCTCTGTCAGTTGCCCGCCTTCTTCATAACCGACATAGCCGGGCGGAGCCCCAACCAAGCGGGAAACGGTGTGTCTTTCCATATATTCCGACATATCGATTCGGACGATAGCGTCTTCATCCCCGAACAACGCCTCTGCCAGCGCCCGAGCCAGTTCCGTCTTCCCTACCCCGGTCGGACCGAGGAAAATAAAAGAGCCGATCGGCCGCTTCGGGTCTTTCAGCCCCGACCTCGCCCGCCGCACAGCCCGGGAAACGGCCACGACCGCTTCCGGCTGACCAATCACCCGCCCGTGCAGCACATCTTCCAGATGGAGTAACCTTGCTGTCTCCTCTTCCGCCAAGCGGTTAACAGGAATTCCCGTCCAACTGGCAACGATGTGGGCAATATCATCTTCACCGACAACAGCATCGTCGGCCACATTTTGGTGTTTCCAGTCAGCAGTCAGCCGCTCCAGCTCTGTTTTCAGGCGTTGCTCCTCATCCCTCAGACCGGCTGCCTTTTCAAACTCCTGCCCTTGAATGGCAGCATCTTTTTCTTTGCGGATATTCTCCAGTTCCTCTTCTTTGCGCTTTAGATCGGGCGGGGCCACGAGCGTCCGCAGCCGTACCCGGGAGGCAGCTTCATCAATCAGATCAATCGCCTTATCCGGCAGAAAGCGCCCGGTAATGTATCGGTCGGATAATCGGGCGGCCGCAGCGAGGGCCGCGTCGGTGATTTTTACCCGGTGATGGGCTTCATAACGATCCCGCAGCCCTTGCAGAATGGCAACTGTTTCCTCCTGCGTCGGCTCATTAACCGTAATCGGCTGAAAACGACGCTCCAGAGCCGGGTCCTTTTCCACGTGCTTGCGATATTCATCGAGGGTCGTCGCACCTACGCACTGCAATTCGCCTCTCGCCAGAGACGGTTTGAGGATATTGGCCGCATCAATCGCGCCTTCCGCCGCTCCGGCCCCGATAATCGTATGCATCTCGTCCAGAAAAACGATGATATCACCGGCTGTCCTAATTTCTTCAACCACTTTCTTAAGCCGTTCCTCGAACTCACCACGGTATTTGGTTCCGGCCACCACCGAGGCCAGATCGAGAGAGACGACCCGCTTGTTTTTCAATAACTCTGGTACATTCCCCTCAACAATCCGCTGGGCCAGCCCTTCTGCAATGGCCGTCTTCCCGACTCCCGGTTCGCCCACGAGACAAGGATTGTTTTTCGTCCGCCGGCTTAAGACCTGGATAACGCGTTCGATTTCCAAATCCCGGCCGATAACCGGATCCAGACTGCCCTCCCGTGCCAGATTAGTCAGATCGCGGCTGAAAGAATCGAGATTGGCGGTTTTCGTTTTGGCTTTCACCCCGCCGTGACTCCCTCCGCCTTGGCCGGCCTCGCCGCCCATCAGCTGCAGAACAATCTGCCGAACATTGGGCAAGTCGGCGCCCAGACTCTCCAATACCCGAGCGGCAACTCCTTCCCCCTCTCGAATCAGGCCTAAAAGCAAATGTTCTGTACCGACGAAGGAATACCCGAGCTGCCTCGCCTCACTGCCGGCAAGTTCAAGTACCACTTTCTTGGCCCGGGGTGTGAAGCCGATTTCCCCGAGCGGCGGCGTGCTGCCCCGACCAATCACTCTTTCCACGGCGTTGACAACGCGGTCAGCATCAATCCGTAGCTGCAGCAGGGCTCTGGCCGCTACGCCTTCACCTTCCCGAACTAAACCGAGCAGCAGATGTTCGGTACCAACTGCATTATGATTTAAGCGCCTCGCTTCTTCCTGAGCCAGATAAATAACTTTCTGTGCCCGCTCCGTAAATCTGCCGAACATAATCTCACTCCCTTGTATCAAATCGCATCTATAGTCTGGTGCACTCAAGCTTTTTTATTCTCCGCCAACTTTTCCCGCACAACAGCAGCCCGCCGGACATCCCGGTCGGCCGACGTCATTTGCACCCCGGCCGTTTTCTGCAAATAAGCCGATCCGATCAACACCAGCATCTCATTCAGCGTGGTCAGACTGACATCCGGAATCAGGTCTAAATCCATTCCTAAGCGGATATCGGAAAATAGCCGCATAGCCTCGGCGGAAGACAGAATGCGCGCCCGCGACAGAATACCATAAGAACGCCATACCCTGTCCTCCAGTTTCAGACGGCCTGACTGCAGAAGAGCCTGCCGCGCCGCGTTCTCCTGCTCAATAATCTGCTGCGTCACCCCAACCAAATTCTCAATAATTTCTTCCTCTGTGTGACCAAGAGTAATTTGATTCGAAACTTGAAAAATATTACCTGATACTTCCGTCCCTTCTCCATACAAGCCCCTTACGGCCAACCCAAGCTGGCCAACCGGCCCAAGAACGCGCCCTGCTTGCCCAATCAAGACCAAGGCCGGAAGATGCAGCATGACGGAAGCCCGAATACCGGTACCAACGTTGGTCGGACAAGCCGTAAGATAGCCGATTTCCGCATCAAAAGCATAATCGATCTTCTCTTCCAGAGCATCATCAATCAGACTGCAAGTCTGCCAAGCTTCTTCCGGTTGCAGGCCTGACTGCAGACATTGAACGCGCAGGTGATCCTCCTCATTGACCATGATGCTCACAGTGCCTTCCTGATTAACGGCAACGGCGGACCGACTGCTACTCTGCAACAAAGCAGGGCTGATTAAGTGCTTCTCCACCAGTAATTGCCGTTCCAACGGGGAAATCTCCGAGAGCAGGACAAAATCCAGCGGCCCGACCGTGCCCCGTCGCTTCAGATCAGCCACGGCATTTCTGGCAATCGCCAAGATTTTCTCACCCGGCTCATCTCCGGCGATATGAGGCAGCGGCAGCGCGTCAATATTGCGGGCCAATCTGACCCGGCTGCTGAGAGCGATATTGGCAACCGGGCCGCTGCCGTCCATCCATCCGTCCCGCGGCCGGGTAAGAATATCACTGAAAGACATATCCAATCCTCCTAACAAACGATTAATCGTTATCCTTCTCCAGTTCTTTGATTTTGTCCCTTAGCTGCGCCGCCTGCTCGTATTCTTCCCGCTGGACGCATTTAGACAGCTCTTCCCGCAGCCGGCTGATTTCCCGGCGGCGGAGTGTTTTCTGGCCGCTCCGCCGCGGAACTTTCCCTAAGTGCTTGCTGCTGCCGTGAATCCGGCGTAGCAGTGGCTGCATCTTCGGCGCGAACTCCCGGTAGCACTCGCTGCAACCAACTCGGCCGATCTGCCGGAAGTCACTGTAACGAAGACCGCAACCCGGACAGCGACTGTCATTTTTTGGCTGACCGACCGGCGGACTGAAATTCGCCTCATCGTTAAGCAATCCGGCCAGCAAATTGTTGATAGAAAAGTTCGGCTCAACGGTAATATGCAATTCCCCTTTTCTTCGAGCGCATTCTTCACAGAGATGCAGTTCGCTTTTCTGATTATTAATAATCCGTGTCAGATGTACAGTAGCCGGTCTTTTCTTGCATTCCTCGCAAAACAATTGACATACCTCCGCTTGCTATTCTTCTTCTGTCAAATTTTCCAAGAGGGCGGAAAGCATTGCTTTCAGCAGTTTCCCGCGGACGGAGTCCCGCACCGGCAAAGGCAGAGCCAGAGCTTCCCGCTGCATGGCGCTTTGCAGCAGACCGTGCTCCCGTTTGGTCAATACTCCGGCTTCCGCCAGACGAAGCAAATACGCCTCAGCCCTCGCCTGATTGATGCCGGCATCGAGCCGTTGAATAATATTCTGAAGCAATTCCTGCTTTGGCCCCGCCGGCACCCTGACAATCATTATATGCCCGCCGCCGCCCCGCCGGCTCTTGATCAGGAAACCGCGCTCCACGGTAAATCTCTTTTCCAAGACATAGTTTATCTGGGAGGGGGCGCACTGGAACTTGTCGGCAATGCTGCTGCGCTGGATAGCAATATTATCTTCCAACGATTTTTCTAAAAGGTGCAGAAAATATCTTTCTATGCTGTCGGCAAGATTAGGCAAGATTCTCATCCCCTTCTGACTATCTCTGACCTTTATTGTATTATACACTTCCTGTCTTTGCATTGGTAGGACGTCGGCGGGCACTCTCGCCTGATTATCGGCCGTTTTGACTGGTTATAGGGATTAATTCCTTTGAATGCTTGGTATTTGTCCTTTTCTCACCGGTATCCCGTCTTAACCCGTCCGGTGTCATTATTATTCTGAAAAAGACAGCGGGTAATACCAAACAACAAGATGAAAACAGGGAAAGCTGATTAGCTTTCCCTGTTTGACGAGACGGCATTGACTCTGCCGCCGATCACTTATTCTCCGCTTCTCTTTCTTTCCTGGTTATTTCAATGACGTTCTCGGCGATATTGCCGGGAACCTCTTCGTAATGGTCGAAATTCATGGTGAAAACCCCGCGGCCCTGGGTCATCGAACGCAAATCGGTGGCGTATTTGAACATCTCCGCCAACGGGACTTGCGCTTTCACCAGTTGGGTCCCGCCCTGCGGCTCCATTCCAAGAATACGGCCCCGTTTTTTATTCAAATCACCGATAATATCTCCCATGTACGCATCCGGCACAATTACCTCAACGTGCATGATTGGCTCCAGGAGGACCGGTTTAGCCTGCTCCATCCCTTTTTTGAACGCCAGGCTCGCGGCAATCTTAAAGGCCATCTCCGAAGAATCGACCGGATGGAAGGATCCGTCATATAAAGTGGCCCGGAAATTGACAACCGGGTATCCGGCCAGAACACCTTCGTCTTTTACTTCCCGCAGGCCCTTTTCTACGGCGGGAATATATTGACGCGGAACGGAACCTCCGAAAATCTTATCAACAAACTCGAAATCCTGACCATCATGCAAAGGTTCAAATTCCACCCAAACATGGCCGAACTGACCGCGGCCGCCCGATTGTTTTTTGTGCTTCCCTTCGACCTTCACGGCAGCACGGATTGTCTCCTTATAGGGAACTTTCGGGGTCTCCAAATTAACTTCGACACCGAACTTTTTATGCAGGCGGCTGGTGATAACCTCGATGTGCAGCTCACCCATTCCAGAAGCAATTAACTGCCCGGTCGTCGTATCCTTGCCGACAGTAAAGGTCGGATCTTCCTCCGCCAGCCGCGCCAGACCGGTGCCCAGCTTGTCTTCGTCCCCTTTCGACCGCGGCAGCACCGCCAAGCGCAGAGTCGGGCTCGGAAACTCAATCGGATTTATAACAACCGGATTCTCTTTGTCGCAAATAGTATCATTCGTGCTCGTTTCCTGCAGCTTGGCAACAGCTGCGATATCACCGGCCTGAACTTCACTGACCGCATCCTGATGCTTGCCCCGCGGGAAGAAAAGCTGCCCAACCCGCTCTGTCTTCTCCTTTACTGAATTGTAAAACCCCGAGTCGGATTTTAATTTACCGGAGTAAACACGGAACAAAGTCAACTTCCCGACGTACGGATCGGCCATCGTTTTGAAAACCAAACCGCAGAACGGCGCCTCCGCCACGGGCCTTATCGTCACAGCTTCTTTGTTTGCCGGGTTGTTTCCCATAATCGGGTCAATTTCCACCGGAGAGGGCACATAGGAAACAATAGCATCCAACAACTGCGCCGCGCCGATATTCTTTTGCGCTGCCCCACAGAGCAGAGGGAACACTTTTTTCGCAACCGTCCCTTTGCGCAGTCCGAGGGCGATTTCATCATCGGTCAAAGGCTCGCCTTCCAGATATTTCATTGTTAAATCATCATCGCCTTCGGCCGCTGCTTCGACTAACATTTCCCGGTATTCTTCCGCTTGGGCCATAAGTTCAGCCGGGATTTCCGTCTCCTCGTATTTACCGCTTTGGCTACCGGTATAAACGTAGGCCTTCATTTTCACCAAATCGACAACACCCTTAAAATTATCCTGCGAGCCGATTGGCAGTTGAATTGGCGCCACTCCGTTCCCGAAAGTATTCCGCGCCTTTTCCAGCACTGCGGTAAAATTTGCATTTTCGCGGTCCATTTTATTGACAAATAACAGGCGGGCGAGATTATTCTCCGCCGCGTAATTCCAGACCAATTCCGCACCGACTTCAACCCCGCCGACGGCATCCAGAACGATGACGCCGCATTCCACTACGCGCAAAGCGGCTTTTACTTCCCCGACAAAATCGAAGTAGCCGGGTGCGTCGATTATGTTGATTTTATTGTCTTTCCACGCACAGGCGGCAATACCGGTACTGACTGAAATTTTCCGTTTGACTTCTTCCGGGTCGAAGTCAAGTGCCGCCGTGCCGTCATCGACCCGGCCGAGGCGATCGATTGCTCCCGCATCATATAAGAGGGCCTCGGCCAATGATGTCTTTCCCGTCCCGCCGTGCCCAATAAAGCAGATATTTCGCAATTGTTCGCTCTGGTAGTTTTTCATAAAATAAGTTCCCCCTTCTTGTCAGACCTTCACTTCCCGGCGGTAGCTCAGATTACGCGATGCCTCGGTGTCTAGTATATTTTATCCCCCTTTTGTGTAATTATTGTTTGCTGCCAAGAGTATCGCTCAAAAAAGCTCAAGGCGCGGAAATGCGGCATCATGTTCCGCCTTATTTTTTCTGCTTCGGATTAACCCGCTCTTCTCCCGCTTCCGGCTAATCGCGTACAGCTTTAATTATACAGGATAAGGGAATAATCCTTCAAGAGTTTTCGTGTGCACGTAAAAAAACCGCCGTAGCGGTCTGGCAAATAAATGGCTCCTCGAGTAGGATTCGAACCTACAACAACCCGGTTAACAGCCGGGTGCTCTACCGTTGAGCTATCGAGGAGCGTCAAATAGACTCTGGCAGCGACCTACTCTTCCG
>JBMNPB010000042.1:0-20162 GCA_050943375.1 bacterium
ATTTATACATTCTTATATGCTTTTTTACACAACAAAAAACCGCCAAAGGGAATGAACCCCCTGACGGTTGGCGCTTGCGATAAGCAAACTTTGTAATTGTAAACAAACTCGTGTGTAAAGAAACAAACGGTTACCGCTTTGAGAACTGCGGTGCCTTGCGGGCTTTCTTCAGGCCGTATTTTTTCCTTTCCTTCATCCGCGGGTCGCGGGTCAGGAAGCCAGCCTTCTTCAAAACCGGGCGCATTTCCCCGTCAACCTTCAACAGCGCCCGGGAAATCCCGTGCCGGACGGCTCCAGCCTGACCGGTGCTGCCGCCACCGTTGACATTCGCAATCACATTATACTTATCCAATGTTTTTGTCGCCTTAAGCGGTTGTTGGACAATCAAATGCAAAGTCTTCAGACCAAAATAATCTTCCAGGGGACGGTTATTGATCAAGATTTGGCCGTCGCCGGGAACTAATCTGACCCGCGCTACCGATGTCTTTCTTCTGCCGGTTCCGTAATATTGAACTTGCGCCATTAATTTCCCTCCTTCCCCCAAATTAACCCTTTATCGTCATTGTTTCCGGTTTCTGTGCAGAGTGCGGGTGGTCCGGTCCCCGGTATACCTTCAGCTTCTTACCCATCGCCCTCCCCAGCCGATTGTGCGGCAGCATTCCTTTGACGGCAATCTCGACGACTTTCTCCGGTTTAACTGCCAACATTCGGCCGTAAGACTCGGCTTTGATGCCACCCGGATAGCCGGAGTGGCGATAATGGAATTTCTGCTCCAGTTTATTCCCTGTCAGTACGACCTTGTCGGCATTGACCACAATCACATAATCACCGGTATCCAGATGCGGGGTGAATATCGGTTTATGTTTGCCCCGCAAGACAGCAGCAACCTCGCTGGCCAGACGACCGAGAGTCTGCCCGGCAGCATCGACCACCAGCCACTTGCGCTGAATATCAGTCAGTTTTGGCATATATGTGTCCATCGGCTTTTCCCTCCTTAGAAAATCAAACCTCGTCTTTCCATTTATGCAGGCCATACGGCCGTGAAACAATTTTAATACATGACCCGCGCCGTGTCAAGTTGAGTCCCGGGACGCTCAATATTCAACACTCTCCAAATACAGCCCTTGCGACGGCGCCGTCGGTCCAGCAACTTCCCGCCGGCGGGCGGATATTATCGCGGCGACGTCCCGGGGCCGGAGTTTTCCCCGGCCGACCTCTAGCAGAGTTCCGACGATAATCCGCACCATATTGTATAAAAAGCCATCTGCAGTGATGCGGAAATCAGCCATTTCCCCCTTGACAGTTATGCCGGCCGCAAACACAGTCCGGACGTTGCTTTTCACCGCCGAGCCGCTGGCGCGAAAAGAAGTGAAATCATGCCGCCCGATCAGTTGCTCCGCGGCCGCTTGCACCGCCGCCATGTCCAAAATTTCCGGAACATGCAGGGCATAATGGCGGTAAAACGGCGACGGGAAAGGAGCGCGGTAAAGACGGTAACAATAAGTTTTCCGTTTAGCCCGAATTCTGGCGTGGAAATCAGCCGCTGCCTCCTCCGCCCCCAAACAAGTAATATCCCGCGGCAAAACGCTGTTCAGTGCGTACGGCAGACGCGCCGCCGGGATGGCGCAGCCGGTATGGAAGTTTATCACTTGTCCGCGGGCATGGACTCCGGCGTCAGTCCGGCCGGAAGCGGTAATACGAACATCTTCCTTGAGGATAACGGCTGCCGCCGCCTCCAATTCCGCCTGCACCGTCCGCAGGCTGCCCTGCCGCTGGTAGCCGCTAAAGCCGGTCCCATCGTAAGCAACGGTACATTTGACGTTTCTCATTCTACCACCTCAGAAAACCTGCCGCCCTCAGCGCCGCGCCCAGAGAACCAAAGCAAACAATAGAGCAGCACAGCCGTACACCAGATAATCACCGGTATGATAATGCAGTTCTTTCAGCCGCGTCCGGTTTTCTCCGCCGTGATAACATCTGGCTTCCATGGCAACCGCCAGATCATCGGCCCGCCGGAAAGCACTCACGAACAAAGGAATCAGCAGGGGAATAAGATTCTTGGCTCTCTGGATGATATTCCCGCTTTCAAAGTCGGCGCCCCGGGCCATCTGCGCTTTCATGATCTTTTCCGCCTCCTCCAGAAGAGTCGGGATAAATCGCAGCGCGATGGTCATCATCATGGCCAGTTCATGAGCCGGCACTCCGAAACGGCGGAAAGGCCGGAGAAGGCTTTCAATCCCGTCAGTAAGAACAACCGGCGGTGTTGTCAGAGTCAGAAAAGAAGTAATCAGAACCAGCAAAATTAACCGCCAAACCAGAAAAACACCTTGGTAAAGACCTTCCCGGGTGATGACCAGCGGTCCCAGAGAAAAGAGTGGAAGGCCCGGCGTCACCAATGCATTCAGGAAAAAAGTAAGCAGAGCAATGAACAAGATCGGACGCAGGCCGCGTGCCACAAAACGTATCGGAACCCGGGATACGACAACGAGCAAAGCCGCAAGCGCAGTGACGGCTACATAACCGGAGCGACGGACGAGAAAAAGACAGACGATAAAGGCGAAAGTGGTAATGATTTTTGTTCGGGGATCCAGACGATGGATGAGGGAGTTGCCCGGATAATATTGACCAATCGCAATATTCTTAAACACGGCGCTTACTCCTTTGCCAGGCCAGGATTGCCGCATTGGCTTCCTCAACCGTCAGAATTTCCGTCGGCACATCCGCACCTCTTTGCCGCAGACGAAGCATCATTTCGGTCGCTTGCGGGATCCCGAGGCCAATGCTTTTCAACAATTCCGCCTGCTTGAACACTTCCCGCACCGGGCCCGCCAGAACAATCTTTCCCGCCTCCAGAACAATAACTCTTTCGACGACCTGAGCAACTTCTTCCATACTGTGCGAAACTAAAATCACCGTCAAACCCAGTTCCCGTCGCATATTCATTATTTCGGCGAGGAGCTCGCTCCGGCTGCGCGGGTCGAGACCAGCCGTTGGCTCATCCAGAACCAATACTTTGGGATGCATCGCGATAATTCCGGCGATAGCCACCCGCCGCATCTGCCCGCCACTCAGTTCAAACGGCGAGCGATGCTTGAAGTGGTCGTAAGGAAGACTAACAACTTCCATCGCCGCACTTACCCGCCGGGCTATCTCTTGCTCATCGCAGCCCATGTTGCGCGGCCCAAAAGCGATATCTTCGAATATGGTCTCTTCAAACAACTGATACTCCGGATACTGAAACACTAACCCAACTTTCTGCCTGATTTTCTTGCGGTTACTTTTCCGGTCGGCGAGGTTGATACCGTCAATCAGCACCGAACCGTGCGTCGGCAGGAGAAGACCATTCAGATGCTGAACCAGGGTAGACTTTCCGGAACCAGTACTGCCGATTATTCCCACGCATTCCCCAGCGGCGATTTCCAGACTGACGCCCGCCAGCGCAGTGACGGCCAGTGGAGTCCCCTCATTGTAAATGTAACGGAGATCTTTTATGATAATGGACATAAGACATCAACCAATTCTTCGACGGTTAAAATTGTCGTGGGAATATCGACACCGTCCGCAGCCAATCGGCGGCCTAAATCGGTAACTTGCGGAACGTCCAGCCCGACCGCTTTAAGTTCGTCAGCCCGGGCAAAGACATGGTAAGGAGTTCCTTCCATGAGCACCCGTCCCTGCTCCATCACAATTACCCGGTCGGCTTCCGCCGCTTCTTCCATAAAATGCGTGATCAGGACAATTGTAATCCCTTCCTGTTTATTTAGTTTTTTCACTGTGGCGAGAACTTCTTCCCGTCCGGTCGGATCCAACATCGCGGTCGGTTCATCAAGAATGATGCATTCCGGCCGCATAGCAATGACCCCGGCGATAGCCACCCGCTGTTTTTGCCCTCCGGAAAGGGCATGGGGAGAATGCTCCCGGTAATATGACATCTCCACTGCCTGCAGCGCCTCGTCCACCCGCTGTCTGATCTCCGACGGCGGAACACCGAGATTCTCCGGCCCGAAAGCAACATCTTCTTCCACCATTGTCGCCACAATTTGGTTATCCGGATTCTGAAAGACCATTCCCGCCGTCCGGCGAATCGCCCAGGTCTGCCCGGCATCCTCGGTATCCATGCCTTTGACAGTGACCGTTCCTGTCGTGGGAAGCAGAAGGGCATTGAAATGCTTCGCCAGAGTCGATTTCCCGGAGCCGTTAGGCCCGATGATAGCCACGAACTCGCCCTTTTCAATTGTCAGATTGACATCATCGAGGGCAACAACTGCAAGGCCCTGACCGGCGCCATATTTATGGGTCATGCCTTTAACTTCGATTATCTTCTCCATTGGCCTCACCTTCGCTTACGCCATGAATTAGCCGGCTTTATCAGCCTGCAGCCTCAAATCAACTCAATAATCGCCATCGGAGCAGCATCACCCTGGCGGAAACCGGTTTTCAAGACCCGGGTATAACCCCCTGCCTTGGCCGTGTAACGCGGGGCAATGGTATCAAATAGCTTCTTCGCTGCCGCTTCATCAAATACATACTCCAAGACCTGCCGCCGGGCGTGAAGATCGCCTTTTCTCGCCAAAGTTATTAGCTTATCCGCAATCCCGCTGATTTCTTTCGCTTTCATCTCTGTAGTCTCGATTCTCTCGCTTAGCAGCAACGAAGTAACCAAATTGCGAAACAGAGCATTCCGGTGTGAACTGGTACGACCCAATTTCCTGTAGGCCATCGTTTCTCCCTCCTTTACTCTTCCACTTGTTTCAATGTAAGGTCAAGATTGGCCAATTTCTGTTTCACTTCTTCCAGGGATTTCTTTCCCAGATTTCTCACTTTCATCATATCTTCTTCCGTCTTTTCCGTCAGTTCGGCGACTGTATTAATACCGGCCCGCTTCAGGCAATTGTAAGAACGGACGGAGAAATCCAATTCTTCAATCGCCATCTCCATAATTTTATCCTTAGCGTCTTCTTCCTTCTCAACCATTATCTCGACTTTATCAATATTTGAGGTCAACCCCATGAAGAGCATCAGATGTTCATGCAAAATCTTGGCCGCCAGGCTAACCGCCTCGTCCGGTTTAATGCTGCCGTCAGTCCACACCTCAAGGCTCAGACGATCGTAGTCGGTGATCTGGCCGACCCGGGTATCGCTGACTGTATAATTCACTTTCTGCACCGGGGTGAAGATAGAATCGACCGGGATAACGCCGATAATGTTTTCCGGTCCTTTATTCTTCTCTGCCGCCGCGTAACCACGGCCTTTGGCGACACTAATCTCCATGTGCAAATGGGCGTCCTTGTCGCAAGTGGCGATGTGATGCTCCGGGTTGAGCACTTCGACATCACTGTCCGGACTGATGCTGTCACCGCGCACCGTGCCCTCGCCGTCCATATTGATATAGAGCGTTTTGGGTTCCTCACTGTGCATCTTAAACCTAAGGCCTTTCAGGTTCAGGACGATATCGGTAGTGTCTTCCACCACCCCGGGTATGCTGGAGAATTCATGCAGGACCCCATCAATTTTGACAGAAGTTACCGCGGCGCCGGGCAACGATGAAAGCAAGACACGGCGCAACGAATTGCCGAGAGTAATCCCGAAGCCGCGTTCCAGCGGTTCGACGACGAACTTACCGTATGTGTTGGCGTCATTTGTCTCAACACACTCGATTTCCGGTTTTTCTATTTCTACCATGCAGTTAACCCTCCTTTTTTCGGTTCATTCGGCGTGAGGGTGTCAGATATGAGTATCATCTTCAGACTGCTTTTAGGCGGGATGAATTAGCGTGAATACAACTCGACAATCATCCGTTCCTGAACCGGAACATCGATTTCCTCCCGGAGCGGCATCCGAAGCACTCGGCCTTCCATAGTCTCCGGGTTAACCTCGAGCCAGGCCGAGACACCTTTTTGCGTTGCCGCTTCTGCCAGTTCCTTAAATTTGATTGATTCTTTGCTGCCGGCCCGGACGGCAATTACATCCTCTGCCTTGACTAGATAGGAAGGAATAGACACTTTGCGGCCATTAACGGTGAAATGCCCGTGCCGAACCAACTGACGGGCTTCCGCCCGGGAGGCGGCAAAACCCAGCCGGTAGACAATGTTATCCAGCCGTCTTTCCAGCAACTGCAGGAGAGTTTCCCCGGTGACGCCTGCTTTCCGGCTCGCGATTGAGAAGTAACGACCGAATTGCCGTTCGAGGACACCGTAAATCCGGCGCAATTTCTGCTTTTCGCGCAAACGGATACTGTACTCGGACGGCTTGGAGCGCCGGGATTGCCCATGCTCGCCGGGGGCGTATGCCCGCCGGTCAATCGCGCATTTATTTGAGTGACATCTTTCGCCTTTCAGATAAAGCTTAATCCCTTCTCTCCGGCAGAGACGGCAAACCGAACCAGTATATCTTGCCATACGCTTCTACACCTCCTGAATGATTAAATGCGACGCCGTTTCGGAGGACGGCAGCCGTTATGCGGAATTGGGGTTACGTCCTTAATCATGTTCACTTCTAGGCCGGCCGCCTGCAGAGAGCGGATTGCCGCTTCCCGGCCCGATCCGGGACCTTTCACATAAACTTCGATTTCTTTCATTCCGTGCTCCATCGCCGCTTTGGCCGCCACCTCTCCTGCCATCTGAGCGGCATAAGGAGTGCTCTTGCGAGAACCTTTGAAGCCGACGTTACCGGCCGTCGACCAGGAAAGTGCATTCCCATTTATGTCCGTAATCGTAATAATGGTATTGTTAAATGTCGACTGAATATGGGCAACTCCCCGGTCAACATTTTTCCGTTCCTTTTTCTTGGCCCGTGTAGTTCTTTTCGCCATTAATCAAACCTCCTTTATCTACCTCTTCCGTCTTACGCCGACGGTCCGTTTCGGTCCTTTACGGGTTCGGGCGTTAGTTTTGGTACGCTGCCCTCTTACCGGCATTCCCCGGCGGTGGCGAATACCCCGGTAAGAACCGATATCAATCAACCGCTTAATATGCATGGTCACTTCCCGCTGCAAGTCACCTTCCACCTTGTAATTCCTGTCGATAGCTTCCCTGATTTTGTTGGCTTCCTCTTCCGTCAGGTCGCGCACTCTGGTCCCCGGATTCACTCCGGTCTTCGCCAATATTTCCCGGGACGTTGAGAAACCAATCCCGAATATATAAGTCAGAGCGGCTTCCACCCTCTTTTCGCGAGGTAAGTCTACACCGGCTATACGTGCCATTCATTGACACCTCCTGTTCATGAAAATATCCCTAACCTTGTTTCTGTTTATGCTTGGGGTTCTCGCAAATCACCATCACGGTACCTTTGCGTTTGATAATCTTGCATTTTTCGCAGATGGCTTTGACGGAAGGTCTGACCTTCACAGCTATGCCCCCTTTGCTATTTGTAGCGGTAAACTATCCGCCCTCTGGTTAAATCGTACGGTGAAAGCTCAATCGTCACCCTGTCACCAGGGAGTATTCGAATGAAATGCATCCTGATTTTCCCGGAAACATGGGCCAGCACTTTGTGGCCGTTTTCCAGTTCAACCCGGAACATCGCATTGGGAAGCGGCTCAAGCACAGTGCCTTCAACCTCAATCACGTCTTCTTTTGCCATCGGGTTAATCAACCTCCTCACTACGAGCCTGGCCATCATCACCAACCAAAGCGCTGAGCGCGGTACGGAGTTCTCGATCATCGATATTCTGACCAGCTTGCAACTTGGCTGCCACAGCAGCGGCAATCTGCCTGTGCACAATGAGATGTTTGATGTTTTTCTTCTTCGGAGCCGCAATTATCCGTCCGGTCCCGTCGGCGACGAAAACATTGTTATCATTGCCAACGTAAACCACTAAATAATATCTGCCCTTGTCCCGCCCGGCCTTTGAGCTTACCAATTGGCCTGACTGCACCGTTTTTCCCACCTTCGGCTTTCCTCCCCCTCCAGCGGAATGAAAGAGCGGCGGCATCAAAGGCAAGTCAGAATCTCCGGACCTGCTGCGGTAACCGCAACTGTATGCTCAAAATGAGCTGACAGACTGCCGTCTTCCGTGACCACGGTCCAATTGTTGGCCAGCGTTTTTACCCGGTACCCCCCGGCGTTAACCATCGGCTCAATCGCCAGGACCATGCCCGGTTCCAGAAGCGGACCCCGCCCGGGCGGACCGTAATTGGGAATCTGCGGATCTTCGTGCATATCCCGGCCAATACCGTGGCCGACATAATCCCGGACAACGGAGAAGCCGCTTGCTTCTATCCAAGCTTGAACAGCATGAGAGATGTCAGTAAGCCGGTTGCCCGGACGTGCTTGCTCAATCCCCAACTTGAGAGCATTTTCTGTTACCGCAATCAGCCTTGCCGCCGCCGCGCTTACTTCGCCGACCGGTACGGTAATCGCAGCGTCACCGTTAAAACCGTCAACCTTGGCACCGATATCAATGCTGATAATCTCTCCCGCCTGCAGCACCCTCTGGCCGGGGATCCCGTGCACCACTTCGGAGTCGACCGAGGCGCAAATACTGGCCGGAAATCCATAATAACCTTTAAAAGTGGGCTCCGCCCCCGCCGCCCTGATTTTGCTCTCGGCAATTTCGTCCAGTTCGCCCGTTGTCATTCCCGGCTGCACCGCTTGGCGCAATTCGGCCAGCGTTGCAGCTACCAGACGACCGGCCGCTCGCATGCAGCTGATTTCCTGCTCGGACTTGAGAATAATCATGCCGCTTCATCTCCCCAATGTGCTTATGATTTCCGTCAGCACTTCCGGTGCCGGACGCGCTCCATTGACAGTCTTGAGCAATCCTTTCTGCTCGTAATAGGCAATCAAGGGCGCTGTCTGCGCGGCATAAACCGACAAACGCTTACGAACCGTTTCTTCTTTATCGTCGTCCCGGTGATAAAGCTCGCCGCCGCAGTTATCACATTGGCCGGTCACGCGGGGGGGGGTGAAGTGAATATGGAAAGGGGTCCCGCAGTTGCGGCAGACCCGTCGCCCGGTCAGCCGCCGCAACAGCACTTCCTCCGCCGTGTCAATATTGATGACCATGTCAAGTTTGATTCCGGCGGCTGCAAGACTCTCCGCCAGCGCATCGGCCTGCTCCACCGTCCGGGGAAATCCGTCAAGGATGAAACCGCTGCGGCAATCGCTTTGACTAATTCTCTCCCGGACAATACCGACAACGACGTCGTCCGGGACAAGCAATCCTCCGTCCATATATTCTTTGGCTTTCTTCCCCAGCGAGGTGCCTTCTTTGACGGCCTGACGAAAGATATCGCCGGTAGATATATGGGGAACACCCAGCATTTCGGCCATTTTGACCGCCTGTGTCCCTTTACCGGCACCGGGCGGTCCCAGCAATACAACTCGCATTTTCCGACCCCCTATTTCAAGAATCCCTGATAATGGCGCATCAGCATCTGCGCTTCAATCTGGCGCATAGTTTCGGTAGCCACACCGACGATAATCAGCAGACTCGTACCGCCGAAGCTGATGCCCGGGATGCCGGTCAGGCCCGCGAAAAGATCCGGGAAGACGGCGATAATCGCCAGGAATACCGCCCCGACCAGAGTAATTCGCATCAGAACCCGATTCAGATAATCAGCGGTCGGCCTGCCGGGGCGCAAGCCGGGCACAAACCCGCCGTACTTCTTCATATTATCGGCCACCTGGATGGGATTGAAGGTGATTGCCGTATAAAAATAAGTGAAGAAGATAATCATCGTTACATACAGAATTGAATTGAGCCATGTCCCGAAAGCGAGATGATTCGCGGCTGCCTGCACATATTTGTTCGGTACGAATTGTGCCAGTGTCAAAGGAAAAGCCAGAACTGAAGAAGCGAAGATAATCGGAATAACTCCGGCCTGGTTCACTTTAATCGGGATATGTGTGCTCTGTCCGCCATAAACTTTGCGTCCGACTACGCGCTTTGCATATTGCACGGGTATCCGCCGCGTCCCTTCTTGAATTACGATGACCGCGGCAATAATAACCGCACCCAGCGCCGCAAGCAGCAGGAGATTGAAGATGTTGATCCTGCCGGTCCGGAGATAGGTGACAATGTTAATGAAACCGATGGGCAACCGGGAGACAATCCCGGCGAAGATCATCAGTGAGATACCGTTGCCGATACCTTTCTCGGTAATCTGCTCACCCATCCACATCAAGAAAACGGTGCCGGCAATCAGAGTCGTAATAATAACCGTCGCTGAGAAGAACCCCCAGTTAACCACCGCTCCCCGCAGCGTAAAGCTTAGCCCGAGAGCGTTGACAAAAGCAAGCAGTACCGTTGCGTAACGGGTGTATTGGGACATCTTTTTGCGGCCTTCTTCGCCGCCTTCCTTGGACAGCTTCTCCAGGCTGGGGACAATAATGGTCAGCAGAGTCATAATAATCGAAGCCGTAATGTAAGGGTAAATGTTCAGGGCGAAAATTGACAACCGACTCAGCGCGCCGCCGGAGAAAAGGTCAAGGAAACCGAAAATCGTGCCTCCCTGAAACAGTTGTTCTATGGCTGCGGGATCAAGCCCCGGTACCGGGATATGCGTGCCGACCCGGAAAACCAGAAACATCGCCAAGGTGAACAAGAACCTTTTCCGCAAATCGGGAATCTTCCAAGCGTTACGGAGAGAATCCAGCACTTAAATCACCTCTGCTTTTCCGCCAACCGCTTTGATCTTCTCGATAGCCGACTGGCTGAACTTATGCGCCCGGATTGTCACAGCCTTCTCCAGCGCACCGTTGCCCAAAACCTTAAGGCCAGCTTTCAGATCCTTGAGGAAACCTGTCTCTTGGAGCAATTCAGGCGTAATTACTGTTTCGCTGGGGAATTTGTTCAGCATTGCCAAGTTAATAATTGAATATTCCCGCCGGAAAATATTCTTAAAGCCCCTTTTGGGCATCCGACGCTGTATCGGCATCTGCCCGCCTTCAAATCCAGGCCGGACACCGCCGCCCGATCTGGCCTTCTGCCCCTTGTGTCCTTTGCCAGCCGTATTGCCCAAGCCTGAGCCAGTGCCTCGTCCAACCCGTTTTCTATCTTTCTTTGCTCCCGGGGCCGGAGCCAGCTCATGCAATTTCATCAACAGCACCTCCTTTGTATCGTGGTTGAAACTGTTTCTGCGGGTCAGGCTTCTTCGCAGGAAACCAAATGCTCAACTTTTCTGACCATCCCACGGATTTGCGGTGTATCCGAATGCTCCACAGTATGGCGGATGCGATGTAACCCCAAAGCCTTCACAACAGCCCGCTGCTCCTTTGGACGGCCAATCAGGCTGCGCACAAGAGTAATTTTAAGCTTCTGCGCCATCTTTGCTACCTCCCTTAACCCAGCAGTTCTTCTACCGATTTGCCACGCAGTCTGCCCACATCAGCCGCCCGCTTCAGGTTTTTCAGAGCCTCCATCGCAGCGTAGACCATGTTATTGGCATTGGCCGATCCCAGAGATTTGGTCAAAACATCATGAATGCCAGCCAATTCCATAACGGCACGAATAGGGCCTCCGGCAATAACGCCCGTACCTTCCGATGCCGGCTTAATCAACACCTTGCCGGCACCGAAAGTGCCGATGATTTCGTGGGGGATGGTTGTATTGACAAGCGGAACATCGATCATGTTCTTCTTGGCATCATCAATTCCTTTGCGGATTGCATCCGGTATCTCAATCGCCTTGCCGAGACCAGCTCCAACGCTTCCTTTCCCGTCGCCGACAACAACCAGCGCACTGAAGCTAAAGCGACGTCCACCTTTGACGACTTTCGCCACTCGGCGAATTGAAACAACTTTTTCGGAGAATTCAAGGTCTTCTTCGCCTTTTCTTCTCATTCATTTCCCTCCTTTTCAGCCTGAGTCTGCCTGTTCATTAATGCTAAAACTCCAGCCCGGCTTCCCGCGCAGCTTCGGCAAGCGCCGAAACCCGGCCGTGATAATTGTAGCCGCCGCGATCAAAAACGACATTCTTAATCCCGCGGGTAACAGCTTTTTGCGCAATCACAGTCCCGACCAGCTTGGCCGCCGCGACATTCCCGCCGCCGGCAATCTGACCCCGAATATCCGGGTCGAGTGTCGATGCCGCCAGCAGTGTCTTACCACTCGTGTCGTCAATAATCTGCGCGTAAATATGGTTAAGGCTGCGGAAAACATTCAGGCGCGGTTTTTCCGCCGTACCGGAAACTTTTTTTCTGACCCGCAAATGCCGGATTTGACGACTTTCGTTTTTGTCTTGTTTCTTGAACACCGAGCGTCACCCCTTTCTCACTTTTGCTGCTTACAGATTAATTCCCGGTCTTGCCGGCTTTTGTTTTGATTACCTCGCCGGCATATCGGACACCTTTGGCCTTATAAGGATCGGGGTCGCGGGTCTTGCGGATATAAGCCGACGTTTCGCCCACCTGTTCTTTGTTGATACCGCTTACAACGACAGTCGTTGGGTTTGGCACGGCAAATTGGATTCCGGCCGGCGCCTCAACTTCTATCGGCTTTGAGTAACCCAAGGCCAGAACCAGTTTATTGCCCTGGAGGCTGGCCCGATAGCCGACACCCGTCAATTCCAGTGTTTTCGCGTACCCTTCGGTCACACCCTGCACCATATTGGCAATCAGCGTCCGGGTAAGGCCGTGCAACGCTTTATGCCTTTTTTCCTCTGTCGGCCGCCGTACAATTATCTGATTACCTTCTACAGTAGCAGTAATATCACGGTGGATTTCTCGGAACAGTTCACCTTTGGGACCTTTGACCTTGACAGCCGTCCCGTCGATGTCAATAGTGACACCCTCCGGCACCACAATCGGCTTGTTACCTATTCTCGACATTTCAACACCCCCTCCTACCAGACATAGCAGACAACTTCGCCGCCCAATCCGGCTTTCCTGGCCTGCTTATCCGTCATGATACCCTGTGAAGTCGAGATTACCGCTACTCCCAATCCGCCGAGCACGCGCGGCATCTCACTTTTCTTCGCATAGACTCTTAAGCCCGGTTTGCTGATGCGCTTTATGCCGGTAATAACCTTCTCCCGGTTAGGGCCATATTTAAGACGAACCCGCAACAACCCCTGCTTTCCGTCGTCGATATATGCATAGTCGCTAATGAAGCCCTCTTCTTTCAAAAGCCCCAGTAATGCCTTCTTCATATTCGAAGCCGGTACTTCCAACTGTTCGTGCCTGACGGTATTCGCGTTCCTGATTCTCGTCAGCATATCGGCAATCGGATCAGTCATAACCACCGCTTATACCCCCTTTCGTCAAACTCCTTCTTACCAGCTTGCTTTGCGGACACCGGGAATCTCACCGCGATGAGCGTATTCACGGAAGCAGATCCGGCACAGGCCGAATTTACGCATATATGCATGCGGGCGCCCACAGACCCGGCACCGGTTATGTTGTCTGACCGCAAACTTAGGTCCTTTCTGCCATTTCTCAAGCAGTCCTTTTCTTGCCAAATTGTCCCCTCCTTCATGCTTAATCGGTGAAGATTAATCGTGGAAAGGCATCCCCATTGCCCGGAGCAATTCTTTGGCTTCCTCATCCGTCCTGGCCGTTGTGACGACTATAACATCCATCCCCCGGATTTTTTCCACCTTGTCATATTCAATTTCCGGAAAAATCAGTTGCTCTTTAATCCCAAGAGCATAATTGCCCCGACCGTCGAAAGCCTTACCGGAAACGCCCCGGAAGTCCCTGACCCGCGGCAGGGCAATGTTCATTAATTTATCAAGGAATTCATACATTCTTTTCCCGCGCAATGTTACCTTGCAGCCGACTGCCATGCCCTGCCGGAGCTTAAAATTAGCAATTGATTTTTTCGCCCGGGTAACTACCGGTTTCTGGCCGGTAATTTTAGTCATATCCCCGACTGCTGCGTCCAAAGCCTTGGCGTCTTGGATGGCATCGCCGACACCCATGTTGATGACAGTTTTTTCCAGTCTGGGCACTTCCATGATGTTTTTATACGCAAAACGCTGCATCAGCGCCGGAACAACTTCTTTCTGGTATTTTTCCTGCAGCCTGTTCATCCTCTTACCTCCCTTCGCCAAGCTTACTTATCGATTACCTCGCCGCAATTTTTGCAAACGCGAACCACTTTTCCGTCGCCCAACTGCTTTGCGCCGAACCGGGTCGGCTTACCGCACCGGTTGCAGACGAGCATCACGTTGGAGCTATGGATGGCGGCCTCCCGCTCAATGATCCCGCCCTGCATTACTTTCTGGGTCGGCTTGGTATGGCGTTTCACGATATTGACGCCTTCAACTACAACTCGCTCTTTCTGGGGGAGCGCAGTCAGGATTTTCCCTTTTTTCCCTTTGTCTTTGCCGCTCAAGACCACGACTGTGTCGCCTTTTTTCACATGAAGCTTGCGCATCGTCATCGTCTGTTACCTCCCTTCCAACCCTTAGATTACTTCCGGGGCCAGAGAAATAATCTTCATAAAATCCTTGTCCCGCAATTCCCGCGCCACTGGCCCGAAAACCCGTGTGCCGCGCGGTGCATTCTGGTCGTTGATGATGACCGCTGCGTTTTCGTCAAACTTAATATGGGAACCATCCGGGCGGGATAATCCTTTGGCTGACCGCACCACAACCGCCCTGACAACATCACCCTTCTTTACAACGCCCCCGGGCGTAGCTTCTTTGACTGAAGCAACAATGATATCACCAATATTCGCATATCTCTGGAGTGAACCGCCCAGGACCTGGATGCACATGATCCGCTTGGCACCAGTGTTATCGGCCACACCGAGTAAGGTTTGGGCTTGGATCAATTTTTCCGCCTCCTTTCAACCCCACAAACGTTCCTATTCTGCTTTCGCTGTTATCTCGACAACCCGCCATTTCTTGTCCTTGCTCAGTGGGCGTGTTTCCGCCACCTGAACTCTGTCGCCGACCCGGCAGGCGTTTTTCTCATCGTGCGCCTTGAACTTCTTCGTCCGGCGGATTACTTTGCCAAACAGAGGATGTCTTGCCAATGTTTCAATCTGGACAACAACCGTTTTGTCCATTTTGTCACTGACGACGACACCTTCTCTGACCTTGCGCCGTTTTTGCTCAACCACAATATCTGCCCCCTTCCTACGCTTTTCCAGCCTTGATTTCGCGTTCCCGCATAATTGTGTGCACCCGGGCAATCGTTTTCCGGACCACACGAATGCGCATGGGATTGTCCAGTTGGCCTGTGGCTAGCTGGAACCGCAGATTAAACAATTCTTCCTTCAAATCGCGGAGTTTGTGAGTAAGTTCATCAGTAGAAAGATCTCTGATTTCCGCAACTTTCATTATGCTTCACCACCCGTTTCTTCCCGCTTCACGAATTTGGTCTTTATCGGCAGCTTATTGCTGGCCAAACGGATAGCTTCCCGCGCAATATCTTCCGGAATACCGCCAATTTCGAACATAATCCGCCCGGGTTTGACGACGGCCACCCAATATTCGGGGGCCCCTTTGCCGCTTCCCATCCTCGTCTCAGCCGGTTTGCGTGTGACCGGTTTATCCGGGAAAATGCGAATCCAGACTTTCCCGCCCCTTTTTATGAACCGGGTCATAGCAACACGGGCCGCTTCAATCTGCTGGCTTGTTATCCAGGCCGCGTCCAGCGCCTGCATTCCGAATTCACCGTGCGCAATCTCCGCCCCGCGGTGCGCCGCACCTTTGATGGAGCCGGTTTGCACTTTCCGGTGCTTCACTCTTTTGGGCATCAGCATATCTACTTTCCTCCTTCCGCCGCGGCGGCCTTCTTAGCTTCGGGAAGAATTTGCCCTCGATAAATCCATACTTTTACGCCAATACGTCCATACGTGGTACGGGCTTCTGTAAAACCATAATCAATATCCGCCCGGAGCGTATGCAAGGGCACCGTTCCTTCGTGATATCCCTCTGTCCGAGCTATTTCCGCACCGCCGAGACGTCCACTGACGACAACTTTAATACCGAGAGCGCGCGATTTCATTGTCCGGTTAACCGACTGTTTCATTGCCCGCCGGAAAGATGTTCTTTTCTCCAACTGCGAAGCTATATTCTCCGCCACAAGCTGAGCGTCCAATTCCGGCGCTTTGATTCCCACGATATTGATATTCACCTGCTTGCCGGACATCTCTACGAGCGACTTCCGCAATTCCTCAATGCCACTCCCGCCGCGTCCGATAACCATTCCCGGTTTGGCGGTGTGGATGGTTACCTTAAGCCGGTTGGCCGCCCGTTCGATTTCAATTCGGGATATTCCGGCGGTGAACAGTTTTTCCTTGATATAATCACGAAGTTTAATGTCCTCCAGGAGAAGGTCGGCATAGTCTTTTTTCCCGGCGAACCATTTAGCATCCCAGTCCTTGATAACACCGATACGCATCCCTTTCGGATGTATCTTTTGGCCCAATGCTTTATCCCTCCTTTTTCTCCCGGACCACTACAGTAACATGGCTCGTTTTCTTATTAATCCGAAACGCCTGCCCCCTTGACCGGGGATGTACCCGTTTCAGAGTCGGCCCCTGATCGACGAACGCCTCCGCCACATAAAGATTGTCCCGGTTTAATTCAAGGTTGTGCTCGGCATTGGCGGCAGCCGATGCAATAACCTTGTAAATGACGCTGGAGGCTGCTTTCGGAGTAAATTTTAAAATAGCTAAGGCTTCGTCGATTTTTCTCCCGCGAACCAAGTCAATCACAATTCTGACTTTTCGGGGAGCGATGCGAATATATTTTGCCACAGCCCTGGCTTCCATTTGCGATTACCTCCCCTCCTGGAAATTACTTGAGAGCAGTTGACCTCTCCGTATGCGATCCGTGCCCCCGGAATAAGCGCGTGGGAGCGAACTCGCCCAATTTATGCCCAACCATATCTTCCGTGATATAAATCGGAACATGCTTTCTGCCGTCGTGCACGGCAATAGTGTGCCCCAGCATCTGCGGAACGATTGTTGAACTGCGGGACCAGGTCTTGATAACCTTCTTTTCTTTTTTTGCATTCATTTCTTCAACTTTTTTAAGCAGACTGGGCTCCACGAACGGTCCTTTTTTCAAAGACCTTGCCATATTTCAACCACCTTTCCTGCCTGCCGCATAATCTTAAGCTACTTCCGGCGCTTGACGATCATCCGGTCGGATTTCCTCTTGCTGCGGGTCTTGGCGCCAAGGGCCGGCTTGCCCCACGGTGTTGTCGGATTGCGGCCGATGGGCGACTTGCCCTCTCCGCCGCCGTGCGGGTGATCAGTCGGGTTCATAACCACGCCGCGCACGGTTGGGCGAATCCCCTTCCACCGCTGGCGGCCCGCTTTGCCAACCGCAATATTTTCATGATCCACATTCCCCACCTGGCCGATGGTTGCCTTGCAGCGCAAGTCGATGAGACGAATTTCACCGGAAGGCATCCGGAGCTGAGCGTATGATCCTTCTTTGGCCATCAGTTGAGCTGAAACTCCGGCTGAGCGCACGAATTTGGCACCACCGCCAATATGCAGCTCGACATTATGGATTACCGTTCCAACCGGGATATTTCTCAGCGGGAGAGCATTACCCACCTTGATGTCCGCTTCCGGCCCGGAGATAACGGTCGTCCCGACCGTCAAACCATCCGGAGCTAAAATATATCTTTTCTCCCCATCCGCATAATTGAGCAGAGCAATGCGGGCCGAGCGGTTCGGGTCATATTCAATTGTGGCTACTTTGGCGGGAATACCGTCCTTATTCCGTTTAAAGTCAATAATTCGATATTGGCGTTTATGTCCGCCGCCTTGATGCCGGACACTCAGACGCCCTTGCGCGTTACGCCCGCCTTTGTTATTCAGAGGTCTTAAAAGCGATCGTTCGGGTTTGTTCGTCGTTATCTCCTCAAACCCGGAGACGGTCATCGTCCTAACCCCGGGTGAAGTTGGTCTAAATTTTCTGATTCCCACTGCCATTCCCTCCTTTCGGGTCTACTTTAGCCCCGAGACTACATGCCTTCGAAGAACTCGATTCTCTGCCCTTCGGCCAATGTGACAACTGCTTTCTTCCAGTTCGCTGTATAGCCGCGGTGCACGCCAACCCGCTTCTCTTTGCCCAAAACCCGGGCCGTATTGACATCGATCACTTTCACCTTGAACACTTCTTCCACGGCTTTTCTGATTTCTGGTTTTGTTGCACTGGCGGCCACTTCAAAACTATACTTATTTTCCGCCATCTGTTTCATGCTTTTCTCGGAAATAATCGGCCGGCGCACCAAATCATGCGGATGCTGCATCCAAGAGCACCTCCTCCACTTTAGCAACGGCTGCCTTCGTCAGAATGACTTTGCCGTAGTAAAGAACATCGTAGACATTAATATCTTTGGCCGGCGCAGTCTTGACTCTTGGAATGTTGCGGGTAGAAAGATGAAGATTGCTGTCGTAACCGGCAGTCACAATCAGAGAACTCGCGCCGACGTTCAGATTAGTCAGAATTCCGGCCACTTCTTTTGTTTTCGGGGCCGCGACTTCCATTGTGTCGACGACAATTATCTCACCGGCCTGAACTTTCGCGGTCAAAGCTGACCGCAGAGCCGCCCGTCTTGCCTTTTTGGGAATAGCGTAAGAATAATCCCGCGGGGCCGGGCCGAATACCGTACCGCCGCCAACCCAGTTCGGCGCACGGGTCGAGCCTTGCCTGGCTCTGCCGGTACCTTTTTGTCGATACGGCTTCCGGCCACCGCCGCGTACAAAACTTCTCGTTTTCACGGCTGCCGTCCCTTGCCGTTTGTTGGCGTTCAACATTACTATTGCATCGTGAATTAACGACTTGTTTATCTCCACGCCGAACACCGCATCATTCAACTCAAAATCACCGATTTGTTCACCCTTGACGTTATACAGAGCAACAACAGGCATACGTATCCTCCTTTCTCAATGCAGCGTTATGATCAAAAACATTGGCGCTAATTATTGACTACACTTTTACGCTATCTTTCAGGATCAGGATACTTCCTCTGGCGCCGGGGACCGAACCTTTGACGAGGAGCAGATTCTTTTCCGCGTCGACTTTGACAATCTTCAGATTCTGAACTGTCCTCTTGACATTGCCCATCTGCCCTGGCAATTTACGGCCCTTGAAAACACGGGCTACGCCCTTGGCAGCCAAAGAACCGACCCGCCGGTGATACTTGGAACCATGGGACATCAGACCGCGGTGCGAGCCATGCCGCTTGATGACCCCGGCAAACCCCTTGCCTTTGGAAATCCCGCTGACATCGACGGCATCGCCCGCCTGAAAAATATCCGCCGTAAATTCGTCACCGACATTGTAAGTGCTGCTATCGGTGAGACGTAATTCCCGGATAACTCTTCTGGGCTGCACATGCGCTTTGGCGAAATGACCTTTTTTCGGTTTGTTGACTAGTTTATCTTTTATTTCCCCATAACCGATCTGAACTGCTTCGTAGCCATCGTTTTCCTGTGTCTTCTTCTGAATCACAACGCACGGACCAGCCAAAATCGCGGTTACCGGCACCGCTTTGCCGGTCTCGTCGAATACTTGCGTCATCCCGACCTTCTTGCCGATTATGCCCTTTTTCATATCTTGCCACCTCCCCTTGTGATGATTTGCTCTCTGTTGCTGGCCTCGGAAAAACCCAGCCTTATTCTTTAAACGAGATTACAGCTTAATCTCGATATCAACCCCGGCCGGCAGATCGAGCTTCATCAAGGCGTCGACCGTCTTCGGTGTCGGTTCGTTAATATCTATCAAACGCTTGTGAACCCGCATTTCGAATTGCTCCCGCGAGTCCTTATATTTGTGCGGCGCCCGCAGAACGGTGAAAATGTTCTTTTCCGTCGGGAGAGGAACCGGACCAGACACCGTGGCACCGGTACGCTTGGCAGTATCGACAATCTTTATTGCCGACTGATCCAGGATCGTGTGATCAAACGCCCGCAGGCGGATTCGGATTTTTTGCTTAGCCATTGTTAGTACCTCCTTTTCGCCCGATTGTTACGGACATTCTCAGCGAAAATTTCCTGGCCGTGCCAGCAACCTTTCGCTTCATCGCCTTTTTACTATCCGGGCCCAAACCCGTTCAGAAAAGGGCGTCAAGTACCGCGGCAATAATACCCCGCCGCGGTACTTGACCCGCGTTTATTGCTACTCCTCGACGGCGTCAACGACCCCGGCGCCCACTGTCCGGCCGCCTTCCCGGATCGCAAATCGCAGCCCCGGCTCAATCGCAATCGGGGTAATGAGTTCGATGCTCATGGTGGTGTTGTCACCC
>JBMNPB010000063.1:0-3663 GCA_050943375.1 bacterium
TCGGAACGGATATGTGACCAGTTGAAGGCATGGGCCGGATAATCGGCAACATCGGCAAAGCGGAGATTGATGCCGTGGACGTGGACAACATTGCACACACCTTTGTCTTTGACGGCATTTAAAATCTGCAGATCGTATGGACGGATAAATTCAGCAAATTCGTCCTTGGGAGTGAAATCATCCGTTGCCCCGTTAACGGAGTAAAAAATGCCGGCCGCTCCCGCCCGGTAAACAGCCTCGATGTAACCGAGCAGGCTTTCCGTAATTATCTCCAGACCGCTCTTGAATTCGGCTGGGTGGGAGCGCATCAGCTGGAAAATAATATTCTTGGCCGTACGCATGGCGACGCCGATCGGATTGAAGACGGTCTCGAGGAAGTAAGCTTCGCCTTCCAGTCGTCGGGCAATTTTCTCCAGCAGATTGAGTTGTTCCCGGAAACAGGGGTGGGTTACCGGGACTGGGCGCATTTTCTGCCAGTCGGCGAGGGAAGAAATCCGGTCCAGCCCTTCCGGCAGGGGGTAGGAATAATCGTTCATCACTTTGAGATAATCGAAGTCATATCGCTCATAAAAAGCAATCTGTGTGTCGGCCGCCACCTCCCCCGGCAGGAACTGGGTACCGAAATGGTACCACATGCTGTAAGGGATGCGGTCGACAGCTTTTCCGGCGAGAGCAGCCTGGACGCGTTCAATCTTATTCACGCAGTTCAACCTCCTTAAATGATGGGTTCAAGCACCAATATCATAAACTTTGCCAGCCGGGGCGGTTTTCCTGCCGGAAGGCAGATTGAATGTTCTGACGGAAGAAAGATATTTACGCTGCAGGGTTGGTATGATATAATCATTGCATGATATTGAAAATTGTTCTCATTGTAGGAGGGGCTTTGCATGGGGAGAGGGGAAATTCTTTTAGTCAGCATGTTCAGCGGCTTGGCCACGGGCGTTGGCGCTTTGATTGTTCTTGCTTTTGGGCAGAAGTTCAGCCCGCGGGTCCTGTCCGCGCTGCTCGGCGGGGCGGCCGGAGTGATGGTGGCAATCTCGACGTTTGACCTTCTGCCTTCGGCTGTCGCTTATGGGAGTGTTGCGAATGCCGTTATCGGCTTCGTTGCCGGGGCGCTGCTGATGCTGATGCTGGACAGTATCATCCCGCATCTGCATTTTATGAATGGTGACGGAAACAGCAGTATGTACGCGAAACGGGGTTATTTTATCGCCCTGGGCATCGCCTTGCACAATATGCCGGAAGGACTCGCGGTGGGCGCCGGGTATGAGGCGGCCGAAAAACTCGGACTCCTGATCGCTCTGGCGATTGCCCTGCATAATATTCCGGAGGGAATCGGGATTGCGGCCTGCCTCCGGGTTGCCGAGGTGAACCCGGTCTGGATAGTCTTCATCACTTGTCTCGCCGGTCTGTTCACTCCGATTGGCACGGCGATCGGTTTCTTATTTTTGAATATCTCTCCCGGCTTTATCGCCGTCGCGTTCGGCCTGGCCGCCGGAGCGATGATTTATATCGTGAGCGATGAACTTATGCCAGAATCGCACAAACATCATTCTCACGCTGCCAATATCGGGTTTATCATTGGGATTCTTCTGACTTTCGTCATGGAATAATTGTCAGCGAGTATAACAGCAGGCAGAAAAAAAGGAAGGGGATGGCCTCCCTTCCTTTTTTTCTGCCTTAATCGTAAGCGAGGCGGGTTTTTTCGTCGGTCAAAGTCGGCCCGATTAATTCCTGCCAGGCGGGAGTATTCCAAGTCGCGAGATGGCTGTGTGTATTGTAGTATTTCTGAGGGATTGGGTGAGTGCCGACGACGACGTCCAACCCGTAGCGATCGGTAATAAAACGACGGAAATAATCGATGCGCGGGCAGGGCGGGTAACCGACCAGCATACCGGTGGCCAGATGGATTACTTCGGCCCCGTTTTTTTTCATTTCTTCCGGAGCGTATTCGATGTTGCCGCCCGGGCAGCCATCACAAGTGGTGTAGCCGACTAATTCTACTTCTTTCCCCGCATAACAGGCAAAAGCGCCTTCCCGGTTGCGTAGCGACCGCAGGCATTTCCCGCCGGCGCAGGTGTGATAACGGTTGCAAATGAAGATGCCGATTTTCACTTTGTCAGTCATGTTCTTTTCTCCTTCCTAAATGAATATGTCGCCGGAATAATTCTATTGCCTTTTTCCGCGCATATGCTCAAAATCCTGCCTGTTGACGAAAAAGATTTTGATTTCTTTCTTGACTTTAAAAATAAATAATGGTAAGATGAAAATGAAATAAAGGGCAAATGCCCATATAAGCAAGGAGGTGATTTCGATGCCAAGAGGTAATGGCTACGGACCGATGGGCGTGGGGCCGCGCACGGGCCGCGGGGCCGGATTTTGCAATGGTTATACCACGCCGGGGTTCGCCAATCCGGGCGGTTATTGGGGTCCGGGCTGCGGCTGGGGAAGAGGATACAGGTATTACCAGACCGGGATGCCCGGATGGGCCGGTGCTGCCTTTTCTTTCCCCGGAAGAATGGCTGATGAGGATGAGGTTCTGAAAGAACAGGAAGCCGGACTCGAAGAGCAGCTCCGACGGGTAAAAGAAAGGCGCCGGCAGCTGAAAGGCGAAGAATAGCAGGGAGCGGAGCAGGTTTGCCCCTGCTTCTTTTTTTGAACAGTAAATATTTGCAAAGCAGCAGGCGATAATGTTATGATAGATGGGACAGAAAGAACAGAGGATGTGATTGCATGGCGCGTCCGACGAAATGGCGGCGGGTTGAGTTTATCCCGGGAGTCAGGCATTTTATTCCCACCGGAATACCCAGGAGCGGGATGGAAGAGAATATTCTGAAGGTGGAGGAATTAGAGGCGCTGCGTCTCAAAGACCTGGAAGCATTGGAACAGGAAGAATGCGCGGGAAAAATGAACGTGTCTCGCCAGACATTTCAGAGGGTGCTGAACGCTGCCCGGGAAAAAGTAGCGGACAGTCTGGTCAACGGTAAAGCTATCCGCATTGAGGGAGGCAATTTTACCCGGAACATTTGTCCGGTGCACTGCCAGAATTGCGGGAAGACATGGGAAGAAAGTTATGAAAATTTCGCGGCAATTCTGGAAGGCAAATATTCCTGTCCGGACTGCGGCGCTAAAGATATTGTCTGCGCCTATGGCCGGGGTCGGCGCTTCTGCGGCGGCAATTGCTGGCGGCACGGCAGCCGCAGGGATTGACGGTGCGGCAGATGATCGGGCAACTCTTTTAGCTGACATGAGGAGCGATATTCGGCCGCGGCGGACCGGCTTGCTGCGAGATATGCCGACAGCGAGCAATGATTGGGCGAAGGCCCTATTCTTTTTTTGTTGCTTTTTGCTAATAGATAGTATACAAAGAACGGCAGTCAGTCAAAATATAATTGACATATGCCCATTACGAAGATAGAATTAGGTTAGGCGCACAATGACAAGAACGGAGGCACCGGCGAGAAACCGGAGGGAAAGGAGAGCAAAATGGAAAACGAAATCGGAAAAGAGCAGCAAGAAAACAGCGAAACCGGATATGAGAAAATCACCAATCCTTACGGCCAGATCAAAAAAGTGGTTGGGGTTATGAGCGGCAAAGGCGGTGTCGGCAAATCATCCGTGACGGCGATGCTGGCGTCCGCCCTGGCGCATCGGGGCTACCGG
>JBMNPB010000043.1:0-19851 GCA_050943375.1 bacterium
ATGTCGCCATAATCTCATTAATGATGGCTAAGGAACTGGGCTTCGATGAGCAGCAAATGTTGAACATAGGAATAGGTTCTTTCCTGCACGATACGGGCAAACTGCTGGTCCCGAAAGAAATAATCCAAAAGCCCGGCCCCCTGAATGATACGGAAAGAGCTTCGATGCGCCAGCACTGCGCATTGGGGATGACAGCCCTGAAAGAGCACTATCTCCCCCGGGAATGCACCGACATCATTCTGCAGCATCATGAGCGCCTGGACGGGAGCGGCTACCCTAACGGCCTGACCGGTGAGGAAATCAGCCAAAGCGCCAAAATCGTGATGATCGCTGACGTTGTCGACGCCGTCACCTCCGGCCGCCCGTACCGTCCGCTCAAGGGAATGCGCGACGCCATGCAGCTGCTGCGGAGTGAACCGGAAAAATACGAGCAGGAATATGTTTCCGTTTTTGGCAAGATTGTCGGAGAATAAGGCTAAGTATAGCACGAAGACAAGGCAACAGTACCCCTTGTCTTTTTTATTGCTAATTATTACGGCCAGTCAGAAACAGGCGTCAAATGTGACATCCGCACCATAACCAAACTATTGCGTACAACGTAAGATGCTATGAACGGCCAATCTGTTAAGCCCCGTTCCGAAGGAAGCGCCATGGTGTGGAAAGGAGGATGCGAAATGGGCGGTTTTGGAGGCTTTGGCAAGGATAAGGATAATGAGAGCAATGCTTTCTTTCTGTTCCTGATTCTGCTGCTGTTAATTGTCAGCATGTTTAGCTTCCATTAATTACTGTCTGCCAGAATGCACGGTTTGCCTCCATTATTGATGAGGGAATGCATGATGCACTCCCTCATTTGCTTAAACGGCAAAATATCCTGTTCTGCTCCTTTCACCTTGCTTATGTACCACTTCATGCTCGGCACCTCGAATGTTAGCTATTATTACTGCGGCAAGAGGTACTCCGATACCCGGATGAAATACTGCTATTCTTCTCTCCATATTCTGCTTCATAGACAGGATGGGCGCCTATTTCAGTAAACAGATAGCCTGTTGGTATTGCTTAGCCTTCTTCTTGCGGCCCTTAATAACATCCTTAAAAAACAGATAGCTGCATATTCCGGCATATCCATTCTCCGTTTGCTTTTATCAAACTCAATAATCGATGCTAAGGAGTCGCCATATTCTAATATTGGGAACTCCTTTCTCATTGGCAATCCCCCTCATTAATTGCAGACCGCCTCTTTCGAATTATAACAAGGAATGTATTTAACAAATATTACGCAAGATTACGCAAGAAAAAGCCGGATCATTATGAACCGGCTTTAATTTCAATCGGTTTGTTTTTGGGCATAATAATGGTGCGTCGTGGAGGATTTGAACCTCCGACCCCTACCGTGTCAAGGTAGTGCTCTCCCCCTGAGCTAACGACGCACGTCTTGTCTGGTGCCGGGAACCGGAATCGAACCGGTACGGGTCGCGAGACCCGAGGGATTTTAAGTCCCTTGCGTCTGCCAGTTCCGCCATCCCGGCGCTTATTCAGGTTGCAACTGCAAAAATTATTATACAACAAATTGGCGCAGAAAGCAAGTATCGATTATTGGGTGTTTGAACCAATGGCAAATTTGCCGGAAACATGATTTCACCGCTTTACTCCGGGCCATCGGTTTCCGCCGGCTCAACGTGCACCGTCGTCTCGAAGCCCATGTTTTCCCGCAGCGAGCACTCCACCTGTGCCGCGACATTGTGGGCTTTACGCACCGGCAGACACTCGTCGACCTGAATGTGCAAAGAAACAATTTTATTTCCGCCGCCGTAATCGTGCAAATCGATCTTGTGAACACCTTCGACACCGGTAATGCCGGCGGCCAGGCGGGAAATTCGCTCCACTGTCGCCGGGTCTGGTTTCCGTCCGATGAGTTCGTTGCAGGCGCCCCGCCCCAGTTCCCAGCCGGTATACAGAATCAACCCGGAGACGATCAGGCCGAAAACGGCATCGACTTTGGAGTAACCGTAGGCGGAGGCGACGATGGCGACCGCAACCATGACGCTGGCAATGGCGTCGCTTCGATGATGCCAGGCATCGGCGATCAGAACCGGGGAAGCGATTTTCCGGCCGAGGGCAACCGAAAACCGGGCCAGCCATTCCTTGAATAGTCCTCCGGCCGCCATAATCCCCGCGACCGCAAAGCTCCCGCGCACCGCTGCGCCGGTAATCAACCGCTGGACTGAACCTTTAGCGAATTCAAAACCGACGAAAGCCAGAAGAATGGCGATAATCAATGTCGTGATCGTCTCGACCCGGCCGTGCCCGTAAGGATGCTCCTCGTCGGCCGGCAGCCGGGCCGCCCGGAATCCGACGAGAACAACGACTGAAGTGATGACGTCCGAGGCGGTATGGGCCGCGTCCGCCAGCAGCGAGATACTGTTCAGCCACAGCCCCAACACGATTTTCAATGCCGCCAGCAGCGTATTGCTGACAATGCTGACCCAGGCCTCCAAAAAACCGATCTTGGCCCGGACGTCCATGTCCGCCGTATTACCGGCGTCTTTGACAAATCTCTCCGTCAAGTATTCGGTAAACGTTCGCATCTTCTCTCCTCCCTAAAACAACCCGTTTCTTCGCTTATTCTCCCATTTACCGGCGCCGGCCATGATTATTTTTCCGATAAACCCGTACCGCCCCAAATCAAAAAATCCCGTGGTTCCTTAATGGTCCCACAGGATTCATCCCTGCTGCGTCAGCCCGGCCCCACCGGCGGTAAATGCCGCCGCTCGCCTGCTCCACATTAATTATACCATGGCCGCTTCGCCTTGTCTACGCCCGACGCGACGCTCCCATCCACCGCCCCGGAGCGCCGTTTGATCATTCATTCTCCCCTGTCCGCACTTCCCGCCCGGCAAATTGCCGCTATCATCATGACAGTCATATCGTAGCTTACCGCTGCCTATCCGGCTTATCCTCATGGCTCAGCGGTCTTCTCAGGCAGGCATAACTTCACCTAGAACGGCGGGAAGCCGGCAACCTGTCCGTCTACTATCTCTCCTTGCCGGTGTCCCCAAGCTTTTCCCCGGTTGGGGCACTTTTTGCACCAAATCTCGCTTCCAGAAATTTGCCCATTATTAACGGCAGCGGGCAATATTCTCGTTTTCACCTTCAATCCATTGAGCGCGGCTGCCGCTCCCGGCTTCCGCTGTGTATCTGCTTGCAGCCCCCGTCCTTTATCATGCTCTGCTTAACAAGGTAAAACACTTTGCTTTTGACTTTTTGCTGCGCTTTTCTCAGCGGCGCTGTATTGATGTCAATTAGTGTCTTTTCCGCTTCTTACCTTACCCGTGCAACATTTTGCCTTGTCTCGTCGTATATAACGTGAAGGGAGGTAGCGGAGTGGCGTGCCAATCGTATCGGTCAGATGCCTGGCTGGAAGAATTCGTCCTCCGGCACCAAAACAGAATATTGCGGGCTGCTCTTGCCATTCTGGGCTGCCGCGCCGATGCGGAAGACATCGTCCAGGAAGCCTTCGTCCGGGTAGTGGAGAAACATCCTTCTTTTCAATCACCCGAGCACGAAAAAGCCTGGCTCCTCCGGGTCACCGTCAATCTCTGCCGGGACCGTCTCCGCAACAATGCGCGCCGCCGGACGCTGCCCCTGCTCGCTTCCTACCCGGCGCAGGCGGAAGATGAGCAGAGCCTCCTAGCGGCGGTACTCGCCCTGCCGCCGCATTACCGCGCTGTCATCCATCTTTTCTATTACGAAGGGTACCGGACGGCGGAGATTGCCCGAATAACCGGACAGAAAGACGGCACAGTCCGCAGTCTCCTGGCCCGAGCCCGGCAGAAACTCAAGAACCACCTGGAGGATGATGAAAGATGAAAACTTACGGAGAATACATGGACCGAATATCGGTGGAAACCGATCTGCATTGCAATATCGTCCGCCGGATGCGCAGCGCCGCTTCCCGGCCGGCCCCGGCTCGCCGCTTCCTGGCCGTTGCTGCCTGCGCCGTCATTTTGCTGGTGGCCGCGATCCGCCATGCGCCCGAGCCTTCCCAGCCGGCGCTCCACTTCAACCAAGCCCTCGGAATGGCGGATGCCGCCAAAAGATATTTGCCCGGTTATTTCACTCAAGACCTTACCGCGGCGGAATTGGCTGACTTGCTCGGCGGTCTCCCGGCGGCGTGGCAGGAATATCAGCTGAACGCGTCCGCCGGCTTCTCGGGGGAGGGCATTCTCGACGCCGTTTTCGTTCACGGCGAGGATAAAGAAAGCGGCCGCCGGATAACTTTTGTGCTCACCGCTCCTCCCGGCCGGATTCGAGACTATATCTATCCCGGCCCTCCCGTTCTCTCCGCCGTCAACGGCATCACTGTCCTCGCCGGGTCCTGGGCAAATCCGGCGGCGCCGGAGACAACAATCTATTATTGTTCCTTTTCGCACGGCGGAGCGGAATATTATATCGAAATCACCGGGGGCAATAATGCCAGATCCGAACCGGAAACGGCGGCAGACGAAATTGCCGGCCTCGCGGCTCACATCACCGCCGGCGCCGGAGCGGATCCGAGTAAAATCAAACCATTGTCCATTCCGGAATGGCGGGAAGACGATCTCACCTTGCCGCAGGCGCAGGCCGACCCCGATTTCGGCCTTTATGTACCCGGCAGCGTCCCGGCCGGTTTCCGTTTTGCCTCCGCCCGCCGCTCCCTCGGGCAGAGCCGGGACGAACTGAGCATAACCTATGAAAGCGGGCTGCGGGATATCCGCATTGTTATCGGGCGGAGTTGCGCCGACAGCAAAGAGCGAACGGTGAACTTGGGAGAAACGGAAAAATACGATCTTGCTCTTTACCCGATTCCGCGCGCCGAATCCGTCCCGGACAAATTGCGGGCAATCGTCAGCAACCCGGTTTTTCGGGCGGAAGAGATCACTCTCGCGGCCGTCACAGCCAGAGCTTATCAAATCAGCGATGCCGGAGACGACAACACCGCTTGCCGGATGCGCTTCAGCGTCGCTTCCGGCGACATCGTCGCCAGTTTCAATATCAAAGGCGCCTGGCCGGAAGACATTTTTCTGCTGGTTAAGGATATGTTTGATATCGGCGAATAACGTTGTATCTACACTAATCCATAATTGAAACGTTGGAATCACGCAAAAGAAGCAACGGATTATTATGAGCCCGGCACCGGTGCCATATCGGCCTGGCGAACAGTGCCGGACTCTGCCGCGGAAAACAAAATCATACGCTGCCGGGCGTATGATTATTGTCGGGTTGGCCAATGAGGCTGAGAATGGAGTGAGCAGCCATGATCCCGCTTACTCTTTCTTTTCCACCCCCGTCCGCAGCAAATACTGTGCGGCAATCATATCGGCATATCCCCGCAGGCGCTTAGAACCGAAACGGCTGACCGGACAACTGGTCATCTTCTCCCGGAACAGGACTATTTCCAATTCCGGCAACATTTGCTGGAGTGCCACGGCAAGAGGCAATCCGTTCTCCAGGATTTCCGTCGCATGGGAACTGCCGGCAATGAAATTCCTTCCGAGACTCCGGCATTTCTCCACCAGAGGGCTCATAGGCGTGACCCGGCTGATTGAGGCGAGCACCGTGTCGATTTCCGGCTGTTCGCCGACAATGTTCTCCAGATCCGCCGGGGAAAACCCGGTGTGCGGGAAAACATGTAAGATATGCTCCGTCTTGTCTTCCGGGCGGCCAAGCAGAATCTTCCCGGATACCGCCACGTTCGTCTCCTGTAATTCGGCGCACCCGCGGTACTCCCGCTCATAGGCGAGCAGGGCTGCCTCGCTCGCGGTATCGACGAACCCGCTGATGCGGGACAGCATATCCCCGATAGTCTTCACTTCCGGAAGCGCCTTGCCCACATACAGGATATTCCCCGGTACGCCGCCGTAGGCGATTTCCACCCGGTACGCCGTATGGCCGTGCAGATACGACAGGCCGGGGTGCAGCCCGTGAAAGGCTTCGTGCAGCTCGAAAACGGCGATTCCGTACAGGTCGAGGTAGTTCTTCAGGGTGACCCCGCCCGAATTGGCCGCGTCGGCCAGCGGGTGGTGGGCGACGATGGCGCCGACCTCGGTTGCCCCGGCGAGTTCGATAGCCGACTCCGTAAGCGTCATCAGGACGGCCAGCTTGTCCACCGCCTGCTCCGGATCGCCGTAAACGAGTCCCGGCGTCTCCATGATCGCTTTCCCCGGCAGATTAGACGACTTCATCACCACGAACGGATTCCGGCCCGAATACAGTTCCGTCAGATCCTTGGGCAGGCGCCCGCCCGTGATTTCATTCAGCGCCGCCGCGATTTCCTTGACTCTTGCCGGCAACGGCCTATCCCCCCTCAGCAAAATTTCTTTCCGCCATTATTGTGTCGGGAAACGGCACTCCTATTCTATCGCCTCCAGTAGCATTTCCTGCTCAGATGCCGAGAAGACCTTGTCCAAATCCATCAGAATGACGAGCTCCTCCCCAACCTTGCCGATTCCCGTGATATATTTCGCGTCAATTCCGGTGACAGCCGCGCCGAGGGGTTCGATGTCTTCCTCCTTCAGAGACAGAACTTCTGTAACTGCGTCGACAATCAACCCCGCCGGACTCTCCGTAACATTGACGACGATGATGCGGGTTTGGTCGTCTTCTTCACCGGCTTTCAGCCCGAACCGCTTCCGGAAATCAATAACCGGAATAACTTTCCCCCGCAGATTGGTAACACCTTCAATAAATGCCGCCGTGCCGGGCAGATGAGTCACTTTTTGCATCCGGACGATTTCATTCACCTGGCGGATGGGGATACCGTACCGTTCTTGACCCAGTCGGAAAATAACCAATTGTTTGTCGTCCATTCTCATCCCTCCTGTCCTGCCGCCCGGAAAGAGGGTGCGCCATCAATCCGCCGGCAGCAATACCTTTTACATTAATTTACCACGCAGACAGTTAAAGTCCTGTCGGATTTTGTATTTTACGTTCCTGCTTTGTCTCCTCATCCGGGACGACACCAATCACGATAAGCCTTTCAGCACCCATATTCCTGAATTGATGCAGCTGTCCGCCCGGAAGCAAAGGTACGCTCGGGGTGATTCACTGCCGGCCATTTTCCTGCGGATGCTTCACTGCCATTGCCTTTCCGCCAAGATTTCTCCCGTCGCCCCGGTCTTGCCTGCCGTCGGATTTTGTTATATTATGTAGGCGGAAAATGCGAACCGGCGGAAACTTTTTTCCGTCCCGGTCGACTAACCGGTTAACTGCGGGCCCGGCCAATTCGCGGATAGATTGGGGGAGGAAGTAATAATATGAGTCTGACAACGAATGAAGCAATTCCGGAGCGGGAACAAAGACGCCGGCATAACACCCGGACGAGCATCGCTGCCATATTAGTATTGGCTGCCCTCTGGGGCGGAATTGTCTATTACGGATTTACAACGGCCAAAACATATATTGATACGGCCATACAGAATGTCCAGCAGGAAAACGCCTTTCATCTGGAGGATCTGACGGACAGCATTGACCGGCTCCGCCGGGAAGTGGACAATCTGCGCGAGAGCATCGAGAGCACTGATTCAGCCTTGGCCGGTTCCACCGAGGTCCAGAGCCGCATCGATGAAAAACTGCGGGCATTGGACAACCAACTGCAGGAACTGGAGCAAAGTCTGCGGATTCTAAAGGAGGCGCCGTAATGCCCACTGGCCGCACTGTCTTCTGGTCTGTGAACGTGCTGCTCTTTTTTCTGGCCGCGCCGCTGGTGGCCGGCCTCCTCGCCTGTTCTCATTTCGCCGCCGCCAGCCCCGCCCTCGCCTTCCCGGCCGCGCCGCTGGCGGAGGAGGTGGCTGATCTCAGCGAAGAAATCGACCGTCTGGGCGAAGCGGCCGACACCCTGGGGATGCTGGCCCAAGAGCAGGAGGAAATGTTCACCGTACAGGATACTGTCCTGTCCGGCCTCGCCGCCCGCAGCGAAGCGCAGCGGCAACTCTCCGACGACATCTATGAGCAGCGGATTTTGGACATGCTCGGCCCGGCCGTGGCCGCCCATCTCTCCGATCGGGTGGAAATCAAGGTCTTCCGGCTGAATGAACTCGGTTACCGCGGCTACATCGCCAAAGTGAAGCTCTTCGACCCGACAGCGTTCCGCGTCGTCCTGCCCAAAAGCGGACTCGGTCACAAGGAGGCGACGTCGACAGCCGCCGAACGCACCGGCGCCATCCTCGCCGTCAACGGCGGCGGTTTCTACAACGAAGTCAGAAATGGGACGAATTACACCCGACTGATCGGCAACACCGTCATCGACGGAAAACTTGTGGAGCCCTTCAACGGGTATCCCGGTAACCTCTTTTTCGCCGGCATTAACCGCCGGGGCCAAGTCATCGGTACCGTCCCCCAGTCGGAGGCGGAACTGCTGGCTCTCAAGCCTTACCAGGGAGTGAGCTTCATCCCCGTCCTCCTCAAGGACGGGAAAAAGCTCGCCATCCCCGGGGAATGGGCCAATGCCAAGCAGCCCCGGACCATCATTGGCAAATACGCCAATGACGACCTGATCATGATTGTCATCGACGGCCGCCAGGGCGACTGGAGCGTTGGCGTCACTCTTGAGCACCTTCAAGGCAAGCTCCTGGCTCTCGGCGTCAAAGAAGCATACAACTTGGACGGCGGCGGCTCCAGCGCCATGTATTTCAACGGCAAGGTCTTAAACCGTCCTTCGGACGGGCGGGAACGGCTTGTCGCCAACAACATTGTTGTTATGCCTTAGCTGGCAATGCACAAGAATAGACCCGGGCGCAGCCTTGCGCCCGGGCTTCTTATTCTTTTTTGCGGGTGATGCAAACATCTCCGGTCGTCACGGAAATCAACAGTCGGGTGTCAACGTTCTCGGCGGTCTCTTCCACCGTCCCCGCTCCCGTCACTTCTTCCCGGATATCGCCCGCGACAGTGCCGGCGGCGACGCTCGCTTTCAGATTTAGACGGACAGTCTCCGGCAATATGACTTTCACATCGCCCGCACCACTGTTTACTACAATATCCGCCGCTCCGGCCGGATTGATATCCAGAACGATGTTCCCCGTCTGCACCATCAGCAGGCTCTTGCCAGTCAAAGCAACGTTCGTGAAAGTCAAATCGGTCGTGCCGGCCCGAATCAGAAAACTCCCGGTCACATCCTCCGCCATCACCCGCCCTGCCCGGTTGTCGATTTCAAATGCAACAATTCCCCGCGGCACCAGTACAGTATAATCCACAGCGGCCGCCGCCGTCTCTTTTCCCTGCTCGCGCAGCCATTCCCAATAATCCTTATCCGGATTTGCCGCCGCCCGCGCGCCAAGGGCGAGACAACCTTCCGCCACGACGGCGGTGATGCTCATTTCATTCAGCAAGGCTTCATTTTCCGCCTTATCGGCTCCCTGGACGGACTTCGCCGCCCGGATGACAATCTCGTCCCCAACGGCTGGCCCGATATGAATTTCTCCCGCCGCGCTCGTCAGCAGAAGACGGCTGACACCTGCCGCCGGCAGGCGGATATCCTCCGAACGGGCAACGCTCACAACGCCGCCGTTGCTTTCAAACCCACCCGGCGTCCGCTGGCAGGCGGGCGCCGCCAGAAGCAAGAGCAATGACATGATCACCAATTTTGCCCGCACGGCCCATCCCCCCCACCGGCTCAGCTGTTTTTGTAAATTACGCCGGAACCGGACTCTTTACCTGCTTCCCGCACTACATTTCCGCCTCTAATAGATATAATTCGACAAAGAAGCAATTTTTCCGTCCGGAGAGTTTACGACCAAATACATTACGGCAGGGCGTCAACAGTCGCCAATGCTATCGGCCTGCGGCCGGTTCTCTGCCGCCAGACGAAAAATATCTGACAAGATTGCAAATACTATTGCTGCCGGCAATGGCAATAAGCCTGGAAAAAGGAGCGTTCCCTATGCATCCGTATCTGGAAATAATTTTCCGATCTACCCTGTCTTTCTCTGCCTTGCTGCTCCTCGTCCGTCTGATGGGCAAACAGCAGATATCGGAAATGACCTTCTTTGATTACATCGTCGGCATTACCATCGGTTCCATCGCGGCCGACCTGTCGGTAATGACCGAAGTGCCGGCCGCTCCTACCTTGCTGGGGATGGTAATCTGGTGTGCTATGCCGGTTCTGCTCGCCGCCGCCGGCCTGCACCGGGTCTGGCTCCGTAAGGTAGTGGAAGGGGAAGCCGTCATTGTCATCGCCAACGGAAAGATTCTGGAGCAGAACTTGCGTAAGCTCCGGATTACTTTAGATGATCTCCTTGCCCAGCTGCGGGTAAAAGACGTCTTCAAGATCAGTGATGTGGAATTCGCCCTGTTCGAGGCGAACGGCCGGCTGAGTGTACTGAAGAAAACTGCTGTTCAACCGGTTTCCCGCAATGATTTCAATATCCCGCTCGAGCCGGAAGGGCTCCCGACCAATTTGGTTATGGATGGCATCCTGCTAAAAGACGCCTTGGCTTCCCTGCATCTGACACCGACCTGGCTCCTGCACCACCTGGCTGCCAATAATATCGCCGGCCCCGCCGCTGTTTTTCTCGCGCAGATCGATGTTCGGGGAAATTTGCACCTTGACTTCTATGGTGAAAGACCGTCTCTAACCATCAAGACCGGTCAGCCGATGACACCGGCGCAATGACGGGCGCCGCTGCCTTATCCCCGCCACAGCAGAAAACTGTAATTCCCGTGCGATTGCACATCGCCCCATGCTGCCCGCACCGGCCGCTTGAATATCGGTCCGTCCAATACCGCCGTATGGTACTCCCCGTTCTCGCCGCATAGATCGAATCCCCGCTCTTTCAACTCATCCAGGAGTTCCATTGACAATTCCCGACCCAGATATTCAGAGCTTAAGACACTTTCCTTCACCGCAGCGATAACCGCCTTGAAGCCAAGATTAATAAACTCCGCCACCAATTCTCCGCGGTCGTTTTCCCATAGCGGCAGACAAAGCCGCAGCCCAGCGGCGCCGCACACTTTTTCCTCCCAGACGCCGTGCTCCTCCAGATCGATATCGCCGAACACCGCAGCTTGAATACCTTCTTGCTTAAATTGGCACAGAGCGCCGATAAACTCGGTTTCGTAGTTCTCCCACGCCGCCGACCGCGTTTCAACCGGCAGGCCCAGTGCGTCAGCCTGACTCCGGAGCAACGGCAGCGGCAGCCCGTGGGAGCGGGAACGCCGGCCGGTCTCTTCAAGCATTGTGAACAGCATTACCGGCTGTCCGAGGCGGGAGGCGCGGTATAAAGCGAGACAGGAATCTTTTCCCCCGCTCCAGGAGCAGACAAAGCGGGCGCCACGAACATTGTTTTTCCAGTTGACAAACAAAGGACACACTCCTTTATCGGATGCCGGATTTCCGGTTTTCTTTTTGCTACCGCTTCGGCTTATCGGGATATTCACATCTTTGGTGTCTGCCAAATCTTTTTTACTTTCGCAATCTCAGGCAATATCCCTGCCGCGCCGCGATTTCATCCAGGCGTGAGTGCAGAAATTTTGCTTTGCCTTTAAGGTCCAGGCATTGCGAGTTCTTTTCCGCTTTCGCCAGCGCTTCCTGCAATTCGTTAACTTCCATAACGGTTGCCGCTACGCAATAATAGCTTTTCGAACGCCCTTCGTTATAATTCTTCAGCATCTCCTTCAGGATGGCTTCCCGCCTGTTCTGGCGCCTCTTAAACTCCAAAGTCCTATTTTTTTGCACGTATTCGATATCGTCTTCAAGCTTTTGGTAGCACTTAAAAGAATCCGCCTTTTTGCCATCTTCCCGGTGTCTCCGCCATTTCTCGCAGTTAAGGCTCTCCCCGCATTCCCAGCAGAACTCAATGCCTTTTTTCTTGACGGCGCAGGTAATAAACAGGCATCCCCCACCCATTCTATATTCGCTTTTGCACCCGCCGCACCGGCTGCTGCCGTCCGTGTGATACCGCGGGCACAAATGGCACGCGAGGCCGCAGATCCCGATTTCCGGATATTTGATTTCCATTGCCTTTCACCTTTCTTTCCCGGCTGGAGCCGATGCCGCCTTTATTGGGCGGCAACCCCGCTCCGCCTCTCCTGCCGGGTAATTCCGCCTTTCGCCGCTGTTTCCTGCCGCCGCACCCAATAACGCCGAAAGCAAGGCGCCTTATCAGCACGCCCTGCTTTCCTTTGCGCAATCTATTCTTTTGGGAACAAGTCAGTGCTGAAGTATCTTTCCCCCGTATCCGGGAGCAGCGTCACCACCGTCTTGCCCGGGCCGAGTTTCTTAGCCGTCTCGACCGCCGCCCACACGGCCGCTCCGCCGGAAATCCCGCCCAGGATGCCTTCCCGCCGGGCCAACTCCCGGGCCATCGCGATGGCAGCGTCATCCGGGACAGCCACGAAGGAGTCGACCATTGCCCGATCCAGCACCGAAGGGACAAAGCCGCCCGGTTCGATCCGCCTGATGCCGGCGATTTTGCTGTCCGTCACCGCCGGCATCGCGGCGATTACCTGCAGCGCCGGATGCGCTTCCTGCAGTGCCCGGGCGACCCCGATCAGCGTTCCGCCCGTCCCGACTCCGGCCACCCAAGCGTCAATTCGCCCCGGATACTGCCGGAGAATCTCTTTCCCCGTCGTCCGGTAATGGCTGCCCGGGTTCGCCTCGTTCTGATACTGGCCCGGAATGAAGACGTCTCGGCTCGTTGCCTGGATTTCCTTGAGCTTCTCAATCGCCCCGGTCATCCCTCCGGCCTGAGGCGTCAATATCACCTCGCCGCCATAGGCCCGGATCAATTGCTGCCGCTCGATACTCGCGTTGTCCGGCATGACGATGATTACCCGGTATCCTTTGACTGCTCCGATGACCGCGAGACCGATACCGGTATTGCCGCTCGTCGCTTCCGCAATAATCGAGCCCGGCTTCAGTATCCCTTCTTTCTCCGCCGCCTCCACCATGGCCAGAGCCGGCCGCGTTTTAGCGCTGCCGCCGACATTGAGCATCTCCAGCTTGGCCAGCACGAGATAATCCTGGCCGGGAGTGACTTTTTGCAGCCTGACGAGAGGGGTCTCCCCGATTAATTGCAATATATTCGCTTGCAGATCTTTCATAACGCAACCTCCTGCTTTTTATTCAAGGACGGCGGCGTTATCTACATCGAAACTGAGCAGCACAGCGCATGCACTCACCCCCTGTTCAGGTTCCGGCGGATACCTGACAGATGTACTCTGCTGGTAAAAATCAGTCCGGCTCCCCACGGATACCGGCTATTTGTTCATTTTATCACTAATTCCGCAGTTCCACAATCGGCGGCCCGCAATCACAACCGGCGGAAAGCGGAGATTTCCCGCTGTCCACAGCGTTTTCCCCCGGACATACCACCCGGCGGCGGATTGCGGCCTACCCGTCGCACTTGTTTATTTATTCTGTTCCGCGGATTTTTGCGGTGCCTTGCCCGCCTGGGATGAACTGAAAAGGGAGTATCTTTCCGGGATCAAATCCCGGAAAGATACTCCCTTTAAAGCGCTGTCTGCCCGCCTCAAAAAAATTCCGCTTCTCTTCTCAGCCGCCTCTCCCCTTTTCCAAGCCGCACCGTATGGTGTTTCAATTTCCGGCGACCGCGTTCACGGCTTCATACCGCTTTCTGCATTCCAGATAGACCTGCCCGACGGCCAAGCAGTCGCCCAGCGCCCGGTGGCGGTGCCGATTGACGATATTCAGGCTGCGGCAGACCGTTTCCAGACGGTTGTTCGCAAAACAGAAATATTCCCGGCAGGCCGGCACCGTATCAAAGACGGGATTATTAATTCTTGCGGCGGTATTAGCCAATAAAAAGCCCATATCTAAAGGAGCGTTATGAATCACCAGATGATAGCCATCGATAAAAGCAAGGAAATCGGGCATGACGGCGCCGATCGGCCGGGCCGCCGCGACCATTTCGTTCGTAATGCCGGTGAGCCGGGTTATCCGGCCGGATATCAGGCCCCGGGGCCGGACCAATTCCTGAAATTCCGCGACCGGCTTCCCGTTGCGGTACTTGACGGCTCCCACTTCGATAATCTCGTTATCCCGCGGGCTGAGGCCGGTAGTCTCCAGGTCGACGGCGACGAAATCCGCCTGATCCGGCACTTGATGCCTGACAAATCCCGCCCCGGACCGGCCGGAGCATATTCTTTCCCCGGACGCCGCTGACGCTCTGCCGGCGCAGTTTTCCCTCCAGCCGCGACTGCTCCGCGCTTTGTCGAACCTGAACATAAGATCACCTTCCCGCTCTTGAGCTCATTCCCGACTGAGTCTGCTTGCCGCTCCCGCCCGCCGCTTCAATGGGCATGCTGCCAAGCGGTTTTCTTCTCTTTTCATTCAACGCGTTCCGCTCATATCCTGCCATTCGATGCCGCCGGCTCCGGCATGTGATCCAGCCAAGAACTCTTTCCCAGCCGGAGAATAGAAAAACAATTTTTATTGCAACCGTTTTGGAACTTATCACTTCTGCTTAAAAGAAAAAAGCATCTTCCTTAACGCTGCAACGTCGCAGAAGGAGCTTTAGCCGGCAAGCATGGGCGTAATCCGGAAATGGAGCGGCCGGGTGCAGATTCGGAGCCGGAACTCATTGCAACGCCTAATTATCTTCCCTGATAAGGCCAAAAAATCTCTTGCCTGCCATTCCCGGAATGTTGAAGCCATAACTATTGGCAGGTCCTTATGTGACACGGACCGCTTTCTTTATCGTAAATTTGTTAAGATGGCTGATTCCGCCGGCGAGTGAAATCAATTTGAACATTTCTTCTTTGTGTGTGTTATCCCACCATGCCCCGGCCAAAACTGTAATATTTGTATCCTTAAAAGCCTCGGGATACATCGGTACAGATGACCCAACCATAATTATTTCCCTTGCCTTGGAGCACATTTTCAACAACTCATCTATTGTTCCGTTTATTACCGTAGTTCCGGTTATTAATACGATATCACACTCCGGCAAAAGAATAGACTGTTCTTCCATTTCGTAAATGCAATCTGCTTTCTCCCCGCTTTTCATTACGCCGCTATCAAATACGATTAGTTTTTTAACCTCTGTCGAGAGTTTTTTCGCAATAGGCTTAATGTAACCAATCATGCCCACGGTGTCTGTTGGCAAAAATTCAACACCAAATGTCGAGCCAGGAGCATCGACATCTACCAGGTTTAGTTGCCGGGAAGCCGCTGTCAGTACTGCACATCCTACACCTCTTTGGGCATCATCCGTACCGTCTTTTACTAATTTTGCTACTTCAAATGCATTTTCCCCGCTAATTTTCTGGGCAAAACCGAATACCGAGCAACCTGCAGGCAATTCTTCTCTTAACACATAGGATACGCCTACGTTTTCATTATCAAGCTCAATCCCGATTAATGACAAACCGATCACAGCATCCTTAACGGTTCTGCTTTCCAAATAAGGCCGGGCTGCCGTAAGAATCTTGTCCGTAATCAAATTATCTCCCCCTTACCCTGATTACGTTCTTTAAATACTTGGTGCTATACACAGACTTCTGTCGATCTCCTCAATGTTATATAGACATAAATCAACCCCATACATTGATCTTAAACAAGCTTCTGTTAGCACTTCACGATAATTCCCAAAAGTTAATTTTCCTTTTCGATCGAAAGCTGCCACCTGACATTTAAGCAATAATGCCTGATCCGGATTATGCGTAGTAAACACTATGCCATATCCCTGCTTGACCATATTCCTGATGACTTTCAATACTTTTATTTGGTTGCCATAATCCAAATGAGCGGTAGGTTCATCCATAAGAATTATTTCCGGCTGTTGTGATATTGCCCGCGCGATACTTACTTGCTGACGCTCCCCGCCACTGATTTTTGTATACATCTTTCCTGAAAGATGAGAAATTCCCATCTGATCGATGGCGTCTTTGGCGATTAAATAATGTTTTTCTTTTGGTCTTTCAAAAATTTTCATCCGCGGCGCACAACCTGTAACCACATAATCCAAAACTTTATAGTCAAAAGAAGGGATAATAGTTTGCGGCACAAAGCTTATTACTTTTGCTATTTCCTGTGGTGACATTTTCCTCATATCCCGACCATCAACCAATATTCTGCCAGCCGTAGGAACAGCCAGGTTTGCAATACAATTCAAAAGCGTGGTTTTACCGATGCCATTCGGCCCTAATATACAAATAACCTGCCCGGTATTTATCCTGAGTGAAACATCGGTAAACAGCTCGGCACAACCGCTATAAGCGTAACTTACTTGTTCCACATCTATTTTCATTTCATTTCACTCCTACGAAACACTTGTCCTTTCTTTATTTAATAAATACACGTAAGTTGGTGCACCAACAAACCCAGTCAATATTGATAATGGTATTTCTAGAGAGGTTAAAGTTCTTGCTGCTGTATCAATTGCCAGCATAAAAATAGCACCAAGAAGTATTGTGCTGGGCAGCAATTTGGTATGATCTGACCCGACTGTCAATCTTCCTAAGTGAGGCACGACTAAACCGATCCAGCCGATGGTGCCGCTGATGGATACGGCACTGGCGGTAAGAAGACTGACCAGAACAATTACTAGACCACGTGCCTTGTTTACGTTTACCCCTAATGTTTTTGCCTCAATTTCGCCAAAAGATAAAATATTAATTCGCCAAGCGTAGAAAACGAGCAAAGTACAACAAAGCAGCAGTACGGGGGTAATTGCGATAATTTCGTACACCTTAACACTTGCCACACTGCCCATTTGCCAAAACACTATCGATGCTAGTTCGGTTTGTTCTTCCGCTACGAATTTCATTAGCGCCAGGATAGAGTTCAAAAAGCCACCAACTATTATGCCTGACAATACCATCATCATATTGCTGCTATTCCGAAAGACTTTTGGTATGGCCGTGGTCAGTAAAACAGCAATTAATCCGCCCAAAAAGGCAAAAACCTGTCTTCCTACCATGTCAAACCCAAGCAAAATCGATGCTGCCGCGCCAACAGCGGCCCCCGATGAAACGCCGAGCAAATCCGGTGATACAAGAGGATTTCTAAACACTCCCTGGTAAGTTGCGCCTGATACGGACAGCATCGCACCGACAAACATCGCCGCAAATATTCTTGGCAACCGGACATGGAAGACGATGTCTTCCATGGCGGTATCACCGTTGACCGTTATTCCGAGTCTGCTTTGTATTGCATTTATAACATCAGTGGGATCATTACTGTATACACCAATGCTCAATGAAAATATTGCCAAACCTGCCAAAAAAACACTTAATAATAGTATGCGTTGCTTATCAGAAATGTTTTTCATAACAACTCCTGTAACACTGTAATCTCATTCAAACAAGAAATAGGAGTAGATAGGCCATCTACCCCTATTAGAACATTTCTTATTCTAGACCTAACTCTTCTACTGTGAATGTTTTTCCGTAAACCAAGTTATAAAATTCGTCGACATCTTTTTTGAGATCGTCTAAAGAATACAGCTCCGGATGAAGATTGTGGGTTGCCCAACATACCCCGAGCGATACCGCCGCTGTTGGTTGATCCCACGGTTCCAGTTCAGACGGAAATTTGTACACTGCTTTGTTCTTTATTGCATTAATGCTTCCCCAGGCGGGATCGTTTATCAAATCTTCGGCAGTAAAATCTGCATACGCAGGGAACCAGATTACATCAGGATTCCAGGCAATAATTTGTTCAATATTTACATCGGCGAAATCTCCTTTTACGTCGATACCGGATACCGCATTTATTCCTCCCGCCGCTTCAATCAATTCTGTTTGAATCATCGCGGCAGGCGCAACCGATAACGGTGAACTTCCGCCTAAGAAAAGTACTTTCTGATTATCTGTCGCGTTTGCGGCAATTCCTTTAGTTTCGGCAATCTTATTATCAAAGAATTCGATAATTTTATCTGCTCTTTCTGTTTCCCCTAATACTTTTCCTAACATTGACATGGTTTCTTTTACCTTTTCGAAGCTTTCATCGTTTGGGAGTGCAACTATGGCGGGGACTTCTACTTTTTCATATTCCTCAACTTGATCTTTAAATCTTTCCGGGATAACAGCCAAATCAGCTCCGGTCGCCGCTACTGTCTCCAAGTTAATGTTTTTGCCTTTGCCGATCTGGGTAAGTTCCGCGAAACCTTCGATAACTCGTTCGTACAATCCCCGCGCCATATCTTTATTACCAAATCCTACTATGTACTTATCCCCGCCGCCCAGTACTACAACAGCATTCAGAGACGGGTTGTGCGTACCGACAACCTTTGTTGCTGGTTCATCGAATACCAGTTCTCTGCCGGTTACGTCTGTAACCGTAATTTTGCCCGATGGTTCTTGCCCGCCGGTTTCAGGCGCACATGCTGCAAGCATAAAAACAATCGACAGCAATAATCCAAAGGCAACTGTTCTTTTCAAGCCCTTCATTACGATTTTATCCCCCTTATATTTTTTATTTTGAGACAACTGCTTTGCACCAAAGGCAACAAAAAAGCAGCGTCCCCGCTGCCACGATAAGGATTATTGCAGAACAAACATATCTGCACATCCTTTCCAAGCACGGGTGGCGTAATCATTTCTAATTACACCAATTGGTTGCAATTTCATCGGTGTCACCCTTTAGAAATTGCAACTCGGATGTCGGTTATCGTAAACAAATATTCATTTGGCTCTTATTATAACATAATGAAGATATAAACTCAATAAATTACTTTACCAGGCGGCAGTTAATATCCTTGACAAGCGGACGATGCGGCAAAAGGATTGGGGGCTATTTTGAACAGTCACTGATCTGTTTCGAGGACCGGAGCAAGGTTAAATTTAAACCGGCCGGCGAGAGAATTATGGCACAGTTCTCTGGACAGTCAAGGGCCGCTCCGCTTGCCTGCGGCCAGCCCTGACTGTCCAGACTGAACCGTGCTGACTTGAAAGCAGCCGGCCGGGATAGTTTTGGCTTTAGTTACCCGCCGCTAACCGGCTGCCGGATATCCGCTAATCCGGAAATGCAATTATTTGCTCAAAAGGAGTTTACTCACAATATCAGATTGACCGTTTTTGTCAACCATCTTCATCATCTCATCTGCGCCAATCTCCCATTTCAGCCGTTTAATCTTAATCATCTCGCCGAACTCATCAGCAATGAAGATAAAGATATGCTCTTGCTTGTCAAGCTCTCTGATAAGCCTCTCCTGATCTTTGACCATCTTCCCGGAGATAACAGACTCCCAGGCGACTTCCGCTGCGGGGAACGCGCAGGCAAACCGGATTACCAGGTCATTTCTGTCTGCCGCATCGCCGTTATCTTTTGCGGAGATAGTGATTGCGATTTTTGTTGTGCCGTCTTGCTCGGTATAGAAATGCTTGACCATATCACTCTGCCCAAGGATCAGGAAGGATACGGTGCTTCCAAACGGGTATTCAACTATCGCCGGAGTCATGCTGTTCCTTGGGTATTCACTCCAATCCGGAAAAACAATTTTCAAAGACTCCCGAAGTAACTCCTGTGTTGGCATAATTGGCAGACCTCCTATCTTTATTGAATTCGAAGCGGCTCAAATACTATATACGTCTTAATTGTGCGTATTCCTGCCATCTAATCCAAACTGCCCCAATGATTGTTATCAGCATATGCTGATTATCCAGATGGTGTTTACAGATAAAAGAAAGTAGTCCTTTGCCCCTAAGTCAATTATTCGCTAGTAGAAGTGCCCATGGCATACATCGAGAATATTTTATCCTCAATACCGGAGATATCGGTCTGGTTTTTCCTGACTAGCTGCGGTTCAAATTCTCCGTTGCGGTCACGCGGAACTTTAATATCAATCTCTCCCTGAGAAGACTTAACAGTTTTGCCACTATAGCCGTTACGGGAGTTATCCGTCTGCTTGTTTTTGT
>JBMNPB010000044.1:0-19401 GCA_050943375.1 bacterium
CGGAAGAGTAGGTCGCTGCCAGAGTCTATTTGACGCTCCTCGATAGCTCAACGGTAGAGCACCCGGCTGTTAACCGGGTTGTTGTAGGTTCGAATCCTACTCGAGGAGCCATTTATTTGCCAGACCGGCAAACATAAAAGCATGGACGGAAAGCCTGTGCTTTTTTATTTAATAAAGTGTATAATAACAGATGGGGCTGCCGCAGGCAGTACTACGGTGCAGCATAGGAGGAAAATGGGATGAGTGATTTGCGCAGTAATTATGATGTTGTCATCGTCGGCGCCGGTCCGGCCGGCATTTTCACCGCTCTTGAACTGACCCGGGTCCGAAAAGATTTAAGCATTCTGCTCGTAGACAAGGGCAGAGCAATTGAAAAACGGTCTTGTCCGGCTCGGACGGAAGGTCAATGTCTTGGCTGTGATCCATGCAGCATTATGTACGGCTGGTCGGGAGCCGGGGCGTTCAGTGACGGGAAATTGTCGCAGTCGGCTGATGTGGGGGGAAGAATCAAAGAGTATCTGCCGGAGACAGAAGCCAATCAATTGATTAAATACGTGGATGACATTTATTCGACGTTCGGAGCGCAGGAAGAAGTATACGGGGCGGATGAACGCCGAGTGGACGAAATCATGTATGAAGCTTCGAAACACAGTATTCAGCTCATTCCTTGTCCGGTGCGCCATCTTGGCACAGAACTCAGTTTCGAGCTTTTGAAGCGTATGTACGATCATCTGATGATGAATACCCGGACCGAGTTTCTCGAATTAACGACCGTGAAAGAAATCATTGTTGAAAACGGAACGGCCGTGGGAGTTTGCCTGCAAACCCGCGGGCAGGCGGAGACAACGGTTAAAGCCGCTTTTATTGTGGTGGCTCCAGGGCGGAGCGGGGCGGAATGGCTTGCCGAACAGACACAAAAAATGGGTATCAGCACCGAGAACAACGAAGTTGATATCGGGGTGCGGGTGGAAGTGCCGAACTCCATCATGGACCACCTGACCCGGGATTTGTACGAGGCGAAATTCGTCTATTATTCCGATACGTTTGAGAACAAAGTCAGGACATTCTGCATGAATCCCGGCGGCATTGTGTCAGAAGAGCATTATGAAGGACAGATTGCGGTTGTTAACGGGCACAGTTACGCGGACCCACAGCTGAAAACGTTCAATACGAATTTCGCTCTCCTTGTGTCGACCCGGTTTACAGAACCTTTTAATCAGCCGATTGAATACGGGAAATATATCGCCAAATGCGCCAATATGCTCACTGGCGGCGGCGTGATGATTCAGCGCTTGGGTGATTTGCTGCGGGGAAGGAGAACTGATGTCAGCAGGCTGCGCAAATCAACGACGCTTCCGACGCTGAAGAGCGCCGTTCCTGGTGACCTGAGTTATGTCCTGCCGCAGCGATATCTCGCTTCCATCGTTGAGACGTTGCGGGCTCTTGACAATCTTGCCCCCGGTCTGTATGCCAGGAACACCCTTTTGTATGGGGTGGAAGTCAAGTTCTATTCATCCAAAGTAAAAGTGAACGGCAATTTCGAGACACCGGTATCTCGTCTCTATACTATCGGTGATGGGGCCGGCATCACCCGGGGACTGATGCAGGCATCCGTCACCGGTGTTGTCGTGGGGCGGGATATTCTGAAGCGGCTCGGCTGAACGGGAGCAGGTTATGCCTGCTCCTCAATATTTTCGCTGCCGGATGGCTGCGTTCCGGCGGCGGTGACGCCGGAAAGGGATTGCCCTGTATTTGCCGAATACAGTAACACTGTGACAGAGACCGGAAAGGAGCTTTGCCATGGATCTGTTCCAGACTGCAGCCGAAAGCACACTGGCCGGGGCGGTGGAAAGAATCGTCTTCCGTTCGGAAGGAGATTATTTTACCATTGCCTTGTTCCGGACAAGCGGCGGCACGGTGACGGTCACCGGGGAATTCCATACCATCCAATGCGGTGATAAATTCACCGTTCACGGCGAATGGACGAACCATCCGAAATATGGGCGGCAATTCAGAATTGATCGTTATGAGCGGATTCTGCCTGTGACAGAGGAAGGCATCTACGCATATTTGTGCAGTGGGGTTATCAGCGGCATCGGCCCGGTCACAGCCCGCAAGCTGGTCGATAGTTTCGGCCTTCACACCCTCGAAGTGATCGAAGAAAGGCCGTATCTGTTAGAGTCCATTGAGGGAATCGGGCCGAAAAAAGCCGGCCGGATAGCCGCCGCCGTTCTCGCGCAGCGGGACATTGAGCAGATTGTCGTTTTCCTGCGGGGTTACGATGTGCCTCTCAATCTGGCCCTCAAGATCTATAAGCATTATGGCAGTCAGGCAATTGAAATTATTAAGGAAAACCCTTACCGTTTGAGCGATGAGATTTACGGAATCGGTTTTCTGCGTGCCGATGCAATTGCCCGGCGCTTGGGGGTAGGCGGAGAATCATCTTTCCGGACCGAAGCGGCCGTAAAATATGCTCTGAGCGGAGCCCTGAACGACGGACACACTTATTTGCCGCTTGCCGTCCTGACAGAAAAAACCAGGCATTTGCTGGCCGACCGCAGAGAAGAAACCGCTTTAACGGACAGTGAGATTAAGCGGGCGGTCGAGGCTTTGGCGGACAGGGAGGAAGTAACGGCTGAAGAAGACGGGGCTGTTTATTTAACTCCTTTCTACCAAGCCGAGGTGTATGCGGCAAAACGGTTTGCCGCCATCGCCGGCCGCCGACCGCCCCCGATTCCGGGCGATTTGGCGGTGGCAATCGGCCGGGTGCAGGAAAGATTGCGCCTTACTTTCACGGCGCAGCAAAAGGAAATTATTCACCAAGTAGTCGAAGCGGGGGCAACCGTTCTGACCGGTGGCCCCGGTACCGGCAAGACGACAATCGTTCGGGGAATTGTCGAGGCGATCGGCACCGTCAAACCAGACGCCGTAATTCTGCTGGCTGCGCCGACCGGACGCGCCGCCAAGCGTCTGTCGGAACTGACGGGATATGCGGCGAAGACTATCCATCGCCTTCTCGGGTACAGTTTTGAAGGCGGTACGCCGCATTTCACCTGGGATGACAAAAATCCGCTCAAGGGGGACATTCTGATTGTCGACGAGTTCTCCATGGTGGATATCCTGTTGGCCAACAACCTCTTTAAGGCAGTTCCGCCCGGAATGCGCCTGGTTCTGGTGGGTGATGTAGACCAACTGCCCAGTGTTGGTCCCGGCAATGTCCTGAAGGATACGATTGCGGCAGAAATCGCTCCTACTGTCCGCCTGACCCAAGTCTTCCGACAGGCGCAGGAGTCACAGATTATTATGAACGCGCACCGGATTAATCAAGGGGATTTTCCGCTCATCCACCGGCCGGCCGAAGATTTTGTCTTCTATCCGGCGGAGAATCCGGCGCAGGCGGCCGGGCGAATTAAAGAGATGGTTGCCAGTGAATTCCGGCAAGGGCGTGATATTAATGATATTCAGGTAATCACTCCCGTATACCGGGGAGAAACCGGCGCCGACAATCTTAATCATCTCCTGCGGGAAACAGTCAATCCGCTGCTGCCGGGACAGGCGGAAATCAGAACGCATTACAACACTCTCCGCACTGGTGATAAAGTGATGCAAATCAGGAACAATTATGACAAAGGAGTCTTCAACGGCAATATCGGCCGTGTCAGCGAGATTTACCGGGCGGCAGATGCCGGTGAGGCGGAAGACCATCTTTTGGTCCGGTTCGACGAGGAGGAAATCCTTTATGCCGGGGACGAGGCGGATGAACTGATTCTCGCTTACGCCGTCACTGTGCACAAAGCGCAGGGGAGCGAATTCCCGGTCGTGATCATGCCGATCTATTGGGTGAACAATTTCCTGTCGACCCGTAATCTTTTATATACCGGCCTGACCCGGGCCAAAGAGCGGCTTTATCTGCTTGGCCGCCGTTATGACCTGCTCCGGACGATTAAGAACAACCGGGTACTTCGCCGCTATTCGAAATTAGTCGAGCGTCTGAACGGGTAGCATATTAACCTTGCTGTCGCCCGGCGTCATTCCGCTCATCGTGTCGCGGGTAAAACTTCAGAAACAGCACCGCCGCCTGTTCCCGGCGGCGAATGCTCTGACTGCTGGGTTTATTCGGCTTTGGCTTCCTGGAGACGGAGAAGATCGGAGACGGTGACGAATTCAAAGCCTTGGGCGCTGATGCCCTCAATAACTTGCGGCAGGGCGCTGTCCGTTTGCTGGCAGGTATCGCTTGCGTGCATCAGAATGATATCACCCGGTTTGACTCTGGTCAGCAGCCGTTCGATTATCGCCTGAACACCCGGATTCTTCCAATCAAGAGAATCAAGACTCCAGATAATTGTCTCATAGCCGTTTTCCTTGGTCACTTCCAGAGATACGCTGTTGAAATCACCGTTGGGAGGACGGATATATTTCGCTTCCACGCCAGCGACTTCTTTGATGGCGTCGTGGGCATTCTTGATGTTGGCCGCGACTCCGGCCCGGGAGAGAGAGCTGAAATTCACGTGGGAATGGCCGTGACTGGCGATTTCATGTCCGTCACTGACCAGCTGCCGGACTGTTTCCGGATGCTTTTTGGTCCAGGGGCCGGAAATGAAAAAGGTGCAGCATAATTCTTTCTGCCGCAGGATGTCCATGACTTTCGGCGGCATTTTTTCCCCCCAACTGATATCGAAGGTCAGGGCAACTTTTTTGTCCGAGATATTGGCGCGATAGATCGGCTGGGCGGTGCCTGGCGCAGCCGTGACAGCTTCGGTCATCTGCATTACTTTTTCTGCGTCAATATTGTTTTCCACCACGACATCGCCGTAAGGCAGAAGCAGATAACTTACGGCAGCGACAAGAAGGGCCAGGGCGCTGAACGTGAGGATCTTCCACCGCCGGGGGCGGGCTGGCATTTTTTGCGCCTGCCGGTGTTTGCGGCGGCGCCAGTTCAGGGTTAGGATAACCACTCGCTCACCTCCTTCCTGTCGGTATGGGATGCAAGGTATTGCCGGCGCTGGTTTATTCCGGTAAACGCCTATGATACACTATTATTCGAGCCGGGGGACAGTTAGACTGTCCGGGGAAATTTTCTTGCGGTTCCGTCCGAACCGGATAAGAGCGGGCGACGTGAATGTTCTGACCGCTGCAAGTCCGATACTGAGCAGGGAGGAGAGAAAGCGATGATTAAAGCGGTAACTTTTGACCTCTGGCGAACTTTGTTTATCGAACCGGAGCGGAATTCTGCCACTGAGCGTTCCAACGCCCGGATGCTCGCTATCCTGTGCCGGAGCGGATATCCCATCCGGGAAGAAGAATTGCGGACTGCGCTCGCCGCCTGCCGCAATCTGGCTTTTGAGCGGCAGAAGCTGCAGGGAATCGATTTTGTCCCGGAGGATCAGGTGCCCTGGATAATGGATTATTTGGGAGTTCCGGCGTCGGAGAGCCTGGCGGCAGAATTGCTGGAAGCTTACACGAGAGCGCTCCTGGAGGTGCCTCCCAATCTTATCGAAGGCGCTGCCGAAGTATTGGAGCAATTGGCTGCCGAATACCGGCTGGCTCTGATCTGCAATACGGGCCGCTCCCCGGGCAGTGCCGTCCGGGAGGTCATGAAACAGCATAATATTTTGCATTATTTTATGGTAACGATCTTTTCGAATGAATTAGGCGTGGCAAAGCCTAATCCCCGGATTTTCGCCCATGCATTGAACGTTCTTAACGTCGCTCCGGCAGAGGCGGTGCACATCGGGGACGATCCGGATACTGATGTCAGCGGGGCAAAACGGTTCGGAATGAAAGCCGTCTGGTTCAATCCTTACGGGACGGCCGGCGAACCGGACTATGATTTTTGCATCGATGATTTGCGGGAAATGCTACTTCTTGCTACCCGCCGTTTTATCTGACGACGGAAAGGGCCTTGCCGGGGTGTCTGGCACGTTCGCCGGACACTTACTTGGGCAGAGTAAAATTCTGTCCATCCGGATAAATATGCAGGGATATTTTAAATTATGAAGAATACAGAATAATTAACCCAGCGGCCGGAATAAGCCGCTCATTCCGGAAAAGGGACGGCGGTTCCGGGCTGCCGGAGGAAATGCAATGCACCAGAGATGAATGAGGTGATGCGAATGAGCCAATGTAAACCAGATGACCTGATCAAAAAATCACTCCTGTCCCTCGAGCCGTACGTGGCCGCCTTGCCTGATATGACGCCGGCCAAACTTCGGGAGACACTCGGTCTTGAGAAGGTAATCAAGCTGTCGTTCAATGAGAATCCGTACGGACCTTCGCCGCTTGCCGTCATCGCCATGCGAGCGGCCTTAAACGAACTGAATATTTATCATGACGTCGATGAGAGCGATCTGAAGCGAATGCTCTGCGCACACCACGGGGTTACTCCGGCCGAGATAATTCTGGGGGACGGAGCGGATGAGATTGTGCAGCTGGCGTCGCTTGCTTTCCTGAGCGAAGGCGATGAAGCAATTATTCCCCGACCGACTTATGTCCAGTATGTCTGTTCCGTTCTGACGCTGGGGGCAACTCCGGTGCAGGTGCCGGTCCGAAATTTTAAGATTGATCTGGAGGGCATCCTGGAGCGGATTACGCCGAAGACAAAAATGATTTTCCTCTGCAATCCGAATAATCCGACCGGCACAATCGTTTCCCGGGCGGAACTGCAGGCGTTCTTCGACCGTCTGTCGGAGCATGTGGTTGTCGTGATTGATGAGGCATACAGCGATTATGTCACTGATCCGGATTATGCGACGTGCCTTGAGTTTGCGCGGCAGGGACATAAAGTCTTGGGTATCCGCACTTTCTCCAAAATCCATGCCCTCGCTGCCGCGCGGGTGGGTTATGGCCTCGGCAGCAGCGACCTTGTCTATACGGTGGCCCGCGCCAGAATGCAGGTCAATGTTAATCATATCGGACTTGTCGGTGCGGCGGCGAGCCTGAAGGATACCGCTCACCGGGCGAAAATCAAAGAAGAAACGGAAGCGGGGAAGGCTTATTTGTATCAGGCATTTAACGATCTCGGTCTGAACTTTGTCCCTTCCCAGGGCAATTTCATTTTTGTCGACACCGGCCGCGACAGTAAAAAAATGCTGCAGGGACTGGCGGCCCGCGGGGTCGTCGTCCGGCCCGGTTATTTGTTCAATTTCCCGACGTTTATTCGGGTGACGGTCGGCACCCCGGAGCAGAACGATTGCTTTGTCGGGGCGCTGCGGGAAGTCCTGGCGCAGCCGGAACAGGCGGAGGCGGCTGGATAGTCCTGCCTGGACAAAACAGAGGTGAACGAAAAGCACCGGAGGCTTTCCGGTGCTTTTGGGTATACGGTTTTGGCTGGAATGCTTCGCTGGCCATGACGGATCACTTGTGCCGGATAACGTTCGCCCTTTTCAGTGCGATGGCGAGGGGAAGCGAGATGATGACGCTGCCCGCAGCCTGGAACAGGTTGCCGGTAACCTCGGCCAGGGCTGCCACATAACCGTAGAGAATAACTTCGGTGATAAAGTACCCGCCCACCATGACCGCGCCGCCCAGAGCAAGCCAAAGGACGGTCAGGGCAAGATTGGGCCGCTCGGAGACAAATCCTTTATGCGCAAGGTAGCCAACCAGCAAGCCTTCCAGTCCTTTGATAAGCAAGGTAAAAGGAGCCCAATGGGCATAGCCGAGCAGAATGTCGGCCAAGGCCGAGCCGAAGCCGCCGGCTAAGAGGCCCAGGCGGCTGCCTAGGAGGAGTGCGCCGACAAAGATCATTGAGTCGCCCAGATTGATATAGCCGCTGGTAGCAAACGTGGGAATTTTGAAAACCATGGTGGCGATTGTGACCAAGGCGATGAACAGGCTGGTGAGCATGAGTTCCCGCAATTTGTTTCTTTGCATTCAATAACCTCCTCAGGATTTTGCCGGCACGGCGGGGGAAGAATAAGGTCGGATGAGGTTGCAAAACAGCTGCGCTGTGATATAATAATGTATGGGTACAATGCCGGATTGCTGAAAGCTGCACCAGCTGGATTAGGTTTGTATATCTCATTATTGCACGATTTTGGGGCAATTGTCAATATGGTTAGAACTTTTGGGGAGGGATATGTTTTGAAAAATGTATCGATACATATTGACAGAAACAGCGAAAAGCCTGTTTACCGGCAAGTGTACGAGCAGCTGAAAGCAAAAATTCTTGCCGGTGAATTGCGAGCGAACGAGAAATTACCGCCGCTGCGGGAGTTAGCCGGCAGTCTGGGAGTAAATCTTGTCACAATTGTGAGCGCGTACCGCTGCCTAGAGCAAGATGAATTGGTGATCAAGCGGGTCGGCAGCGGTACGTACGTGGCGCCGGCAGCGGGGCATTATCTGCCGGGCTCGGAAGAGGAGAGCGTCATTTTTAGTGAAGATATCCGGTTGATGGGACAGGGGCAAATGCAGGTACAGGAAGGTGCCCTCAATTTCGCGACCGGAACTCCGACGGCTGACCTGTTTCCGGTTGACGACATCAAAAGTTTGCTTAATGAGATTTTGGACCGGGAAAAAGGCTATGCTTTCGCTTATCAGAAAAGCCAGGGATACTATCCGCTGCGAGAATCGATTCACCGTTATCTGAGCCACGGCGGTCTTAACGTGAATATCGGCGACATTATGATCGTTTCCGGGGCGCAGCAGGGAATTGATATTCTCGCCAAAGCTTTTCTCCGCTCCGGGGACACTTTAGTTTCAGAAAGCCCGACGTACACAGGGGCGATTTCCGCCTTTCGCTCCCGGGGTGCCTCCATTCTCACTGTGCCGATCGGTAGCGACGGCCCCGACTTAGTCGGGCTGGAGGAGGTGCTGAGCAAGAACCGGGTCAGACTCATTTATGTCATGCCCAACTTTCAAAATCCAACCGGGTACAGCTATTCGCCGGCAAAAAAACTAGCAATCCTCCGTCTGGCCGAGCGGTTTGACGCTCTGCTGGTTGAAGATGATTGTCTGAGTGACCTGAATTTCTCGGGACAAGATTGTACTCCTCTCAAAGCGCTTGATCAGCTGGGGAGAGTTATTTATGTCAAAAGTTTCTCCAAGATTCTCATGCCCGGTTTCCGCCTCGCTTTTCTCGTCGTTCCGTCGGCTTTTCTGAACGACGTCCTTGCCGCCAAGCACACGGCGGATATTTCGACGTCCGGTTTGACGCAAATGGTGTTCGACCTTTATCTGCGCAAAGGACTGTGGCAGAAGCATATTGTCAGAATGAAGGAATTGTACCACGAACGGTATCTGGCGATGCTCCGGGCACTCAGACTGCATCTGCCGCCGGAGGTGGAATTCAGCCCGCCCGGCGGGGGGTTGAGTTTCTGGCTCGCTCTGCCGGCAGGTTATTATGCAGACAGCTTGTATCCGGAAGCTATCCGGCGCGGGATTGCGTTCACGCCCGGTTCCGCCTTCTTGCCCCGGCAGCAGCCGAGCCGCTATTTCCGCCTGAGCATTGCCACGGTTGCGGCGGGGGAAATTGACAGCGGGATACGATCTCTCGGGGAAGTCATCCGGACCTATCTCAGCGGGACGGCGGCGGTTTCTCCGGAGCAGACGTCTTATACTCCGATAGTATAAGCAGGGGCGTTTTTCGAAGGAGCGTCAGAGACGAAAATAAGGTTTGGCCCGCTTGGCCGGCCTAGCGGCAGGAATATGGGAAGTGTTGTGCAAATAATTAGCAGAAGCGTAGTATAGCAAAAGCCGGGAGGGGAGCCAATGAACCGGAGAAACAGGCTGATTGTCCTTGGAGTGGTATTAATCGCTGCTGCCTTCGTATTTATTTATCCGCGTCTCAGAGCGCCCCGGCCGGACGGGCAGTTTGCCGCTACATCCGACCCGGCGGCGGCGCTGGCGGCAGCGGCGGCAGAGGATCGGCCGGCTTTGCTCGAGTTTTACGGCGCCGGCTGACCGGCCTGCCGGTGGGCCGAGCCGGCGGTGCTGGCTCTGCAGGCGGAGTATGGCGACAAAATTGCGTTTATCATTGCCGACACGGATACTCGGGACGGATATGAATTGGCCCGGCAGTACGGCGTTAACGGCATTCCCGCCTTTTTCTGCCTGGACGGGACGGGACGGACGACAGATGAGTTGTACGGCTTCAGAGGCGAGGAGCCTTTGCGGGCGGCGGTCGAAAAGCTGCTGCCCTGACTTAAGGTTACGCCGACCGGCGCCAAGGAGGGATGACTATGTGGGAAGAGTATCTGACGGCCTGGATGAAGCAGGCGCTCGTCCGGGAAAGCGGGGCAATTTTCCTCCTGACATTTGCGGCCGGGGTGATTACCAGCCTGAGTCCGTGCCTTCTGGCCGTGCTACCGGCCATTGTCGGCTATATCGGCGGGTACGGGACGACCCGGCAGCGGGGTTTATTGCTGTCAACCGCTTTTGTCTTCGGCACGGCCGTAACCTTCGCCGGACTCGGGATCGCGGCCGCTTTGCTGGGGGGCTTGTTCGGGCCAGTCGGCCGGAGCTGGCAATATTTGCTGGCCGCCGTCTCTTTCGGCATGGGCCTCAACCTGCTGGGTTTTCTCCCTTTTCATTTCCCGACCCTGACGCGGCTGCCGGAAATCCGCCGGGGTGCCGGCGGCGCTTTTGTTCTTGGCTTGTTGTTCGGACTGGTCGCTTCGCCCTGCGCAACTCCGGTCCTGGCCGTTTTGATCGCTTTTGCCTCCAGCCGGGGCAAAGCCTTCTTCGGCGGACTGCTGCTCTTCGTCTACGGCCTCGGGCATGGCATACCGCTACTGCTGGCGGGAACGTGCACGGCGGCGCTGCCGCGCCTGCCAGCCTTACGGCGATACAGTCCTTATATGACTTCTGTGAGCGGAATTGTTCTTCTCGGACTCGGAATCTATTTTCTCCTCCAAGCCACCTGGTAGAAATGACAGGTCCGGCATAATAAGCGGGGAGGTCAGGGTGGGGATGATTATTCGGTGGCGACAGGAAATCCTCCGTAGCTGCCGAATCTGCTTTATGGGGTGGTAAGATGGAAGATTATGCTGACCGGAGCTATTTGTCAGCCGGGGAGGTCGCCAATTATCTGGCGATTTCAGTCAAAGCGGTACATGATCTCGTTGCCAGGGGGGAACTCGCGGCAACTGTGGCGGCGAGCGGGCAGCACCGGTTTGATCTGGCGGACGTGGAGAAACTGCTGCCCATTGCAGCTGCGCCGGACCGTACGGCGCTCCCTCGCCGGTTTACGGTTCCCGTGAACGGGACGCGGCAAACGATTGCGGTCGCCAATGCCCAAGTGATGCAGGAAAACGACGACTCGGTCCATCTCGTGATTACTTCACCGCCATACTTCAATGCTAAAATGTACTCACCGGCCGAGACCGCAAACGATCTGGGAGATATTCATTCCTTGCCGGAGTGGCTGCACGAAGTCGGCTTAGTCTGGCGGGAAGTCTTTCGCGTCCTGCAGCCCGGCCGGAAGTTCTTCCTGAATATTATGAACTTGCCGGTGCGGCAGAAGGGAACTTTCCGGACCCTTAACTTAGTCGGAAAAAGCATTGACTTATGCGAAGAAATCGGTTTTGTCTTCAAAAGAGATATTGTGTGGCAGAAAACGAACGGAGTGCGAGCCCATTTCGGCACTTACCCTTATCCCGGCGGAATTCTGCTCAATAATATGCATGAGTTCATCCTTGAGTTTCAAAAACCGGACCGGAAAGGCTTCCGGAAATATGCCCATCTGACGCCGGAAGTCAAAGAGGCGTCGAAGCTCGACAAAGAATTCTGGCTCAGTCTGAAAAACTCCGATGTCTGGTTGATGAAACCGGAACAAAGCGGGGACCGGCGCCCGCATGTCGCGCCTTTTCCTTTAGATCTGCCGCACCGGCTGATTAAAGCTTACAGTTACATTGGGGAGACAGTCCTCGACCCGCTGGCTGGCTCCGGCACCACGCTTCTTGCCGCCGCCCGACTGGGCAGGCACGGAGTTGGCTATGAGATCAACGGGGCATACGCGGCGGTTACCCGCGAACGGCTGCTCAAGACGGAAACTGCGCTTTCAGACGGGGGTAGAGGCGGAACAGGCGAAAAAGAGTAATGTCACCAAGCAATGCGGCCCGCCGATGTTTGAGCGAAGCCGGCCGGACTGGCCAACCGTCTGCTGCGGACAAAACGTGACGCTCCGATATTTCGGATTTGCCGGCATGAGGATTCCGGGGATGAAATGGGCGCCGGATGAAACTGTCTTCTCGGTCCTGATGGATGTGGCCCGCCGGGAATCTGATGGACGGTCCGCCCTGCCGGAGTGAATGCCGGGTGTTTCAGGCTGAATTCCGATTCCCCGGCGCCCGCCGGGAAGGGGATGGTTTGCTATGCACCGGACAATTGTTCTGATTGCCGCCGCATTTGCTGCCGGGATTGCCGCCAACAACGGGATTGAAATTGCGCCAGGATACTTAATTGTAGCCCTGGCGTTTCTTCTGGGCTGGCATCTGCAACGGTTCCGTTATCAGAGGACGGCGCCGGCAGTGTCATTTCTGCTGCTGGCCGCTTTGGCCGGCGCCTTGGCTCATAGTTTTGCCGTCTACCCTGCCGTCCACTCGGTAATGCACTGGGCCGGCCGGGGAACGGTGATTCTTAGCGGGATAATCGCCGACTGCTCAGCCGCGGGATCGGAACAGCCGTTTATTCTGGTCCGATCCGAACGTGTCGCCACGGACCGGGGAGAAAGGAAAGCCAGCGGCGGCGTGCGCGCCATCCCGCCCGCCGCGTTGCCGCTTTGTCCTGGCGACCGGATTCGGTTAACCGGGGAGATTGAACTGGCGGCAGCCGCCGCCAATCCGGGTGAATTCAATTACCGGGCCTATTTGCTCCGCCATGGCGTCCAGGCAGTTATGCGGGCGGATGCTGCCGAAAGACTCGTCGGGACCGGGCCGGCGAGTCTGGCCTTTGCCTGGAAAAACAGCCTGATGCGGATTAACACGCTTACTCTGCCGCCGGATTATGCTGCTCTGCTGTCCGGAATGCTGTATGGAGCCAGAGAAGGAGTCCCGGTGGGTTTGGCCGATCGGCTGAGGAAAACCGGTGCCACCCATATCATCACCGTGTCCGGGCTACACATCGGTTTCATCGCCGGCCTCACTGTTTTTCTGGGACGGCTGCTGCGGCTGTCCGGCCGGGCGGCGGGCGTAGTCACAGCCGTCGGCGTGGCTTTCTACATTTTCATTGTCGGTGCCGCACCGCCGGTCCTGCGGGCCGGGGTTATGACCGGCGCCGGGGTTGCCGGCAGTCTGCTGGGCCGGGAAAAGGATCGCTACGCGTCTTTTGCTGCGGCGGTATTGGTTGTTCTGGCCATCAACCCCCTCTATCTTTTTGATACCGGTTTCCAGCTGTCTTTTGTCACCACGTTCTCACTAATCCATCTTGCCGCCTATTTCGCCGCCCGTCTGAGTTTTCTGCCGCGCCGGCTGCGCGGCTTGCTGGGAGTGGCTTTGGCTGCCCAGCTCGGTATCGCGCCTCTCCTCCTTTACTATTTTTTTACTGTTACCCCGGCCGCCCTGCCGGCGAATCTCATAATTGTTCCTCTGGCAGGGGTGTCTGTCGTTCTTGGTTTTGCCGCCGGGCTGACCGGCCAGATCTGTCTCGGAGCGGCCGGGGCCCTGAACGCTGTCAACCTTGTCGTTCTCAGGCTTATCATCGGGGTCGCCGATTTCTGTTCCCGCTTGCCCGGCGCAGAACTTCGCCTTACACCTCCCGCTTTATCTTCTTTGCTTTTATTTTACCTTCTGCTGTTTTCTATCCCTTACTGGCGGCAGGCTGTTCTGGCAATCCGGGGCAGAATATCGCCGGCAGCCGGGAAGGCGGGGATTTTTGTCTGTTTGGCTCTGCTTGCCGTTCTGGCTTGGGCGTCGCCGCCGGAGAGTATGAACGAAGTAACTTTCCTGGCGGTGGGGCAGGGGAGTGCTGCCTTTATCCGGACCGGACTTTTTACCGGGGTACTGGTTGACGGGGGAAACCGTTACGACGGGGAGGGGTGGTCAGCGGACTTGGGTGAACGGGTTGTCGAGCCATTTTTGCGGCGCCAGGGGATCAGACATCTTGATATCATCTATACTCACGGCCATGATGATCACATCGGCGGCCTGGTGACAGTAGCCGAACGCTTTCGGGTCGGGACGTTGTACGGTCCGCCTGCTCCGGGCGATTCGCCGCTGTACCGGCGGCTGCGCGAAGTGTGCCGGATTAAGAATATTCCATTCCGGGCTCTGACGGCCGGCGATAACTTGCGGCTGAGGAACGGAGCGTTAATTACCGTGCTCCATCCGGCAGGAGCGGAGAGGACCGGGGAATTGAACGAAGATTCACTTGTCTTCCGGCTGAGTCTGGAGGAGATGAGTGTTCTGTTTACCGGCGACTGCGGTCCCGCCGCGATTGGCCGCCTCCTGACGGCGGAGGCGCGGCTTGCGTCCGACGTTATTGTGATTCCTCATCACGGCAGCCGAACCGCTTATTCGCCGGAGCTGTACCGGGCTGTTAAGCCGAAGTACGCAATTATACCGGTCGGCCGCAATATTTTCGGCCACCCGGCGCCGGAAGTAGTCACGGCATTGCAATCCATGGGCGTCACCGTCTGCCGGACGGATTTTGTCGGAGCGGTAACGGCCACCCCGCTCGGCGGCGGGCTCCGAATGACGACTTTCAGCCCTTAACGGAAGGACAGCGGGCTGACGGATGACCCTTTTGAATATTGATGCAAATATTTTTATAAAAAGAAGGATTATGTGGGAACAGAGAGAATACTTATTGGGTATAAATACAAGAACATTGATATATATACAAGAGAGGAGAGCATGAAATGCCCAAACCGGAGATACTATTTTTGCAGCAGGAAGATGTGATCAAGGCCGGGGCGCTGAATATGCAGCAGGTACTTGCGGAAGTGGAGGAAGTATTTCGACTGCACGGGGCGGGGAAACTCATCAATCCCAACAAGACATTGCTGGAGATTTCAGCTGCCGGCAATAACGCGGCCCAGAGCGTGTTTATCTCCATGCCTGTTTACATTGGGGGCCAAGTCAATAAAGCCGGCGTGAAATGGGCGGCGGAGTCGAAGCGGAATTTGGCGGCTGGCGACTTGCCGATGGGAATTGATTTGCTTATTCTGAGCGACCCGTTGACAGTGACACCGGTGGCAATCATGGACGGGACGCTGATTACGGCGATGCGCACCTCGGCGGCAACGGGGGTAGCCGTCAAATATCTGGCGCGGCCGGACGCGTCAGCAGTTGGCCTGATTGGCGCCGGGGTAATTGGGCAGACGGCGGTAATGATGCTCAAAGAAGTACTGCCGTCATTGCAGACAATCAAAATTTACGACCGAAACAAGGAGAAGGCAGCCGCGCTTGCTGCCGCCGCCTCCGTCCCGGCAGCCGGCGCTGTCAGCACCGCTGCTGAAGCCGTCCGCGATTCCGATGTGGTTATCACGATGACCACGGCGCGGACTCCTTTTCTGCCGCTGGAATGGCTGAAGCCGGGCTGTCTGTGCGCTCAGATCGGCACCCGGGAAGTGGCGGATGACGTCATTATGGGAGCGGACCGGGTGGTAGTGGACGACTGGGAGCCGACTAAGCACTATCCGGGAACGGCATTTCACGATCTGTACGAAAAAGGATTAATCGCGGATACGGATGTGACCAATCTCAGGGATATCGTCGCCGGCAAGAGTCCGGGCCGAAAAAACGAACAGGAGATCATCCTCTTCGACTCTTTCGGGATGGGCTGCGAGGATATTATCGTGGCCGCCCGCCTTTACGAAAACGCGAAGGCGGCCGGAATCGGGAAAAAGCTCGCTCTCTGGGACGAACCGAAATGGGTTTAGGCCTGCGGCGAAAGCCGGGGAGGTGAGAGCGGAACAAGGGGACGTCGGAATGAAAGGGATTAGAAACAACAATAACAGGGAGGAGTGGGAGAATGAAAAAAACGAAATTCGGGGCTGCCTTGACTGGGGTTATCTGTTTAGTTCTGGCGATAACCGTTCTGGCCGGCTGCGGCGGAACGGAAAAGACGGCACTGGAGACCATTAAGGAAAAAGGAGTCATGACGGTCGGCACTTCCGCCGATTACCCGCCGTTCGAGTTTGTCGATGAGGACGGCAATTATGCGGGCTTCGATATCGAACTGATTAAAGCGATCGGGGAAAAGATGGGTGTGGAAGTAAAGATCGAGGATATGACGTTTGATACTCTGATTACCGCTCTCCAGCAAGGGAAAATCGACGCCGTGATTGCCTGCATGTCGCCGACGCCAGACCGGCTCCTGGAGGCTGATTTCACCGATCCTTACTACCAGACGGTGAACGCCGTTCTGGCGAAGAAAGGCGCGGCGGTTACCGTCGGCGAACCGGCGGATCTGACCGCTTATGTCATCGGGGTCCAGACGGGGACGACGCACGACGAATGGGCAACCGGCGCCCTGCTGGAAACCGGCCAAATCACGGAGGAAAAATATTTCCGCTATCAGCGGGTTGATCAGGGAGTCATGGATCTGGTCAACGGACGGATTGATGTGTTCATTACCGATCTGCCGCCGGCGGAAGACCTGGCGGCCGTTCAGCCGGTCGAGATAGTTTTTTCCGGCGAGCTGAACCCGGACGAGAATCCGGGGGTGGCTGTTGCCAAAGGGAACGCGGACTTGGTGGCGGAAATCAATAAAGTGATTGAGGAACTGAAAGCGGATGGATTCATCGGCGCTTTGGCCGAACAATATCTGGCCGAGGAATAAGTTACCTCGGGTCGGCGGGAATGAGGGATAAACGAATGAACAAGCCGGAGATACTGTTTTTGAAGCAGGAAGATGTTATTGCCGCCGGAATTCTCGATATGGAGAAGGTCCTTCCCCTGGTAGAGCGTTCTTTCGCTCTCCACGGGGAAGGACACGTCCTGAATCCGACGAAGACGACGCTGTTGCTGCCGCCGGGGGATACGGACTGGGAGGCAAAATTTGTCGCCATGCCGCTGCATATCGGCGACGAGATAAACCAGCCCGGCTTGAAATGGGCGGCCGAGTCCCTGGCGAATCAGCGGACCGGGGAATTGCCGATGGGTATCGACGTCGTCATCTTAAGCGACGCGGCGACCGTTCTCCCGGTGGCGATTATGGACGGGACGCTAATTACCGCCATGCGGACGGCCGCTGCCGCCGGAATCGCCGCCAAATATTTGGCCCGGCCGGGGGCGGCCGTCGCCGGGGTGGTCGGTGCGGGGGTAATCGGCCGGACACTCTTGCTGGCTCTGCCCCATGTTTTACCGGATTTGCGGGAAGTGAAACTATTTGATTTAAACGAAGCCAAAGCTTTGGCGCTGGCGGCCGAGTTCGCGCCGGACCTTAATGTATCCGTCGCCGCCAGCACCGAGGCGGCAATAGCGGGCAGCGATGCTGTCTTTACTGCGACGACAGCCAAGAAGCCTTTCGTCCGCGATGCCTGGCTCGGGCCGGGGAGTTTTTACGCTCACCTGAGCGCCTGGGAGGCGGAGGCGGCGGCGGCGCTGAACACGGACCGACTGATTGTGGACGATTGGGCTCCCATTAAACATCATCCCGCCTCGCTTTTTTACGGCCTTGCTGAAAGCGGGCGGATTAAGGATGCCGATATCGTCCATTTGCGGGACATCGTCACCGGCCATAAAGCCGGTCGGACCGACAGCAGACAACGCATTTTCTACGCCTCCCGCGGCCTTGGCTGTCAGGACATCATTGTCGCCCGGCAAATCTATCAAAACGCAAAAAGCCGGGGACTTGGCCAGACGCTCCGTCTTTGGGACCGGCCGTTCTGGCTGTAATTCCCGGAGGAAAAATCATGGATAAATTGGAATTGATTATCAAAAATCTGCCTTATATCAGTCAGGGAATTATGACAACGCTGTTTTTGACTGTTGTGGCCCTGGCGTGCGGCTTTGTCGTCGGCCTGGCACTCAGCCTTCTCCGCCTTTACGGAGGCACTGCGGCGGCCGGACTGACCGTTGCTTACGGACGGATAATCAGAGGGTTGCCACTGCTAGTCATCATGATTATCTTCTATCTGTTTATCGCCGACCTGCTCCGCCTTTCGACGCTGCTGACCGCGGCGCTGGCGCTCGGGCTGCACTCCAGCGCTTATCAGGCGGAAATCTTCCGCGCGGCGATTCAATCGGTGGGCAGCGGTCAGATGATGGCGGCTCGCTCCTTAGGGCTGAGCCGCTTCCAGGCCTTGCGCTATGTGATCCTGCCCCAGGCCTTGCGCCTGGCCTTGCCGGCCTGGTCGAACGAGGCCGCCATTGTTCTGAAGGATTCTTCGCTTGCCTACGCGATTGGCGCGGCGGAACTTTTGCGGCGTTCCGAATACGTCAGCGCCCGGACGTATGAGCCGCTGCTTGTGTTCAGCACTTGCGGACTGATTTATCTTCTGCTGACTATGGCGACGAATCGTATTCTGGGTGTTTTAGAATTGAAATACCGGATACCTTCCGGTCACTGAATAGTGCGGGGGAGGAGAAAAGTGGAAAACATTTTGGAATTGCACGATATCTATAAAACATACGGCAACACGGAAGTCCTGAGAGGCGTATCACTGAATGTTAAGAAAGGGGAAGTCCTTGTCCTCATCGGGCCGAGCGGAACGGGCAAAAGCACTCTGCTGCGCTGCATCAATCTTCTCACCCGGCCGGACCGGGGGAAAGTCTGCCTTGCCGGTGTCGACCTGACCGACCCGAAGGCGAATATCAATCAAATACGTCAGCGAATCGGGATGGTTTTTCAGGAATTCAACCTCTTCAATCATCTGACTGTAATGGGCAACGTCACTCTGGGACTGACTAAAGTGAAAGGGATAACAGAACAGAACGCAAGAGAAATCGCCCGGGAGGAACTGACGAAAGTCGGCCTCGCCGACAAAGTCGGGAACTACCCGGGTGAGCTTTCGGGCGGTCAGAAGCAAAGAGCAGCTATCGCCCGGGCTCTCGCGATGCGGCCGGATGTTATCCTGTTCGATGAACCGACTTCCGCTCTCGATCCGCAGTTGATCGGCGAGGTGCTCGAAGTTATGAAGAAATTGGCCCGGGAAGGGATGACGATGATCGTGGTGAGCCATGAAATGGACTTCACCCGCGAGGTGGCCGACCGGGTCGTTTTCCTTGAGTCGGGCACCATTGTCGAGGAAGGCTCACCGGCTCAGATTTTCCACCATGCCCGTTCGGAACGCACTAAGAACTTCCTGGGGAAAATAATCGGGATGCCGGCCTAGCGGTCTTCCGCGGAATGAGGTGAGGGAATGATAGGAGAAATAACCTTTATCGAAGCAATAATTCCGGAATTACTAAAAGGCCTGGCGGTCACTTGCCGTCTGAGTGCTGTTGCCCTGCTCCTGGGGCTCGGTCTCGGACTGGTGACGGCGGTGTTGCGAGTGTACGGATCGGGGCTGCTGAAAGCGGC
>JBMNPB010000045.1:0-19252 GCA_050943375.1 bacterium
ATGTCTTTATCGGAGTATCGGCTCCGCAGCTCTTGACGGCGGAAATGGTACGGCGGATGGCGCCCGGCGCGGTGGTCCTAGCCATGGCCAACCCGGTACCGGAAATCTGGCCGGAGGATGCCCGGGCTGGTGGAGCGGTCGTCGTCGGGACAGGCCGTTCTGATTATCCGAATCAAGTCAATAATGTTCTCGCTTTTCCGGGCGTCTTCCGTGGGGCGCTTGATGCCCGGGTCCGGGAAATCAACGAGGAGATGAAAATCGCCGCCGCGTACGCGATTGCCGATCTGGTTCCGGATGCCGAACGCAGCGCCGAGTATATCATGCCGGGTGCTTTTGACCGACGGGTCGCACCAGCCGTGGCGGCGGCCGTTGCACGGGTGGCAGCCGAGAGCGGCGTGGCCGGGGTGCCGATCGATCCGGTGACAGTGGCAAGACGGACGGAAATGCTGACCGGCGGAAAATGAAAGACCGGGATTCCAGGGGAGGAGGCGAAACCATGCGGCGTACCAAAATCGTTTGTACCCTCGGTCCGGCAACCGATACTTTGCCGCTGCTCCAGGCGTTGATAGCGGCCGGAATGGATGTGGCCAGGCTGAATTTTTCCCATGGGACGATAGCCGAACACGGCCGGAGGATTGAACTTTTACGGCAGGCAGCTGCCGGCGCGGGGAAAGATATTGCGCTGATGCTGGATACGAAAGGACCGGAAATCCGCCTCGGGACGTTCCGACAGGGGCGGGTGACCCTCAAGACGGGTGACCGTTTTGTGCTGACGACCCGGGATGTCGCCGGCGATGCCGGCAAGGTGAGTGTTTCTTACCCAGGTCTGCCGGCGGATGTCCGCCCCGGGACGGTCATTTTGCTTGCTGACGGAGTAATTGAACTCACCGTCGAAGCTGCCGATGACACCGATATTGTCTGCCAGGTTGTGCATGGCGGGGAAGTGAGCGACCGGAAAGGGGTAAACGTGCCCGGGATCACCGTTGATCTGCCGGCCGTAACGGAAAAGGATATTATCGATATTCGTTTCGGACTGGAAATGGGCATTGACAGTGTCGCCGCCTCCTTTATCCGCCAGGCGGCGGATGTGCTCGCGGTTCGCCAAATTCTGGAGGAAGCCGGCGCGGACTGTGATATTATCGCTAAAATAGAAAATCAAGATGCGGTAAAGAATATAGATGAAATTATCCGGGCTGCTGACGGAATAATGGTCGCCCGGGGCGATCTGGGTGTTGAAATCGGTTCGGAAGAAGTTCCTTTAATCCAGAAAATGATTATTGAGAAATGCAACCACGCCGGCAAACCGGTGGTTACGGCCACGCAAATGTTAGAATCGATGTTGGGCAGTCCCCGGCCGACCCGGGCGGAGACAAGTGATGTAGCCAACGCTATCTTTGATGGAAGCGACGCCATCATGCTTTCCGGTGAGACTGCCGCCGGACGTTATCCGGTGGAAGCAGTTCGGACCATGGATCGGATTGCCCGGCGGACGGAGAGCGCCCTGAAGTTTGAGGAAATTCTGTCCCGCAAAACAATCGGGCCTCTCCGTTCGGTGACGGATGCCATCGGTCATGCCACGTGCCATACGGCGCAGGATTTGGGGGCGTCTGCTATAATCACTGCCACGACTTCCGGTCATACGGCTCGAATTATTGCCAGATACCGTCCGCAATGCCCCATTATTGCGGTGACGCCGGAAGATAAAGTTGTCCGACGCCTTGCCCTGACTTGGGGGGTAGTTACGTGCAAAGCGGCGCCGATGGAAAGCACGGATGAAATGTTCCGGGTGGCGGTGCAGGGCGCGTTGGACACCGGCTTGGTCAGGCCGGGCGATCTAGTCGTGATTACAGCGGGGATCCCGATGGGGATAACCGGGACGACCAATCTGATCAAAGTCCACGTGGTCGGCGATGTGCTGGCGCGCGGGACCGGTATTGGCAATAAGGCCGCAAGCGGTGCCGTCCGGGTCGTCCGGTGCCCTCTGGAAAACGACGGACAATTCGCGGCTGGCGATATTCTGGTGACGACCGGCACCGACAGTTCCTATATCCCATTGTTCCGGAAAGCGGCGGCTGTGGTGACGGAAGAGGGTGGCCTTACATCGCACGCGGCAATTGCGGGGATGAATATTGGTATTCCGGTCATCGTCGGGGTAGAAGGGGCGACCCGGCTGCTGCCGGAAGGAACGCTGATTACCGTTGACAGTATCAGCGGGCTGATTTACCGGGGATTGGTTAATGTTATGTGACGTTGAATTGCTTGCTTTTTCTCCGGGCAGGAAACAGGAAATAAGCCGTTTCCGGAACGGCGCCCCCGGCGGGTGACGGAATTGGGCGGAAGGGAGCAGCGGTTAATGCGAAGACAAAAAACGCCGGACATAGTAATCCGCAGGCTTGTGCTTTACCTGCGGGTGTTGGAGAGCATCGACACAACTGAGAACGACAATATCATTTCATCGTATGAGTTAAGCGGGCGGGCTGGAGTAAGCGCGACCCAGCTCAGGAAAGATCTGGCGATGTTCGGCGAGTTCGGTAAGCAGGGCGTCGGTTACAATGTGAACCGGCTGCGGGCCGAAATAAGGAAGGTACTTAACCTGAACCGGACATACCGGATGGGGCTGATCGGTGCCGGTGGATTGGGTGTCGCTCTGGCGCGTTATAACAACCGCCGATATCAGACGGAAGAAAGTTACCCCTTCCAACTGATTGCTGCTTTCGATAACGATCCGACCAAAATCGGCCGGGAAGCTAACGGTGTCCCAATTTATGGGGTGACGGAATTAGCGGATAGGATTGGAGAACTTGGTCTGCAAATCGTGATCATCTCTGTGCCGGCGGGCGCTGCCCAGGATGTTGCCAATACGTGCGTTACTGCGGGAATCAAGGCAATTCTTTGTTTCGCCCCGACCAAGCTTAATCTCCCGCCGGACGTTCGTGTTCACTACTCGGATTTGGGACTCGAATTGCGTCATCTCGTCTATTATATTTAACTGATAGCCAATGGCTGCCGGGTCACCGCCCGGCAGCCATCTCGCCGCCGGTTGGCTTAAACGCTTGGGTCGCGAGGGTGATCAGGCGGCTGCCATCAATCAGGTCAATTTGGTTACGGGCACTGAAGTCGAGTGCTGATTTGGTAAAAGTATCGGCGGTTATGAAAAAAGCTTTATCGGCATAATTTTTTTGCAGCGCCATGAGAAGCGGCTGCAAATGATTTTGGCCGATACCTTGATCATATTTACAACAACGGGCAACAAATTTCCCTTGGCGGCGGAACAGAAGAAGATGGTACTCAGCCGCTTTGTCACGGGAGATGATATAGGTCTGATAGCCGAGATGAGTAAACAGCTTGGCGCTGAATTCCAAAAACCGTGCCTCATTCAAATCCTGTAGGGCGTTCGGGTTCGCGAAGCTCAGATATTCTCTTTTTTCGGCCCGTATTTGTTCAGACTGCCAGCGGCGGCAGCGCTCATAAAGCAGGCCGGCTGCTCCGAGCAAGGCAAAGCCCGGAAGGTATAATAAAGTATGCACAGCGTTTTGCCCCCTCAACGCAACTATTTCTAACATTAGATATAAGGCGATCTTTTATGCATCTATGGCGAAAACGGGAAGCAGGTCATTCGTCCGAATGACCTGCTCATTTATTTATCTTTTCGCCGGTCGCCAAAGCTGCGATGGCTGACTCGGATTGGAACAGCTGAGGGTTTGGCCTCGGGTGCGGTCTCGTGCCGGGGTGGAGTGTCGGCTTCTTCGGCTGAGGGATCTTCGGAGTTCTCGGTTTTGTCTTCCTTCCCGTGCTCGATTGATGCCGGTTCGGGTTGATTTTCCGGAGTGCGGGTTTCCCGGCGCTCCCGCCGCCCGAACAGGCTGAGCAGAGCAAGCAAGGTTACCGGCTCCAGACGCGGCCCGGATTGGCCGGCGAGCAGAGAGGAGAGAGAAGACAGAAGATTGATGTTTTCCGCTGCTTTATCCCGTTGCTCGGTGACCGGCTCAGCCGGCACTGCGTTTTCTGCTGGAGTTGCATTTTGGAAAAGCCCGCTCAAGGCTGTTTTAGCTGACGGGGGCAGCTTTTCGCCCAGAGGACCCTCCAGCAGGGTAGCCAACGTTTGCTGCAGATCCTGCACTTGCCCCGGGCTGTCGCCCTCCGCCGCCGGGTTCGGGCCTGCTTTGTTTTCCGTTGTCAGAGGGAGGGAAATCCCCGCGGTGCTGAAAATGGCGTACAGATTAATTAAGCCCAGCACGGCCAACAAGTTTGGGGCATCGATTTTGCCTTCCAGTTTCCGGTCGAGAAAGTTCCAGAGACTGGCCATCGCTTCAGTGGTATCAGCCATTATCTTACCTCCTGACGAAGAGTGTGTTTCGGCTTACCGGCCCAGCAAGCTGCTCAGATCAGTGTTCTGGGCGAGTCCGTACAGTTCCGTCTGTACCATCTGACGGGTTTTGAACAAGGCTTCGTTGAGGGTGGTAATCAGGGCGGATTGGAGCGAAGTCCGGTTGGCCTGGGATAATAATTTGGGATCGAGAACGATTTCCTGAATAATCTGATTCCCGTTAATCCTGATTTTGACTGCCCCATCCGGACTGGCTGTTTCCACACATTTCTGCATTAATTTCTCTTGCACGGCATCCAGATCGCCCTTCATTTTCTGCATCTGACTCATGAAGCCGTCGAGACTTTCGTTTGACATTCTTTCCCACCTCCGCATTCGGACATTTTCATATTATTATATGTCATGGCGACCCGGTGGTTCCCCGGTCATAGCATCCCAGTCCCAAAAATACTACGTTTTTTAGTACGATTATCAGGTTACCTGGGGAAAACGATCTGCATAATCTGCATTACAGAGAATTGGGGCAGGGAGGTAAGCATAATGTTTATTCGCAGGCTCAAAAGAGAGCAGCTCAGCTTGCTGTCCGCCATGAAACCGTTTTTCCCTCGGCAAGGACATAATCTGGTCGACCTGTGCCTTGGCTTATTTGACTTCGTCAGCCGGCAGGAGAACAGCCAGATTAATCCGGAAGCGGCGGTTTCTTTCATAAATGTTCTGAACGCACAGGCGGAGCAGCGCCGGCTGGCACGCCTGCAAACCCAGATGACAGAAGGGGAGACAGAAAGTAAAGAGGCGGAGAACAATCCTTTTCTTTTGTTTCTCATCCTGCTCTTGTTGATTGTATCTTTTGACGACTAGCAGATCAGCACTGCTAAAGTCTTATTGGCGATAATAGCCCGGTGGGAGCGCTTGGGCAGCAATATATACTGCCTGGCAGCCGGCGGGTTAACCACCCTTTTGCGGCAGTGGTGATTGTGCTAAATTTCACAAAAATAGTTCACAAATTCACAAACTATGCTATAATAATATTGGTTTCCGCCATTTATGATTTAATCTCTGTTTAACCCTTCTTTAACCGCCCGACGGCGGTTCTTTTTTGTTGCGCCGAAGCGGACGCCGCCGCCAATTTGTATAAAAGAACAGCGACTTGGAATGCTATATGGAGATGATGTTTATTCTGTTGCTGAAGAAGGCTTCCCTTATGACGCGAGTCGTGGTGAACGAGGAGCGATGCAAAGGATGCGAGCTTTGTGTTGCCGCCTGTCCCAAGTCGCTGATGAAATTGCAGAATCGGATTAACGCAGCCGGCTACCATATTGCCGCCTGCAACGATGAAGGGGAATGTATAGCTTGCGCCGCTTGCGCGAAGATTTGTCCGGACACGGCAATTGAGATTTTTGACGATAAGGAAAAAAAGAAGTGACAAGGCCGCCGAAAGGCGGTCTTTCCATTGCGCTGGCAGCGAAGAAAAGAAGCGAAAAATAAAGGAGTTTTCGGGTTTATGGCGAATATTGCCATAAAATTTAGTAAAATTTTGCAGCATATCTCTTGAAGGGCTAACTTTCCGAAAGGGAAGGGCGCAAAGCTGGAAGTCTAAGGTTGGATAACTATGACTGCTTGGCTGCCAGAAAGAGTGCGGTATCGTACTCCTCCGGCCGTTAGGCAGTGAGGATTCTTTCTGAGGAGGGATAAACTTGAATTATCTGATATCGTTGCTCCCCGCCGCCGGCGTTGTATTGACACAGTAACTGGGTGGGAATATTTTGGTTGGTGCCGGTGTCGGTGCTCTGGCCGGGTTAATCTGCGCCTATTATTTTGAAACGGCTTACGGTGGTGCCCTAAAAAATACGGAACGTCTGGCCGGTGAACTGGTGCGGGGGAATTTGCTGGCTTTGTCCGGCGCGGCGGGAGCGAAGATGAAAAACAGTCTTCCAACCAAGCTGCTCCGATTATACGATAATTTGCAGAAGATGGTGGGAAGAAATCAAATAACGGCGGAGAAAACGTCCGAGTCGGCCAATCAGCTGAAGGAAATATTGGCGGAAGCGACAAAGGCAGTCGAGGAGATCGCGGCAACGACTGAGAATGTGGCAGCCGGAATTGAGCAGCAATATCAGAACGCGCAGAATGCTTCGCAGTCGCTGACCCGCATGAAGGATTCCATTCTGCGGATCACCGGTTCGTCACAGCAGGAAGAAGGGCTGGTGACATCGGGGAGCGAGGCTATTCGGTACACGGTGGAGCAAATGCAGAAAATTAATGATTCCATTGTCAACTCTTCCGATGTGCTGAAACAGCTGGGAGAGCAGTCGCAGCAAATTAGAAAAGTTGTCGAGATAATCGCAAATATCGCCAAGCAAACAAACCTTCTCGCGATTAACGCTGCTATCGAGGCCGCGCACGCCGGTGAGCATGGCAAAGGTTTCTCAGTGGTGGCAGAAGAAGTGCGCAAATTGGCCGAGCAGTCGGAAACCCAGGCCAAGCAAATCGGGGATCTCGTTCAGTCCATCAATAATGAACTGCAGAGTACGCTTTCAGCAATGCGCATAAGCACGGAAGAGTCGGCGAAAGGTTTGGAGGTAATCAACAGAACGCAAACCGTTTTCGAGTCAATAAAAACAGCCACTCTGGATGCGGCTGAGAATGGCGAAGAAGTAATCCAACTTACGGAAGGCATCATCACCAGCATGGAGCATTCAACACAGCAAACTCAAAATATTGCGGCGGCAGTTGAGGAACAGACGGCCAGCATGCAAACTATCCTGCAATCGGCGAATGAACTGAGCGAAATTGCCGTGTCTCAAATCGAGACCATCAAGGAATTCGGCTCATTTACCCAACTGGACGCAAGTGTGCAAAAAGAGCTCCGATCAGCGCAGGACTGGCTCATCGATCTGGCGAAAGACCCCGTCATGGCCGAACTTGATGAGAAAAAGGTGACCGATTACCTGACCCGGAAAGTCAAGGAGCAGAAACTCTATTCCATCCTTTACGCCTCTGACCGGGAAGGGCGTTCGGTCGGCAACACTTTCGGCGGCATCACTGACGAGATAACGATGAAAAATAATCAGACCAGCGCTTTCCGACCCTGGTTCAAAGGAGCAATCAGCGGCAATACATATCAGTCGGAGCCGTATATTTCGATGGTCGATTTCAAACCGTGCCTGACGATTGCGGTCCCGATTTATAAAAATGGTGCTGTCGTTGGGGTTGTTGGCGGCGATTTAGTACTGTAGAAAACAGAAAGAGGAGGGGTGCTCCCTTCCTCTTTGCTCTCTGTTCCGGTCCGGGCCAGACAGCCCTCCGGTCATTGCAGACGGCAGTTTTGCTTCGCCGGCTCGCGGAGGCTCTGCTGCAGGAGATAACAGCGAACGCCGCGCTCTATCCCACTGACGAGAAAAACTAGGCCGCCGAGGAGAAAAGGCAGGCCTATATATGGATTGAGCCATGCCAATCCTGGTCCGGTCAGCAGCAGGCAAACACCGAAGGCCTTATACAATTCGGACAGACGGCGCATTTCTTTCGGGTCGCTCAACACCATCACTCCAATCCGGGGTGTTTTCTTTATTATGCGCCGGTAAGACGGAAAGAAACCGTTGGACCGGAAAGAGGCAGTCCAAAAAAACAGCCTGACGTTTATAAAAAAAGTGTTGAAAAATTCTGAAAAATTGATATAATTAAACAAAGCCGTTTCCTGAAGGCTTAAGCAAGATTAGACAAAATTTCCCGACGAAATTTGCATAAACCTGCCTTTCTTATCAAATCTCCTTTGTTTTTAGCCGCCGCCCGGCGGTATTTTTTTGAATGAAAAGGGGCCCTCGTCGGAGGAGCCCCCTTTGCCTTATTTCTGATAGACTATGTTGCCGTCGATAACGGTCTTCTCGATTGTCAGATCTTTGATTTTTTCTTCCGGGACGGTCATGATGTCATCGGAAAGTACAGCCATGTCCGCTAATTTGCCTACCTCAATGGATCCTTTGATTGTATCTTCGAAGGTCAGATAAGCCCCGTTGATGGTGAAAAGGCGGAGCATTTCCTCCCGGCTGATTTTTTCGGCGTCACCGAGGCTGCGGCCCTGGGACGTTTTCCGGGCGACAGTCGCGTACATTCCGAAGAACGGGTCATAGTGGGCGGATGTCATATCGGAGTTAGCGGCGACTTTGATGCCGTAATCAAGATATGTTCTGAGTGGCTTGAAATAGTGGATTTGCTCTTCCCGGAGAGCGTCCCAGTAAATGTCTCCTTCCACATACATAAACCCGGGCTGGACAGAAACTGCGATATTGTTATCGCGCATTATTTCCAGCGCCGACTTGGTGGGAAGATAACCGTGGATGATATTGTGACGGACGTCGTCCCGCGGGTGGGCAGCGATGGCTTTGACGAAGGCAGCCAAAGCAATATCCTGCGCCCGGTCACCGCACGTGTGAATGCCGATGGACCAGCCGAGGCGGTGGGAGCGGAAGAATAAGTCGCTCATCACATCAAGGTCGAGGCGCAAGGGAATATCACTGACAGTGCCGTCAACCCAGGGACCGTTCATCATAGCTGTTTTACTGCCGATTCCCCCGTCCATGGCGAATTTCAGGGCGCCGATACTCAGCCAGTTATCACCGAAGGGGGAATGGATGCCGATATAATCCAGGATGCCTTCGGTACCGGCTGGATCACAGATGTCGCTGGAGATGGCGGCGAGGCCGTATGCCTCCGGCATCATATTGACGCGCAGCGGCAGTTCGCCTTTCTGATATACGTTGTGGTAAGCCCGCATCAGAGGGACAGATACGCCTGGGTCTATGACACTGGTGATACCCCAGCGGACATATTCGTTCATGGCGAGCTTGATACGCCGCTCCATCAATGCGTTCAGGTCCTCGATGTCACCTTGCGGGATATGGCTGGTAATCAGAATCTGAGCGCCGTTGCTGAAAATACCGGTTGGCTCTCCCGTGGCCGGATCGGTATCCATGGTGCCACGTTTCGGCCTGGTGTTTTTGTCGACACCAGCTAATTCGAGCGCTTTGCTGTTGCAGACACTGGTTGCGAACAGGCGATGGAGGACAACCGGATTGTCCGGGGCGACTTCGTCCAGGTCCCACCGATTTGGCATTCGATACTCCTTGAACTGACTTTCAATCCAACCGCCACCGATAATCCATTCACCCGGGGCAACTTCCCTGACTTTGTCGGCGATTACCTGCTTGACGCCATCGATAGTGTCGATGCCGAAAAGCATTATCCCTTCCATCAGGGTCCCGGCGCTGTAAATATGATTGTGGGAATCGATGATGCCGGGAATAACTGTTTTCCCCCGCAGGTCAATCACTTTCGTCTCCGGTCCGGCCGCAGCCAGCACTGCGGCTTCGTCTCCGACGGAGCAGAACTGATTACCGAAAATCCCGACTGCTTGGGCGACGGTATTATCGGCATCCACCGTCAATATTTTGCCGTTCCGGAAAACTGTGTCAGGTCGGACGCCCGACAGGAAATTTTTTGTCAAACCGAACACCTCCTGAATGTATTCTAGGATACAGGACATCCTTAAGCATTCGCTTTTGGGACGGCGTTATCCTGCTACCGCCAGTCCGAACGGCAATTTTCCGGCAAGAGGAGGAAAGAAGGGAGGCAGAGAGGCAAGAGGAAAATCCGGCCAGGGCGGCAATGTCAACACCCTGCTAAGACACAGCAAATCTGTGAAAAGTTCATCGGTGAGGTTGCATAGTTCCATCTCACCCTGCAAGACGGCAGCCGCACCATCGTTCCGCTGCTTAGCATCCATGAAGGCATCGAACGGCATGGGAGAGGGGGCCATTGCCAGAGAGAACACAGAAAAGAAGCGTGTCCGGGGATTTCGCCGCTGCATTGAAAGAAACCGGTCTGGGATAGCCATTTGCAATCAAGAGCCGTGCGACGGTAGTTGCACCGAAGGATATGTCAGCCATGTATTGTCAAAACGGTTAAACAGTCGTCCCATGAGTTGGAGCCGGGCAAACTAGCGGGTGATGGCGGAGCTGCGAGCCAACAAAAGCAGTGGCGGCCAGATTGAAGCCAAGCATTTGAAGCAGAGTGTATCTCCATACAAACTAAAGAAAATCGGATAAAAGCGGGCCCGGAGAAGCTTTACCCAAACAGCGCAAGAACACTTTGACAATGTCACTTTTCTTAATCGCGGTAAAACAGTACCGTTGTTTCGTTTCTTGAGAGGACTTCAAAGCGGCAAGGCTGCTCTGAAGATAGGTTCAAAAAGGATGAGCTCCATAAAATGTCCTACAAGAGGTTGACACGATCTTGGCGCCACCTTTTTCTGGACATTTGCCCAGCTCAGTGCTAAAATTATTTCCTAAGGGCAGGCCGATCAGGCCGGGAAAGCCGGACCCCGGAGGGTCCGGCTTTATGTTGCCGGTGCCGGGAGGATAGATGCCCTGATATCTGGTATAATAATCCATAGACGAAGGAGGTTCGGCGATGAAGGCAGTGATTACTGTCACCGGGAAAGACAAGGTAGGGATTATCGCCCGGATTTGTACAGCGCTGGCGGCAAATAATGTGAATATCCTCGATATCAACCAGACCATCCTCCAGGATTATTTCACGATGATTATGCTCGTGGACCTGTCCGGGAGCACCCGGCCTTTCGATGCCCTGAAAGAATTCATGGTCGCGCAGGGAAAGGAAATCGGCGTCGTGGTGACAATGCAGCACGAGGATATTTTCAACGCCATGCACGAAATATGATGGAGGAGAGATAATGTTCAACCGGAGCGAAATCCAGGAAACGAACCGGATGATTCAGGAAGACAAACTGGACATCCGGACAATCACCATGGGAATCAGTCTTTATGATTGCGCCGATGACGATATACGGCAGATTTGCCGGAAAGTCTACGACAAGGTGACGCGGACCGCGCGGGATTTGGTGAGGGTCGGCCGGGAGATTGAGAATGAATATGGTATTCCGATTGTGAATAAGCGGATATCCGTCACGCCGGTGGCGCTGATCGCCGCCGGCTGCCAGACAGACAACTACGTGGATATCGCCGCCGCCCTCGACCGGGCAGCCGGGGAAGTCGGCGTCGATTTTCTCGGTGGCTTCTCGGCTCTTGTCCAGAAAGGGCACACTGACAGCGACCGGATTCTGATTGAGTCGATTCCGGATACTCTCGCGTCCACCCGAATTGTCTGTGCCTCCGTCAATCTTGCTTCGACCCGGACCGGCATCAACATGGATGCCGTTCGGGAGATGGGCCCGATAATCAAGCGGACAGCCGAACTGACGGCGGATCGGCACGGTTTCGGCTGCGCCAAGCTGGTTATCTTCGCCAACGCGCCTGATGACAACCCGTTCATGGCCGGGGCTTTTCATGGCGTTGGTGAGCCGGAGGCGGTTATTAATGTGGGTATCAGCGGTCCGGGAGTCGTGAAGCGGGCGTTGGAAACGGCCCGCGGGCAGGATTTTGGGACCGTGGCGGAGACGATTAAAAAAATGGCGTTCAAGATTACCCGGATGGGACAGTTGGTGGCGCGGCAGGCCTCCGCGCGGCTCGGCATCCCCTTCGGGATTGTGGATTTGTCGCTGGCGCCCACTCCGGCAGTCGGAGACAGCGTCGCCCGGGTGCTGGAGGAAATGGGACTGGAGCAAGTCGGAGCGCCAGGCACTACGGCGGCTCTCGCGCTCCTGAACGACGCGGTGAAAAAAGGCGGAGCGATGGCCACTTCTTATGTCGGCGGCCTGAGCGGCGCGTTCATTCCCGTCAGCGAGGACGCCGGCATGATCGAGGCGGTGGAAGCCGGGGCACTAACCCTGGCGAAACTGGAAGCGATGACTTCCGTCTGCTCCGTCGGTCTCGATATGATTGCTGTCCCCGGCGACACGCCGGCAGCGACGCTCTCGGCCATTATCGCCGACGAAGCGGCAATCGGAGTAATTAACGGCAAGACGACGGCAGTGCGAATTATTCCCTCCCCCGGGAAGGGCGTTGGGGAAATGGTGGAATTCGGCGGCCTGTTGGGACGCTGCCCGGTCCTGCCGGTGAGCCACCTTGACGCGACGCCGTTCATTGAACGCGGCGGCCGGATTCCGGCCCCTCTTCATAGTCTGCGCAATTAACCGTTCCCCCGGACCGTGCAGGCCGGGGCAGGAAGGTGGTTGCCGTGTTTCTGAAAGTAATTGTCAATCCGACGGCCGGTGCTGGGCGGTCCTTGCGGGTATGGCAGCGGGTCAAAGAGAATCTCCGCCGTATGGAACGGCCGGTGCTCCGTTGCCGAACCTTTTATCCCGGCAGCCCGGCCCAGGCCCGCCGTCTGGCACGGCAGGCCGCCGCGGAAGGCTTTGACGCCATTATCGTCATCGGCGGCGACGGAACCATTAACGAAGTCGCGGCCGGCACATTGGAGAACGGACTGCCGCTGGCAATCGTCCCGGCCGGCACGGGGAATGCCTTCGCCCGCTCCCTCGGTCAGGTAACGGTGCCGCGGGATTTGTGCCGCGCCCTGCGGGAAGGCCGGATCAGGCGCCTCGATGTGGGAACTGTCGGCAATCGGGTCTTCGTGAATATGGCTGGCATTGGCTTCGACTCGGAGGTGCTGCGGGGTTTCCGGCGGAACCGGCTGGTGCGGGGTATTCCCGGCTATGTGATGACGGGACTGCAGATGCTGCCTGTTTTCCGGCCGCCTTGCGTCTCTATCGCCATGCCCGGCGCCCGGCTGACCGCCCGCACGACCCTCGTCGCCATCTGCAATGGCCCTTATTACGGAGGGGGCCTTAAGATGGCACCTCATGCCGACATGACTGACGGTCTCCTCGATATCTGCGTGATGGAACACCTGACGGCCGCGGAAGTATTTGCCATGTGGTCTGCCCTCTACTCCGGGCAGCACGTCCGTCATCCGAAGGTCAAAATCCTCCGGGCGGCGGAATTCCGGCTGGAAAGCGAGACCCCTCTGCAATACCATTGCGACGGTGACCTGGCCGGTTACACCCCTTGCGCCGTCCGCGTCCTGCCGCAGGCGCTGCCGGTGATCGCCTGAACGGTCAATGCGTCTCAGTATGGCCTTGCGCCCCCTTATTGCGGTCCGGTCGCCGTCCCACTCTGTGACATCCCGATAACAGAAGGTTCCCGCTGACTTAGTTACATGCCTGGCACCCGACTAAGGAGGTAAGATATATATGGACTTCATCCTTGACAAAGCCGTCCTTGATTTATTTCCCGCGATCTGCATTGGCGTTGTCGTCGCGGAGGATATCGACAACAGGCAGCCTTCGCCGCTAATCGCCGCTCTCTTGGCTGAGGCAGTGAATGCTGCCCATGCTGCTCTCGCCGGGCAGGATGTTCGCAGTCATCCGGCGGTTGCCGTCTGGCGGGATTGTTTCACCAGGCTGAGCCTGAACCCGAACAAATACCCGAGTTCCATCGAGGCGCTGGCCAAGCGCATCGCCAAAAAGCCGGAACTGCCGCACATCAACAACAGCGTCGACCTAGTAAATGGCACGGCCGTCCGGCATCTGGTACCGATGGGGGCGCACGACATCGACCAGATTGTCGGTGATTTGAGTGTCCGATTTACCCGGGCCGGAGAAATCTTTACTCCGTTTGGGGAGAATGCGCCCGAGACCGTCGATGAGTATGAAATCGTCTATGCCGACGGCGCCGAAGTGCGGACGCGCAAATGGGTGTGGCGGCAGGGGGAGAAAGCGAAAGTGACCGAAGCGACCCGTAATGTCTTTTTCCCGATCGATGGGTTTTATGGGCAAACGGGCACAAACGTCCGTGCCGCTCAGTCCGACCTGGCGGAGCAGTTGGCGCGAGCTTTTCCGGATTGCCGGATAAAGCAGTTCTGGGTTGACGGTGATTCTCCGGTTGCGACCATCCGGGAATAAACGTTTTAAGGCAGATAATCAGGGCCAGACCTTCCTTCGGCCGTCAACTTTGGTGTTAAGCTTCTATCTTGGTTTTGGGCTGGCGGCTTCTGTTTAGGATTCTGTTTCCATTGCTATGTGCGGCGAGGAATTCCCTCACCGACGCCGAATTAATATCAACAATCCAATCGACAGGAAGGACGGTGTCCGAATGAGTGACGGCAAAGTCACAGGAATTGCCCGGCGTCTTTACGAAGGGAAAGAATGTCCCCACTACAGCTGCGGTATTTGCCTCGCCGTGACGTTCGGCTGCAACCCGAACTCGTACAAGTCGCTGCGTAAAGGCGGTATTACGGGGAAAGGGGAATGCGGCGCTCTGAAAGCCGGCGAAATGATTCTGGGGGAATATCTTGGCGACCCAGATCCTACCGGACCGATTACCGAAGAATTGCAGACGGCTGTCGCCGAATACCGAAAAGCGGTGCACGAAAAAATTGCCCCGGCGGGAGGCGCTTATTCTTCCTGCAGCAGCCTGACCGGGGAATTTACCGATTTCACCGGAGAAGCGAGAAAAGCTTTCTGCGCCGAAATTGTCACAGCCACGGTTGAAATTCTGGCCGGTATTCTCGCCGAATACGGCGTCAAATACGAACTCCCGGCCTGAGAGCAGCAAGGCAGAAATGTTTGCCACCGCTGCTTGGTTGTGATAGAATAAGCAGGGAAGGGAAATTGCATACGGCGCAAAGGGGAGCTGGATTGGCCGGCTGAGAGAGAACGTGACTGTTCTGACCCTAGTCAACCTGATCTGGGTAATGCCAGCGGAGGGAAACGCATATCAGCCAAGCCAAACTGCTTCGCCGTGCGGTGGAGCAGTTTTTGTCTTGCCAAAATATTTTAGGGGGTGTTAGCATGGCGTTATGCAATGTCAGTCTCCAGGTCCTGCCCATCGTTCCGGAAGAAAAACTGTATGATGTCGTTGACAAAGCGATTGAGGTCATCCAAAAGGCAGGAGTCAAATATGTCGTCGGTCCGGTAGAGACAACGATGGAAGGCGAACTGGACGAATTGCTGGGTATCGTGCAGAAAGCCCAGCAGGCGTGCATTGACGCCGGGGCGAAGCGGGTCGCTTCCGTCGTCAAAATCGACTACAGCGCAGAAGGTGTTACAATTGAAGAAAAGACTGAGAAGTATCGGCAATAGTCTTGCTCCGGCTGTCTTCCTCGCTGCGCTTGGCTTTCTCTGGGAAGCGGCGGTCCGGGTGTTTGATATCAAGGATTATTTACTCCCAGCCCCCTCGGCCATCTGGGCGGCATTAACCCGGCGCTTTTCTTTGATTGTGCAGCACAGTAAGGCGACGCTGCTGGAGGCCGTCCTGGGGCTTGCGGCTTCCATTGCGGTCGCCCTGGTTTTGGCGGTGTTGCTGAACCGTTTCGTCTGGTTGAAACGGCTCCTTTTCCCGGTTTTCGTTATTTCCCAGACCGTGCCCATCATTGCGCTGGCGCCGGTGATGATGCTCTGGTTCGGCCTGGGGACGCTGCCGAAAGTCCTCATTGTCGTCCTGGTCTGTTTTTTCCCTCTGGTGGTGAGTATCACCGAAGGGCTTGGCGCTGTTGACCAGGACTTAATTAACTTGATGCGGGTCATGGGTGCTACGGACTGGAAAATATTCAGGGCTGTGGAACTGCCGGCGACGCTGCCGTCCTTCTTCGCCGGGCTGCGTATTGCCGCGACGTACAGCGTGATGGGCGCCGTCATCGGCGAATGGCTGGGCGGGAATCAAGGCATCGGTGTGTATATGATGCGGACGATGCATTCCTTCCAGACAGACAGCCTGTTTGCGGCGATCGCCGTTGTCGTCGCTCTGAGTATTCTGGTGTTCCTGGCGGTGGAAGGCATCGCCCGCCTCGTGATGCCGTGGCAGCGGGCCAAAACGGAAGAATAAAAATTTTGAGGAGGAAGAAAATGCGAAATAAAGTGCTCAGTGTTGCACTGCTGGTTATTTTACTAATATCGGCGGCCGGTTTTGGCGGCTGCGCCAAAAAGGCAGACAAGGTGACGGTGACGCTGGATTGGACGCCGAACACCAATCACACAGGTCTTTACGTCGCAAAAGACAAAGGTTATTTCGCTGCGGAAGGGTTGGAAGTAGAGATTATCCAACCGCCGGTGGGAATGGGAGATCAATTGGTAGGTTCCAATCAGGCTCAATTCGGGGTCAGTAATCAGGAAGCGGTTACTCTCGCCCGATTGGAGGAAATCCCGATTGTCTCCATCGCCGCTGTTATCCAGCATAACACTTCCGGCTTTGCCTCCCTGAAGTCCAAAGGCATCGAGACGCCGAAGGATTTTGAAGGTAAACGGTATGGCGGTTGGGGTTCCCCGATTGAAGAAGCGACTATCAAAGCTCTCATGGACAAATACGGCGCGGATGCCGGAAAAGTGGAAATCCTGACGACCGGTTCGGCCGACTTCCTGGCCACCAGCGAGGCCAACGCCGATTTCTCCTGGATTTTCTACGGGTGGGACGGCATTGCGGCGGAAGTAAAAGGCGTGGAGCTGAACTACATTAAATTGACCGAAGCTGAGCCCATTCTCGATTACCATACACCCGTTCTGATTACGAATGAGGAGAATATCGCCAATAATCCGGAACTGGTCCGCAAATTTCTGGCGGCGGTGAAGAGAGGGTATGAATTCACCATCGCCAACCCGGATAAGGCGGCGGAAATCCTTCTTGCCAGTGCGCCGGAGCTGGACCGGGATCTGGTGCTGGCCAGCCAGCGATGGTTGAGCGATAAATTTCAGGCGGACGCCCCGGCTTGGGGAGAGCAGAAGCCGGAGGTGTGGGCAAATTATCTGAACTGGCTGGTGACGAATAACCTGGTGGAAAAGACGACGGAGATAGAAAAAGCGTTCACTAACGAATATCTTCCCAAATAACCGGAGCGCTTTAATCTAACCGAAGGAGCGCTTGGATATGACGACTCCCAAAATCAGCCTGCAGCACATCGCCAAGACCTATGTCCAAAACGGCGAGATGCTGCCGGTGCTCGACGAGATCACCCTTGCCGTGCAGCCGGGCGAATTTGTTTCCCTCATCGGGCCAAGCGGCTGCGGCAAGAGCACTATTTTTCAGATTATCACCGGCCTGGTCCGGCAAGATAACGGAATTATCAACATTGATGGCCGGGAAACAGACCGCGGGGTTCGGAAGATGGGGTATATGCCGCAGAAAGATCTGCTCATGCCGTGGAAGCGGTTGCTGGACAATGCTGTCATCCCGCTGGAAATCAGCGGTGTGCCGCGGCGTGAAGCTGAGACCAAGGTGCGGGAATTACTGCCGGTCTTTGGCCTCGCGGGCTTCGAGCGGGCTTACCCGTCGGAGCTGTCCGGCGGGATGCGGCAGCGGGCCGCTCTCCTGCGGACGATGCTGATCGACAGCGACATCCTTCTCCTCGACGAGCCGTTCGGGTCGCTGGACGCGATGAACCGGGAAAAGATGCAGGAATGGCTTTTGTCCGTCTGGGAGAAATTCCGGCGCTCCGTTCTCTTCATCACCCACAGCATCGACGAGGCGGTTTTCCTGTCGGACCGGATTTATGTGCTGTCCGACCGGCCGGCGCGCGTTACCCTGGAAGTTGCCGTCGAACTTCCCCGGCCGCGGGACGGTCATATCATGACCACGCCGGAATTTGCCCGGTACAAGGAGATATTGTTGCAGAGACTGGAATAAGCCGCCTACGGGCGGCTTATTCCAGTCTGTCGGCAAAATGAGAATATGCGGGGTCCGGATTTGAAATTCCGAAATTTTGACGCCGGACGGGGGCATAAAAGAGTTGAAAGCCGGAAGTGAATAAGTTTTGTACAACCAGTTGACCATAAAACGGGTTGATTTACCAGCTGAATAAAAAGGTGAGAGCTTGCCTTCTGCGTAAGTAGTGTGTTAACCGACACACTACTTACAGAAAGGCGGTATCTCACCTATGAATAGCTTAGCATTATCCACAGATGAGCGCAATGTTAAATCCACCAACCCTTGGCTGATAACTGTTCTCAAATTGCCCGGGTCTGTCAATAGTTTTGTGTTTTTACCATCCCGGTAAAGATCAGGATAGGGGTGATTTCACCTTATCTGGGAAGAAGGCCGAAAGCTGCAAGAGGATCTGCCCCCAGTTTTGGACCCGACCGGTTCACTTCCGGATGACATCCATGGCCGCCAGATAAGGCATCTTCTGCAGCGATACGTCATTGGGGAAGATGCTTTTCCCTTTGGCAGCTTTCCGTAGTTGATGGTGGCAGCTCTCAGTCATATTGATGGTGCAGATGATTTTCCTGATCTCCGGCGGGTATTTAAAGAGGCCGCTGGTTCCGCCTAGTTTGTCCGCCAGGAGTTGATGTTTTGATGGACATTTGCCGCCCCAGACTGCTGCAAAACCATCCAAGGCTTCCAGGGCTGGCGGCTCGGCCTCTGCCGCATAGATAAGCTTTAGGTCAGCCAGTACCTTCTTGATATTCTTGTAGGATATATACCTTACGAAATTTCTGATTTGGTGCACTACGTATTTTTGGACTTGCGCCTCCGGGAAGCAGGCGGCAATAACCTCGTTGAACCCCCACAGGTTATCGACGCAACAGATCAGGATATCCTGGACGCCCCGGCTGCGGAGTTCGTTTAAAACCACCAGCCGGAACTTAGCGGTTTCGTGCTCGCCTATCCACATTTCCGGGACATCTTTGCGGCCATCCAGGTCGCTCCCGATTACCATGTAGGCAGCCTTGTTGACTATGGCACCCTCGGGCTGCCCCCCTAACTAAGGACACTACGCGCTCATTTTTAAGACTTTCTCAGATTTACCCATTATTTCATTGTGATACTCTGAAGGTGGGCGATAGCCAATACTGGAACGGAGTCTCACCTCGTTATAGTAATGCATAAATTGTCTAACTACCTAGGTTTTGTACAAACATGAGCACCCAATCAGGTAAAAAACGGGAATTCCAACTGTAACGGTCTCTTTGTGCGGCAGGAGTCCAACACAATGCGGACCAGGCTGTTCAAATCTGGGAGA
>JBMNPB010000046.1:0-19210 GCA_050943375.1 bacterium
CTGATATTGGGTCATCGTCTTCGCCTCCGATACTTTGGTTTGTCTTGTCAACTACCAATCTATCAGAGGACGATGGCCATTGTCTTTATCTAAAGCCAATTTTACAGAAACTATTTTACACTACTGTCCAAGCTATTGATAAGCTGAATTGAGCCAACTTGAAAGGACTGAGCGTCCCGAGACATTCAAATTCCAAACACATCTCGTACTATGTTTTACCTTATCTGAAGCAGCCGACGAGGATCGGTTCGAGGCCGAAATGGATCTGTATTATACATAGTACGAAGGGTGCTTGGCCGGTGTTCAAATATCTGCAGTGAGCAAAATCTAAAATTAACATTCTACCTGTTCAGCAGGCGCGGAGTGGATAAAAAGGGAACAGTCAAAATTGCTTGAAATGTTTTGCTGATGCGCTTGCGTCGTCAGATAGCGCCGTTTGGTGCCTTGACCGCAACGATACAACGCGGAAAGCAGGAGGATAAGCGCAACCGGCTCTTTTATGACGGTTCAGGTGTCTGCTTGATTAAGATAATAGCACGGCTCGAGAGCATCGGAGAATGCTTGACTGGATTCAGCCCCGCAGGCGGAATTGACAGCGCAGGGTGAAGCAATTGAAGAGCGGAATCTGTTGCCCGGCCATTTTATATGTCATTTCTTACGAGCATAAGAAATTGGGGGCCCACTCATCCAACGGCTGACGATATGTTGTTCCTAATCATCCTGATCCGCAACAAAGAAGCTTCAGTACGGCAGAAGCGGATTTAATGGCAATGCGTCCAAGCGATACTTGCCGGGAGCTGATGGAAGCTTTGCAGGATAATGTCAAAACGTCCAAGCGGTGAAGTGATCGACCTTAACTTCGGTTGGATTATTATCCAGCATAACAATTCCGCCCTGCTGAAATGGTAATATATGACATATTGAATCGATTGCTAAAATACCGGGGTGATTAAGGAGGTGGTATCAGCGTTCCGGATGGGGAAATGTGGGAGGCGGTGCTAAGCTTAATAAGCAGGAGTTCTGCGAATTTTGTGGAAAGAATTATCGAAATATGGCGAACATGGGGAGGCTTTGTCAGAATGGATTTAACGCATTTATCATCCGGAGTGTTGTTGGAGAGCTTCCCATATCTGCTTGCTGTTTTAGGCGCGACTACTGTCGTCTCCCTCGGCTTGTCCCTTACCCTCCTTATTCGTCAAAGCCGGTTTTCGAAACGGTATAATTCACTTTACCGGGGCATTGAACGGAAGAATATCGAGGATATTATGGCCGAATGCCTCGCCGAATTGGCAAAAACGCAGGGTAGATATCAGAAATTCGAAGCAGAAATAGATGAAATCCGCAATAAGATCGCCGGAAGTATTCAGCATGTCGGCGTCGTGCGGTACAGCGCTTACGACGGGATGGGCAGCGATCTCAGTTTCTCGGCCGCTTTCCTGGATGACAACTTCAACGGCCTTGTGATCAGCAGTCTATTTGGCCGCGATGAATCCAGAATGTACGCGAAGCCGATTCTTAACGGCAGATCCTCTTACTTATTGACGGAAGAAGAGCAGAATGCCGTACGCGATGCTTGTGCTTCAAAGACTTTGTCGCGACGGGTTAATAAAAAAGGCATAAGTTTGTACCAGCAGCCCGGCTGAAGCAGGACATTGGATAAAAACGGCGAATAATACTAAATATCGCAAAATGTGGTAATTTTACTGTTATTTGTCCGCAAGAAAGATTCCTCTTCTGTCAGCGGGTGATAAGAATTGCTTGGGAAGAAATGGCGGCGGTTACGGGAAAAATTCACAGTGCTGATTGTGCCACATTCGAAAAAAAGTGTGGCCAGTTTCCGTTTTTCCCTATTATCTTTCTATGTCGGTCTTGGTTTGCTTATTGTTGTTTTCCTGACCGGCGCAGCTCTTACGTATACATATCAGCGAATGCAGATGAATATGGACGAACTCCGTCTCCTCCGGGAAATTAATTCCGAACAGAAGGCACAGATTGAGGAATTGGCGGAAGAGACGAAGGCTATCGAGGGCGGAATGGCCCGGATTGAGGAATTGGAACGGCAGCTGCGAGAAATCATGCAGCTCGAAGCGGACAATCAGACCGCGAATATTGACAAAGATGCTTTTAACATTCTTCAAAATGAAACAAATACGGGAGTCGGCGGCGGCTGCCCGGTTGCTTACCGGACAACGCGGCTGACCACGGCGGTCAGCCGCGGTCAGAAGACGGATGAATTGTCGGAACTACGGGGGCGTATGCTGGAATTGAAGCGGGCAATCGATGCGGAAGAAGCCAACCTTACCGAGCTGAAGGCAAAAGCTATCGATTACATGGCTTATCAGGCGGCGAAACCGTCCGGAATGCCGGCTAAAGGAAGAATTACTTCCCGCTTCGGCTCCCGCCGCTCCCCTTTTGGCAGTAAAATCGAGTTCCACTCCGGCATTGATATTGCCGCTTCATATGGTACGCCGATAGTAGCGACCGGGAGCGGCAAGGTGGCGTCGGCCGGCTGGCTCAGCGGTTACGGCTATACAGTGACAATAAATCACGGTTATGGTTTTCGGACGATGTATGGACATGCCTCCCGCCTTATCGTCCGCTCCGGGCAGACGGTCAAGCGAGGTCAGGTTATCGCCTACATGGGCAGTACCGGGCGCAGCACCGGTTCCCATGTGCATTACGAAGTTCACTTATCCGGCCGGAAAGTCGACCCTTATCCTTATCTATAACCGCTCCGCCCGATTTCCGCCGCTTCCGTTGCCGGCAATAAGGGGGAAATTATGTGTTTGGGAGAAAGGAATCAGCCAGTATCAACGTCGACAAGATTGACACTGTCATTGGCCGGGAAACGGAAATTAAGGGGACAGTGAACGCTAACGGGATAATCCGTATTGACGGGAAGATTGAAGGGCATTTGGTCAATCAGGGGGATGTCGTCGTTGGTGAGGGGGCCTTCATTCTGGCGGATGTCAAGGCGCGGCATGTGACGGTCGCCGGAGAAATCAAAGGCAATGTTACAGCGGAAGGAAAGCTGGAAATCTTAAGCACCGGCAAAGTCCACGGCAATATCCAGGTCCAGAATCTGGTTATCGGCGAAGGCGCCGTCTTTAAAGGCAAGAGCGAAATGAGTGACGCAAACGACACCAACCCGCTGAGAAGTCAAGAAGCGCCTAAAGAAATTCTTTAGGCGGCAGCAAAAGCCGAGATATAACCCAGTCAACCGATTGGGTTATTGTTTTCTTCGCACAACCAAAGGAGATGGGGAATGAGGACGATAATTATTATTAACCCGGCCGCCGGCCGGGGCAAGGCCGCAGCCGTCTGGCAACAGTTGCGGCAGTCCTGCCCTGAATTAGTGAGCGCCTGTCCCGTCAGTTTTACCGAGCGTCCCGGCCATGCCCGCGAATTAGCGGCAGCCGCCGCTACCAGATATGAGACGATAGTCAGCATCGGCGGAGACGGCACGGTGCACGAAATTGTCAACGGTATTGCCGGCAAGCCGGTCCGGTTGGTGATTGTCCCGGCCGGGACCGGGAATGATTTGGCCCGAATTCTCGCCGTTCCGCCACAGCCGGCCGCGGCGCTCCGACTGATGCGCAGCGGTCATCCCCGGGAAATCGATCTCGGGCGAGTTGACGGTGTTTGGTTTATGAATGTGTCTGGAGTCGGTTTTGACGCGGAAGTCGTCAGCGACGTGAATTCCGGCTGCCGGTTTCCCGGCGGGAGCGCCTATATCCTGTCCGTGCTGAAAACGCTTTTCCGGTATCGTCCGGCCGCAGCCGAGATTACGGTTGATGGTGTCACTCATTTCTCCCGGATTTATATCGCCTCTGTCGCTAACGGGCAATACTACGGCGGCGGCATGCGCATCGCGCCGCAGGCAGCTTTGGATGACGGAATGTTCGATGTCTGCGTTGTCAGGGACCTCGGAAAAATTGGCTTCCTGCGGGCGTTTCCCACTGTTTTCAAAGGAGAACATACTAATCACCCGGCTGTTTCTTTTTACCGGGGGCGAGAAGTGAGAATCACTACCGCCGCTCCCCTCACCGTCCAGGCAGACGGCGAAGTGGTCGGCCGGACGCCAGTGACTTTCACTCTCGTGCCGCGCTCGCTTACGGTTCTCGTTCCTTAGCATATTACAACTCGTCCCGGACATAATAAGGTCGCGTTGTTGCTTTGCCAGGGAGGTGTGTCGCGTGCGCTTTATAGACCGTCGGGAAGCCGGCGAGAAGCTGGCTGAAAAGCTTGCGCTTTATAGAGGGGAAGGGGCAGTCATTCTGGCTGTGCCGCGCGGCGGGGTAGTTATTGGCGCCGCTCTGGCCGAAAAACTCGGCGGCAGTCTCGATTTGGTTATTGCCCGCAAAATAGGCTTGCCGGGTAATCCCGAGTTCGCCATTGGTGCTGTCGGTGAGGACGGTACCCTTTTGCTTGCCGATTTGCCGGCGCATTTCGGGGTGAACGATGAATATCTCCGGACAGAAGTAGAACGGCAGACAGCCGAAATAAAGCGGCGCCGGGAGCTCTATACCGGAGGAAGGGAAGCGCTGTCGCTCCAGGGAAAGACAGCCATTCTTGCCGATGACGGGATCGCCACCGGATTTACGACCAGAGCGGTTATCGCCGCGGCACGCCGCCGGGAACCGGCTCGGCTTATCCTGGCCGTTCCGGTCTTACCGCCAGATGTTCTGGAGCAGCTAAGGCCGCTGGTGGACGAAGTTGTTTATCTTGCGGTGCCGACACCGTTTTATGCGGTGGGGATGTTTTACCGGGATTTTGAGCAGATTACGGATACCGAGGTAATTCAGATAATGGAAGAAGCGTCTCGTTTCCAAAGCAGCGTTGGCATGATATGACCGATAGGCGACAATATATTGCCAACTAAGACGAGATGGAGGCGAAAGCATGAACAATAAAGTGATTGCGGTGGAGGAGAGTCTGGCTCAAGTCAATGACTTTCTGCAGGACCGGGGATTTCGGACCGTTAACGCAACGGACGCCAACATCAAACGAGCCGCGGCTGTTGTCATTAGCGGCGGAGATAAAGATATTCTCGGGATAGAGACAGCTGCCACAGGCGCTCCGGTCATCAATGCCAGCGGGCTGACGCCGGAGGAAGTACTGAAGGACATCAATTCACGTCTACACTAAAAAGGATGGATTGTCCGGGCCAATGCCGGGCAATCCATCCTTATATCGGAGCAGGCGGATAATCGCCAGGGGCGGCAGTTGCGGGAGTTAATGCGGCCTACTTAAACCGGATGGGCTGCGCGCAAATCACGGATGCTCCAGATGAGTGATTCGGCGATAATGCCGGCCAGGCGCATCACGAGGCTCAGCCGGGTATTTTGCAGAACGAAATATTCCATGAAGCCGCCGACATTGACAATGCCGGTCAGATAAATATCGCCGACCGACGGCAGGTTTTTATTGACTCCAGCCCCCGGTTTGAGCGCGCCCTTTCCGACAGTGATGGTGCCGACGTTTTCCGAACGCCCAAGGCAGGCATCAATGGCAATTGTGAAAGACCCGGGGCAAGCGGCTTGGACCGCCGCCAGCGTCCGGATGAGATTGCTCGCATGCACCGGTTGTTCAAGCGTTCCGTATGTATGCACATTTTCGATCTCTTCCGTCGCCAGCTTGGCGCCGACGAGAGGCCCCAAGGCGTCTCCTGTGGAACGGTCCGTTCCGATGCAGATGACAGCCAGCGGCCGGCAGGGATGCAGTCGCTGTTCCCGAAACAGGAGATTTAAGGTCAGACGGAGGCGGCGCGCCGCCAGAGGGTCATCGACGTGAACTTTTAGTTTGCCCGGCATCAGAGTTCGTTCTTGAATCTGCTCGTGAATGCTCTGCGGCATCCAGTTACCCCCTGTCAGCAAGATTGCCGTTTTCATTATCAGTATATGAAAGGCAGAGAATTATATGCACGCCGCAGCAGGCAGTTTGCGCCCGGGGCAGCAGGAAATATCGGGCTGACTGAGAAGTAAGTTAGAGAGCAGAACGGGGGGTTAATAATGTGCCATTGATGCAGAACATTATGAGTTGCGGCAGCTTTCTTTGGCTGGGCCAACGTATTCTGGGAGTTATTGTCACCGTTGCGATGGCCAGACTCTTGCTGAGGTTCGGGGCGGTATTAATCGACCGTGTTCTGGAGCCGCCGCCGCAGCTGAAGGGCCGTTATCTGCAAGAAAAAAGGTCAAAAACGCTCAATTCGCTTTTAAAAAGTGTCCTGCGCTATTTCGTCTATTTCATCGCTATCTTGGTTATCCTCGATATATTCGAGCTTCCCACCGCTTCGATTCTGGCCAGTGCCGGAATTGCCGGACTCGCGGTCGGTTTCGGGGCGCAGAATCTGGTGCGCGATGTCATCACCGGTTTTTTCCTGATTTTCGAAGATCAGTTTTCTGTTGGCGATTATATTTCCGCCGGCGGCGCCGAAGGAATCGTCGAGGGAATCGGTTTTCGGGTGACGAAGATTCGTGATTTCGGCGGGCAGCTCCATTTCATCCCTAACGGCGTTATTGACAAGGTCAGCAATTTCTCCACCGGTAATATGCGGGTGCTCTTGGATATTCGGATTTCCTACCGAACGGATATCGACTATGCTATTACTGTTCTCAACGATGAATGTGGGAAAATCGCCGCGGCAAATGAGCGAATTGTCGAAGGACCTAAAGTTCTGGGTGTCCAAGAATTAGCCGACAGCGGTGTCAAACTGCTCATCTGGGCCAAAGCCGAGCCGATGGAGCAGTGGGGAGTGACCCGGGAAATCCGCCGTCGCCTCAAAGAGCGCCTCGACCAAGAAGGAATCGAAATTCCCTATCCCCACACAATTGTCATTACGCGTTCCGGTTTCCAGTCCGGCGGTGTTGGTAACAAGGGGGAATAAAAGATGGCGAAATACCAGAGCGGTGATATCGTGCAGATGCGAAAGGCGCATCCCTGCGGCAGCGACCGCTGGGAAATTACCCGGACAGGCGTTGATTTCGGCCTTCGCTGTCTGGGCTGCGGAAGACGGGTCATGCTCCCTCGCCCAAAATTCGAAAAAGGCGTCAAGGCGGTTGTTGCCGCCAAAAGCAACGCCGAGGATGAATAAGCGGGCAGGCGGACGAAGGTTCAGCAATTTGCCGTTGAAAGGCAAAGCAAACAATGATATAATACTTTAGTAAATCGTACAAGTGTGCCGCAATCCCTGCTTTGCGCTTTGCGCGGGGCCGTCAGTCCAGAGGGAGGAGGTGAATGACGTGCACGCATACGAGACTCTGTTCATAATCAGGCCGGACCTGGAAGCGGAAAGCATCGACGCTGCCGTGGAAAGATTCAAAACCTTGATTGAAGATGAGAACGGTACTGTTGAGTCGATTGAGAAATGGGGCAAACGCAGGCTGGCCTATTTAATCGGCGATTATCAGGAAGGCTATTACGTGTTGATTAATTTCACTGCGTCAGCCGGAACCGTTCAGGAACTGGAGCGGATTTTCAAAATTTCCGAGGAAGTCATCCGTTACCTTACGACCCGTAAAGATGCGTAATATAGGTGGTGTAGTGAATGTTAAATAAAATTATTCTGATCGGACGACTGGTGCGCGATCCCGAATTGCGTTATACACCGAACGGCGCCGCCGTCGCAAGCTTCGTAATCGCGGTCGACAGGCAGTACACTAACCGGCAGGGTAACCGTGAGACGGATTTCATCGATATCGTCGTCTGGCAGAAACTGGCCGAAACTTGCGCCAACCACCTTGGTAAAGGACGTTTGGTTGCTGTCGAGGGAAGATTGCAGATTCGTTCTTACGAAACTCAAGAAGGACAGCGCCGGAAAGTGGCGGAAGTCGTGGCGGAGAACGTCCGTTTCCTGGATTGGCCGAAAGATTCTAAGGCCGCTGGGGACGATAACGCCGATTTGGGTGGCAGCCTGAGCGCAGCGGGCGATGACCTGCCGTTCTAAACATCACTGCACTTACTTAAGTTTATTCCTCAGATTGGCAAGAAAAGGAGGGACACCATAGTGAGACGGGATCGCAACAGGCGACCGAAGAAAAAGGTCTGCGGTTTCTGCGTTGATAAAGTCGAGCACATTGACTATAAGGATATCGGGCGGTTGAAAAAGTTTACAACTGAGCGGGGCAAAATCCTTCCCCGCCGGATATCGGGCAATTGCGCCAAGCATCAGCGCCAGATGACTTTGGCGATTAAGCGGGCGAGATGCATTGCGCTGATGCCTTTCACAGCCGAATAGAATGCGGAAAAACGGGGCAACTATAAATTGCCCCGTTTTACTAATATTGGTAAATTGCGCCGCCGGAAGGAGAACTCACTCTCCCGCCGAATTTAACCTAACGAGTAGAATCCTTTGGGGGTGGGGTTATGCCGGCGACTGACCGCAACTTCGCTGTCGCAAAAAATATGCAGGTAATCGAATGGCTAAAAACAGAACTTTTGGGCGGGGTAACCAATTTATTCAAGGCTATGACGAAAAACAGCGAAGACGCCTGGCTGGAGGCGCTGTCCGGAGTAATAACCACCGCTTATGTTTTAGCCAGACGTCTCGGCATCAGCTTTGCCCGACTGGAGAGCAAAATAGTGACTAAACTTCGTTCATATATTTCAGATGAGCATGAAATGGAAAAATGGTACGGAGATCTGTCCGCATTGCTCAACCACATACTTAATAAGAAGTAGCGGGGAAAGCGGTCATGGCCGCAGAGGGAGGTTAGGCCGGTGCGGAGAATCTCCCGACGGCCGGTCGGCCTGGTGCCGGCTTGCCTGTTATGGCCGCTTGGAGGTGCCCTTTGTCTGATTATCGGTCGTTATGACCCGGCAATCGCTTGTTTTGCTGCTGCCGGCAGCCTGCTTTATATCGGTATCGTACTTCTCGGCCGACCGGCCTGGCTGGGTGCACTATTGCCCAACCGGCCGGCGGCCGATCTTGCCCGGTTGATCCGGCGGGCCGGCCCCGTTCTCCTGGTTGGTCATGCCAACCCGGATCTGGATAGTCTGGGAGCGGCTTTCGGCTTGATTGCTTTTGCTGCTGCTCTGGGCAAGGAAGCCGGATTGGTTACCGAATCGCCGGAGCAATTGCGGCGGCAACTGGCGGCAGCCGATATTCCCCGGGGAATATCCTCCCGGTGTCTTATTTCACCGACGGATGTCCGGCAGATAGCCGACGCCGCATCCCTTCTCATTCTGGTTGACACGAATAAGATGGCTCTGGTTGAATATCCGGGATTGTTAGCTAAAGCCGGGCATTTGGCCGTCATTGACCATCACCCGCCCAGTCCCGGTGAAATCGAAGGTGTTGAGCTGGCGTACTTGGATTCGACTGCTTCGTCGGCATGCGAAATGGTCGCAGAAATAATCCGGAGCAGTGCCACTCACATCGCTCCGTGGGAAGCGACTTTATTGCTGGCCGGGATAGCGCTGGACACAAAAAACTTTTCCATCCAGACCCGCGTCAGGACATTTGCGGTTGCGGCCTTCTTGCGCCGGTGCGGGGCTGACCCGCTAAGGGTCAGAGACCTGTTACGTGATGACATCGCCAATTTTGCCAAGCGGCTGGAAATATTGCGGAATGTCGAAATACTGCCGGGTGGTCTGATTGTCGGTGCTTACCCGCGGGAAGCTGCAGAGGCGCATTTAATTGCCGCCCAGGCAGCTGACTACCTCCTGAACATCAAGGGTATCACGGCGTCTTTCGTCTTTTGCCCTTATCCAGGCGGGGTTTTGGTCAGCGCCCGCTCGCTCGGGAAAATCGATGTGCGGATAATTCTCGCTGAACTCGGCGGTGGCGGCCACCGGCTGGGGGCCGGGGCGAAGCTACCCGGCAGCAGTCTAAAATCGGCCCGGGACAGGCTCAAGAGAGTATTGGTTGATTTCATGAAGGGGGGTAAGCGGTATGGAAGTAATCCTCAAGGCGAATGTGAAGAACTTGGGGAAGATGGGAGACAAGGTGAAAGTGAGTGACGGTTACGCTCGAAATTATCTTATCCCGCGGGATCTGGCTGTGGAAGCGACGGCCGGTCAGGTCAGAGCGCTGAAAAATACGAAAGATGCCGAGAAGCAAAAACAGCATAAGCTCCTGGCGGAGGCAAAGGAGACGGCCGCCCGTTTGAACGCTGCAGCTGTTACAATTCGGACCCGAGTCGGCGAGGGCGGCAAGCTGTATGGCTCCGTCACCAGTAAGGATATCGTTGCGGCGATTGCTCAGGCGTGCGGAATTTCCATTGACAAACGGAAGCTGGAGATAAACGAGCCGATTAAATCGATCGGTACATACACGGCGACGGTGAAGATACATCCCAATGTAACGGCGAACGTCAAAGTTGAAGTAATTGAAACGTAAGGAGGAAGCCCGTATGAAGTTTTCACTGAAGAACCTGGCGTTCGGTCCTAAGGCGGGTTTGCCGGAAAAACTGTCTGAAGATGAACAGCTTACCCGTCAGGTCACTGCCCTGTATAATCTTTTGTCTAATATCTTAGGCCCAGATAAATTAATTCTCAAGGCTGGGAAACTGGAAGCGCTAAATGGGATGCGGTCGCCTGACCTGGAAGAAAAAGTGCTGGCTCTGCAGAAAATCATCTATGAGGACCCGACATTGGACAAACGGCCGCAGCGGAGCAATATTCCGCACATTATCAGCGAAATTGAAGATGAAATGGCCGATATTCTCGCTCGCAAGTCGGTGGAGGATCGCCTGGAGAAAAAGATTGCTGAGAAAATGCAGGAGAGGCACGAGGAATATCTGAAAGAGATCAAAATGCAGATCGTCAAGGAAGATTCCGGCCCCGAAAACGCGGCCACTCTCAAAAAATACGCCATTTTGGAAAAACTGGAGCACCGCCAACTCTCCCACTCGGCGATGGAAGTAATCAGACCGACCGCATTGTCGCAAGTCGTCGGACAGGACCGGGCGAACAAAGCCGCCCTTGCCAAAATTGCGTCACCGTTTCCACAGCATGTCATTTTTTACGGCCCGCCCGGAGTAGGCAAGACGACAGTGGCACGTCTTGCCCTGGAAGAGGCAAAAAAACTGCGGCACACTCCATTCGCCAAGGACGCGGCGTTTGTGGAGGTGGACGGTGCGACATTGCGCTGGGACCCGCGGGAAGTAACGAATCCTCTTATCGGGTCAGTCCACGATCCAATTTATCAGGGTGCCCGCAAGGATTTGGCCGAAGGCGGTATCCCCGAGCCGAAAACCGGCTTGGTGACGGAAGCGCACGGCGGCATTTTGTTCATCGATGAAATTGGTGAGCTTGACCCGATTCTTCTGAACAAATTGCTGAAAGTCCTGGAGGACAAGCGGGTCATGTTCGACTCTTCCTATTACGACCCACACGATCCGAATATCCCTAAATACATTAAGAAACTGTTCACCGAGGGTGCCCCGGCCGATTTCATTCTGATCGGCGCCACTACCCGCGACCCGTCCGAAATTAATCCGGCTATCCGTTCCCGGTGCGCGGAAGTCTTTTTTGAGCCGCTCACCCCGTCAGACATCCAGACGATCGTCACCGCCGCGGCGGAGCGCCTCGGGGTTACTCTGGCCGAAGGCGCAGCGGAGGTCATCAGCGAATACACGATCGAGGGCAGGAAGGCAGTGAACATTCTGGCTGACTGTTACGGACTAGACCTGTACAAGCGGCGGGATGCCGGGCCGAAGACGGAGCGATCGGTCATCACCGCTGACATTGTTTACGAGGTGGTGCAGACCGGCCGGATGGTTCCAAACGTTAGCCAGAAAGCGAGCGAGGTTCCGGCCGTCGGTAAAATTTTTGGTCTGGGGGTGGCCGGCTTCCTCGGTTCCGTACTGGAGATTGAAGCCGTTGCTTTTCCGGCCCGGGAAGCGGGCAAAGGATATCTTCGTTTTAATGAAACGGCAGGCAGTATGGCCAAAGACTCAGCTTTTAACGCTGCTTCCGTTGTCCGCAAGGTAACCGGGGAGGAAATTGCCAATTACGATATTCATGTAAATATTATCGGCGGAGGCAAAATTGATGGCCCCTCGGCCGGTGTTGCCATTCTCTTGTCCATCATCAGCGCCATCCAGGACCGGCCGCTCCGGCAGGACATCGCGGTAACGGGCGAAGTGTCAATCCGCGGTCGGGTGAAAGCGGTAGGCGGGATTTTCGAAAAGATTTACGGCGCCAAACAGGCCGGGATCAAGGAAGTTTTCATCCCCCGGGAAAACGATAAGGATGTGCCGGCGGAGTTGAATGGACTAGTGGTTACTGCCGTTGACACAGTGGAAGAAATCCTGGGTCGTGTATTTGTGGATTCGCCCAGGAATAGTACCGACCGGTTTGGTGTAGCAGGAGGGTAGGGTTATGAGTCAGCTTTTAGAGAGAATCCCCCCGCAGAATTTGGAGGCCGAGCAGTCCGTCCTCGGTGCGATGCTCATTGAGGCGGAAGCCATTCCCAAGGTTATGGAGATTTTACGTTCCGACGACTTTTACCGGGAAGCCCATAGCAATATTCTGCAAGCGATGGCAAGACTCTTCGAGCGAGGAGAGGCTGTGGACCTAGTGACCGTCACGGAAGAACTGCGGCAACAAGGCCAGCTTGAAAACGCCGGCGGTGCTGTTTATCTTGCTTCGCTAGCGAATGCGGTGCCCACGGCGGCGAATGTGGAGTACTATGCCCGCATTGTGGAGGAGAAGAGCGTTCTGCGTAAACTGATCAATACGGCGACAGCAATTGTCGCTTCCGGATTTGAAGGGAAAGACGATGTCGAGTATCTTCTTGATCTGGCGGAACAGCAGATCTTCGGACTGGCGCAGCGCCGCAGCCTGAAAAGTTACGCCAGCATCAAGACAGTTTTAATGGAAACCTTTGAGCGGATTGAGCATCTTTACAATAACAAAGGCGGGGTGACCGGTGTCCCGACCGGTTTTAAAGATCTTGATATGCTTACTTCCGGTCTGCAGCCTTCCGAGCTGATTGTTGTGGCGGCCCGCCCCTCGATGGGCAAAACGGTTCTCTGCCTGAATATCGCCCGTAACGTCGCCGTTGGCAACAAAATTCCGGTTGCCCTCTTTAGTCTGGAGATGTCCCGCGACCAGTTGGCGCAACGTCTTCTTTGCGCCGACGCCGGAGTTGACGGGCAGCGTTTACGAACCGGGTACCTCACCGAAGCCGATTGGCCGAAGCTGTCGACTGCGCTCGGGCGGCTGAGCGAAGCGCCGATTTTCATTGACGATACTCCGGGCGCCACGGCCATCGAAATCCGGGCGAAAGCACGCCGGATAAAGGCGGAACACGGGCTAGGCCTGATTATCATCGATTACTTGCAGTTGATGAACGGCAATCGACGCAGCGAAAACCGGCAACAGGAAATTTCGGAGATTTCCCGTTCCCTCAAAGCGCTGGCCCGGGAGTTGAACGTTCCGGTCGTCGCCTTGTCACAGCTCAGCCGGGCCGTTGAGCAGCGGCAGGACCGTCATCCGATGCTGTCCGACTTGCGGGAGTCGGGAGCCATCGAGCAGGACGCTGATGTCGTCGCGTTCATTTACCGTGATGAATATTACAACGCCGAAACAGAAAAGAAGGGAATCGCCGAACTGATTATCTCTAAACAGCGGAACGGTCCGACCGGGCAGGTCGAGCTTTTCTTCCGCAAAGAGCTTTCCCGGTTCGATAATCTGGAGCGACATATTCAGACGGCTTGAGTCTTGTTTTCTATTGGACATACTGCATCGATCAAAGCCGAAACAAACGTTATGTTAATGGCAGCCTTAACGGGCTGCCTTATTATTTTGCGGGAAAGCCCGGAAAACTTGCCAACTACCGGTAAATATTGTCCGGATTTCGCTCCCGCAGAAAACAAGCATCCTTTTTTCCGTCAACGCCAGCTTTCTTGTCGGGTATTGCTTTGGCCTAACGGGTTCTTTGCGAGGCGCCGGAAAGCTGTGCCGGTGGCATTTAATTCTTGGTGACTCAAAAGACAAGTTGGCGGGCGGTCGGAAAACGTAAAAAAGATACCCACGAAAGCAGAAGTTGCTGATATTCAGACTATCATTTCCACTTTCAGGGTGGCAGCAACGCCGTACAGCGTTATGTTTCGATGGCCGGGAGTTTAAAGTGCGCTTGGTCCCGTCCGGATTTCTTTACGACACCAAACTTTGCCCCAATGGCAGCGGAGTTGTCATTTATTGATTTCGGAAGTACTCCTATGGGCGTTGAAGAAATTCTGGGAGCGTGGTATTTCCATCGCCAACCAGAATATCAGCGGCGAAGTGCAAATATTTTCCCGTATCATCGGGCGCTGGACGCGGATAAGGAGCGCAGAGGCGGCATGACGGGGCGCGATATCGGCCCCGGTCAGCATCCGGCTTGTTGACATGCTGGAAACGGCGGAGATACCGCGTGCTCTCGCCCAATACTTGGCAGAAAAGAATAATACGCTCCGAAAAGCATCCGGCCTTCCAGGGTTCGGTCTGGCGGAACCCCTAATCAAATATCAGGCATATGTCGATGACTGCGGTCCTGTCTCTCCGACACGTCTCTGCTCGTAAACGAAGCCAGCAAAACCGGCAGCAAGGTTTTATTCGAGGGTGTCCAGGGAACTCTTCTCGCTATTGCTTTCTGAACTTATCCTTTCGTTAAGTCTTCCCAACCGCTGGCCGGCGGCGCCTGCATTGGCGCCGGAGTGAGGCCAACGAAGATTGACGACAGCATTGGGATGGCCACGCCTTATACGAACCGGGTCGGCACCGGATCGTTCCTGTCCGAACTGAATGACGCCACCGGCGATGCCTCCCGCGAAAAGGGGAAGGGATACGGGGCTATGATCGAGCGGCCCCGCTGCTGCGGCTGATTTGGTGCCGTCATAGTGCTCTGCGCCGTCCGTCTGACCGATTTGCCGAAAACCAGAACAGGCTTTGGATATCGCCTGGGCGGCAAGTTCTTTCTAAATTCCCTCGTGACATTGACTGAACTGGCTCGCTGCGAACCAGCTTATGAGAAAACGGACGTCTGGGATGAGGATATCACTGAAATTCACTCTGACGGTGATCTGCCAATCAGTGGATGAAAATATTTGGTAAAAACCGCTGAAATTACCGATATAAAAACACTATTTGTCCCCGCCGGCCATGAGCGGAAACAGACGGGCATTTTGTCTGATTTCCTCTAAACGCACTAACGGTATTGGCTTGTTCGCCTTGACAAACAAAGCCTTGCTTGCTATAATATTTTTACTTGTCTTTGGCGCATTTGCTTAGCCGCAGCGAAGGCAGCAATTCTTGCAATGATAACCGGAGTAATAACTTGACAAGCAAAATATTATAATGTATCATATAAAACTGTGGGCCATTAGCTCAGTGGCAGAGCACCCGCCTTTTAAGCGGGGTGTCGATGGTTCGAATCCATCATGGCCCACCAAATTTAACGCGGCCCCATGGTCAAGTGGACTAAGACACCGCCCTTTCACGGCGGTAACCCGGGTTCGAATCCCGGTGGGGTCACCAATATTTCGGGCGAATAGCTCAGCTGGGAGAGCACCTGCCTTACAAGCAGGGGGTCACAGGTTCGAGCCCTGTTTCGCCCACCAGAATACGGAGCTGTGGTGTAGGGGCCTAACATGCCTGCCTGTCACGCAGGAGAACACGGGTTCGAATCCCGTCAGCTCCGCCATCTTTCTTTGATTAGCCGCGATAGCTCAATTGATAGAGCAGAGGGCTGAAAACCCGTGTGTCGCCAGTTCAGTTCTGGCCTGCAGCACCGTCGTCAGCCATCCTCGGAGGAGGATTTTGTTATCTCTGACATACTTGCATCGCGGTAAGTTATTGACTATAATAAATACAGTCAGGCGATACAAGCGGAAGTAGTTCAGCGGTAGAATATCGGCTTCCCAAGCCGAGGGTCGCGGGTTCGAATCCCGTCTTCCGCTCCAAAACGCAAATCAGACCGGAATGTGCCTTCACATTCCGTTTTGCTGAAAAGCTTAATATGCCGGTGTAGCTCAACGGCAGAGCAGCTGAATCGTAATCAGCAGGTTGGGGGTTCAAGTCCTCTCACCGGCTCCATCTGTAAATTAAGCATGGTAATCAATTACCATGCTTTGTTGTGCTTTGTGTACAGCAGCCGGCACCTTAAGGAAAAACAGAGCGGGGTTGATACCGGTACAGTTAAATCATGTTCAAAACACAAGACTCTATCTAAATAGGAGCACATAACCATATTGGACTTGAGCATTACGCTAAAGAATTGTTACGGGGGCCAAACCGCTCAGGAAGTAGCCCTGCTTCATTTGTTAACGGTGCACTATCACCCCATTCCCTCCCGGCCAGTAGAATATCGAGAGAAGACACGGAGAGGAGGAATGGGCTTGCTAGCAAAGGGAGAGTTTATCAGGATTTCTCTGGAAATAAACCTTTTCTTTCAAAGAATTATGAAAGAGCATCTTTTTTTGTTCGAAACAAATTTGCAACCGGTAGAAGTGGCTAACATTGCGCAAGCCAGGGTGTTGAAACAGAGTTTTGAACAACTTTTGGCGGAAACAGTAGATTATGCGAACGGTGTTATCTCCGAAAGCGCCGTTTCGTCAAATGAATTTGTAACTCCTTATACGTTGCGGGCAGAAGAAAGCACTTCGAAATTATCCGGGGCAAGCCTGAATATGGGCATTACCATGGCCGAGATGCAGTTGGTTGGCAACGGTAATTATGGTCATATAGAAAGTTTAGAGAGTATAGTATATGATTTGAACGCCCGCTCATTAAATCTGCTTGGGGAAGTAATTGCTTTTCAAAAGAGATTATTAAATCTTGTGCTGGGGTGTGAGATATTTATCACTTTATATCCTGAAATGTTAGAGCATGTTACCCGGGAGGCGGAATACTACCGGCAGATATTGCATTCCCTACAAGGCAGGAAACTTCCGGAGAGGACTTTGTGCGAAAAGCTTAATTTCTGGAACAATATAATGGAGGAACATGCGGAGTTTATTAATGGCATGTTGGATCCCACGGAAGAGACTCTTAAACAAATTGCCGAAGCTTTTGCCGCGAGATATGAGAAGCTGATAAAAGAATGTATCAAGGCGGCCGAAAAGCAAATAATATCACGGAGTCTGGAAGCGACAAGAGAAATCAGTGATTTTAAGGAAGAGGCTACCGCGGGATTGCTGGACTGTGAGATTAAGTCCATCATTTCGCCATTGTTAGCCGACCATGTATACCGTGAGGCCAATCACTACTTGCGGGTGCTGAAGATGTTGCTAAAGTAAGTGCGTCGCAAGAGAATAAAAGCATTCCGAGCCGCGGGAACTAGGCTGGAAGATCTACATAAAAATAGATTGCGTGATAAACGCAAATTGGGTTTGATTTGTTCATAACCAATCTTGAAAAAATAACGCAAATTTGCGAGAAAAAATACACCATTGCCGGCATGCTAATTTTCTTCTCCCAGTAACGAAACATGGCTTACGGCAACACTCCGAAGGTAGCGGGGCGAGATACGTTCGGGCGGCAGATTATGCGGACAATCGGCCAAAACATGGCTAGGCTTTTGATATGTATCGAGGCGGTCAGGAAGGCCGGAATTGCCCCATCGGGAAATAGGCGCGAATTATGATCAGTTTCATTCGTTGTGGCTAATTGACGGGCATTGGCATATCATAATAAGCAACAGGCGCCCATTTTCGAGCGTCTGTTGCTTTGTTCTGTTTGCCCGGCATGGGTCCGATAGCTTGGCGGCGAAACTCCGCTATGGGCTTGGCAGTAGGAACTGTTAGCAGAGGGCAAGGGTGTCTACCGCGAGGTGGAATCCGAAGGAAGCTGGAGACAAAGCCCCGGCCTGATGAACAAGAACCGCATGCAAGTCTGAGTTGAGGTGGACGAGTTTGCATGACAAAATCAACTCTAACACTGCACAAGCCCCCTAAAGTAAATGCGGCGGGTACATGGGATGAAGCTTATAGCTCTTACCTGGGGAGGTCTGGCAGGTACGCCGTGGCGATGAACTTCAATACGGCAACCCGTGGTGCAGCAATGTACGGCTGAGCTGCCAGAAATCAGCGGAGACCATAGTAAGCCGGTGGTCATGAACACCGGCTGAAGGGCTGAATGTCAGGAGGTTCTGGAAGTTTGAGGTACTCGACGGACGCGCAAAGAAAGCAGAAAACTCCAAATAAAGGCTGTCCTGCAAAGAAGAGGGTGGAACCCGAGGGTATGCAGGGAGCGCGAGCATGTCCGCGACGTCCAAGAACAGAAGAAATGGCGGCAATGAGCATTCCGTTAACCTGCTTGAGAAAATTGTGGGCGGGGACAGCCTGAACCAAGCTTACAAGCCCCGTCTTCGACCCCGGATTTTCTGAACATAGCTATGAGTTCAGACCGGGCAGAAGCGCCAAACAGGCTGTGACCAGGGCTAGAGAATATATCGAAGGCGGTTACCGGCGGGTAGTAGATATCGACCTTGCCCGGTACTTCGATACCGTAAACTATGACAAACTAGCGAGCCTAGTAGCAAGGAAAATAAAGGATAAACGGCTGCTGAAGCTAATCCGGCTCTATCTGGAATCCGGAGTCATGGTAAACAGCGTGGTAGTGGAGGCGGAGGAAGGCTGTCCCTTAAGTCTATTGCTGAGCAATATCAGGCTGGAACTGGAGGAGCGGGGGCAAAAGTTTTGCCGTTGCGCCATTGCTTGCAACATCTATGTAGAAAGTTGGCGTGTCGGGAAAAGAGTAGTGCAAAGTGTAACAGGATACCTGGAGAACATGCTCAATCTGACAGTCAACAAAGAGGAAAGCGCCGTGGGCAGGCCATAGAAACGAAGATTCCTGGGCTGGCCCTTCTACACCAAAAAGGACGGAATTGGGATACGGGCACACGCGAAACCGATAGTAAAGTCCAGGGAAGAGATAAGGGGAATCTCATCAAGAAGCAATGGCAGGAGCACAGTGCAACGGATAAAGAACTTAACCGATTTATTATCGGTCGGGTCAATTATTTTAACCTCGCAGACATGATTAACTTAGCCAAGGCACCTGATGGATGGATTAGGCGAAGACTGCGCATGTGTATCTGGAAGCAGTGGTGGAAAGTTAAAACAAAGCATGATAACCTAACGAAACTGGGGATAGCTACCTAGAATTTGTACAAACAGTTAACCATAAAATGGGTTGATTTACCATATAACCAAAACAGGTGAGAAATTGCCCTCTGTGTAAATAGCGTATTGCTCAAAACACCAATACACAGAAGGGCGGT
>JBMNPB010000047.1:0-18478 GCA_050943375.1 bacterium
ACGCCGACTTTGCGCAGTAATTTGGCGCGCGCCGGTCCGACTCCGGGCGCATATTGGGCCGGACGGAGGAGTTCATCCGCCGTGACCGGCAGCGCCGCTTTCGCCGGTTCCGCCGAATGAGCAGCCTGAGTCGTTCCGGCTGATTTTGCTGCGCCGGCAACTTTCGCCCCACCCCGGCGACCGGCCGGTTTATTTCCTGCCGGCGTCTTCGCGCTGTCCCCCGGCCGCAATTCCCGCAGCCGCTCCTGCAGACGAGCGACTCGTTCCTTGCGTTCACTGACCGGCAACTCTTCATAATTGACAAACATGGCTTCAATTTCCCGCGAAATTTGCGCTCCGGCCACTGGGTTTAGACGGCGGATCTGCTGGCAGACGTGGCGGCTGAACCCACCGAAAACGGCAAAGTTCGTATAGCCAAGCCGGGCTTCCGTCCGGGCCGAAGCGGCCAGATTTGCAATAATTGTCTTCGTCTTATCCATACATCCACCCCAATTATTCCCAACCCGTCCAATCTCGCCGCAAGATCGCCCTTGCCGTGGAGGATAAATATCGAGCGGCGGCAAACGCAGCCGGCGGAGCAGCCGCCATCACTGCGGCAGTTCCTGGACGATAATTCCGAGCGTTCCCGGTCCGACATGAGTGCCGATGACGGGTCCGACCTCATTCGTAAAAATGGCGGCAAGGTTGGGGAAGAGCGGCTTGATTTTGGTCTTCAGAGCTTCGGCCGCTTCGGGTGCGGCAGCATGGGCAACGCTGACGATGACCCGATCGTCCGGAGATACCTCCGCCGCCGCCAATTCGGCAAGACGTGTCAGCGCTTTCGCCTGTCCTCTTACTTTCTCAAGCGGTGTAACGACGCCGTCACGCAAGATGAGAATCGGTTTGATGCTGAGAAGAGAACCGAGCAAGGCCTGGGCTTTGCCGATCCGCCCGCCTTTTTGCAGATACTCCAGGGTATCGACCACGAGCAGGAGATGGCTTCCGGCGATTAGCCGCTCAAGCAAAAAAATAATTTCCTCTTTGCTTTTTCCGGCCTGGGCTGCCTTGGCCGCTTCCAGGACAATCAGCCCCAAACCGATGGAAGCGGAACGGGTATCAATAACGGTGATATCGGCGCCGTCAACCCCCGCTGCCCCGATTCTGGCCGATTGATATGTTCCGCTCAGTTCCAGGGAAAGATGCAGGGAAACCACCGGGCTTCCATCCCGAGCAAGTTCGCGGTAAACAGCCGCGAATTCAGTCGGCGACGGCTGCGATGTTGTCGGCAGTTCTTTGGCTTCCCGCAGTTTGCGATAAAACAACTCCGGATGGATATCAACGCCGTCCCGGAATGATTCCGCCCCGAATAAAACTTGTAACGGGACGACGGTGATGCCATATCGGGTCACAATCTCCGCCGGCAGATCGGCGGTACTGTCGGTCACAATCCTGACCAAGACTTATCCCTCCCATTCTATTCAACTGACAGGAAATAATAATATAAAGGCTGTCCGCCGCGGTATGTCTCAATGCTGCACTGCGGATAGGCGGTTTCCAGCCGAATGACCAGTTCCGCCAGAGCATCCTCGGCCACATCCGCACCGGTGTAAAGCGTCAGCAGTGATGACTCAGCATCAACCATCTGCGCAAACAGTGCAGCGGCGACTGCTTCGGGCACGGTGCCGACAGCTTTGATTTCCCGGTTTCGGAGACCGATAATATCTCCTTCCCGGACTGTTCCGCCGCTGTATTGCGAATCCCGGACGGCATAAGTGACTTCGCCCGTCTTAACCACTTGTGCCGCCCGGGCCATCGCGGCCGCTGCCTCTTCCCCTTTCGCCCCGGCGTCAAAAGCAACCATGGCAGCTATTCCTTCCGGAATGGAACGGGTCGGCACGACGTGGATTTCCTGTTCGGTCAGTTCTTTCACCTGCCCGGCCGCCATAATAATATTTCCGTTGTTCGGGAGAATGATAACCTGCTCAGTCGCCAATTCCCGGGCTGCTTTTGCCAGCTCCTCAGTGCTCGGATTCATCGTCTGACCACCCTGAACCACGGTGTGTACCCCGAGGCTCGCAAATAATTCGGTCAACCCTTCACCGACACTCACCGCCACCACCCCGACGCCGCGGCGCCGTTTTGCTACCGGTCCGGCCGTTCCGGTAACCGCCGTCTCCCCATGCATACTCCGATGCTGATAGCGCATATTGTCAATTTTAATGTCCCGCATTTCGCCCCACTGCCGGCAATACGACAAGACGGCTCCGGGATCATCCGTGTGGACGTGAACCTTGAGGATGTCCCCGGCGCCGGCGACGAGGAGTGAATCGCCCATTTCCTGCAAACAGCGCCGGACGGCCGCTTCGGCCCCGACCGCACTCTCACCCCGGAGCAGAAGCTCGGTGCAGTAAGGATAGACGAGTTCAGCCGGCGGTATCACCGGCACTGCGGTTTGCTCCCCGGCCGGCGCGTTCTCCCCGGACAGCATTTCCTCTCCTTGCAGATAGCGCCGGGCACCTTCCAGAATCAACACAAAACCCTTGCCGCCGGCGTCCACAACCCCCGCCTGCCGCAGCACCGGCAAGAGATCCGGCGTCCGGGCAAGTGCCGCCTGGGCTGCCGTCAATACGGCCGCAATAAAATCAGCCGGGTCGGGGGTAACGGAGGCGATTTCCGTCGCCCGACGGGCCGCTTCTTTCGCCACGGTGAGAATCGTCCCTTCCACCGGACGCATCACCGCCCGGTAAGCGGTGTTGGCGCCTTCCTGCAGGGCTTCGGCCAAATCGACAGTAGTCGCGTCAGTCCGCCCGGCGAGACGGCGGGCGATACCCCGGAAAATCTGGGAAAGAATTACGCCGGAATTACCCCTGGCCCCCATCAGTGATCCGGTGGCTAAAGCTTCGGCCACCTCCCGGACCGTCTGCCCGTTACTCCTTTGCATTTCCCTGACCGCCGCCTGCATCGTCAGAGACATATTCGTTCCCGTATCGCCGTCGGGCACCGGAAAAACATTCAAGGCATCGACGCCGCTCTTCTGCCGCTCCAAACAGGCGGCGCCGGCCATGATCATTTCTTTCAGTCCGGCTCCGTCCAGATATTCCATTCCCCGTGCCCCCTTATTCCGCATTCCCAACCCTAATTCCCTGCACTAACACGTTGACCGCCTGCACGCGCAGGCCGCTCATGCTCTCGATCGCGTAAACAACTTTCTCTCGGATGTTTTTCGCCACTTCGGTGATCCGGGTGCCGTATCCGACAATAACCGAGAGATTGACAACAATCGCGGCGCCGCTCCGGTGGACTTCGACGCCGCGGCTGAGATTCTCCCGGCCGAGCAGTTCGACGATTCCGTCTTTAATCCGGCGCGACGCCATCCCGACTACTCCGTAACATTCAACGGCGGCAATACCGGCAATAGTAGCGATGATATCGTCCGCAATTGCAATTTTCCCCAGTTCGCTATTTATCTCGTTATCCAATTCGCCGTCTCCTCCTGCCGCACAGCCACTGAAATTCTACAGTTCGCTGACCGGGCCGTCTTTTCCTGCCGCCGGCGGCAATGTCCGCGCGACGCCGGCGGAGTTGATTTTTTTACGGTCTTCTTGCATGCCGTCGCGCAGTGTGATAAAATATGGAGGTAGCACGCCGATAAACAATTATTAAGATTATATTTCCGGCAGGGAGGTGGACGGCATGGCAACAAAATGTGAAGTGTGCGGCAAAACTCAGCAAACCGGCAATAAGGTGAGTCATTCCGAAATTAAAACAAAAAGAGCCTGGAAACCTAATATTCAGCGCATTAAAGCGGTCGTTAACGGTACTACTAAACAGATTAACGTCTGCACAAGCTGCCTGAGAAGCGGGAAAGTAAAAAGAGCCGTCTAATAAACAAAAGGATTTGGATGCATCCAAGTCCTTTTTGTTATCCGGGCGGAATTAATCGGGCTGCGCGTCCAGTAAGGCGGCGATTTCCGCCGGGGGGAAACGGTGCACAGTATTGCAGAAATGACAGCGGACTTCCGTGCCGCCCTCCTCGGCCAGAATCTTGGCCAATTCTTCCCGCCCCAGGCTTTGGAGCAACCCGGCAGCCCGCTCCTTCGAGCAACGGCAACGGAAGGATAATTCCTGCCGCCCGAGTATTTTCAAGCTGCAGCCAGCCAATACTTCCGATAAAATCGTTTCCGGGTCGAAACCTTCTTCCAGGAGGGAAGTGACAGCCCCCAAACGGCCGACGTTGTCTTCGATGACTGCCGCCGCCTTGTTGCCGGCACCCGGCAGCAGTTGCACCATGTATCCTCCCGCCGCCCGGACCGAGCCATCCGTCTCTACTTTCACCCCCAGCGCGACGGCCGACGGTATTTGCTCCGAACGGGAGAAGTAATGCGTGAAATCTTCCGCGATTTCACCTGAGACGAGTTCGGTGACCCCGGTGTAAGGCTCTTTTAATTTCTGGTCGTAAGTCACATACAGATGGCCTTTTTTCCCAACCGCCCCGCCGACGTCAAGCTTGCCCTGCGGCGTCAGCGGCAAATCAACGTGGGGCATGAGGGGATAGCCGCGGACGCCCCCGGTCCGCTCGGCCTGGGCGACGATGCCGCCGATGGGTCCATCCCCGCCGATTCTTACTGTCACTGTTCCGTCATCTTTAAGCGCCGTGCCGAGAAAAGCGGCCGCCGTCAACGTCCGGCCCAAGGCGGCCGTAGCCGTCGGGTAAGAGTCATGCCGGAGCCGCGCCACGTCCACCAGTTCCGTCGTCACGGCCGCCACCGCACGAATGGTACCGTCCTCTCCCGTTGCCCGCACTAAATAATCCCTCATCTTTATCCTCCGCTGTTGTCAAATTTCCTCTTTTGTACGCCTATTATAACACAAACAGGCCCTGCTTACTTCCGGACAACAAAAAAGCCGGGATTATACCCGACCGAAAAGGTCCGCCGTTTTTACCGTCTCGCCTCTTTTTCTCTTCTATTCCTCTTTGCGATCCGACGACATCCCGGTCAGCAGGCGAATAATGGCACCGAGGAAACGTGGCACCCGTACCAAATAAATTCTCATCCGGCTTATCCCTCCTTGCGTTTCACCTTATCAATCTGTTCAGTCCCGGACAGAAAACAGGACTGCTCCCAACCATGTCAGGCCGGCACCTAAGAGGAATTTCCATATCCACACCGGCATCGTCGCGACAATGATTGCCGCCCCCAGCAGTGAGGTTATTCCGCCGGCCGTTTTCCGGGCCGCCAACCGCAGTGCCCGCGTTTTGCCGAAATTTCGCTTCAGTTTGAGCCAGCGCATTAACCTACCTCCTTTTCGATTTCGCCCGCTCCTTCACATCGTTTTTGTTCATTATATTCCGATCCTGTCCCGATTGGTGCACATCCGGGACAGGAAAATGAAATTCCCGGCGCCAATGGCCGGGAAAACACCGTCCCAGTATAAAGGCGGTGCCGGGACAAACAGAAAAAACAGCGTTTTACTGCTTTCATCCGTCACCTTTCTGCGCACAAGGAACCGAGCCGCCGCTAAACCCGGCCCAGCTCTTTCAAATGTCGGATAGCCGCCGCGACATCGGTCTGCCCATACACGGCCGAGCCGGCCACGGCAATATCGGCCCCGGCCGCGGCGACTGCCCGGACCGTCGCCGGATTGACACCCCCGTCCACTGTCACGGTTGCCGCACGGTTCCGCGCCGCAATCATCTCCTTCACCCGTCTGATTTTAGGCAGCACGGCAGGAAGAAAGTCTTGTCCGCCGAAACCGGGGTTAACAGTCATCACGGTGATATCGTCAATTTCATCGAGGACATAAGCAAGGGCTTCCGGCGGCGTCGCCGGGTTCAAGGCCGCCCCGGCCCTGACCCCAAGTGCCCGGACAGCCTGGAGAGTCCGGTGGAGATGAGTACAGGCCTCGACGTGGACTGTCAGAGAGGCTGCTCCCGCCGCAACAAAATCCGTAAGGTAACGCTCCGGCCCGGCAATCATCAGATGGACATCCAGAGGCAGGGACGTCTTCCCGCGCAATGCCTGAATCACAACGGGCCCAAGAGTGATGTTGGGAACGAAATGCCCGTCCATGACGTCAATATGCAATCTATCCGCTCCGCCCGCCTCAGCTCGTCTGACTTCCGCCAACAAATTGGCGAAATCAGCCGAGAGGATGGATGGCGCAATTTTTATCATCGTCAATACCTCCGCTCCCGCGCCTTGATTTCCCGCAAAAATTCGCAGTAATGCTCATAACGGCCCGCATTTATCTCTCCTTCGGCCACCGCCGCTTTGACGGCGCAGTCCGGCTCCTGCCAATGCAAGCAAGTGCTGAAGCGGCACCGGCCTTGCCAGGGGTACATTTCAGGGAAACAGCCGATCAGTTCGTTCGCCGCCATCTCCGGCAGTTCTATCGCTGTGAACCCGGGGGTGTCAGCGACAAAACCGTCCGGATCAACGCGCAGCAGTTCCACATGCCGGGTGGTGTGCCGGCCCCGGCCGATCTTGGCGCTTGTTTCCCCTGTCTTCAGCGCGAGGCCAGGCTGCAAAGCATTTAAAAGAGAAGACTTGCCGACTCCGGAAGCACCGGCGAGGACGGACACCCGGCCGCGGCAGGCTTCCCGCAGTTCCGCCAGTCCCTCTCCCGTCTTGGCACTCGTCCGCAGCACCGGATAGCCGGCCTGCCGGTAGACGGCAATCATCTCCGCCCATAACTCCCGCAGCCCGCTATCTGAGTCCGCCAGACGGTCGATCTTGTTCACGACCAGAAGGACAGGGAGATCAGTTTGCTCCACCATTACCAGAAGTTTGTCCAGAAGATAGAAATTCGGTTCCGGACGATGGCAAGCCACGACAACCACCGCCCGGTCCACGTTGGCAATCGGCGGCCGGACCAGCTCGGACAAGCGCGGTTGGATAATTTCGATTGTCCCCCGTCCGTCTTCTCCGACTATGATCCCGACCTGATCCCCGGTCAGAAGATTCTGCCTCTCTTTCTTGAAGCGGCCGCGCCGAGTGCACAAAAACTCCTCCGCTCCCACTGCCACCAAAAAATAATTGTTAAAAGATTTTATAACCATTCCGTCCAGCATCCCGCGGCTCCTTTATTCGATTTCCTTCATTAGAAGGAAAATCCCGTTTATATACACTTTCACAATCGACTTGTTCCCCACCCATTCCACGGGTATGTCATACCGTTCACCGGGAGCGCGGAGACTGACATCCAGCGTCCCGAAATGAGCGGCGTCTATCATCTCCACTCTGACCTGCTGTTTGTCCGGCCCTTGCGAAGGGACAGTGATGCTCAGCGTCCGTCTTTTCAAGGTGCCGCTCACCCCGCCGCCGCCCCGGCTGACGGTCAAGTCGACTTTTGTCCCTTCGGCTACCGGTGTGCCAATTCCCGGGGACTGCGCGATGACCATCCCGGCAGGAAATTGGCTCGTATAGTCTTCGTAGATGACGCCTTCCTGCAGCTTCAGCTCGGCAATGCTCATCCGGGCGCTTTCAATGCTACTGCCGATAAAGTCGGGCATCTTCAGAGCTACCGGTTCCGGCCCCGCACTGATGCTCAAGTAGACCATTGTCTCTTTCATCACGTTCTGGATATCGGCCCGGGGATTTTGCTCGATCACATAACCTTTCTGCACCGTCGAGCTGTGCACTTCCTGCATCTGCCCCAATGTCAGGCCGGCATTGATGATCGTCAGCTCGGCGTCCTCCCGGCTGAAGCCGACCACGTTCGGCAGCGGCACCATCTCCGGCCCCTTGCTCAGGACGAGAAAAAGCGGCAAAGTGATCTTCATCTTCTCTCCCGGCGGCGGCGTCTGGGAGACAACGTGATTGGCCGGCAATTCACTGAACACCTCATCGACAATCCGGTAATCCAGTTTCTGTTTGCTCATTTCCTTCTCGGCCGCGGCCAGACTCATCCCTTCCAGCCGGGGAGCGTCGATAACCGGGACATTGAAGAAGGAATTGAGAAAATAAAGAGCAACGGCCAAGAGGACAATGCCGGCGATGACCGCTCCTGTCCAGACCGCCCGCGCTTTCTTTCGCCCGCCGGCGGGCTCGCTCCCGTCCGCCGTGTCTTCCGACCGTTTCCTTTCCTGCCGGCTCTTGGCGAGGTCCCCCACGGCCGGGAGGATTTGGGTCGGACAATCGTCTTCCATTCCGCCCTCTTCCGGCAGGAAGTCAAGATTCTCCCCGAGGGAACGCAGGTCGGCCAACATGCCTGCGGCTGAGTGATAACGCTGCTGCGGGTCTTTTTTGATAGCGTGCAGGATAACCCGCTCCAAACCTTCCGGAATACCGGGATTGATATGCCGGGGCTCTTCCACCTTGGCCTGGATATGCTTAAGTGCGACTGTAATCGGGCTTTCACCTTCGAAGGGCAATTTCCCGGTTACCATTTCATACATGACAATGCCAAGGGAATAAAGATCCGATTGTTTGCCGGCCAATTCCCCATGCGCCTGCTCCGGTGAAAAATAATGAACCGACCCCATTACCGAATCCTGATACGTCAAGGTGGAAGAAGAAACAGCCCGGGCCAGTCCGAAGTCGGTCACTTTCACCCGGCCGTCCTCCGTCAGCAGGATATTGTGGGGTTTGATATCGCAGTGAACGATGTCGTTCGCATGGGCATGTTCCAAGGCGCTGCCGATCTGCAGCGCCAGATCGATGACGCAATGGGGCGCAAGTGGCGCTTCCGCCCGGATTTTGTCCTTCAGCGTCTTTCCGCTCACATATTCCATAACAATATAATTTATTTCATTCTCCTGACCCACATCGTAAATGCTGACAATGTTCGGATGGGAGAGACTGGCGGCCGCCTGCGCCTCGCGGCGGAAGCGACGGAGAAAATCGGCGTCGCCCACGTACTGCGGCTGCAGCACTTTCACCGCCACCGGCCGGTTCAGGAAAGAACAATTGGCTTTGTAAACAAAGGCCATCCCGCCTTTGCCGATTCTTTCAACAATCTCGTATCTGCTTCCCAGGACCGTCCCGATCACATTACTCACCTCACGCAGGCTTGTCATTCTAGCAAAACTGTCATTCTAAATCGCTTTCCTTGTCCGCCAAAGCAGTCAGTCAATCATAATGGCCACCGCAGTGATATTATCGTAACCGCCCCGCTGCCTGGCTATGTCAACAAGGCAAGGAGCCAAGGCCTCAAAATCGGTCTGCCGGAGGGCGGCATCCCGGAGTTCTTCCGTTTCAAGCAAATTCGACAGTCCATCCGAGCATAAGAGCAGAATGTCGCCGCTGGCCAGCGGCAACCGCTGAAAATCACAAAGGACATTTTCTTCCGTCCCCAGCGCCCGGGTCAGAATATTCTTCTGCGGATGATTCTTCGCTCCCAGTTCGGTCAACTTACCCTTTTTTACCATTTCACCGACCAGGGAATGGTCGTCCGTGAGCTGAGCCAGGCGGCCGTGATGCAGGAGATAAGCCCGGCTGTCGCCGATATGGCCGAGATACGCCCAGTTGTCGGCGATCAGCACAACCGTAAGAGTAGTCCCCATTCCCCGGCACTCCGGCCTCGCTGCGGCCGTAGCAAAGACAGTCTGGTTCGCCGTTTCGATGGCCGCGGCCAAGACGACCGCCAAATCGCCGGACGCATCGGCGGCGGGGAAGCTGAAATGTTCTTCCAGCACCCTGACGGCGAGGCTGCTGGCAATTTCCCCCGCCTCGTTACCGCCCATACCGTCAGCGACGGCACAGAGGAGACGATCTCCCGGCAAGCGCAAAACACAGTAAGTGTCTTCGTTCTTTTCCCGCACGCAGCCCACATCGGTCCAGGCGCTAACTCTCATCTCGTTCACCTTCCGCTCCCGCCCGCCCAGGTTGCGCCAGATAGCGACGGCGCAGCTGCCCGCAGGCAGCATCAATATCCGCTCCCATTTCCCGTCTGATCGTCGTCGTGATACCCCGGTTCTGGAGTATTGTCCGGAACCGTTCCGCCGCTCCGGCGGGAGAACGCTGCCAGCCCCTTTCCCGGACCGGATTCAGAGGAATCAAATTCACATGGCCCAGCAGGCCGCGCAAAAGCAGCGCCAGTTCCCTGGCTTGTTCTTCCCCATCGTTGACTCCGTCGATCAGGGCGTATTCAAAAGTCACCCGCCGGCCCGTGGTCGCGGCGTATTCCCGGCACGCGGCCAGCAGTTCGCCGAGAGGGTAGCGCCGGTTAACCGGCATCAATTCATCCCGCAAAGCGTCATTCGGCGCGTGCAGAGAAACGGATAGAGTAATCGGGATATCTTCTTTCGCCAGGCGGATTATCTCCGGGACAAGGCCGCTTGTCGACAGCGTAATCTTCCGGAAACTGATATTGATACCGAGCGGCTCGTTCATCAGCCGCATGAATTTCAACACATTATCATAATTGTCAAGGGGTTCACCGCTGCCCATAATCACAATGCTGTGGACAGCGTTGTCGTCATTGCGGGCAAGGCGGCGAATCGCCAGTACCTGATCGGCAATTTCGGCCGGCGTCAGATTGCGGATGAGCCCACCCAGGGTCGAGGCACAAAAGGCGCAGCCCATTCGGCAGCCGACTTGGGTAGAGACGCAAACGCTGTTGCCGTAAGAATGCCGCATCAGAACACTTTCCACCGCGTGTCCATCGGCCAGGCCGAAGAGATATTTGGCCGTCGCCTCGTCCGCCGCCGCCCGCCGGGCCAGAACGGGTAAATCGCAAATGGCTGCCGTCTCGCTGAGACGACGGCGAAGTTCCTTCGGTAAATTAGTCATGGCAGCAAAGGAAACGGCACCGTGTTTGTACAACCAGGCGAATATCTGCGCCGCCCGGTATTTTTTCTCGCCGAATGCCGCGAGAAATGTCTCCAGTTCAGCCGGAAGCATGCTTTTCAGTTCAACTTTGTCCGGCATGCGCCTCACCCTTTCCGGTATCGTCGCGTTTTGCTCGCTTCTCTATTATTTTCGCCCGGCTGCCAAAGTATTACAGCAGCGCGTCGCCCTAACCGTATTCCCGCGGCCGGCCGGAAGTTGCGACGGGATAATATATTCGCCGCCCGGAACCGATTACCTGCAACGGGCCGGGACAACGCCGGCCCCGGCCGTCGTGTCATCGGTTGTGCAGTTTTTGCATTACTGCCATTTTTACGCAACCGGGGCGCCGCATATTTCAGCCGCTTCGGAAAACAATATTAACAAAGGAGGCGGCCAGATGAAGACAAACAAGACAGACTTTTATGTCACCGGTCTCGGCGCGGCAGTGACGGCAATCGGGGCCACGGCCCTGTCGGGAGCCGCCGCGTACGCAGCCATGGGCTTCGGCACGGCACATATCGTCCTCGGTGTCTTGGATATGTACCGGCAGCAGAATCATATGAAATAATCAACTAATCTTTCGCTTTCCAATCGTTACAAAGAACGGAAATGCCGTCCCGCGGGACGGCATCCTGTTTTCAGTCGAATAAGCCGGTGCTGAGATATCTTTCACCGGTATCCATCAGGATAGTGACGACAGTGCTGCCGGGTCCCATTTCCGCGGCAAGGCGCGCCGCCGCGCTTACCACCATCCCGCTTGAGGGGCCGGCCAGAATCCCTTCTTTTTGCGCCAACGCTTTCGTCATGGCGATGGTATCCTCATCGGGTACATCGATAAATCCGTCAAGCAAATCCCGCTCAAAGACAGCCGGAAAGCTGCTCCCGGCCCCGTAACGCCCGACGCCAGCGACAACCGATGTCCCGGGGTCCGGATTGGCGACATAAACCTTCATTGCCGGATGAGCTACCTTCAATGCCCGCGCCACCCCGGTCAGTGTCCCGCCCGAACCGGCCCCGGCCACGAATACGTCGATCCGGCCGGGGTATTGGCGCAGGATTTCCCGCCCCGTTGTCCGGAAATGGCTGTCCGGGTTGGCCGGATTACCCATCGACTCGGGCGTGAAGGTATCCGGGTTCGCCGCCTTGATTTCCGCGACCTTGGCGATGGCGCCGGCTACCCGCTCCTCGCGGGGCGTAAGAACGACTTCGGCGCCGTAGGCGCGAATCAGCTGCTGCCGCTCGACACTCGCGTTATCCGGCATGACAACAATGACTTTATAGCCCTTGACTGCGCCTACGGCGGCCATGCCGATGCCACCGTTTCCGCTGCTGGCTTCCGCGATAATCGCGCCGGGGCGCAGCAGTCCCGCCGCCTCGGCCGCCTCAACCATGGCGAGGGCCGAACGGATCTTGGCGCTGCCGCTGACATTCATCAATTCCAGTTTCGCCAGCACCTGTCCCGCCCCGAGCGGAGCAATCCGACCAAGACGAACCAGCGGCGTTTCAGCCGCGCACGCGAGGATGTTGTCCTGCAATTTTTTCATTCAAACCGCCTCCTGTTTTCAACCTGAACGGCACTTAACCCGAACTGCTAACTCCAGCCACGCCAAGACTATCCCTGCCGGCACTCTGCTTCCTTATTGCCCGTCCTTTTCATCAAGGCCCAGGGCATGATAATAGTTGACCACATCCATCACGCCCGTGTCCCATACCACTGTTTGGACTTTCGCCGGCAAGTCTCTCTTGAAAACCGCCTCTGTGCTGCCGAGCGGCGTGATTGCTTCGCCGAGGAGCGCTGCGGCGTCCTCCCGCCGGATGGGCACCCCGCCAAAAGAATAATCCGCCTGGGTATAATTGAATTCCACGCCGGTGAGATAGTCAAGCAAAGCAAACAAGACAATGGCGTCCTGCATCTGCTTGGTGAAATCTATCCGGTAATCGGGCTCTTCTGCCGTAAGATTCAGCTGAAAACTGATCCGTAAAATCCCGCTTTCGTACGCCGTATCCCCGACCGTCAGAGTGTCATTTGATTGCAAAAGCCCGGCCAGCGCCGCAAAACTCGCCGCTTCGTATTCGCGGTTACGGTAAGTATAAAGCAAATCATAATCATAACGCAAATCTTTTTCCGGCGGCGGGCCGGCGTCGTCCGGACTTGCGGCATCGCTGGTTGGCGAAGGTGAACAGGCCGGCAGCACCGTCAGAAACATAATTGTCAGTAAAACAACGGCGATTGCCGCGCGCTTTATTTTGCTCATATCTTTGCCCCCGTTTTTCGCCACGTCCTTTTCGGTATATCCGGAGTTAATAACTTGCTTTAATTATAACAAAAATACTAAAAAAAACCATGGGCGTTTATTCGCACATGGTTGTTTGACATGGTAGCCCCAGGGGGACTCGAACCCCCGTTACCGCCGTGAGAGGGCGGCGTCCTGGGCCGCTAGACGATGGGGCCTTATTTGGCTGGGGAAGATGGATTCGAACCACCGCAAACAGATCCAGAGTCTGTCGTCCTACCACTAGACGATTCCCCAGCGCTTGTGAAAGCAATATTTATTATAGCATAACATTTTGCCGTTAGCAAGGTTGTGCGTCATTTTTTTGTCAGGAAAACATGACCGTTATTTTGGCAATATTAGTCTAATCGTCAGCCGTCGTTTTTTCTTCAATCAACCGCAGGGTGCGCTGGATGCGCTGCAGCACTCTTTCCCGGCCAAGCAGACAGACAACAGTGAAAATGCTCGGGCTCACCACCCGCCCGGTCAGCGCGACCCGCAACGGATGAATGAGCGCCGCCGCTTTCCGGCCGATCTCGTCGCTGTAGCCGCGCAAAACCCGCTCCGTCGCCGCCTCGCTGAAATCGGTGAGAGCAGCCAGCCGTTCGGCCAGTCCGGCCAAGGCTGCCGGGACATAATCCTGGCTCAGATATTTATGAAAGCCTTCCTCCGTGACAGCGAAATCTTCTTTGAAAAAATAATCGGCGAATTCGGCAATCTGACTGACCAGCTTAACCCGGTCCCGGACGGCCGCCACCACCTGAGCAATATACTCTTTCTCGGCCGGCGACGGCTTCTCTCCCGCCAATCCCGCCGCCTGCAGAAAAGGCAGGGCGAGCTCGCACAGACGGTCGCCGGCAGCCTCTTTGATGTAAAGACCGTTCAGCCACACCAACTTCGCCTGATCGAAAACAGCGGGGTTTTTGGATACTTTGTCCAAAGCAAATTTCTCAATCAATTCTTCCCGGCTGAACACCGTCTGAGTCCCGTCATAAGACCAACCCAGCAAAGCGAGATAATTAACGAGCGCTTCCGGCAGATAACCTTCATCCCGGTACTGAGTGACCGAAGTTGCGCCATGCCTTTTGCTTAGGCGGGAATGATCCGGGCCCAGAATCATCGGGATATGGGCGAACAAAGGCAGATCAAAGCCGAGCGCCCGATAGATGAGAATCTGGCGCGGCGTGTTCGAAATATGGTCGTCGCCCCGGATAACGTGGGTGATTTCCATTAAGGCGTCGTCGATGACTACAGCAAAATTATAAGTCGGCACCCCGTCCGATTTCATGATGACGAAATCCTCCAGGGTGGCGTTATTGAATTCCATACTGCCCCGGACAATGTCGTCGACAACAGTGCTGCCTTCCCCGACCTTGAAACGGATGGCCGGCTGGCGTCCGGCGGCGGCATAAGCCGTACGCTGCTCAGGGGTGAGATGGCGGCACCGTCCGTCGTAACGCGGCGGCAGTCCGGCCGACTGCGCCTCCTCCCGGCGTGCCGCCAATTCTTCCGGCGTACAGTAGCAAGGATAAGCCAGATCGTTCGCCAGCAATTTCTCGCAGTACTGCCGGTAAGTCGAAAAGCGCTGCGTCTGAAAATAAGGCCCATATTTCCCTTCCTTACCCGGTCCTTCGTCCCAGTCGAGACCGAGCCAAGTCATGCTCTCCAAAATCGCCTGGACTGACACCGCCGAGGAACGCTCCAGATCCGTATCCTCGATCCGTAAAATGAACGTACCTTTCATCCGGCGGGCGAACAACCAATTGAACAGTGCCGTCCGCGCCCCGCCGATATGGAGATAACCCGTCGGACTCGGGGCAAATCGTACGCGTATCGCTGTCATACCTTCATCTCCTGTTCCAGAATGATAACCGGCGCCAGCGCCGGGTCCCGGCACAGCTTGCCGCATGAAAAAGACAGTCGGGACAAATAATAGGTGTAGACAATGGCCGGGAGGTGATTCGGTTGCAATTCCTGAACGACATTGAGCACAAAATTAACGACATGGCGCGCAAACTAAATGACATGGGGCAAAAGGCGAACGATATGGCGTATAAACTGAACGGCCTGGAACGCATGGGACGAAAAGCAGATCTCATCGCACGCACGCTGAACGGCATGGGACGCAAGATGAACGACAATTTGGGCCGGCTGAGTGATAAGGCGCGCCGACTGGAGCCGGAGCATTTTTATTTTGGCAGCAGCCTAGCTTTATTATTTATCATAATCTTTTTTTCCACTCTGAACAAGGTGCCGGAACTAAAACCGGAGCCGCTGCCGCCGCCCACGCCGCTCCGGCAGGTGGTGCCGCCGCGGGCGGAACTGGCGGAGAAATACAAAACGGAACCAACTATCTCCGTTTACCGGCATGAGACGGGCGGCGTCGAATGGATGAAGATGGACGATTATCTCGCCGGGGTGCTGGCGGCGGAGATGGAACCGGACTGGCCGGTAGAGGCGCTGGCCGCCCAGGCAGTCGTCGCCCGGACGATGACGCTGAAAGTCATTGAGGAAAAAAGCGGCGCTTATCAGTATCACCGTACTGACACATGCACAGCGCCCTATCATGTCCAAGCGTACGCCCCGCAAAAAATCAACGCCAATGTCAGAGAGGCAGTCGCACTTTCCCACGGCAAAGTCATCATTTATCAGGGAGATCTGATTTACGGCCTGTACAGTTCCTGGTCGGGCGGCCAAACGGCGACGCCAAGGGAAGGCTTCGTCGATTTCCTGACAAATCCGGACGAGACGCCTTATCTACAAAGTGTGCCTGATCCCTGGGACGAGGCCGTTCCGGCCCATCTCAAAGAATGGTCGGTCACTGTTCCTTTGAGTGAGCTGCGCGGAATCGCCGGCGTCTCGTCCGGGTCGGCCAGCATCGCGGAAACAGGCCCTTCCGGCCGGGCTGTCAAATTGAGCATCGGCAGTAAAACCATCTCCGGTCCTCAGTTGCGGACATGGCTTGGGACGTCCCGTCTCCGCTCCACTCTCATCACCGGCATCAGCGCCGAAGGAAGCCGGGTGCGCTTCACCGGCCGGGGCTGGGGGCACGGCGTCGGTCTTTCGCAATGGGGTGCTTATGGTCAAGCGGCGGAAGGCCGGGACCATCTGGCCATCATCCGGCATTATTTCCGGGGTGTTGACATTTATCAGCTCTGGTCCTGACCAAGACAGCACCAGCACGGCATTACTGCCGCCGAGTCAGGCGGGCGATAAAGAAACCGTCCGTGCCGTGACGATGGGGCAGGAGTTGCAGATAACCCCTGGCCGCCGCCGCTTCTTCCCGCAGCTTGGGCGGCAGAAAAGGCCGGATGTCAACCGGACGGAAATTGGAATGGGCGGTGAGAAAATCGGCAATTACCGTTTCGTTCTCTTCCGGCTCCGTTGTACAAGTGCTGTAAAGTAGCGTGCCTCCCAGAGTGACTTTGGCAGCAGCCGCGGCCAGGATTTGCCGCTGCAGACGGCCGATAATCGGCAACTGAGCGGCCGTTTTTCGCCATTTGGCATCCGGCTTGCGGCGAAGTACGCCCAAGCCCGAGCAAGGAGCGTCAACCAAGACGGCGTCAGCCGCGCCATCCGGCAGACAGTCGATCTGCCGGGCATCGCATTGCCGCGTCTCCACAATATTGATGCCCAGGCGGCGGCAGCTTGCGGCAACGAGACGCAATTTGCCGGCATGCTGGTCCAAGGCAATTATTTTCCCCCGGTTGTCCATCTTCTGGGCGAGATGCGTCGTTTTGCCGCCGGGAGCGCTGCAAGTATCGATAACGATGCTCCCGGGCGCCGGGCGCATGATTTCGGCTACGAGCATCGAAGCTTCGTCCTGGACGGTGAAAAGACCTTCCCGGAAAGCGGCTAATTCCCGCAGCGGCGGATAACCGGCGAGCCGCAGGCCGTCCGGGGAAATTTCGCTCTCCGCCGCTGCCACTCCTGCCGCCGTCAATAGCTCTTTCAGGGCCGCCCGGGTAATCCGGAGCGTGTTCGTCCGGACGGAAAGCGACGGAATGCGGTTATTGGCCAGGCACAAAGCTTCCGCCTCCTTTGCCCCGAAGCGGTCAATCCACCGCTCCACCAGCCAGGCGGGGTGGGATTCCCGAACCGCGATCCGTTGCAGCGGATCTTCCGGCCAGGCAACAGCAGTATGGCCGCGGACGACGGCGCGCAACACTCCGTTGGTGAATTTGGCAATGCCGGCATGGCCATGCTTCTTGGCCAATTCCACCGCCTCGTTGCAGGCGGCGGCGGCCGGAATCCGTTCCAAAAAGGCAATCTGGTAAACTCCGAGACGAAGGATATTCCGCAGAGACGCAGTCATGTCCTTTATCTTCCGGGCGGAGAAATGACTGATAATCCAATCGAGGGCGCTCCGGTGCCGGAGGACGCCATAGACGAGTTCAGTCACGAAACGGCGGTCAGCGGAAGCAAGCGGGTGCGCCGCCAAAACTTTGTCAAGCAGGAGATTGGCATAACTCCCTTGTGTCTCCACCCGGATGAGAATTTGCAGCGCCATTTCCCGCGCCGTAATTGGTTCTCTGTCCCGCGCCATCCTTCCGTCCTCCCACCGCAATCTTTTTTGTTCAGCCGTCTTGTAAACCAAGAACCACCGTTTACTTCCCTGCGGCAAAGCCAAACCGCAATTCTATTGTTCAACCGCCTCAGCCGTTACCAGCTCTCCCGGTCAATAAACCGTCCGCAGACGGCGCGTCCGGACAAAAAAATCCGTCGGCCGGCGATAAACCCGCATCCCAAAAAAAGCAAGCGGCTCACTGCCGTATTCGACCCGGTCAATCACCATCTCCCCAACCCGGACGGAAGTCGTAAAAAATTTCTGGACGAGACGACCGAGAACAGGTCCGGTCAGATTGGCAAAGAGCATGGCAATAAGAATATTCAAGACAGTGAACCGTCCTGTCTGCAGTAGCAAAACGAGGAAAAGCACCGAAGCAAGAAAATTTGCCGCGGCGATGCTCGTCCCGCAACGGTCGTGAACGGCAAGCCCCGTCTCCCCCCGCTGCAGGCGGGCGAGACCAACACGGGCTGCCTCCTCGATTGCCGCCGGATCGGCCGGCCCGCGAATGAGAAAACCGTCATCCCGGGCCAATCCCGCCAGTCCAAGCGGCCCGTAATGTTCCTCCAAGACATTGATGGTGGCGTGCTCTAAGGCGTGATTTGCCCGCAGGCGCGGATTGACGGCAATTTCATAAATCTGCCGGGGAATGGTAATCATATTGGCCAAAGTAAACGCCGTGAACTGAAGCGGGAGCAGCAGGAGATTGAGCAGGAGGAATAAACCAAGGGGCCAGAGCAGAAGCAGCAACAGGAACATTCTAATCCCTCCGGCCGCGCAGCATCAGAAGACGGAGCAGCTGACCGACCGCCACCGCCGTCGCCGCCACATAAGTGAGCGCCGCCGCACTCAATACCTGCCGTGTCGGCCCCACTTCCGCCCCGCTG